>DATAZI010000077.1:0-11666 GCA_036272095.1 Marmoricola sp. | reverse complement strand
GCCTCGTGAGAGCAGTAGAGACTGACCGTCCGCAGGGCCTCGCTGTCGGTCATGCCGCAGGCCCGGATGAAGTCGAGGGCCCGGTCGATCTCGCGGGCGATCGCCTCGTAGCGCTCGCCGGCCGCCGACACCCGCACGAAGTCCTTGTTCCAGTCGTGCAGCCCGTGCAGGTCGGCCAGGCCGCCGGCCAGGTAGGCCCGGAGCATGTTCATCGCGGCGGCCGAGTTGGCGTACGCCCGGATCATGCGCTGCGGGTCGGCGACGCGGGCCGACTCGTTGGCGTCGAGCGCGTTGATCATGTCGCCGCGGTAGGCCGGCAGGCCCAGCGAGTCGGTCGGCGCCGAGCGGGGCTTCGTGTACTGCCCGGCCGCCCGGGCGACCTTGACCACCGGCATCGAGGCGCCGTAGGTCAGGACGACCGCCATCTGCAGCAGCACCCGCAGCTTGTTGCGGATGATGTCGGCGGTGACACCGTCGAAGGTCTCGGCGCAGTCGCCTCCTTGAAGCAGGAAAGCCTCGCCGCGGCTCACGGCCGCGAGCTTGTCGGTCAGCTCGTCGCACTCGCCCGCGAAGACCAGCGGCGGGAACGAGCGCAGCCTCGCCACGGCCGCGTCTACGGCGCTCGGGTCGGGGTACGTCGGCTGCTGCGCAGCGCCCATGGCGTGCAGCGCAGCGAGATCGGGGATCGGTGAAGACTGGTCGGACACCTGCCAAGCCTACGTGCCTCCCGCGGGACGGCACACCTGGCTTTCGCTGCCGGGACGCCGGCGGGGAATAGGTGCACTCCAGCCCAGGTTCGCCCCACATGACTTCCGCGGTCGTGGCCACCGGTTTCGGCGGCCCCGAGAACCTGGCTCTGATCGACGTCGACGTCCCCGCACCGGGGCCCGGAGAGGTGACCGTCTCGGTGCTCGCCTGCGGCGTGAACCCGATCGACCTCAAGCTGTACGGCGGCGAGCGCGGCGCCGACCCGGCCGCACTGCCGATGCGCCTGGGGTTCGAGGCAGCCGGCGTCGTGACGGCCGTCGGGCCGGACGCCGACGGCCCTGAGGGCCCGGTAGCGGTCGGCGACGAGGTGATCGCCTTCCGGATCTCCGGCGCGTACGCAGGCGAGGTGGTCGTGCCCGCCTCGGCAGTCGTCCAGAAGCCGGCCGCGCTCGACTGGCCCGAGGCCGGCGGATTGATGCTGACCGGCGCCACTGCCGTCCACCTGCTCACCGCGACCGGCGTCACCGCAGACGACGTCGTCCTCATCCACGGAGCGTCCGGCGGCGTCGGCCTGATGGCCGTGCAGCTGGCCGTGCTGAGGGGAGCACGGGTGATCGCGACCGCCAGCGAGCACCGTCACGGTCTGCTCGAGGAGCTCGGTGCCGAGCCGGTCGTCTACGGCGACGGGTTGCTGGAGCGAATCGGCCAGCTCGCGCCCGATGGGGTCGACGCGGCCCTCGACCTGGTCGGCACCGACGAGGCTCTGGAGACCTCGCTGGCGCTGGTCGAGGACCGGCAGCGGATCGCGACGATCGCCAACTACGGCGCGACGTCGGCAGGGATCAAGCTGCTCGGCGGCGGACCGGGCGCCGACCCCGGCGAGGAGGTGCGCGCCAACGCCCGCACCGAGCTCACCCGGCTGGCCGCGACCGGTGCCCTCACGGTGCACCTCGGCGCGACGTACCCGATGGCCGAGGTCGCCGACGCCCACCGCCTGCTCGCCGAAGGCAAGGCGCACGGCAAGGTAGTCCTGCTCCCCTGACGCCGGTCAGCCGAAGAAGACTTCGGCTTCGGCATATTCCTCGGGGGTGACCAGCTTGAGCTCGGCCGTGCCCTCGGCGAGGGGGACCCGGATGATGCTGGTGCCGCGCAGCGCCATCATGGTTCCGAAGTCACCGTCGTGGACGGCGCTGATCGCCTGGAGCCCGAACCGGGTCGCCAGCCAGCGGTCGAAGGCCGTCGGGGTGCCGCCGCGCTGGATGTGGCCGAGTACGACGGCGCGGGCCTCCTTGCCGGTACGCGCCTCGATCTCGTTCGCGAGCCGCTCACCGATCCCGCCGAGCCGGACGTGCCCGAAGGCGTCCTTCTCCCCCGACACCAACGACATCTCGCCACCAGCGACCGGGACCGCCCCTTCCGAGACGACCATGATGACGGCGTACTTTGTCTCGAAGCGGGCCTCGACGTAGCGGCAGACCTCGGCGATGTCGAACGGCCGCTCGGGGATCAGCACCACGTTGGCGCCGCCGGAGATGCCGGCATGCAGGGCGATCCAGCCTGCGTGGCGGCCCATCACCTCCACGACCAGCACCCGGTGGTGCGACTCGGCGGTGGTGTGCAGCCGGTCGATGGCCTCCGAGGCGATGTTGACCGCGGTGTCGAAGCCGAAGGTGAAGTCGGTCCCGGAGAGGTCGTTGTCGATGGTCTTCGGTACACCGACCACCGCGACGCCCAGGTCGTGCAGCTTGGTGGCCACCCCGAGGGTGTCCTCGCCGCCGATCGCGATCAGCGCGTCGATACCGGCCGCGGCCAGGTTCGCCTTGATCTGCTCGACGCCCCCTTCGATGGCGAAGGGGTTCGTGCGTGAGGAGCCGAGGATCGTGCCGCCCCGGGGCAGGATCCCGCGCACCTGGTCGATGCCCAGCGGCATGGTCAGGCCTTCCAGCGGGCCTTTCCAACCATCGCGGAACCCGACGAAGTCGTCGCCGAACTCCTTCACGCCCTTGCGTACGACGGCCCGGATCACCGCATTGAGGCCCGGGCAGTCACCGCCTCCGGTGAGCACTCCGACGCGCATCGATCCTCCTGGTTGGAACGTTCAAGTGAGGGTTCCAACCCTAACGGTCTAGCGCTCGAGCAGCGAGACGTCCCGCACGGCGCCGCGGTCCGCGCTGGTCGCCATCGCGGCGTACGCCCGCAGCGCGAGCGAGACCGGGCGCTCCCGGTCAGCCGGCGCGTAGACGCCGCCGAGGGCCTCGCGGCGCGCAGCCAGCTCAGCATCGTCGACCAGCAGCTCCATCGAGCGGTTCGGGATGTCGATCCGGATCCGGTCGCCGTCGCGCACCAGGGCGATCGTGCCGCCGGCCGCCGCCTCCGGCGACGCATGCCCGATCGAGAGCCCGGAGGTGCCGCCGGAGAACCGGCCGTCGGTGACCAGGGCGCAGACCTTCCCAAGCCCGAGCCCCTTGAGGTAGGAGGTCGGGTAGAGCATCTCCTGCATCCCGGGGCCGCCCTTGGGACCCTCGTACCGGATCACGATGACATCACCCGGGACGACCATCTTGCTCAGGATCTTCTCGACGGCCTCCTCCTGCGACTCGCACACGACCGCCGGACCCTCGAAGGTCCAGATCGACTCGTCCACGCCGGCCGTCTTGACCACGGCACCGTCGACGGCGAGGTTGCCGCGCAGGACCGCGAGCCCGCCGTCGCGGGAGTAGGCGTGCTCGACATCGCGGATGCAGCCACCGGCCGCGTCGGTGTCCAGGGTCTCCCAGCGTTCGGACTGGGAGAACGCCGTCGCCGACCGGACGCAGCCGGGGGCGGCGTGCCAGAGCTCGACGGCCTCGGGAGTCGGCGAGCCGCCGCGGACGTCCCAGTCGGCCAGCCACTGCTTGATCGAATCGGCGTGGATCGCGTGCACGTCGTTGTTGAGCAGACCGCCGCGGTAGAGCTCTCCGAGGATGGCCGGGACGCCGCCGGCACGGTGCACGTCCTCCATGTAGTAGGTCCCGCCGGGAGCGACGTTCGGCGCGACCTTCGCCAGGCACGGCACCCGGCGCGAGACGTCGTTGATCTCGCTGAGGCCGTAGTCGAGCTCAGCCTCCTGGGCGGCGGCCAGCAGGTGCAGGATCGTGTTGGTCGATCCGCCCATCGCGATGTCGAGGGCCATCGCGTTCTCGAACGCGGCCCGGCCCGCGATCGCGCGCGGCAGCACCGAGGCGTCGTGGAGCTCGTAGTACCGCTTGGTCAGCGCGACGACCGCTGCTCCGGCATCCTGGTAGAGCGCCTTGCGGGCGGTGTGGGTGGCCAGCACCGAGCCGTTGCCGGGGAGGGCAAGACCCATCGCCTCGACCAGGCAGTTCATCGAGTTGGCGGTGAACATGCCCGAGCAGGAGCCACAGGTCGGGCAGGCGTTCTCCTCGATGCGCAGGATGTCCTCGTCGGAGACCTTGTCGTCGACAGCATCGGAGATCGCGTTGATCAGATCGAGCTTGCGGACCGAACCGTCGACCAGCGTCGCGCGGCCGGCCTCCATCGGCCCTCCGGAGACGAAGACCGTCGGGATGTTCAACCGCAACGCGGCCATCAGCATGCCGGGCGTGATCTTGTCGCAGTTGGAGATGCACACCAGCGCGTCGGCGCAGTGCGCCTGGACCATGTACTCCACCGAGTCCGCGATCAGGTCGCGCGAGGGCAGCGAGTACAGCATCCCGCCGTGGCCCATCGCGATCCCGTCGTCGACGGCGATCGTGTTGAACTCACGGGCGATCGCACCCGCGGCGTGGATCGCCTCGGAGACGATCCGGCCCACCGGGGCGAGGTGGGTGTGGCCCGGGACGAACTCGGTGAAGCTGTTCGCGACCGCGACGATCGGCTTGCCGATGTCGGAGCTGGCTACGCCCGAGGCGCGCATCAGGGCACGGGCGCCGGCCATGTTCCGGCCGTGGGTGACGGTGCGTGACCTGAGCGCGGGCACGATGACCTCTTTCTGCAGACGTTCGGCGCCGTTCAGGCGGCGCGATCCACCAGCGTACGCCGGTGCGCACCGAAACGGAGGGGCCCGCCGCTACTCGGACGCTGCATCCGGCGACCCCTGCGCAATAGTCTCGGGCCATGACCTTCTCGATCGTCGCCCGCTCCACCGACGGGCCCGGAGGCGAGCCCTGCTGGGGCGTCGCCGTGGCTTCGAAGTTCCTCGCCGTCGGCAACGCGGTCCCCGCAGCAGTCGCCGGGATCGGCGCCCTGGCCACCCAGGCCGAGGCGAACCTGTCCTGGAAGGGCATCGGGTTGTCGCTGCTCGACGAGGGCGCCACCGCACCGGTGGCCCTGGACCGGCTGCTGGAGGAGGACGACAAGCGCGACCACCGCCAGATCGGGATCGTCGACGTCGATGGCACCGCGGTCAGCCACACCGGATCCGCGTGCTTCGACTGGGCTGGCGGAATCACCGGCACCGACGTCGCGATCCAGGGCAACATCCTCACCGGACCTGAGGTCGTCGAGGCGATGAAAGCCGCCTGGGACGCCTCCGACCCGACCGCTCCCCTGGCCCGCCGCCTACTTGCCGCGCTGGTCGCCGGCGACGAGGCAGGCGGCGACAAGCGCGGCCGGCAGTCGGCCGCGCTGCTGGTGGTCAGCGACGGGGCCGGGTACGGCGGGATGGACGATGTCGCGGTCGACCTGCGCGTCGACGACGCGCGGGCCCCGATCGGCGAGCTGTCGCGGCTGCTGGACCTCAACGACCTCTACCTGACGGCCTCGACCGAGCAGGAGAAGGTCGCGATCACCTCTGAGCTCGCCGCGGAGATCGACGGGCTGGTCCGCGCTGCCGGCCATCCGGACCTGGCCGCATGGACGGGCACCGAGAACTACGAGATGCGGGTCGCCGACGACGGCAGCTGGATCGACGTCCAGGTCCTCGCGATCCTGCGCGCAGGCAAGTGAGGCGGCGCCGATGAGCAGCTCTGGGAAATCCGTCCTGGCGATCGACGCCGGCACCACCGGCGTCACCGTCGTCGTCGTGACACCCCACGGGGCGATCGCCGCTAAGGGCTACCAGGAGTTCGCCCAGCACTTCCCGCAGCCGGGATGGGTCGAGCACTCCCCCGAGGAGATCTGGCAGGCCACCCTCGAGGCGACCCGGGCCGCCCTGGCGGCGTGGTCCGGGGAGCCGGCGGACCTGGCGGGCATCGGCATCACGAACCAGCGGGAGACGGTACTGCTGTGGGATCGCGAGACGCTCGGCTCGCCGCGGCGAGCGATCGTGTGGCAGGACCGGCGTACGACCGAGATCTGCGACCGCCTCAAGGCGGCCGGCCACGAGCAGCGGGTCGCCGAGCTGACCGGCCTGCGGCTCGACCCTTACTTCTCGGGGACCAAGCTGGCCTGGCTGGCCGAGCACGAGCCGAACACCTGGGCCCTGGTCGAGTCCGGCCGGTATGCGATCGGCACCGTCGACTCCTACCTCATCGCCCGGATGTCGCGCGGCAACTGGCACATCACCGACGTCTCCAACGCCTCGCGGACGCTGCTCTTCGACCTCGCCGGCGGAGGCTGGTCCGACGAGCTGTGCCGCCTGCTCGGCGTACCGGCCGACGCACTGCCCGAGATCGTGGACAACTGGGGTGACCTGGCCCGGACGGACCCACGCAGCTTCTGCGACCTCGACCTGCCGATCGCCGGGATCGCCGGCGACCAGCAGTCGGCCCTGTTCGGACAGACCTGCTACGACGTCGGCGACTCCAAGTGCACCTACGGCACGGGGTCCTTCATCTTGACCAACACCGGGCACGAGGTGGTCCGCTCCGAGGCCGGGCTGCTGTCCACAGCGGCCTGGCGCGACCCCTCCGGCGCGATCACCTACGCGCTCGAGGGGGCGATCTTCGTCACCGGTGCGGCGATCCAGTGGCTGCGCGACGGGCTGCAGATCGTCGGCACCGCCGCCGAGACCGCGGCTATCGCTGCCACCGTCGAGTCCAGCGACGGCGTCGTCTTCGTGCCGGCGCTGACCGGCTTGGGGGCACCGCACTGGGACCCGCACGCGCGCGGCACCATCCTCGGCCTCACCCGCGGCACCACCCGGGCGCACCTCGTCCGGGCCACGCTGGAGGCGATCACCTACGAGGTCCGCGACGTGATCGACACGATGCCGTCGCTCACCTCGATGGCTGTCGACGGCGGTGCCGCCGCCAACGACCTGCTCTGCCAGCTCCAGGCCGACCTGCTCGGCGTACCGGTGGAGCGGCCGCGGATCGTCGAGACCACGGCGCTCGGCGCGGCGTTCATGGCAGGGCTCGGGACCGGGGTCTGGGACTCCACCGATGACCTGCGCGAGACCTGGCAGCTCGATCATGCCTTCGAACCCGACCCGGCCACTGCTGAACGGACTGCCGCTGGCTACGCGCTGTGGCTCAAGGCGGTCGAGCGCAGCAAGTCCTGGGCCTAGGAGAGCCTGGCGAGTGCTTCGCGGGCTTCGGCGAGGGCCCCGTCGGCTTCGGTGACGCCTGACTCGGCCTCGGTAACCGCCTCTGCGGCCTCCTCGATCTCCTCGTCGACCGTGTCGACGTCGTCCTCGAGCCCGGCCAGCCGGCGCCGCAGCTCGTCGATCTCGCCGGCGAGCTGCAGCCGGCGGGCCTGGAGCCTCTCAGCCTTCACCGTCGCGTGCTGCAGCTCCTCGGCCGCACCGGCAGCCTCGAGCACTGCCTCCTCGACGCGGTCCTCGGCGGCCTCGCGCCGTACGGCATCGTCGGGTACGACGACGCGCAGTGTCGGCGGAGCCATCGCCACCGCTTCGGCCCGATGACCCAGCGCGTCGGGGACAGCGCAGACGGCGGCGACGTCGACGTCGGAGACGCCGGTGGAGGTGAAGCCGGTGAGCACCAGCCCGCTGCGGACGACATCGGCGGCGACCGGGTCCAGCATCGCCGCGGTCAGGACGCCCTCGACCTGGTCGGCCACCGCGGAGGTGAGCCGGACGCCCTCCTCGCGGACGAGGCCGGCGGCGGCGGTCGTCAGAGCAGCGGTCAGCTGGCGCCGTTGCCGGGTCAAGGCCCGCAGCTCCTCGCCGTCGAGGGCGGCGGCAGCAGCACGCAGGGACTCGGCGATCCCGAGGACCTGCTCGATCTGTTCGGCCTCGCGGCGTACCAGCAGGTTGACCGCCCAGGCCGCCACCGACGGTTTGCGCAGCGCCTTGATCCTGGCGCCGAGCTCCTTGCTCGCAGCCTCCTTCGCAGCAGCGTCCCGGGCTGCGGTGAAGCCGGTGACCGGGACGGCGTACAGGCTGTCCGCGACCGCGACCAGGTCCTCAGCAGAGCTCATCGGCCAGCGCCTCGAGGGCCGCGGCACTCGCGGCTGCGCGGACCGCGCCCCGGTCGCCGCTGAGCGCGAGCCGGCGCACCTGGACCCCTTGCGGGCCGGCGAGACCGACGTAGACGGTGCCGACCGGCTTGTCGTCCTGCTTCTCGGGCCCCGCCACCCCGGTCGTAGCAACCGCCCAGTCGACGGCCAGCAGCTCGCGGGCGCCGGTGGCCATCTGGGACGCGCAGTCCGCGGAGACGACCTGGGCCGCGGTCACGCCGAGCAGCCTCCGCTTGAGCCGGGTGGCGTAGGTGACCACGCCGCCGGCGAAGGTCGCCGAGGCGCCTGGCGTCGAGGAGAGCAGATCCGCCACCGCACCCCCGGTCAGCGACTCGGCACAGCCCACCGTCTCGCCGCGGGCGAGCAGCGCGCGGTGCACCCGGGCAGCCAGGTCGGCGTGCGCTGCGGTCTCCGTCATGTCGGCAAGGCTAGTCTCCAACATCATGGCCCCCGCGAACCGCGCTGCCCCCTCCGAGCAGCCGCTGCCGATCGAGGACTACGGGATCATCGGGGACCAGCACACCGTCGCGCTCGTCGGCGCGAACGGGTCGATCGACTGGCTGTGCCTGCCACGGTTCGACTCACCGTCCTGCTTCAGCAACCTGCTCGGCGATCCCGATCATTCGCGCTGGGCGATCTCGCCGGTCGGCGAGCACACCGTCACCCGCCGGTACTTGGTGGGGAGCAACGTCCTCGAGACGACCTTCAGCGCTGCTTCCGGTGAGGTCACCGTGCTGGACCTGATGCCGACCGGCGACCGGCGCGCCGACGTGATCCGGCGGGTCACCGGCCTCCGCGGCACCGTCACGCTGCGCCACCAGTTCGCGATCCGGTTCGACTACGGCCGGATCCGGCCGTGGGTGCACCGCGAGACCAACGAAGGGGCAGAGGTCATCGTTGCGATCGCAGGCCCCGACAAGGTCATCCTGGCCGGCCCGCGGCTGCCGGTCGCCGACGACGGACAGCACGCCGATGAGTTCGATGTCGTCGAGGGCGACGTCCTCGACTTCAGCTTGACGTGGGTGCCCTCGCATCGCCCGGCTCCCGGGCCGGTCGATGTCGACGAGCGGATCAGCGCCACCCTGGAGGCACAGCGCACGTGGCTCGCCACCGAGCCGGGCGAGGGCCGGTACGCCGGCGCGGTGCAGCGCAGCCTGCTGACGCTCCTGGCCTTGACCCACGAGGACACCGGCGGCATCGTCGCTGCCCCGACGACCTCGCTGCCAGAGGACTTCGGCGGAGCCCGCAACTGGGACTACCGCTACTCCTGGCTGCGCGATGCCGCGCTGACCGTCGAGGCGATGATCGGTGACGACCAGCCTGAGCGCGCCCGGCCGTGGCGGGACTGGCTGCTGCGGACGATCGCCGGCGACCCCGAGGACATCCAGATCATGTACGCCGTCGACGGCAGCCGGCATCTGCCGGAGGGCGAGCTCGACCACCTCTCCGGGTACGCCGGCTCCCGTCCTGTCCGGGTCGGCAACGCGGCAGTGGACCAGCGCCAGGGCGATGTCGTCGGCGAGGTGCTCTGCGCGCTCGCCAACGCCCGCAACCTCGGCCTCACCGAGACGCCCGACAGCTGGAGCCTGCAGCGCGCGCTGGTCACCGTGCTGGCTGATACCTGGGACCTGCCCGACCACGGGCTCTGGGAGATCCGCGGCGAGCCGCAGCACTTCACGCACAGCCGGGTGATGATGTGGGCAGCCTTCGACCGGATGGTTGCCGGGGTCGAGGAGCATGGCTTCGACGGTCCGGTCGAGCAGTGGCGCGAGCTGCGCGACACCATCCGCGCCGAGATCCTCGAGCGCGGCTTCGATGCCTCGCGGGGAACCTTCACGCAGTACTACGGCACTACCGAGGTCGACGCCTCACTGCTGCTGATCCCGGCCGTCGGCTTCCTCCCGGCCGATGACCCCCGCGTGCTCGGCACGATCGCCGCGATCGAGGAGGACCTGCTGCGCGACGGCCTGCTGCTGCGGTACCGGACCGAGACCGGCGTGGACGGGCTCAGCGGAGACGAGCACCCCTTCCTGGCCTGCTCCTTCTGGCTGGTCGCGGCGTACGCCGGTGCCGGACGGGTCCAGGACGCCACGACCCTGATGGACCTGCTGGTGGGCCTGACCAACGAGGTCGGCCTGCTCTCGGAAGAGTACGACCCCCGCGGCCGCCGGATGGTCGGCAACTTCCCGCGGGCGTTCACCCACCTGACCCTGGTCCAGGCGGCCCGGGCACTCGACCGCGCCGGCATCGGCGCCGAAAGTCCCGGCTCCTAGGCAATGGTCCATACCAGCTAGGCCGGTCCCGACTGGTGGCATGACGTGGCGGCGATCCCGTGGTGACAATGGAGGCTGCAGGGACCTACGACGACGAGGAGGATCGGTGAGCGAGGCCGAGATCGGTCACGACCATGTGGTGCGCGCGACGCCGTCGATCCCGCTCCCCCGCCAGCCCGAGCCCCCTGCAGCCACCGCCCCGCTCGGTCCGGAGCCGAGCGGTGAATGGACGCAGCCGACGCCCGGACGCCTGCTGGCGCGCATCGTGGTGGCCCTCGGCTGCCTCGGTGCTCTCACCGGCCTGGTGCTCACCGCGGTCCAGGCCAGCACCGGCTCGATCACGGTCCTGGCCGTCTCCACGGTGGTAGCGGTGATGACCTACGGCAGCCTGACGCTCAGCGACCCGACCACGGTGACGCTGGCCGGTCCGCTCCTCACCGTGCACCGCGGCGAGATGGACGATGTGTTCGACCTGTCCAGGTCGGTCCGGCGGCTGCGGACCGAGGGCCGTCCGAACCGGCCGAACTGGCGGCTGCTGATGGAGACTGTCGACGGCAGGCTCGTCGAGCTGGGCCCAGACCAGGTCGACCCGATGGTGATCACCGCGGCGCTGCAGCGCTACCGGACCCGCTGAGCCCGTTCGCCAGCCCCGTCCAGGCCAGGGTCACGCTTGGGCTGGAGCGCCCGTGCCACGGCGGTGCCGTACGACGTCGCGCGCGAACTCGAGACCCGAGGTCATCGTGAGCACGACCGCGACCGCCATCAGCACCACGGCGATCCACCAGACGATGTCGCCGGGCAGGTCCCACCCGCCGGAGAGGTAGTGGAACGGCGCCACCAGCCCGCCGAGCGCGAGCGCTTGGGCCAACGTCTTGACCTTGCCGCTCTGGTTGGCCGGCATCACGACCTGCTTGGCGATCGAGAGCCGGGCGATCGTGACCGCCCACTCGCGCACCAGCACTGGCACCGCGATCCACCACAGCACCGGATAGATGACCGCCAGCCCGACGAAGGCCATCCCGGTGATCGCCTTGTCGGCGATCGGGTCGGCGATCTTGCCGAAGTTGGTCACCAGGTTGTGCTTGCGGGCCAGGTCGCCGTCGATCTTGTCGGTGACCATCGCGACCACGAACAGGAGGTAGGCGATCCAGCGCCAGCCGTTGCTGCTGCCACCTTCGTGCAACAGGGCGACCCCGAAGAACGGCACCATCACGATGCGCAGCGTGGTCAGGGCGTTAGGAACGTTCCAGTTGCTCGGCTGCTGCTCGGTCATCGTTCCCCTTCCTGCGCTCGTCCCTGCATCGGTACTGGCCCCCGCGCCCGCGT
>DATAZI010000076.1:0-11241 GCA_036272095.1 Marmoricola sp. | reverse complement strand
CTTGGACTCGCGGGGAATGCCGATTCTCACGGTGTCTCCTTCTGTCACGGTGATGGCGCTCGGGGGAGTCTGACGGCACCCGGAACCTTTGTGCAACAAGGTCCGATGCGTGAAACCGCTAGACAGGCAGCCATTCTCGCGCTGCCGCGACCAGAGCCCTGACGCCGAGCGACAGCGTGGGCTCGATCACCGGGGCGTAGTCCGAGGAGTGGTTGCTCGGCAGGGTCCGGACGATCTCGACGAAGTCCTCCAGGCTCGCTGCCCCGGCGAAGGCCGTCGGATCGGCGCCGCCGAGGATCCAGAAGACGCAGGGCGCACCGGCGGCCTCGGCCAGCACCCCGACGTCCTCGCTGCCGGTCACACTGCCGGGATCCAGCACGGTGCCGGCGCCGAACTCGGCCTCGAACGCCGCCCGGGTCCGGGCGATGCCCGCCGGATCGTTGCGCAGCGCCGGGAAGTGCACGCTCTCGGAGACCTCCGGCGGCTCCGGGGCGCCGGAGGCGTCCGACTCCGCACGGACGATCCGCTCGATCGCCGCGAGAGTCCGCTCCCGCACCGCCTCCTCGAAGGATCGGACGTTGATGCCGAGGGTCGCGGTGTCGGCGATGACGTTCTCCTTGGTGCCGGCGTGCAGGGTGCCGACGGTGACCACGGCGGTCTCGGTGCCGGCGGTCTCCCGGGACACGATCGTCTGCAGCCGCAGCACGGTGGCTGCTGCCATCACCACAGGGTCGACCGTCGTCTCCGGTCGCGAGCCATGGCCGCCCCGGCCGTGCAGGGTGACGGTCAGGGTGTCGCTCGCCGCCATCGCGAGGCCCTCATGGAACCCGAACAAGCCGGCCGGCATCGGGCCGACGTGCTGGCCGAGCACGACATCGGGCCGGCCGATCCGCTCGTAGAGGCCGTCGGCGACCATCGCGTCGGCTCCGGCGCCGATCTCCTCGGCTGGCTGGAACAGCACGACGAGCCGGCCTGCGAAGGATTCGCGGCGCACCGAGAGCTCGGCGGCGGCGCCGAGCAGGCAGGCCACGTGCACGTCGTGTCCGCAGGCGTGCATCACCCCGGGCACCGTGCTCGCGTAGTCCGATCCGGTCTGCTCGGCCACCGGCAGCGCGTCCATGTCGGCGCGGAGCAGTGCGGTCGGACCGGGCCCGTTGTCCAGGACGCCGACCACCCCGGTGCCGCCGATTCCGGTCATCACCTCATACCCCCAGGTGCGCAGCCGCTCCGCGACGATTCCGGCGGTGCGCTCCTCGGCGAAGGACAGCTCGGGGTGGGCGTGCAGATCGCGGTAGAGGTCGGCTACCGCGTCGAGCGGGAACGGCGTCTGGCCAGTCATCAGAGCACCTCCGGGTCCAGATCGAGGGTCAGCCTGTCGGCCGCGGCGAGAAGGTCGAGTGCGAGGCCGGCCTTCGGCAGCTCCCGGTCCAGGAAGTAGCGGGTTGCCGCGCGCTTGCCGGCGTAGAAGGGATCGTCGTGACCGGCGGCGACCAGCCACTGCTCGAGCCACAGCCAGCCGACCACGAGGTGCCCGACAGCCTCCAGGTACGCCGTGGCGTCGGCCAGCACGGCCTGCGGGTCGCCGAGGGCGCCGAGGATCCCGGTGACCACTACCAGCCGGTCGGCGGTCGCGAGGAGCTGGTCGGCGAACGCCTTGCCGTCGGTGTCGAGTCCGGCTGCTCTGGTCGCCGTTGCTCGCACCCGGTCCAGGAGCAGCCCGAGGGCGGCGCCCCCGTCCCCGAGCACCTTGCGCCCGAGCAGGTCGAGCGCCTGGATGCCGTGGGTGCCCTCGTGGATCGGGTTGAGCCGGTTGTCGCGGTAGTGCAGCTCGAGGTCGTGGTCGCGGGTGTAGCCGGCGCCGCCGAGCACCTGGATGGCCAGATCGTTGGCCAGCAGGCACCACTGCGACGGCCAGCTCTTCGCGATCGGCGTCAGCAGTCCGAGCAGCTGCTCGGACTCTGCAGCCTGATCGGCGGGCAGCGAGGCGATGTCGTCCACGAGGCGGGCGCAGTACAGATTCAGCGCCAGCCCGCCCTCGACGTAGGACTTCTGCGCCAGCAGCAGCCGGCGTACGTCGGGGTGCTCGACGAGCGCTACCTGCGGCTCGGAGGCGGCGACCCCGATCGGGCGCCCCTGGAGGCGGTCGCGGGCATAGGCCAGCGACTTGAGATAGCCGGTGTAGCCGAGAGCGGTCGCGCACAGACCGACGCCGATCCGGGCCTCGTTCATCATCGAGAACATCACCGGCAGGCCGCGCTGCTCGGCCCCGACGAGGTAGCCGACCGCCCCTGCCTGACCGCCCGGGGTGAAAGCGCCGCCGCCAAGCACCGGCTCGGTGTTCACCGTCCCTCGGAACCCCATCTTGTGGTTGATGCCGGCCAGGGCGACGTCGTTGCGCTCGCCGATCGAGCCGTCCGGCTCGAGCAGGAGCTTGGGCACCAGGAACAGCGAGATGCCCTTGGTGCCGGCCGGGCCGTCCGGGGTGCGGGCCAGCACCAGGTGCACGATGTTCTCGCTCAGCTCGTGGTCGCCCCCGGAGATCCACATCTTGCGTCCGAACAGCCGGTAGCTGCCGTCGTCCTGGCGCTCGGCGCGGGTGGTGATGTCGGCCAGGCTCGAGCCCGCGTGGGACTCCGAGAGCGCCATCGTGCCGAAGAACCGGCCCTGGGACATCGGGCCGACGTACCGCTCGACCTGCTCCGCGCTGCCGTGCTGGGCGAGCAGGTTCGCCGCCGCCATCGTCAGCAGTGCGTACCCGGTGGTGCCGGCGTTCGCCGCATGGAACCAGGACATGCAGCCGTTGAAGACCGACAGCGGCAGCTGCATCCCGCCGGCCTCGGCGTCCAGCGGAGCGGCCAGCAGGCCGGCATCGGCGAACACCTTCAGCGCGGTCGCGACCTCGGGGATCAGCTCGACCGAGGTGCCGTCGAAGCGCGGCTCGGCGAGGTCGGCGGCGCGGTTATGCGGGGCGAACTGCTCGGTGGCCACCTCCTCGGCGAGGTCGAGCACGGCGCTGACGGTGTCGTGGGAGTGCTCGGCGTACCGGGGCCGCGCCAGGAGCTCATCAGTGCGCAGCCATTCGAACAGCAGGAAGTCGAGGTCGCGTCGCGACATGATCTGGCTCACCCGGGACAGTCTGCCCCCTGGGCCGGTGCGGTACCCGGGTCCATGAGTCCGGCACCTTCGGTGGAGGCGCCTGCCGCGGCGTACGACGAGCCTGGAGCCATGACCACCATCGAACAGCCGTCGTCCGCCCGGCTCGACGACGTCCGCCGCCTCCTGCTCTTCCCGGTCCTCGCCGGCGCGACCCTCGGCATCGTCGATCTGCTGGCGATGACGCACCTGCCCTACCCGTGGGCCAACCTGGCCAACTCCAGTGCGATCTGGGCGGTCGGGGCCTTCTTCCTCGCCGCCGCGCTCCGCACCGATCCGGTCCGCGCCGCGGTCGCCGGCGTCGTGATGATGCTGGTCGCCGTCGAGGCCTACTACGCCTTCGCCGCCTTCCTGGATCTGGGCACCGCGCACGCGCTGTGGTCGTCGTACGCACGGATGTGGATGGTGTTCGGGGTCTGCGCCGGGGTCGTGTTCGGGATCGCGGGATCCTGGCTCAGCTCGCCTCTTACCGGACCGCTCTGGTGGCAGCGGTCAGCGGCTGCCGCGGCCGGTGCCGGGGTCTTGGTCGGCGAGGCGCTGCAGATGCTGCACACCCTGCGCGGCGGAGCCGGCGACGTCGCCGGCGGCATGCATCGGACCGCGGCGGTGATGGTGGCTCTCGGCCTGGTCACGCTGCTGACGTCTGCAAGGACCCCGAAGGTGCTTGCCTTGGCGGTCATCCTCACGGTGCCCTGCGCCTTGTTCTTCGCCGCCGCGTTCTCGGCGGTCGGGATCTCCTTCTAGCCAGACGTTCTACTGCTCGAGCAGGCTCAGCTCTCCGCGCTGCACGACCTGGCCGCAGGCCTCGCAGGCCAGTACCGAGTGGTGCACATGGCCGCAGCTGTGCTCGAAGACGAGCGGAGGCCCGTCAGGACCGGCGAAGTGCGCATCGCCCCACTCGCGCAGCATCATCACGACCGGCTGCAGGCTCCACCCCAACGCGGTCAGCTGGTACTCGTAGCGATCCGGGCGGGTCTGGTAGCGGACCCGCTCCACGAGGCCGTGCTCCTCGAGCTTGCGCAGCCGAGCGGTCAGGATGTCCCGCGGTGCGCCGGTACGCCGGACGATCTGCTCGAAGCGGGAGCCGCCCAGCATCAGCTCGCGCACCGCGAGCAGCGTCCACTTGTCGCCGACCACTTCGAGGGCCCGCGCGATCGAGCACTCGCGCACGCCGTCCACCGCCTGCTCCTGATCCATGCCCCCAGTCTAGTGAGTTGGAATACACAATCAATCCGTTGGGTTTTCCAACTGACTCCACTAACGTCGGTGGAAGCCCCGATTGAGGGGCCCTGAGAAAGGGCAACGGTCATGACCGAACGAACAGCCGCCGTCATCGTCGACGCGGTACGCACTCCCAGCGCCAAGGGCAAGCCCGGTGGCGCGTACTCCGAGATCCACCCCGTGGACCTGCACGCCCACGCCCTGCGGGCCCTCGTGGACCGCACCGGCATCGATCCGGCTGAGGTCGAGGACGTCATCAGCGGCGCCGTCGCCCAGATCGGCGAGCAGTCCGGCAACACCGCCCGGTGGGCGCTGCTCGGCGCCGGCTTCCCCGAATCGGTGCCCGGTGTCACCGTGGACCGGCAGTGCGGCAGCAGCCAGCAGGCGCTGCACTTCGCGGCCCAGGGCGTCATCGCCGGCGCCTACGACGTCGCGATCGCCTCGGGTGTGGAGTCGATGAGCCGCAACCCGATCGGGTCGCAGTTCGTCGGCAAGGACTTCTTCGGGCCCAAGGTCAACGCACGGTACGCCGGTGGCCTGGTCCCTCAGGGCATCAGCGCCGAGCTGATCGCCGACCGGTGGAAGCTCTCCCGTGCTCAGCTCGACGAATTCTCCGCCGAGTCGCACCAGCGCGCGGCCCGCGCCTGGAAGGACGGGCTCTTCGAGAGCCAGGTGACCTTCGTCAACGAGCTGCACACCGACGAGACGATCCGGCCCGAGACCACGGCGGACGGCCTGGCCGGCCTGCGGCTGGCGTTCAAGAACGACTACTTCGTCGAGCGCTATCCGCATCTGGACTGGAAGGTGACGGCCGGCAACTCCTCGCCGGTCAACGACGGCTCGGCGGCCCTGCTGGTCACCAGCGAGGACGCAGCGGCCCGTCTGGGCCTGACGCCGCGGGCCCGGGTGCACTCGTTCGCAGTCGCGGGCGACGACCCTGTCTTCATGCTCACCGGCATCATCCCGGCCACCCAGAAAGTGCTCGCCAAGGCCGGGCTGAGGATCGAGGACATCGACGTCTTCGAGGTCAACGAGGCGTTCGCCTCGGTCGTCCTGGCCTGGCAGGCCGAGACCGGAGCCGATCTGGCGAAGGTCAACATCAACGGTGGCGCGATCGCCATCGGCCACCCGCTCGGCGCATCCGGCGCCCGGCTGGCGACCACGCTGCTGAACAACCTCGAGCAGACCGACGGCCGCTACGGCCTGCAGGTCATGTGCGAGGCCGGCGGCCTGGCCAACGCCACCATCATCGAGAGGATCTGAGATGTCCACGATCAACCTTGGAGGAGCGGTGGTCCTGGTGACCGGCGCCAACGGCGGGCTCGGCACCGAGTTCGTGAACCAGGCGCTGGCGCGCGGCGCCAGCAAGGTCTACGCGACAGCACGGACCCCGAAGGACTGGGGCGACGAGCGGGTGGTGGCTCTCCAGCTCGACGTGACGGATCCGGCGTCGGTGGCAGCAGCAGCTGCCGCGGCGACCGACGTCACCGTCGTCATCAATAACGCCGGCGTCTCGACCGGAGCAAGCCTGACCGCACCCGACCTGGCTGCAACCCGGGTGATCTTCGAGACCAACTTCTTCGGCCCGCTCGAGGTGGCGAACGCATTCGCGCCGGTGCTGAAGGCAAACGGCGGCGGAGCCCTGCTCAACGTGCTGTCGGTCCTGAGCTGGATCGCCCTCGGGGATGCCTACAGCGCGACGAAGGCAGCACTGTGGTCAGCGTCGAACACGCAGCGGCTGGCCTGGGCCGGCGACGGGATCCTGGTGACCTCGCTGTACCTCGGCTATACCGACACCCCGATGACGGTCGGCGTCGATGCCGAGAAGAACGACCCGGCCGATGTGGTCCGAGCGGCGTACGACGGGCTCGTGGCCGGCGAGTACGAGGTGCTGGCGGACGAGGTCAGCCGGCAGGTGAAGGCGGGCCTATCCGCTCCGGTCAGTGCGCTGTATCCCCAACTTGATCCCCAACGCGCTGGCATGACCGCCACCAGAACCGGGTAAGAGACCCTCCACGCCCTTACATCGGGCAGTCCCTGATTCGGGCAGAGGCGGAGGAACCATGGCAGAGAAGCGGCGCCGGTCAGAGGGCCGGAAGAGTCTCGGGAAGCGCAGGAGCCGAAGCAGCACGAGCGATGTGAACGACGGCTCTCGAAGGCATGCAAGCAGGTCGGACGGGATGGCCACCCGGGACGGGGTGGCTATCCCGATCTGGAGTGCCGAGGCCACTGACCCGGTCGACTACCTGGCATCGGTCTTCGACCTGGTCTCGGGGCGCCCCGAGACCGGCGGAAGCCGCCGGGCCTGATCCCCTGCCCCAGGCCGGCGTTTCATTCCGGGCTGTCGAGGAACTCGCGTGTCTTCGCGATCGCGAAGCCCCAGCCCTGCTCCAGCGTGGGCCGCGGCGGGAGGGCGATCTCGTCAGGATTCGTGACGACG
This sequence comes from Marmoricola sp., assembly GCA_036272095.1. Lineage (GTDB taxonomy): Bacteria > Actinomycetota > Actinomycetes > Propionibacteriales > Nocardioidaceae > Marmoricola. The sequence continues at coordinate 4,427 of DATAZI010000076.1, read as the reverse complement.
TCCAGGAGCACCGGCCCGGGGTGGGCGAGCGCGGCGGCCACGGCGGCATCCACGTCGTCCGCCTCCGTGACGCGCACAGCATGCATCCCGATGGCCCTGGCGACGGCAGCGAAGTCGGGGTTGTTCAGCACGGTGCCGTACTCCGGAAGGCCGACCTGCTCCATCTCCAGCTTGACCATCCCCAAGCGCCCATTGTCGAAGACGACCAGCTTGACCGGAAGCTCGTGGGCGACCGCGCTGATCAGATCGCCGAGCAGCATCGAGAGGCCGCCGTCGCCGCAGAAGGCGATCACCTGGCGCTCCCGGTCCAGCATCGCGGCGCCGAGGGCCTGGGGCATCGCGTTGGCCATCGAGCCGAGGTTGAACGAGCCGATCAGCCGCCGTCGGCCGGTCATCCGGACGAACCTGGCCAGCCAGACCGTCGACATGCCGGTGTCGGTGGTGAACACGGCGTCCGGCGCTGCATGCCGCTCGACGGCGGCGGCCAGCGTCTCCGGCCTGATCAGGTGCCCGGGGTTGTCGACCGTGCGGCGCAGCAGGCCCTTGGGCTTGTGGTCGTAACCGGGTTCGGCGAGCTCGGCCTGGCGCTCGCCCCAGTGCAGGTAGTGCTTGCGGGCAGCGTCGAGATGACTGCGCGCCGTCTTCGGCTCCAACAACGGCAGCAGGGACTCCAGGGTCAGTCGCGTATCGCCTACGAGAGCCTGGTCTACCGCCGTACGCCGGCCTACGTGCCCGCCGCGGGCGTCGAGCTGCACGACGGTCTTCCCGGTCGGGTAGAAGTTCTTGTAGGGGAAGTCCGTGCCGAGCATCAGCAGCAGGTCGCAGTCGTCGAACGCCTTGGCGGTCGCCGGGTTCCCGAGCAGGCCCGACTGCCCGATCTCGAACGGGTTGTCGTCGTCGAAGCCCTCCTTGGCCTTCAGAGTCAGCACCATCGGGGCGGAGAGGCGGTCGGCCAAGGTCAGCACCTCCTCGCGCGCGTCCCGGGCCCCCTGCCCGACCAGCAGCGTCACCTTGCCGGCGCCGTTGACCAGCCGGGCCACCTCGCGGACGTCGTCGAGCGCGGCTGCGGCGGGCTGCGGCGGCCGGACGAACGTGGCCGGCTTGGTCCCGCGTGGCAAGTCGAGCCCGCCGACGTCCCCCGGCAGCGAGAGCACCGCGACGCCACGCTCGGAGAGGGCTGTGTTGACGGCCTCCTCCAGCAGCGCGGGCAGCTGCTCGGCGCTGGTGACGGTCCGGTTGAAGACCGCGACATCGGCGAAGACGGCGTCGTTGTCGACTTCCTGGAAGAAGTCGGTGCCCATGTCCTCGCGCGGCACCTGGCCGCAGATCGCCAGGACCGGCGCATGCGACTTCTTGGCGTCGTACAGGCCGTTGAGGAGGTGGATCGCGCCCGGGCCGACGGTCCCCATGCAGACCGCGAGATCGTCGGTCAGCTGGGCCTGGGCACTGGCGGCGAAAGCCCCAGCCTCCTCGTGCCGCACCCCGACCCAGCTGATCCGCTCCTCGCGGCGGATCGCATCAGTCACCGGGTTGAGCGCATCGCCGACCACCCCCCACACGCTGGTGACGCCGTGATCGGCGAGAGCGGTGATCAAGTGCTCGGCAACGGTGGGCACGCGGGCTCCTCCTCGGTAGCGGAGGCCTCCGGGTACCCGTACTGCGAGGAACCAAGCGCTCCGACGGTGTGAGACTCCTCAACCTACCGCGAGGTGTCGCGCCGTCCGGTCCGGGTACAGGTCCGGTTGCCAACCATCAGATGCCAACCACGAGGAGGATCCAATGGGACTCGACGACAAGTTCGAGAACAAGGCTCAGGACCTGGCCGGTCGCGGCAAGGAGGCCGCTGGTGCGGTCACCGGCGACGACCAGCTCAAGGCCGAAGGCAAGGGCGACCAGGCGAAGGCCAGCCTGAAGGACAAGGTCGAGCACGTGAAGGACAAGGTCGCCGAGAAGATCGACGACGTGCTCTGAGGCGCCTCCGGCCTCCCTGCTCGACCTCTGGGTTCGACCTCCCTGCTCGACCTCTGGGTTCGACCTCTGGGTTGACCTCTGGGTTGACCTAGAGCGCGCTCGAAGCCGCACGATCAAGGCATGCCTGATGACACCAAGCTCCTGACCACTGGCGCCCTGACCACCGGCTTCGACGCGACCTCCACCGCCGCCGAGGTGCTCGCCGGCGTCGATCTGCACGGCAGACGTGCAGTCGTCACCGGCGGGGCCTCGGGGATCGGCATCGAGACCGCCCGGGCCCTGGCCGCCGCAGGCGCCGAGGTCACTCTCGCGGTACGCCGGGTCGGGCCTGCGGAAGCCGTCGCGGACGCGTTGAGGGCCAGCACCGGGAACGACGCCATCCACATCGCGCCCCTCGAGCTCGTCGACCCCGCCAGCATCTCGGCGTTCGCCGCCGCGTGGTCCGGGCCACTGCACATCCTGGTCAACAACGCCGGCGTGATGGCGATCGGTGAGCTGACCCGTTCCGCCGCCGGTGACGAGATGCAGTTCGCCACGAACCACCTCGGGCACTTCGCGCTGACCACGGCACTGCATCCGGCGCTCGCCGCCGGTGGCGCCCGGATCGTCTCGGTCAGCTCGAGCGGGCACCTTCGCTCGCCGGTCGTCTTCGACGACCTCGACTACCGGTTCCGAGACTACGACCCGTTCGGCGCCTACGGTCAGTCGAAGACGGCCAACGTGCTGCTCGCCGTCCACGCCGCCTCGCTCTGGGCCGAGGACGGCATCACCGCGAACGCGCTGATGCCCGGCGGCATCTTCACCGAGCTGCAGCGCCACGTCGGCGGGAGCGACTACATCGAGCAGGCGAAGGTGCGCTTCGCTGACGCAGGCGTACGGTTCAAGACGCCCGAGCAGGGAGCGGCCACCTCGGTGCTGCTGGCGGCCTCGCCGCTGCTCGACGGCGTCACCGGACGCTACTTCGAGGACTGCAACGAGGCGTCCCTGGTCGACGAGCGCCTCCCGGTGACCCTCGGCGGCGTCGCGGCGTACGCCCTGGACACCGACAACGCCGAGCGGCTCTGGGCGACCTCACTGGCTCTGACGGGGGCCTGAGGGCCGGCGAGGTTTTCTTGATCTTTCCCTCGATCGATGTCGAGGGACGCCTGACGGTTCCGACCTAGCGGTGAATGCGCCACCATGGGCGCCAGACACCGAGGAGCCAGAGATGCCCCGTTACATGCTGCTTCAGAACTACGCGCCGGCCCAGAACTGCGACGTCCCGATGGGCGAGTGGGAGCCGGCCGAGGTCAACGCGCACATCGAGTTCCAGCACGAGCTCAACGCCCTGCTCACCGAGAGCGGCGAGCTCGTCGATGCCCAAGGACTGGCCTGGCCTGATGACGCCAAGTTCGTCGTCGCCGGCAGCGGCGCGCCGGTGATCACCGACGGGCCCTTCCCCGAATCCAAGGAGCTCGTCGCCGGCTACCGGATCGTCGAGGTCGACTCGCTGGACCGGGCCCTGGAGGTCGCCGCCCAGGCATCGGCGGCGCCGGGACCGGGCGGAGTCGCCATGGGCGTGCCGATCGAAGTGCGCGAGATCATGGGCGCCCCCGAGCCCCAGTGAGCAGCGCCAGTGAGCAGCGCCCGTGAGCAGCACCGGTAACGGGGCGACGGACACCGTCGAGGGCCTGCTGCGCGAGCTCGCGCCGCAGGTCCTCGGCGCGCTGGTGCGCCGCTACTCCGACTTCGCCGACGCCGAGGACGCAACCCAGGAGGCGCTGCTCGCCGCATCGGCGCAATGGCCGGGCTCCGGCATCCCGGATAACCCGCGCGGCTGGCTGATCACCGTCGGGGCGCGCCGGCTGATCGACCTGGTCCGCAGCGATGCGACCCGACGCCTGCGCGAGGAGAGGGAGGCCCGGCTCGCCAGCGCCGGCGTCCCCGAGCCGGCCGACACCGATGACTCGCTGGCCCTGATGTTCCTCTGCTGCCACCCGGCTCTGACCCCGGCCTCGGCCATACCGCTGACCCTGCGCGCCGTGGGCGGCCTGAGCACCGCCGAGATCGCCGCTGCCTTCCTGGTGCCGGAGGCGACGATGGCCCAGCGGATCTCCCGCGCCAAGCGGCGGATCGCCGATGCCGGCGCTCGGTTCGAGACCCCCGGTCCGGCCGAGACGACCAAGCGGCTTCCCTTGGTGCTGCACACGCTGTACCTCGTCTTCAACGAGGGCTACGCCTCGAGCGCGGGCGCCGAGCTGGCCCGCCGCGAGCTGTCCGGCGAGGCGATCCGCCTGACCCGGACTCTGCACGCCGCGATGGCGCAGGACCCCGAGGTGGCCGGGCTGCTGGCGCTGATGCTGCTGACCGACGCCCGGAGATCGGCACGGACCACCCCGGCCGGCGCCTTGATCCCGCTGCACACGCAGGACCGCTCGTTGTGGGACGCCGTGCTGATCGAGGAGGGCACCCGGTTG
>DATAZI010000075.1:0-12286 GCA_036272095.1 Marmoricola sp. | reverse complement strand
CGCCGAGCGCGGGCTGGGCGACCTCGTCGAGATCAGACTCTGCGACTACCGCGACGTTGTCGCTCCCGATGGCGGGTTCGACGCGGTCGCCTCGATCGAGATGGGTGAGCACGTCGGCCAGGGAAACTACCCGACGTACGTAGAGGTGCTGCGCCGCTCGGTCAAACCGGGCGGACGAGTGCTGATCCAGGGCATGTCCCGGGCCGGCAAGGGTGGCGGCAAGCACCCCGGCGGCGGCCCGTTCATCGAGTCCTTCATCGCACCGGACATGACGATGCGTCCGGTCGGCGAGACCGTCGACCTGATCGAGGCGGGAGGCCTCGAGGTCCGCGACGTGCACGCGATGCGCGAGCACTACGTCTGGACGGTGAACGCCTGGATCGAGCGCTTCGACGCGGCGTACGAGCACCTGCGCTCGTTGGTGCCCGAGGAGTACATCCGGGTATGGCGCCTGTACCTCGTCGGTGGCGCGATGTCCTTCCGTGACGGCAGGATGGGGGTCGACCAGATCCTCGCGGTGCGTCCTGGCGCCCCGCACACCCTGCCGGCGGTGCGAACTTTTTGATCTCCCAAGAAATAGGTCCCGTCGACTATCCGTTCCACGACTTCCTGATCGTTTCCGCGTCGTGCCTCGGCGTCGTCGTCGCCCTGATGGTGCTGACGGCTGTGCTGACCAAGGTCACCGGTCGGGTCTCGGTGGTCGACACCGTCTGGGGGCTCGGGTTCATCGCCGTCACCCTGACGGCCGCTGTGGTCGGCAAGGCGCTGCTGCGCCACCATGACAACGGGTGGTTTGCGTACGCCCCGCTGAACTCGCACGTCCCGGTCATCGACGGCTTCCACCAGCGCGACGTCCGCGTCTGGGTACTCGTCGTCCTGGTCGTCATCTGGGGCGGGCGGCTGGCGTGGCACATCGGACGTCGCTCTCACGGCGGCGCCGAGGATCCCCGTTACACCGAGCTGATGGCGAACGGAGCCGGCGGTCTTGTCCGCAAGGTCCTGCTCCCGCAGGGACTGGCGATCTGGTTCGTCTCGCTGCCGATCCAGGTCACGGTGGTCGGACACGGACACGTCACCGCCGTCTTGTGGATCGGCGTCGCCCTCTGGGCGATCGGCCTCGCGTTCGAGTCCATCGGCGACCGCCAGCTCGCGGCGTACAAGAAGGACCCGGACCGTCCCACGGTGATGGACCGCGGCCTGTGGCGCTACACCCGGCACCCGAACTACTTCGGCGACGCGTGCATCTGGTGGGGCATCTACCTCGTCTGCGCCTCGTCGTGGCCGGGCGTCCTGACGATCCTCTCCCCGATCGCGATGACCTACTTCCTGGTCTTCGCCACCGGCGCCCGGCTGCTGGAGAAGACGATGATGCAGCGCCCCGGCTACCCCGAGTACGCCGAGCGGACCAGCATGTTCTTCCCCCTCCCCCCCAAGAGTTGAGTTCGGGCTTCTGGTTCACCGAGTCCGGGCTGCTGGCCCGTTGAGTCCCGGCTTCTGGCTCAACTGAACTCGAAGACGACCTTGATCGACTGTGCGGCCACCTTCTGGCGGGCGGTCATGAACGCGTCGCGGTACTCGGCCAGCCCGAACGTGTGGGTGATCATCGAGGCCAGGTCCAACCGGCCCGTCGCGACCAGGTCCAGGTACTCGGCGAACGCGTGCACCCGGCGCCCTTCGAAGATCTCGATGCCCGCGCTGTTGGAGCCGATGACGCTCAGGTCCTTCATGTACAGCGGCGTCCACTCGAACCGCTTCGGCGTCGCCACTCCCGGGACCACGACGGTGCCGTGCGCTCGGGCGATCCGGATCGCCAGCTCCAGCGACCCCGCGGATCCGACCGTGTCGTAGACCTTGTCGAACCCGCCTTGGAGGTACGGCATCCCTCGCGGCGGTGTGAAGACCTTGGCTCCGAGCTCGGCGCCTGCCTCGGCGATCAGATCCTCGCTCGAGCCCGTCACGTAGCGGTCGGCACCGAAGCCGGTGATCGTCGAGGCGAGGTAGTCGTGCTTGTCGTGAGCCCAGACCTCGGCGCCCTCGAAGAGCCCGCTGCAGATCGCGATCGCGGCCATGCCGAGTGCTCCGCAGCCGATCACCAGGACTCGGTCGCCGGGCTCGGGTGGTGCCTTGAGGACGGCGTGGAAGGCGACCGCGACGGGGTCTGCCAGCACCGCTGCCCCGTCGCTGACTCCGTCCGGGACCCTGATGCACATCGACCGGTGAGCCGGGACCAGGGGCGCGAAGCCTCCCGAGACTGCTGCCGAGGTGCCGAGGTGCATCCCCGGTCCGAACGGCGGCTCGGTCACGCTCCAGCAGTTCGGGAACTGGCCGGCCTGGCATGCCGGGCACAGCGGCAGCCCGCGTGTCTCGCAGGTCAGCCACGGGTAGACGACAACCCGCTCCCCGGTCGCGAAGCCCGAGGCGGTCCCGGCCTCGACGACCACCCCGGTCAGCTCATGGCCCATCACGTGCGGGAAGGAGACGAGACCGGCGATCGGGTTGTCGATCGCGCCCTCGAGAAAGGCCTCCTTGACGTCGCTGCCACAGATACCGGAGAGCCTCGGCGCCACCACGACCCACTCCTCGCCCAGCAGCGTCGCGTCAGGGACCTCGCGCAGCCGCAGCGGGCCCAACGGCGAGAGGTACCCGCTCGGGGATACCGAGCCGAGGATCTTCGCGGTCGCCAGGCGGGCGAGGTTGAACTCGAACGTCAGGGCCTGCATCGTGACCCGACCCTAGCGGACCCGCGTTCTGCCCGACCGGGCGCGAACCTGGGACCTCAGCCCTCTGGCGTGTCGGGGCGATCTGGGATCAAGATGGCGTCGAGGGATTGATCTGGATGCTCTGGGGAGGGCAGATGGACTACGCACGAGCGCATTACGACGACGGCCTGGTCGCGTGCGACGAGACCGGGCTGGCCATCCAGCGGTACTACCCGTGGGGTGCCAGACGCATCTCCTACGGCACCATCCGGGACGTCAGCGTGCTGCCGCTGAACGGCTGGGCCACGATCCAGCCGTGGCACCTGTGGGGCCCGGCAGACTTGGAGCACTGGTGGAACCTGGACCGCCACCGCACCGAGCGGCACGTGGCCCTGGTGATCGACACCGGCGAGCGCTTCAAACCGACCGTGACCCCGACCGACCCCGAAGGTTTCGAGAAGGTCGTCCGGGCGCACCTGAACGGCGTCGCGGTGCTGCGCGAGATGACCGCCACGGTCCGTCTCGGCGCGGGCGATCGGCCCCAGCGGGTGCCGACTCAGCGCCGGGTGCCCGAGATCGTTCCGGAGCCGACCACCCGGGTGTCCTCGTAGACCACGCAGGCCTGCCCGGGAGCGATCCCTGAGGCCGGGTCCCGCAGGGTCACCTCGAACCCGTCGTCGGCCGGTACGACGACCGCGCGGTGCTCCTCGCCGTGCGCTCGCAGCTGCACGGTGCACTCCAGCGGCCCGGTCGGCGCGGAGCCGCACCACAACGGCCGGATGCACCTCAGCCCGGTGACGGCGAGCGACTCGCGCGGCCCGACGGTCACCGTCGCGGAGACGGGCTCGATGTCCAGGACGAAGCGAGGGCGGCCATCAGGTGCCGGCGTACCGATCCGCAGTCCCTTGCGCTGCCCGATAGTGAACCGCCAGGTGCCTTCGTGCTCGCCGAGCACCGCGCCGGCCTCGTCGATGATCGCGCCGCTGGTGTTGGGCGCGGCCGCGCCGAGCTTGTCCCCCAGCCAGCCGCCGGTGTCGCCGTCGGAGATGAAGCAGATGTCGTGGCTGTCGGGCTTGTCGGCCACCTGCAGCCCGCGCAGCTCCGCCTCGGCCCGGATGTGGGGCTTGTCGGTGTCGCCGAGCGGGAACAGCGAATGCGCGAGCTGGTGCTGGGTCAGGACGCCGAGCACATAGGACTGGTCCTTGCCTGCGTCGGTGGCACGATGCAGCTCGATAAGGCCGTCGGCCCCAGTCCGCAGCTGCGCGTAGTGGCCCGTCACCACGGCGTCGAAGCCGAGTGCCAGACCACGGTCGAGCACGGCCGCGAACTTGATCTTCTCGTTGCAGCGCAAGCACGGGTTCGGCGTCCGGCCGTCGGCGTACTCGGCGAGGAAGTCCTCGACGACGTCGGCATGGAACCGCTCGCTGAGATCCCAGACGTAGAACGGGATCCCGATCACGTCGGCGGCCCGGCGAGCGTCGTTGCTGTCCTCGATCGTGCAGCAGCCACGGGCCCCGGTGCGGTAGGACTGCGGGTTGCGCGAGAGCGCGAGGTGGATCCCGGTGACGTCGTGACCGGCCTCGGCGGCCCGGGCTGCGGCGACCGCCGAGTCCACCCCGCCGGACATGGCCGCGAGGACCTTCATCAGGTCGTCCTGGAGGTGGTCCCGGCGGCACGGGCGCGCTCGACGACGGGACCGATCGCCTCGAGGAGGGCATCGACGTCAGCAGCGGTCGACGTGTGCCCCAGCGAGAACCGAAGCGATCCGCGGGCCTGCTCGTCGGTGCAGCCCATCGCGAGCAGCACATGCGAGGGCTGGGGTACGCCGGCATTGCAGGCCGACCCGGTGGAGCACTCGATCCCGCGAGCGTCGAGCAGCATCAGCAGCGAGTCACCCTCGCAGCCCGGGAAGGTCAGGTGCGCGTTGCCGGGCAGCCGGTGGTCGACGTCGCTGACCGGGTCCCCGTTGTACGCCGATCCGGTGGCCCGCTCGAGCACCCCTGCCACCAGCCGGTCGCGCAGCTCCGCGACCCGGACGGCGATCTCGGGCTGGTGCTTGACCGCCAGCTCGCACGCCGCGGCGAAACCGGCGATCGCCGGCGCGTCGATCGTGCCCGACCGCACGTCGCGCTCCTGGCCGCCGCCGTGCAGCAGCGCGGTGAGCTGGACCTCGCGGCGTACCAACAGGGCGCCGATGCCGTACGGCCCGCCGATCTTGTGCCCGGTGACCGTCATCGCGTCCGCACCGGAGGCCGCGAAGTCGACCGGCACCTGGCCGACAGCCTGCACGGCATCGGTGTGCACCGGGATCCCGTGCCGGTGGGCGATCTCGACGACCTCGGTGATCGGCTGGACGGTCCCGACCTCGTTGTTGGCCCACATCACCGAGACCAGCGCCACCGAGCCCGGATCGCGGGCTATCGCCGCCTCGAAGGCCACCAGGTCCAGGCGCCCCAGCGCATCGACGGGCAGCAGCTCGACCTCGGCGTCCTCCTCGGTCGCGAGCCAGTGCAGCGGGTCGAGCACGGCGTGGTGCTCGATCGTCGTGGAGAGGATCCGGGTACAGCGCTCGTCCGCTGCACGACGCGACCAGAACAGTCCCTTGAGGGCCAGGTTGTCGGCCTCGGTGCCACCGGAGGTGAAGACCACCTCGCCGGGGCGGCAGCCCAGTGCGCGGGCGACGCTCTCCCGCGACTCCTCGACCACCCGCCGCGCAGCACGGCCCGAGGCGTGCAGCGAGCTGGCGTTGCCGACGCTGCCCAGCTGCGCGGTCATCGCCGCGGCGGCCTGGGGCAGGATCGGCGTGGTCGCCGCATGGTCGAGATACACAGTCATGACTGGCCAAGCCTACGGCGTGACCACCAGCGAGGGCCGCGAACCTGGTCCGTCGGTCCTAGACGGCTGCTGATGACTCAGTCACCCCGCACGTGCGCGTTCCACTCCGTGCTGGCGCCCGGAGGAGACGGGAGGCTCAGTTGACCTTGGCCAGCCGTGCCACCAGAGCCCGGTGGTCGGTGTCGGGCACCTTGAACGTGCTAGTGCTGATCGCGGCGTAGGAACCGCGGGTGAGCACGTGGTCGATGGCGACCATGCCGAGCTGACGGGGCCAGGTCGGCTGCCAGCCCGAGTTCGCGGTCCGCGCGGCGTCGGCGAAGCCCTTGCCGAGCAGCTCGCGCATCGGCGCATGGTCCAGAGTGGTGTTGAAGTCGCCCGCCACGATGACGCTGCCGTGCAGCGCAGGGACGATCTGGTTCAGCACGCCCCAGTCGGCCCGCCAGTCGCCCGGCTCGTTGATCGGCTGGCCGGTGTGCACGGCGACCAGCCAGAACGGCGACGGCGCCGCCACCCGAAGCCGCAGTGACTCGTGGTGCAGCGGCACCTGGACGACCTCGCTGAGCGGGTACGCCGAGAAAACCATCGTCCCCGATGCTGCTCCCCGCGGCCCGCCGGCCGAGTACGGCAGCGCCGCGGTCAGGCCGTCGCTGGTGAACCGTGCCAGCTCGGGCGCGGTGATCTCCTCGAGCACGACGATCTGCGGCTTCTCCCGGCGGACGAGGTCCATCGCGACGGCCGCGTCGCCATTGCCGAGGCGCAGGTTGAGGCTGAGCACGGTCAGCGCAGGCCGGCCGTGCGGGTGGCTGCCCAGGTACGCCGGCGCCAGCAGCACGAGCTGGAAGGCGGTGCCGACCAGCGCCAGCACCACTCCTCCGGAGATCCAGCTCCTGCGCGGCAGGCCCAGGGCGAGGGCGAGCAGCACCAGCAGCAGGCCGGAGAGCAGGTAGCCGACCAGCGCGTACTGCACGTAGCCGCTGATCAGCACGAACCAGAACGACCTCGGCCTCAGAAGCCACACCAGACTGAGAACGACCGAACCGGTCAGGCCGCCGCCGGCGAGACATCCGAGGATGCCTGCGGTGACGAACCTGACCGGTCCAGGTGACGTGCGTGCCGAGCCGGACAGCTCGGACTCAGCCCTTGCGGGCAGTGATCTGCTCGGTCGCAGCGGGCAGCACGGTGTGCAGGTCCCCGACCACGCCGAAGTCGACCAGCTCGAAGATAGGCGCCTCTTCGTCCTTGTTGATCGCGACGATCGTCTTGGAGGTCTGCATCCCCGCGCGGTGCTGGATGGCACCGGAGATGCCGGCCGCGATGTAGAGCTGCGGCGAGACCGTCTTGCCGGTCTGACCGATCTGGAACGCGTGCGGCTTCCAGCCGGAGTCGACCGCGGCACGCGAGGCGCCGACGGCAGCGCCGAGCGAGTCCGCGAGGCCCTCGATCGGGTCGAAGTTGCCGCCGGTGCCACGACCGCCGGAGACGATGATCGCGGCTTCGGTCAGCTCCGGGCGGCCCGAGGACTCACGCGGCTGGGAGGCCACGATCTGCGCCTTCTTGGCCGAGTCCGAGATGGTCACTGCGACGTTCTCGACGGTGCCGGCTCCGGCACCCTCCTCCGGGGCAGCCGAGTTCGGCTTGATCGTGATGATCGGCGTGCCCTTCGTGACCTTCGCCTGCACGGTGAAGTTGCCGGCGAACACCGACTGGGTAGTCACCGGGCCCTCCGCGACGTCGACGGCGTCGGTGATCAGGCCGGAGTCCAGCTTGACCGCGAGGCGGCCGGCGATCTCCTTGCCCTCGGCAGAGGAGACGATCAGGATCGCGGCCGGGCTGGCCTGCGCGGCAACCTGCTGCAGTGCCTCTGCCTTCGGGGCGACCAGGTAGCCCTTGATCTCGGCGTCGTCGACGACATAGACCTTCTCGGCGCCGTACTTCTTGACCGACTCGACGGCGGCGTCGGCCTTGTCCGCGCCGCCGATGAACACCGCGGACGGGGTGCCGAGGCGCTTGGCGATCGCGAGCAGCTCGTAGGTCGGCTTGCGGACCGCGCCGTCGAGGTGGTCGATCAGAACGAGTACTTCAGACATGGTGAACCCAACCCCTCAGATGAACTTCTTGGACGCGAGGAACTCGGTCAGCGCCGTGGCGCCCGAGCCGTCCTCGTCGGTCACGATGGTGCCTGCCGTGCGCGGCGGACGGGCCTCGGTGCTCTCTACGGCGGTCCAGGCAGCCGACAGGCCGACCGAGCCGGCGTCGACGCCGAGGTCGCCCAGCGAGTAGGACTCCAGCGGCTTCTTCTTCGCCGCCATGATGCCCTTGAACGACGGGTAGCGGGCCTCGCCGGTCTGGTCGGTGACCGAGAGCACGAGCGGGGTGACAGCACCGATGACCTCGGTGGCGACGTCGCCGTCGCGCTTGATCCGGAACTGGTTGCCCTGGGACTCGATGACCGAGGCGAAGGTGACCTGGGGCAGGTCGAGGCGCTCGGCGAGCATCGCCGGGACCACGGACATGCCGCCGTCGGTCGAGGCCATGCCGCAGACGACCACGTCCACGTCGCCGATCTTCTTGATGGCCGCAGCCAGCACCGTCGAGGTGGCGAGGGCGTCGGAGCCGGCGATCGCGTCGTCGGTGACGTGCACTCCGGCGTCAGCGCCCATCTGCAGCGCCTTGCGGATCGCGTCCGCAGCCGCCTCGGGGCCGACGCTCAGCGCGGTCACGGTGACCGAGTCGGGAGCCTCGTTCTTCTCCTTCAGCTGCAGCGCCTGCTCGACGGCGTACTCGTCGAGCTCGGAGAGCAGGCCCGGGACGCCAACGCGGTCCACGGTGTTGTCAGACTCGAAGGCCTGGTCGGCGGTCGAGTCCGGTACGTATTTCACACAGACGACAATGTTCATGCTGGTTACGGCTCTTGCGAGCCCCTCCTGAATCGATGTGTTGAGTGCGACTGAGACTACTAGCGAGTCACCGGCGACTCACACCACGTCTCAGGTGGGGTCAGTCACAGGGCCCTGTACCCCCCGAGACGGCGTTTCAGCGGGCCTTGGGCGCCAGCAGCCGCTGAAGGTAGCGCCCGATCGCGAGGTAGACCAGGGCCGCGATCCCCCAATTGACCACCGCGTCCTTGGTGGCGCCGTTCTTGCCGGTGAAGGTGAAGATGCCGTTGTTGCGGCTGAACGGCCCGTCGATCGCATCGGCCACGTGCAGGATCAGCTTCACCAGCGAGTTGTTCTGGCTGACGTTGTCGTGCGCCGCGACCAGGAACGCGCCGAGCGCAAGAGCGACCGCGAAGAGCAGGAAGACGATCCGCAGTACCTTCGCCATCGTGTCCCGGATCAGGTCGTTACGGTCCTGGCTGGCCCTGGACCTCTCCGGGAACGGCTCGTCGGACTTCACAACTCTGGCCATCTCGTCAGGCTACCTGCGTACGCCGGCTCAGCGGCCCTTGAACTCGGCCTTGCCCGGACCGTTCTGGACGAACGAGCCCATCCCGATGGTGCGGTCCTCGGTGGCGAACAGGCCTGCGAACTGCTGCCGCTCGATCTCCAGGCCGGTCTCCAAGTCGGTCTCCAGGCCGCGGTCGATGGCCTCCTTGGCGGCGCGGACGGCGTACGTCGCGGCGTTCGCGAACTGGCCGGCCCACGCCAGCGCCGTGCTGTAGACCTCCTCGGCCGGCACCAGCCGGTCGACCAGGCCGATCGCCAGCGCTTCGTCGGCCTTCACGAATCGGCCGGTGAAGATGATGTCCTTGGCACGGCTCGGACCGACCAGCCGGGTCAGCCTCTGGGTGCCCCCGGCGCCCGGGATGATGCCGAGCAGGATCTCCGGCTGGCCCAGGGTCGCATTGTCGGCAGCGATCCGGATGTCGGCGCAGAGAGCCAGCTCGCAGCCGCCGCCGAGGGCGTAGCCGGTGATCGCGGCGACGACGGGCTTGGGGATCCGGGCCACCGAGGTGAAGGCGCTGGTCAGGCCCGAGGAGCGCTTGATCATGTCCGTATAGGACATCTCGGCCATCTCCTTGACGTCGGCGCCCGCCGCGAAGACCCGCTCGCCGCCGTAGATCACCACTGCCTTGACGTCGTCGCGGTCGGTCGCCTCGGCGGCCGCCGCGCGGATCTCCTCCTGCATGGCGACGTCCAGCGCGTTCATCTTCGGGCGGTCCAGCCGGATGGTGCCGACTCCGTCCGCGACCTCGAGCCGAACGAACTCACCCATATCTGTCTCCCTCGCCTGCATCGCCGGCCAGTCCGTCACCGGCCGTTCCTGTCGCGAATCAACCTAGGGCACCGCGGGCTGAGATGATCGTCGCGTGGCTCTCGACATCTGGCGCTGGACGACCCCCGACACCAAGGCACCCGTGTGGCCCGGCAGGAGCTGGCCGTTGGGCGCGACCTGGTCCCAGGAGTCGACGAACTTCGCGGTCTCAGCCCCGCACGCGACCGCGATGTGGGTCTGCCTCTTCGACGACGGCTCGAAAGCCGGAGCGGGCCTGGAGAAGCAGTACCAGCTGACCGAGCACACTTTGGGGATCTGGCACGGCGCGATCCCCGACGTCGCGCCCGGCACCCGGTACGGCTACCGCGCTGCCGGCCCGTGGCAGCCCGACCAGGGCCTGCGGTTCAACCCCAGCAAGCTGCTGCTCGACCCCTACGGCCGCGCCGTGTCCGGGGGCGTGACCCCGGGCCCGGCGGTCTTCGCCCACGACTTCGACGATCCCGAGAGCCCCAGCAAGCTCGACTCGGCACCCGCGACCGCACGCAGCGTCGTAGTCGCCGACACCTTCGACTGGGGGCCCGACGGGGATCCGCCGCAACGCCGCCGCTGGCGCGACTCGGTCGTCTACGAGCTGCACGTCAAGGGCTTCACCAAGCTTCACGGAGAGATCCCCGAGGAGCTGCGCGGCACGTACGCCGGCCTCGGCAGCCCCGAGGTGATCCGCTACCTGCTCGACCTCGGCGTCACTGCCGTCGAGCTGCTGCCGGTCCACGAGTTCGTCTCCGAGCCGCACCTCGCCGAGCTCGGACTGTGCAACTACTGGGGCTACAACTCGATCGGCTTCTTCGCTCCGCACGCGGCGTACTCCGCCTCGGGGGACCAAGGTCAGCAGGTCACCGAGTTCAAGCAGATGGTGAAGAGCTTCCACGAGGCCGGGCTCGAGGTCATCCTCGACGTCGTCTACAACCACCCCGCCGAAGCGGGGGCACTCGGGCCGGCGTACAGCTTCCGCGGCCTGGACGACCGCGGCTTCTACCACCGCGTCGGGGCCACCACGCCGGAGGACGACCTGCCTGCCCAGGTGGCCTTCGACGACACCTACTGGGACGTCACCGGCTGTGGCAACACGGTCGCCGCCCAGAACCCGGCCGCGCTCCGGCTGATCCTGGACTCGCTGCGGTACTGGGTCACCGAGATGCACGTCGACGGCTTCCGGTTCGACCTGCTCTCCGCGCTGACGCGGTCGGGGTACGCCGTGGACATGAGCGGCCACCTGCTCACCACCATCGGCCAGGACCCGACGCTGCGGCACGCCAAGCTGATCGCCGAGCCTTGGGACGCCTCCGGCGACGGCTACAAGGTCGGGGAGTACCCGCCGCCGTGGGTAGAGTGGAACGACCAGTTCCGCGACACGATGCGGGATTTCTGGCGCGGGCACTCCGACGGCATCCGTACCGTCGCCACCCGGTTGGCCGGGTCCTCGGACCTGTACGCCGACGATGGCCGGTCGCCGTACGCGTCGGTCAACTTCATCACCGCCCACGACGGCTTCACGCTGCGCGACCTGGTCTCCTACGAGAACAAGCACAACGAGGCCAACGGCGAGCAGAACCGGGACGGCACCGACAACAACCGCTCCCAGAACTGTGGCGTCGAGGGCCCCACCCAGGACCCGGTGATCATCGCTCGACGCCAGCGGGTCGCGGCCAACCTGATGATCTCGCTGTGCCTGTCCAACGGCGTCCCGATGATCACCGCCGGCGACGAGCGCGGCCGGACCCAGGGCGGCAACAACAACCCCTACGCCCAGGACAACGAGACGTCCTGGGTCGACTGGCGGCCCGACGACGCCTGGCTGGGCATGTGGGACATGACCCGGACAGCGCTGAAGATCCGCCGCGAGCACCCCGCACTGCGTCAGCGGCACTGGTTCGAGGGCCGGCCCGCCATCCCGGGCGGCCCCAAGGACCTCGCCTGGATCCACCCGACCGGGCGCGAGATGACCGGCGACGACTGGCACGACAGCGAGCTGCGGGTGATCGGGATGTTCGTCTCCGGCGACCCGCTCCGCTCCCCCGGGCCGCGTGGCGAGCAGCAGCGCGATGCCTCGTTCCTGCTCTGGCTCAACGGCGGCGAGGAGCCGTGCGAGGTGGTGCTCCCGGCCAACGAGTGGGTCCAGACCGGCACGGTGGTGCTCAGCACCGACCACAGCGTCGAGCCCGGCTCCGAGCAGAAGGCCGGGGCCACGTTCGTCCTGGACGGCCAGAGCCTGGTGCTGCTGCAGGGCAGCTGACTGCAACCGGGGCGCACGCTGGTGCGTCCCAGCGTCGTGGAACGCACTCCTCCTGCCCGATTCATCGTGCTCGGCGCCGCCCTGCTCCTTGCCGCCGGTTGCAGCGGCACGTCGTCGGCGCCTGGTGCCGGGCACAGCTCCTCGCCGAGCACGCGTTCGGCTGCTCCGGTGACCTCACCGACGCTGGCAGCACACGTCGAGGCGACTCGGGCCGAGGCTGACCGGGTCGCCGCGGCGGTCCCGG
>DATAZI010000074.1:0-7164 GCA_036272095.1 Marmoricola sp. | reverse complement strand
GTGGCCGGGCTGCTGGCGCTGATGCTGCTGACCGACGCCCGGAGATCGGCACGGACCACCCCGGCCGGCGCCTTGATCCCGCTGCACACGCAGGACCGCTCGTTGTGGGACGCCGTGCTGATCGAGGAGGGCACCCGGTTGATCACTGCGGCGCTGGCACGTCGACGGCTCGGCGAGTACCAGCTGCAGGCAGCTGTCGCCGCCGTGCACGCGGAGTCGCTGAGCACCGAGGAGACCGACTGGGCCCGGATCGCTGCGCTCTACGCGCTCCACGAGCGCACCGCCCCGAACCCCGTCGTGACGATGAACCGGGCGATCGCGGTTGCCATGGTCGCCGGACCCCAGACCGGTCCGGAAGCCGGTCTGGAGCTGCTGGCCGGACTGGAGGAGCAGCTCGGAGACCATCACCGCCTGATCGCAGCCCGCGCGCACCTGCACGAGCTGGCCGGGCGCTCCGCGGTGGCAGCCGAGCTCTACCGGCAGGCAGCGGCGCGGGCCACCAACCAGCCCGAGCGCGACCACCTGACCCTGGCCGCAGCCAGGCTCGCAGCTCAGTCGCGCTGATCGTCTCCCGGTACGACGAGCTCGCGGGCGAGCACCTTCCCGGCGTCGTTGCGCGGGAGCTCATCGAGGAACACCACGTCGCGCGGCACCTTGTAGCCGGCGAGCAGGCCCTTGACGTGCTGGCGCAGGTCGTTGTCGGTCACCGTCGCACCTCCGACCAGCGCGACGAAGGCGACGAGCCGCTGACCGAAAGCGCGATCCTCGGCCCCCACGACCGCCACGTCGCGGACAGCGGGATGCAGCGCGAGGGCGTTCTCGACCTCGATCGGGTACACGTTCTCTCCGCCGGAGATGATCATGTCGTCGGTCCGCCCGACGACGTAGAGCAGCCCGGAGTCGTCCCACCTGCCCAGGTCCCCCGAGGACAGCCGGTCGCTGCGGGACTCCTTGGTGCTGCCGTCGGTGTACCCGTCGAAGGTCGTGCTGGTACGTACGCAGATCTCGCCGACCTCGCCCGGGCCGACCTCGGCGCCGTCGGGGTCCAGCAGCACCACGTCGGTGCCGGCCACCAGCCGCCCGGCGGTGTCCGGGGCTGCCCGCAGGTCGCTGGGCGAGGCGACGCTGACCATGCCGACCTCGGTGGCGTTGTAGTTGTTGTGCAGCACGTCCCCGTAGAAGTCCATGAAGCCGGTCACCACGTCCGGCCGCAGCCGGGACCCGCTCGCGGTGACGAACCGCAGCGCGGAGAGGTCGAAGCGCGCCCGGGTCTCGCTGGGCAGATCCATGATCCTCTCGAGCATCACCGGCACCACGACCAGGCCGGTCGCCCGATGCCGGGCCGCGAGCTCCAGAGTCCGCTCGGGGTCGAACCGGCGGCTCAGCACCACCGTGCAGCACAGGGTCGCGGCGAGCAGCAGCTGGCCGAAGCCCCAGCCGTGGAAGGTCGGAGCCGCGATCACGATCCGCTCCTCGGCTCGCCACGGGACGTTGTCGAGGATCACGGCCAGATCGTCCATGCTGCCGCCCGAGGGACGCCGCGCCCCCTTCGGCGTACCGGTGGTGCCAGAGGTCAGCAGCACCAGCCGACCGGGCCGGTCGGGGGCTGTCGGCCTACCCGTGCCGCGAGCCTCAGCGACGAGGCCGTCCAGCGTCGTGGTACCCGGAGCCGGGGCCGCGTCGTGCCAGGCGACCACCTTCAGGACGGCAGGGTCCTCGACACTGGCGACCGCCGCGGCGAACTCATCGTCGTGGATCAGGACGTCGATCCCCTCCCGGGTGACGACCTCGAGCAGCTGGGGCCCGGCGAAGCCCGTGTTGAGGAAGACGGTGTCCGCCCCGATCCGGCCGGCTGCCACCAGCGCCTGGACGAACCCACGGTGATTGCGGCACATGATCCCGACGACCGCGCTGCGCCCAGCCCGCTGGAGGGCCAGCGCGAGGGCGTCGCAGGTCGCGTTCAGCTCCCGCCACGTCAGCTCGCCGCGGTCGTCGATCAGCCCGATCGCGTCAGGGCGCCGGATCGCCGCCAGCGCAACCCCGCTGGTCGCGTTCACGCCGCGACGGGTCTCGGCCGCCATCCGCAGGTACTTGTCCGGGCGCAGCACGGTGATCATCCGGGACCGGACGAGAGCACGCAGTGAGTGCGCGGCGGGCATGGGACTCCTCGAGTGAGCCCGGCGCCGCCGCACGCGGTACCGATCTCCAGGGCTGGGGGGCGGCACTCAGATTACCGAATTAACGTTCCGGCCCGGAGTCCGGCCCGATCCACGCTCCCGTGTCGTTCAGCCCAGGCCCGGGCTGGCACCGGGGCCGACGTGGACGCTGCCGAGGAAGGCGAGCATCGCTGCGCGGGTCCAGCCGGTGTTGTCGGGGTACTGCACCCGCACCACGCCGACAGGCTCCCCGGGTCGGGTCCTGGTCGAGATCGTCGTGTAGCCGGAGTCGCCGTCGATCCAATAGGTACGTCCGCCTTGCTGCACCTCGGTGCCCGAGGTCGGCTCGCGGTCGAAGAGGATCACCAGCTTGCCGACGAACACGTCGGGGTCGTCCCCGGCGCTGCCGTCGGCCGGGGCGATCGTGACCGCCGTCGGGTTCTGGGATTGGACCACCCAGCCGCGCGGGGTCAGGTCGAACGTGTACGGCGTGGCGTGGAACGTCGCGTCGACCAGCTGCACGGGCTGTACCGTCCCGACCGCAGTCTTGGCTGCGGCACTGGCCCCGGTACTGGCCCCGGTACTGGCACGGTGCCCGGGCGAGGCGACGTCCGGTCCCGAGCCGGGCGCGTGACCACGGCTGGTCGCGATCCCGACGCCGGCGACCGCGACCAGAGCTGCGGCGACGGTCACGGCCTGCAGCCGACGAGACATCCGGCGGCGCGCTGCAGCGCGGGCACGAGCGAGGTCATCGTCGACATCGGGGACAGGTCGGTCGCGATCGGCGACGGTCCGCAGCGCCTCGGTGACTCCCGACGGGTCGCTCGGGTCGCTCGGGTCGCTCATCGGGCCTCCCCGGCGACCAGCAGACGGTCCAGCGGGCCAAGAGCAGCCCGCAGCGTGGCGAGCGCCCGGGCGTTCTGGGACTTCACGGTGCCGGTGCTGCAGCCGAGGATCCGGGCCGTCTCGACCACGTCGAGGTCGTGCCAGTGGCGCAGCACGACGACAGCACGCTGTCGGGGGCCGAGCGCGTCTAGTGCTGCGAGGACGACAGCGCGCAGCTCGCGATCGTGCGCGGGCACGAGCGCCTCGCTCCCGTCGTGCAGCTCCGCGGTCGGCGTCTCCCGACGGCGGTGCGCGCGCCGGCACTCGTCGATGAAGACGTTGGTCAGGCTGGCGCGGGCATAGGCAAGCCTGCTGTCGGCCCGGCGTACCCGCGGCCAGGCGAGGTACAGCTTGGTCAGCGTCGTCTGCACCACGTCCTCCGCGAACTGCTCGTCCCCGGCGCACAGCAGAGCAGCTGTCCGCATCAGATCCTGCCGATGGGCGCCGACGAACGAGACGAACTCGGCTGAGGCCTCAGCGCTGCGCACGAAGTCCTCCCACGGATCTATGACGGGTCTGATGCGGTCCTAGGTTGCATGCAACCCCGGCAAGCATGGCACCCGTCAGCAACACGTGAGGAAGAGACGCAGCCCCCTGAAGCGCATCGCCGCGGTCATCTTCGTCCTGGCATCGTTGGTCGCTCTCGGCTTCGTGGCCGTCTCGGGGCTACGGCACCCCAGCGACCAGGATCCGCCCGTCTCAGGGCTCTCGGCAGCCGGCTCTCAGGCTGCAGGGGCCGCACCGAACGGGACCTCGGGCCGGACCTCGGGAAGGGCGTCCCGAGACCAGCCCACGTTCCCGCTGGACACTTCACTGCACTCCACGACCGACCCGCACAGCATCTGGGTGGTGGTGAACAAGAAGCACCCGCTCCAGCCGCTGGACTACCGCCCGGCCGTCTCGATCGTGCGCGGGTACCAGGTCGCGACCGCCGCGGCCGGCGGGCTGTCCGACCTGCTCGACGCCGGGGACCAGGCCGGCCTCGGGCTGAAGATCGAGAGCGCGTTCCGCTCGTATGACTACCAGGTCTCGGTCCACGGCAACCTGGTGGCCAGCGAGGGCCAGGCGGCTGCCGACCTGGCTTCGGCAAGGCCGGGCTACAGCGAGCACCAGACCGGGCTGGCGGTTGACCTGATCACTCCCAACAGCCCCGGCTGCGACTTCAAGTCCTGCTTCGGCCGTACCCCCGCCGGTCGGTGGCTGACCGTCAACGCGTGGCGGTACGGCTTCCTGGTCCGCTACACCGTCGCCGACCAGGCGATCACGGGCTACCAGCCCGAGCCCTGGCACCTCCGCTACGTCGGCACCGCGCTGTCCACGGCGATGCACACTGCACAGATCGCGACGCTCGAGCAGGTCTTCGGCATCCCCGGTGGCGACTACCCGCGCTAGGGCCGCGCCTCGAACGCCGGACTCAAGAACGCCTCCAAGTGGGAGACCAGCGAGCTCCGGTCGTCAGCATCGACGGCCAGGCCCGGGACACCGACCAGCGAGACCAGGATCCGGATGACCCACTCGGCGCCGGCCGCGCAGTCCAGATCGGCGCGGACCAGTCCCCGCTCCTTGGCCGCCTCGAGCTGCGCGACCCAGAAGCCGGTAAGGCCTGGGACCACCTCGTGCACGAATGTGCCCATCACCTCGGCATAGGCCTGCGGCTCGCTCTCGGCCAGGCTCAGGGCGAGCGAGCCGAGCGGCGCCGCCCGGGAGAGCAGGACAGCCTCGGCGACCATGTCGGCCACGCTTCGGGCCGTGGAGATCGCAGCGTCCGCGCTGGCCCAGAACGCCTCGTCCCGACGGATCAGGGCGGCCGAGACGAGCGTCGGCTTATCGGCGAAGAACCGGTACAGGTACGCGCGCGAGATCCCGGCCTCCTCGGCCACCCCGAGCACCGTCGTGCGTCGGATGCCGTCGCGGCGCAAGCAGGCCTCGGCGGCGTCGAGGATGC
Source organism: Marmoricola sp. (assembly GCA_036272095.1). Lineage (GTDB taxonomy): Bacteria > Actinomycetota > Actinomycetes > Propionibacteriales > Nocardioidaceae > Marmoricola. The sequence goes on along the minus strand of DATAZI010000074.1, from coordinate 2,178 downwards.
GGGCGCGGGTCCGGTCAGCAGCAGCGGGGCTGGGCGGGACCGTGGGCACCACCGCAGAGTACACACTTTACAATATCTGTCTACCGACCTAGGGTCGCGACATGACTGCGCCTTCCGCTGGCTGCCGCTGAGATGGGGTTCCTGCAGCCGAACCTGCCCGTCGTGGACCATGAGGTCTGGGACGCGCTGCCGCGCCAGGAGCGGATGCGGCCGATGGCCCGGCACTTCGCCGAGTTCGGCTTCGGCACCCCGGACGTGCTGATCGCGTTCTACCTGCTCAAGATCGTCGTGTACGCCGCGATCGGCTGGCTCCTGGTGATCAGCACGCCGGGCATCGACGGCTTCACCGCGTTCTCGTCGTGGTGGCACGACCCGCAGGTCTTCTTCAAGCTGGTGCTGTGGACGATGCTGTTCGAGGTCCTCGGCCTCGGCTGCGGGTTCGGCCCGCTGAACCTGCGCTTCATCCCGCCACTGGGCTCGTTCCTCTACTGGCTGCGGCCGCGGACGATCAGGCTGCCGCCCTGGCCTGGCCGGGTCCCGGGAACTCGCGGCGACATCCGGACTGTGCTCGACGTGCTGCTGTACGCCGGCCTGCTGGTCTCCCTGGTGTGGGCCGTTCTCGGCGGGCTCCCCCGCTGGCAGGTCGCCGTCGTGCTCGGCTTCCTGGCTCTGCTCGGGCTACGCGACAAGACCATCTTCCTGGCGGCGCGCTCGGAGGTGTACGGAACGCTGGCGGTCACCTTCCTGCTGGTCTCCGGTGACCAGGTGATCGCCGCGAAGCTGGTCCTGGTGGCGATCTGGTGGGGCGCTGCGACCTCGAAGATCAACCGCCACTTCCCGTTCGTCGTCGCGGCGATGATGAGCAACAGCCCGGTCTGGCGCTTCGGGTCGCTCAAGCACCGCTTCCACCGCGGTTTCCCCGACGACCTGCGGCCCTCGCGGCTCTCGGTGCTGATGGCGCACGCCGGGACGGTGGTGGAGCTCGGCGTACCGGCGGTGCTGCTGTTCAGCCACGGCGGCCCGGTGACGGTGGTCGCCGGGATCGTGATGATCTGCTTCCACCTCAACATCATCTCCAGCTTCCCGATGGGGGTGCCGCTGGAGTGGAACGTCTTCATGATCGGCGGGATCGTGCTGATCTTCCTGGCCCACCCGCACGCCGGGCCGGCCGACCTCTCCCAGCCGTGGTGGGTGATCGGGCTGATGGCCGTCGTCGTCGGGACCGTCGTGGTGGGCAACCTGGTCCCGAGCAAGGTCTCCTTCCTTCCCGCGATGCGGTACTACGCCGGCAACTGGGCGACCTCGATCTGGTGCTTCCGCGGGGATGCACTGGAGCGCCTGGACGCCGGCGTCGTGAAGGCCTCGCTGATGCCGCACCAGCAGCTGGAGAAGGTCTACGGCTCCGCAGCCGAGGCGATGGTGCCGTTGCACCTCGGCTATGCCTTCCGCGGCTTCCACACCCACGGCCGGGCGCTGTGGACCCTGGCACCCCAGGTCTGCGGTCCCGAGCACGAGGACTACCTGGTGCTGGACGGGGAGCTGGTCGGCGGCACGGTGCTCGGCTGGAACTTCGGCGACGGCCACCTGCACGACGAGCAGCTGGTGGCGGCGCTGCAGAGCCGCTGCGACTTCGCCCCCGGGGACGTCCGGATCGCGATCCTCGAGGCGCAGCCGTTCGGACGCCGGACCCAGCAGTACCGGCTGCTCGACGCGGCCACCGGCGAGCTCGAGCGCGGGTACGTCGAGGTCGCCGACCTCGTCGCCGCTCAGCCCTGCGACGCGGACATCCCGCTGCACCCCGTCATCCGCTGACTAAATCCTCCTGCTGAGCGTCGGCAGCAGACGGCGAAGGCCCCGTCCGCCGGGACTGTCCATCCGTTTCCAGTTTCGGCTTGCTCAACTATGGCTACCTCGACGAGCACGGCGAACACTGTCACGTACTGCTCGACGAGCAACACCCACTGATCGGCGTCAGTTTCGCGAGGCAGCCCCAGGCAGCAGCGTGCTGATCGACGTATGCCCGCCCATCATGAACTAGGTCCTGATCCCCAGCCGGGCGCAGTCAATGTCTGGCACAATTGATCCTTGCGGGAGTTCTTGCTACTGGTCGGCGCCGTCTTGTCGCCCCTACGATGTGGCGATGCAGCGTGGCCACTGGCTCTTTCTCGGGTTCTTGGT
>DATAZI010000073.1:0-44566 GCA_036272095.1 Marmoricola sp. | reverse complement strand
AAGTACGTCGAGAACTTCCCCTCGCGTAGGAACTCGCCGAGCGTCTGCGAGTCATCGCCCGCGGCCAGGACGGCCTCGGCGCGGCGATGGAACTTCTTCACCTCGACGAGCATTCGCAGGTACGCGGGCCGCGTCATGGATCGTGGCTGCGCGAACAGACCGCTGATTCCTTTGGCGCCGGCGTACTCGAGCCCGCAGCCGTCGCACCGGATCGACATGCTCATCTCGGTGCTCTGGGTCGCGACGCCGAGCTCGGCGAACATCCGCAGCAGGGTCGGGTAGGTGCGCTCGTTGTGCACGATGAAACCGGTGTCGATCGAGACCGGCCCGTGCGCCGTCGGGACCGTGTGCGTGTCGGCGTGACCGCCGAGGCGGTCATCCGCCTCGAAGACCGTCACCTGCGCCGACTGCGAGATCGCGTACGCCGCGGTGAGTCCGGCGACGCCGCTGCCGACGACACCCACCTGCCTCGGGGTGCCGCCAGCCGTGCGCGAGGTCATGTCGACTGCTTGAAATCGAAGACGGCGATCGGGGAGGTGGTCGGGGTCTTCGAGCCACCCTTCGGTTCGACGGTGATCCCGCCGCCGGTGGCATCCACCGCGTCGCCGGTGAGCAGGATCTTGGAGTCGCCGCCCTTGGTCATCAGGCCCGCAGGCTGCAGCGTTCCGGTCTTGTCACGCAGCCAGAGCTCGTAGACCCGGCCGGACGGCGCGGCAGGCATGTTCCTGGTCACGATGACGGCACTGCCGACATCCTTGGAGCGGAAGAGGCTGGCGCTGACGTTCTTGCCCAGCGACGCGTTCGACAGCTGGACGTCGGAGGCCTCGATCACCCGGTCGGCCTGGGAGATGCCAGGCGTGGGCGTGCTCTGGTGGACGTTCTGCCAGACCGCGGTCCCACCACCGATCACGCCGAGGACGGCGGCCGCAGCGACCAGGTTGGCCCAGCGGCGCGGGCGCCGCGGAGTGATCCGGGCCAGCACCGGCGGCAGCGGCCGGACGGTCTTGATGTCGGCCAGGATCTTGGCGCGCAGCTCGGGGGCAGGAGCGGTGTCGCTCAACCCGGCGAGCAGCAGCGTGGTGTCCTGGAGCCCGGCGACCTCGGCCCGGCACTCGGCGCAGGCGGCCATGTGGTCCTCGAAGCGAGCACGCTCGAGGTCGTCGAGCGCGTCGACGGCGTAGGCCCCGGACAGGGCGTGAATCTCGTGAGCGCTCATTGGCCCACTCCCATCGCGTCGCGCAACCGGATGAGACCATCGCGGATGCGGGTTTTTGCAGTGCCGACCGGTAGGTCGAGCATCGTTGCCACCTCGGTGTGCGTGTAGCCACCGAAGTAGGCGAGTTCCAGCGCCTCGCGCTGGACGGGGGTCAGCTCCGCGAGCGCCGACCGGACCCGACGTCCTTCCATCGAGGCCTCGGCAGCTTCTGCCGTGACGTCGTGGGGGACCGTCTGGGAGTTCTGGTGGTAGCTGGTGTCCTGGCGGCTGACGGCCTCGGCGGCGCGGACCCGGTCGACGGCGCGGCGGTGGGCCAGCGTCATCAGCCAGGACAGTGCGCTGCCCTTGGACTCGTCGTACCGGGCTGCTGTGCGCCAGACTTGGAGGAAGACCTCCTGGGTGACCTCCTCGGACTGCGAGGGGTCCCGGATGACGCGGAGCACCAGGCCGTGGACCCGGGCCGAGGTCGCGTCGTACAGGGCGGCGAACGCTTGCTCGTCCCCGCGCGCTGAAGCCCGCAGCTGCGCGGCCAGCGTGGCCGCACTACTCTCCGCCGGCGAAGGGTCGCCGGTCGGTACGGGCTGGAGATGGGGCACGATCAGTTCCTCCGGGTCTTGGTCTCAGTCTTCAGTATTGAACAGGTGCCGGGTTTCCGGCCTATGTCGTGCGGTGGTCCACTGACCGGCCCCGAGCGCCACCACACCGCCGAGCGGGAGCGCACCAGGGCCGGTCAGGAAGCCCCGAAGGCGAACTGCCGGGCTCGCCCAGGGGCCGCCACGGGTCCCTCCAGGGCCCGCGGCGCCTGGACCAGCCGTGGTGGCGGCGATCCAAGAGCAGCAGGCTTCATGAAGGGTGTTCGGCGCTCCGCAGGTAACGGATTGGTGTCGACGCGAAAAAGTTCTCGTCGCCGGGCGGCTAAGGTCGCCGCGTGACCACAGCATCCGCCACCGGGATCGGCTCGATGCCCGGCGAGGACTTCGCCGAGTCGCTGCGGGTGGTGCTGGGGGAGGTGCCCGAACTGTCGTTCCTCCCCGAGCTGCCGGCGCGCGGAGTGACCGCGGGCATGACCGGGCGGACATTGGCGGTCGTGGCTGATCTCGGGTTCGACCTGCAACCGGCAGGCTGGCGGCTCACCGATGCGCCGGGCATCGACCATCGCCGCGCCCGGTCGCTGCTGGCCCAGGACCTCGACGCCCTCGAGGAGCAGGCCGACGGATTCGCCGGGGAGCTGAAGGTCGCTGTCGGCGGCCCGTGGACCTTGGCCGCTACCGTCGAGCGGCCGCGCGGTGACCGTCTGCTGGCCGACTTCGGCGCCCGCCGCGAGCTGGCCCAGGCACTGGCTGAAGGGATCGCCCAGCACGTCGCCGATCTGCGTCGTCGGGTGCCCGGAGCGCGGTTGGTGGTGCAGGTCGACGAACCGGCTCTCGGCGCCGTGCTCGCCGCACGGGTGCCGACGTCGTCCGGGTTCGGACGGCACCGCTCGGTCCACGTGCCGGTGGCGTCGCAAGCGCTGGAGGACGTCTTCACGGCGATCGCGGCATCAGGAGCGACCAGCGTCGCGCACTGCTGTGCTGCCGACATCCCGATCGCGCTGCTCGCCGGCGCCGGTGCACAGGGGATCTCGCTGGACCTCGACGTCTTGGCAGCCGAGGCGTACGACGACCTCGGCACCGTGCTCGACACCGGCGGTCGGGTCCTGCTCGGCGTCGTACCGGCCACCGACCCGGTCCGGCTGCCGACCGAGCAGCAGGTGGTCGACCGGGTGCTGCGGCTGCTGGACATGCTGGGTTTCGATCTTGACGACGTCGCCGGGCAGTTGGTGCTGACGCCGGCGTGCGGCTTGGCCGGTGCCAGTCCTGGATACGCACGAACGGCGCTGTCCCTGCTCAGAGACAGCGCCGCTCGGTTCGCTACTGGTTGATCCTTGCCGACAGATCAGCCGACGTGCACGCCCTCGGGCGCGGCTGCGGCATCGGTGGCCATCTCCTCGTGACTGACGTTGAGGAAGATCCACAGCACCACCGAGGCCGTCCAGATCATGAACGCCCCCACCAGGAAGGCACTGGTGCCGCCGTGGGTGAATGCAGCCTGGCCGATGATCCGGTTCGAAGCTTCCTGGATGGCGTGAGTCGGAGCGCCACCACCTGAGGTCAGCGATTTGACCGAGGCGACCAGGTCGGTGGCCTTGCTCTGGCTGAAGTGCGTCGCGATCGTAGCCAGCGTGGCCAGACCGAGGGCACCACCCACCTGCTGCATCGTGTTCAGCACACCGGACCCGATGCCCGAGTCCTGCTCGTCGACGTGGTGCACGGCCGAGAGGGTCAGCGGGATGAAGGTCAGGCTCATCCCGAACGCCATCAGCGCGATGAACGGGAAGATGCTCGCCCAGTAGCTGATCGTGTCGCCGAGGAAGAGCGGGTGCGCCGGGTTGGACGCCTGGTGCCCGATGACCTTGACCAGGTTGGCGCCGGAGTCGTTCACGCTGAGCCGGTGGAAGTTCAACAGCGCGATGCCGGCGAGGATGGTGCCGGTGCCGGCCAGGAAGCGCGGGTCGATCTTGTTCATCAGCTTGGAGCTGATCGTCGCGCCGATCACCATCGCGAACGGGAACGGCATGAACGCCAGGCCTGCCTGCAGAGGCGTGTAGCCCATCACGGTCTGGATGAACTGCGAGAGGAAGAAGAACATCGCGAACATCGCAGCCGGGACGATCATCATCGCGATGAAGGCTGTGGCCCGGGTGCGGTGCGTGAGGATCCGCAGCGGCAGCAGCGGGTGCTCGACCCGGCGCTCGATCATGATGAACGAGAAGAGCAGTGCCACGCCGACCAGCAGGAAGGCGATGGTGCCGCCGTTGCCCCAGCCGTACTGGGCCTGGCCGGCACGGTTGATGCCGTAGACCAGGGAGACCAGGCCGAGGGTGCCGGTCACGGCGCCGGGCAGGTCGAGCTGGCCAGGACGCGGCTTGGACTCGGCGAGCAGGCGGGGCGCGGCGAATGCGGCGACCAGGCCGATCGGCACGTTGATCAGGAAGGTCAGGCGCCAGCCTTCGACGCCGGTTCCGAAGACCGACGGGTGCAGGCCGGTAAGCCAGCCACCGAGCAGCAGGCCGATAGCGGCACCGACACCGGACATCGCGGCGTACACCGAGAACGCCTGGTTGCGTCGCGGGCCGGCCGGGAAGGTCGTCGTGATCAGAGCGAGCGCTGCCGGGGCGGCGATCGCGGCACCGAGACCCTGCAGGCCTCGCGAGCCGAGCAGCATGATCTCGTTCTGCGCCAGGCCGCCGAGGCCGCTGGCGACAGCGAAGATGGTCAGGCCGATCATGAACACGCGACGGCGGCCATAGAGGTCGCCGAGCCGGCCGCCGAGCAGCAGCAGACCGCCGAAGGCCAGCGCGTAGCCGGTGACGACCCACTGCAGGTTGGCCTGGGAGATGTCGAGGTCGGACTTGATGAAGGGGAGAGCGATGTTCGCGATGGTGCTGTCCAGCACGACCATCAGCTGGGCGATGCAGATCAGCACCAGTGCCCAGCCGAGGTGCTTGTGGCTGCCGGACTCCTCCACCACGTCGGACCCTGTGGGGTCAGCCTTGGCGATGGTCGTGTCGGTCATGGGTTCTTCCTTGCCTTGATGGGATTCAGGGGTTTTCCTGGTGAGCTGGCTGACGCGTCCTTGCGTCGGGGTCCCCGCCCCACGAGGGGTGCCGAACGGCGGGGAGGATGACGTTGTCGACGACGCGCTCGATCGTCGCGTCGTCAGGGGGCATGCCGAGGATGAAGGTGCGGTGCAGCAGGATCCCCGCCAGGGCAGGGCCGATCACCTCGAGGTCGAGATCGGGATCGATCTCGCCGCGATCGCGTGCCCGTTCGTAGATCGCCTCGGTGATGGCGACCTTCGGGGCGATGAACTTCTCCCGGAACAGCACCGCGAACTCCGGGTCGGTCGAGAGCGCCGTGATCACCGAGCCCAGCACCTGGGTCGCGTTCTCGTTGATGCCCTCATGCCCGCAGAAGGTCGAGAGAAGGTCGCCCCGCAGGCTGCCGGTGTCGTGGTCGGCGACGTGGGTCGACTGCTTGGCACGGATCAGCGCCTCGACCACGAGGCTCGCCTTCGACTCCCACCGGCGGTAGAGCGTCGCCTTGCTGGCGCGGGCGCGCTTGGCGACCGCGTCCATCGTCAGGCGGTCGTAGCCGACTTCGATGAGCTCTTCGACGGTGCTGTCGAGGATCTCGTCCTCGCGCTCGCCCTCGACTCGGGGGCGGGTCGGCGATCGCAGCACCGGTGTGCGCAGCGACATGAGGACCTCCCCTTCTCTGTATTACTAGGTGCCACGGTGCCTGAAGGCACCGACACCTACGGATGAAACGAAACGGTTTCGTTTCATCCAACAGAGTAGGTCAGCATCGCATTCCCGCAAAATCAAAATATTCGCAAGCACATCCGACGCATCCACAGATTCGGTCCGAACCGGTCCAGCAACTGGTCCAATACGAAACCGGACATATCAGGTACTTGTGCCCAACTCGTTGTGCTGTGATCCCGAACACTGCTAGAACACGTTCTGGTGCTGACCTCCCACAGCACCTTCTCATCGTGGAACAGGGGTTTCCGAATGCGCGCACGCGTACCTTCCGGCAACGTCCGAACCAAGAGCCGCGCACATCGCGGCCTGGTCGGCGCAGCCACCGTCATTGCACTCTGTGCAGCAGCTCTCGTCACGGCAGGTGTCCCTGCCGCGCAGGCGACCCAGGCCACCGGCAACGACGTCGCGGCCTGGAGCCCGGGTTATGCCTGGACCTACGCCACGACCTTCGTCTACAACGACCCGGCAACGCCGACCAACGTGACGATCACCGAGAACGTCACCGACACGGTCGTCGGCCAGACCACGTTCAACGGGCAGGACGCCTACATGTTGAACACCACCGGCACCATCACCGGTGGTAGCGGCTCGACCGCGGTCTCCGGCGTCGGTACGGCGAACCTGAAGAGCTTCTCCGGAACGATCACGGGTGACCGGATCGTACGGCGCTCGGACCTGGCCCTCCTCGAGGAGCACCAGACCCAGAACCTCAACGCGACGGCCTCGGTCTCGATCATCTCGACCGGCATCACCGCGACCATCGACCTGACCATGACGCCGAACCCGGGCTGGAAGATCCACGACTTCCCGCTCAACTCCGGCGACGGCTGGACGACCAACACCGACATCGTCTACACCGGTGGATTCAACTACGACGCCGGCTCGCTCGGCGGCACCGGCTCATCGCCGTTCGACGGCGACCTGCCGCTGAACGCCCCGGCGAACGTGACGAACGAGACCATCAACGTCCCGATCGCCTCGAACGTCGCGACGAACAAGATCTCCACCACGTCGACCACGGCCGATGGCACCACCTCGGACATCTCCTGGTGGTCCCCGACGTACAAGAACGACGCCGAGGAGACCTTGGTGCTGCCGCTGTCCGGCGCGCAGCTGACCATCCAGCGCAACCTGTCGGGTGCTTCGTTCCCCTCAGGCCCGCAGTTCACTGCCACCGCTACGCCGTCGCTCTCCTGCGCCGGTGGCACCACCACCGTCTCGGGTGCGCTGAGCACCGGCGCTTCCGGTGTCCCGGTGACGGTCAAGGTCGACGAGGGCGCGCTCAATGCAGGTCAGGGCCCGTCGGCCACCACGACCACGGGTACCAACGGCGCCTATTCCGTCGCTGTCGCGGTCCCCGCTGACAACGACGGCCTGAGCAAGAACGGGTCCCGCGCCAACTGGGGCATCCTGGTCACCGCGCCGAGCATCGCCAACTCTGTCGGTGCGACGACTGTGGTCGTGACCCCGGTCGACTGCTCGTCGATCGCCTACACCGGCGCCACCAGCGCTCCGGTCTCCGGCGCAGCGACCGTCAGCGCTCAGCTGACTGACCTCGCCGGCGCCAGCGCAGGCGGCCGTACCGTCACCTTCTCGCTGGGCGGCGGCGGCTCGGTTACCGGCATCACGAACGGCAGCGGTGTCGCCACGGCGACGCTGCCGATGACCGGTGCGGTCCGGAACACCACGGTCACGGCTTCGTACGCCGGTGCGGCGGACCTGGCTGCGGCCAGCGCCTCCTCGGCCTTCGCCGTGCAGGTCAACCCGACCAACACCACGGTGCTGCCGTCGGAGACGACGGCCATCCTGGGTGACTCGGTGACCTTCTCGGCCACGGTGACCCCGGTCGTCGGGACGCACCCGACCGGCGGCGTTCAGTTCACGGTCGACGGTTCCGCGTTCGGTGCCCCGGTCGCGATCAACGGGTCCGGCACCGCCGTCAGCCCGGGCATCTCGACGCTGGGTCTCGGCAACCACACGGTGACGGCCACCTACAACGGCGACGCGAGCTTCGGTTCCAGCATCTCTGCAACCCAGACCTTCCGGGTCCGGGTCCCGCTGCTGAACACGTCGGAGAACATCTCCGTCACGCCGAACAGCACCGTCTACGGCCAGCAGGTCACGCTGGGCTCGCACATCTCCACGACGTCCGGCTCGGGCGACGTGGCGACCAACGGCTCGGTGACGTTCTCCGAGGGTGGTACCAACTTCGGTACCGCTGCGGTGGACGCTTCTGGTGACGCCACGCTGACCACGACCACGATCCCGGTCGGCGCCCACTCCATCGTGGCCACCTACTCCGGCAACGACGAGTACAACGGCGCGGCCTCCTCGCCATCGTCGCTGACCGTGGCCAAGTCCGACACCACCTCGGCGCTGACCGGCGACGACCTGACCACCGTGTCGGGCCAGGCGGTCAACTACAGCGTCGCGGTCGCCCCGGTGGCCCCAGGTACGGGTGTCCCGACAGGGACAGCCCAGCTGGTGGTCGACGGCAGCAACACCGGCTCCGCAGTAGCGCTGGTCGGCGGCGTGGCGAACTTCGACGCGGTGACCTCGTTCCTGACGGGGTCCCACACGGTCGCGGTCAACTACTCCGGTGACTCGAACTACAAGGCGAGCTCGGACTCGCTGCACCAGACGGTCACCTCGGCGGACACCACCACCGCGCTGACCATCTCCCCGTCGCCTTCCTCGGAGGACCAGACGGTCAACATCACCGCGAACGTCGGCGCAGTCGCGCCGGGCTCGGGTGCTGCGACCGGCCTGGTGGACTTCACCTCCGACGGCGACCCGATCGGGTCGGCCTCGCTGACCCCGTCTTCGGGCGGTGCGCACGCAACGCTGCAGACCGACACCCTCGCTCCCGGCAGCCACACCATCGTGGCGACCTACGAGGGTGACAACGACTACAACGGCAGCGTCTCGGACCCGAAGAGCCAGACCGTGATCGCCGGAGCGGCCGTCGTGGACACCACCACCGTGGTGCACTCCTCGGACAACCCGTCGACCTACGGCGAGTTCGTCAGCTACACCGCCAGCGTGACCGCCGCCGATGGAACGGCCCCCTCGGGTGCCATCCAGTTCTCGGTCGACGGGACCAACATCGGTGACCCGGTGCAGGTCGGTTCCGACGGAACCGCCCAGAGCCCGCTGCTCGCCTCGCCCGAGCCTGGAGATCACAGCGTGATCGCTGGCTTCGTCGGTAACCCCGGCTACGCCAACTCGGGTGACTTCCTGGCCCAGACGGTCAGTGACGCAGGCTCCGCGATCGCGGTGTCCTCGTCCAACGCCAGCAGCAGCTACGGGCAGGGCGTGACCTTCTCGGCCACGGTCAGCACTCCGCAGTCGGGCGTCGGTACGCCAGGCGGCAAGGTCCAGTTCCGGGTCGACGGCGTCGCCGTCGGCGGAGCGGTCACGCTGTCCGGTGGGCAGGCCACCAGCGCAACGGTGTCGAACCTGACGCCGGGCACGCACACGGTGACTGCCAACTACGCCGGTGACGCGCACTTCCTGCCGGCACTCGACACCACCACCCAGAACGTGGGCACGGTGTCGACGACGACCGCACTGGTCGCCACGCCGAGCGCGGTGAACTTCGGTCAGACGGTCTCCCTCACGGCGAGCGTCACCCCGGGTTCGACCGGACTCGGCGCTCCGACCGGCACGGTGACCTTCACCGACGGAAGCACGACGCTCGGTACGGCTGTCGTAGGCGCCTCGGGCACCAACGGCACCGCCTCGATCGCGGTGAGCACCCTTGGGGGTGGCTCGCACACGATCAAGGCGACGTACTCCGGGTCGGCCTCCTTCGCGGGCAGTGCATCGGCGAACAGCACGGTGACGGTGGCCAGGCTCGCCACCACCATCACCGCGCAGCCGGCGCTGATCAAGCTGATCCCGCCGCTGGCACTCCCGCTGGGTCAGCTGAAGATCAACCTCAACTCGGCCAACGGCCCGGTTGCAGGTGTCCCGGTGACCTTCACGGTCGGCAACGCCACGGTCTGCACCACGACCACGGACGCCTACGGCGTCGCGAACTGCAACGCTCTGCCGCAGCTCGTGACCTTGACGCTCCTCGGCTACAAGGCGAACTTCGCAGGCACCGGGGACTACCTCCCGTCGTCGGCGACGGGCGTCATCATCCACTGATCCTCCAACCCCTCACTCCCAGCTCTCCCGGGGGCGCAAGCCCCCGGGAGACGGATTGCCAGGGTTGCCCTGGAGAAGGAAAGGCCAATCGTGCGTAGATTGACTGCGGCAGTAGCCGCACTGACCACAGCGGCGGGGCTCAGCCTCGTCGGGCTGAGCGCGGCCAACGCAGCGCTCACCTCCCCGGCCAACGGCGCGACCGTTGCCGGCACCATCACCCTGCAGGACTCCGGCGTCGGCGACGGCTCGCTGTGCATCAACGGCACCAAGCCGAATGTGACGCTGTCGCTGATCAACGCGGCCAACGTCACGGTGTTCACCCAGAACATCCAGTCGACCTCGGCGGTCACATCGAACCCGATCGACACGCACTCGCTTCCGAACGGCACCTACACGGCCCGCGCGGTCGAGCAGAAGCGCTCGGGAACGCTGATCTGCTCGAACAGCTCGACCACGGTGAACAACACGATCACCGTCTCCAACGTCACCAACATCGGGTTCAACAGCGCGCCGGCGAGCGCACCGCAGAACACCTCGACCACGCTGTCGGCGACGGTCACCGACCCGAACGCCGGTAACGCCGGGGTCAACGCGATCACGGTGACCTTCTCCCTCGGCGGTGGTGCTTCGGTCAACGCGGTGACGAACAGCTCCGGTGTTGCCACCGCGTCGCTGCCGATCGCAGGTCCGCCTCGGACCACGACGATCACCGCCACTGCTGCGGGAACGACGTTCTTCGTGGGCTCCACGAAGTCGCTCTCGTTCGACGTCACCAAGAACTCCACGGCGACGTCGCTGACCGCGCCCACCACGGTGGTGCACGGCCAGGCCACGAGCTTCTCGGCCAGCGTGGCTGCGACCAACGGCACCGGCATCCCGGACGGCACCATCCAGTTCACCGTCGACGGAGCGAACTTCGGCTCGCCGGTCAACGTGGTCAGCGGCGCAGCCACCTCGGACTCGACGTCGAGCCTGAGCACGGGGGACCACGCCGTGGTCGCCGTGTACTCGGGCAGCTCGAACTACCTGAGCAGCACGTCGAACAGCCAGACCCAGACGGTCAACAAGGCGGGCACGACCACCTCCCTGACCGACAACCCGGCCGGCTCCACCGTGAGCGGCCAGGGGGTCACCTTCACCGCGCACGTGGACATCGTGTCCCCGGGCGTCGGCACCTTGGGTGGCGCGGTCCAGTTCAACATCGACGGCCAGCCGTTCGGCACCGCGGTGCCGCTCGCCGCCGGTGACAACGCGACCCTGACGGTGAGCAACCTGAGCACCGCCAACCACGACGTCGTCGCTGTCTACAACGGCAACGCCGACTTCGCGTCGAGCACCTCGGCGACGATCACCCACGGCGTCGGCAAGGCCGGCACAACGGTATCCGTCAGCTCCTCCGATACCTCGGCGTTCTCCGGCGAGCCGCTGAACTTCACCGCCCAGGTGGTTCCGATCGGCCCGGGCGCCGGCACGGTCACCGGGACGGTCCAGTTCTCGGCTGACGGCGTCAACATCGGCGGTCCGGTCACGGTCTCCCCGAGCGGGCAGGCGGTCTCCCCGACCACCAGCCTCCCGGTGAAGTCGGACTTCAGCTCGTACACGATCCTCGCGAACTACTCCGGAGACACGAACTTCTCCGGCGGGCAGGGCACCGTGTCCCAGTCGATCGCTCCGGCGCAGACGACGACCTCGATCAGCTCCAACCCGAACCCGTCTGTCCACGGACAGTCGTTCACGGTCCACGCCGAGGTCACGCCCAACGCTCCCGCAACCGGGCACCCGACCGGCACCATCCGGTTCGTGGTCGACGGCGCGAGCTACGGGTTCGTCGACATGACCAACGGCGCCGCTGACCTGACCATCAATGGTCTGAGCACCGGCGACCACACCATCAAGGCCGTCTACCTCTCTGACGACCTGAACTTCTTCACCAGCACCTCGGACACGATCACCCAGACGATCAACAAGGCGTCGACGAAGACCACGCTGGCCAGCGACTCGGCCAACTCGGTCTTCGGACAGCCGGTCACCTTCACTGCGACGGTCGCACCCGTCGCACCGGGTGCCGGTACGCCGTCGGGGACGATCGTGTTCAAGGACGGCTCGTCCGTGGTCGGCACCCAGCCGGTCAGCTCGAGCACCGGTGAGCAGGCCTCGATCACGCTGTCGAACCTGACCGTTGGATCCCACGCCCTCTCCGCTACCTACAGCGGGGACGACGACTTCAACGGGAGCGCCGGCAACGTCTCGCAGACGGTCACCCGGGCCCACACCTCGCTGGCACTGGCCTCCTCGGCCAACCCGGCGCAGTCGGGTCAGGGCGTCCAGTTCACTGCCACAGTGGCCCCGGTCGCTCCTGGCGCCGGAACCCCGACGGGCACGGTGAAGTTCTTCGTGAACGGCGCCAACCTCGGTGGGGCCGTCCCGGTCGCCTCGGACGGCACCGCGAGCAGCGCGAACTTCGCGTCGCTCTCGCCGGGCACCTACACGATCACCGCCACCTACTCCGGTGACGGCAACTTCGTGGGCAGCGACGGCGTCCTGGACCAGGGCACCGGTCAGAACATCGTCAAGGGCTCGAGCACCACGTCCGTCACCTCCGGGCCCAGCCCGTCGGCGTACGGCGATGCGGTGACCGTGACCTCGACGGTGGTCGGTGGCGCTCCTGCCGCCGGCAAGCCGACCGGCCTGGTCCAGATCTACGAAGGCGACGTGCTCCTCGGCTCGACCAGCCTGGTTCCGTCGGCTACGGCGAACACCTCGGTGGCGACGTTCGTGACCACCAGCCTCAGCGCCGGTGACCACGCACTGACCGCGGACTACGTCGGGAACTTCAACTTCGACGCATCGACCGGCTCCGCGTCCCAGACCGTGGGCCAGGAGGACACGGTGACCGGGATCAGCTCGTCGGGCAGCCCGGCGGTGTACGGCGACACGGTGACCTTCACGGCCACCGTGAACGCAGCCACCGGCACACCGACCGGCTCGGTCACCTTCAAGGAGGGCAGCACCGTCCTCGGTACCGCCCCGGTCGCCACCGTCGGTGGCAACCGCCAGGCATCGCTCGCGGTGTCTGGTCTGGAAGCCGGATCGCACGCTGTCACGGCTTCGTACTCGGGGGACACCTCGTTCGGAGCCAGCGACTCGGCAGCCTTCAGCCAGCTGATCACGAAGGCCCCGACGACGATCGTCGCGGCCGACGTGAACAACCCGGGCCCGCTCGCACCGAAGAGCGGCTACATCCGGGCGAAGCTGACTGACCGCTACGGCAACCCGATGGCGGGTCGGACGGTCTCGTTCGCCTCGGCGCCGGGTCAGGCTCGTCCCGCGAAGCACCTGTGCGACGCGGTCACGAACGCCGACGGCATCGCGGAGTGCAACGACCAGGTGATCAGCATCGACATCGGGCTCGCCCCCGGTGACACCCTGCTGGACGTCAACGGCACGTACGACGTGACCTACAACGGGGACGCGGACACCATCGGGTCCACGGCTCGCGGTCACGAGTACTGAGCACGAGTTGACCAAGACGGCCTAGCCGTCCTGCTGCGGCCCCCCGGACTCACCCCGGGGGGCCGCGGTGCTTTTCTCGAGGTCAGCGGGTCGACCCCTTCGTCGAGCCCGTCGAGACGCGGTGAGGTGCGCGCTCAGTTCGTCGGTGAACCCGTCGGCGTCGACATCCCGGTCGGCTCGCCCGTCGGCTCATCGGTCGGCTCGCCCGTCGGCGTCGGGCTGCTGCTCGGCGTACTCGTCGAAGTCGGCACGCTGGTCGGGCTGGTGCTCGGCGAGGGCACGGTCGGGTTCGTCGGCGACGTCCGCGGCTTCGGGACGCGGCTGCGCTTCGGCGTACTGCTGCTGCCGCTGGTCAGCGCCGACGACACGCTCGTCCCGCTCGCGTGCGACCCGCCGAGCAGCGTCGAGAGCGGCTTGCCGATCACGGCCTCCACGCCGGTCAGCGAACCGAGGGTCAGGATCAGCATGGCTGCGGCGGTGAGGCCCAGCTGTGCGGGATTCGACCTCCAGGAACGCCCCCGGGGCGGCTCCGGAGCGATCTCGAGGACACGGGTGCCCTCGAGATCCCCCACGGCGCTCAGTGGGGCTGTGGCGGCTTCCGGCCCGGGCACGACGAGCCGGGAGACGGGCAAAGCGCTCGAACGCACCACCAGGTTCGCCGTACGCCGTACGGCCTGGCTGCTACGGCGCAGCGAGGCGGTGTACATCGAGCCGGCGACGGTCGCGATCACGCTCGCCACCGCCGCGCCGATGATGGTCCCGGCTACGCCGAGGTAGGAGGCCGCGAACGCGGCCGAAGACGCGGCCAGGGCGCTGGCGGCGACCTGGGTCAGGCTGATCGTGCGGATCTTCTCGGTCTCGGTCGGTGCTGCGGTGGGCGGTGTGGTGGGCGGTGTGGGGTGCTGCTGGCGGGACATCGGCTACTTCCATCGGGGAATAGGTCTCCCTGATGGAACGCACTCGGAGCCTGACCGGTTTCGTCCCGGCGGCGTGATGCTGGTTACTCCTGGAGGGGCACGGGAGGGCCGCCCGGCTAGCGGGCCGGCGAGACCCGCTCGAGGATGCTGCGCGACTCTTCGAGCGCGACCCGGTTCCAGCGCTTCGCACCGGAGAGCATGTAGTGGCCCAGGCCCTTCATGCTGAGGTAGTCGGTGTCCTCAGCGACTTCGGCTGCGCGCTCTGTGAAGATCCGCGAGGCCTTCGGGCTGGTGATCCGGTCCCTGGTGCCGTGCGCAGTGACCAGGTGCTTGCCGGCCAGGGCGCCTATCGGCTCGTCGGCGGGGAACCACGGCGCCAGCCCGACGACGCCGACGACGCCCGGGGCGTCGGCGACCCGCGCCGCCGTACGGGCGCCCATCGAGTGGCCGAGGAGTACGATCGGCAGTTCGGGATGGGCCGCGTGCAGCTCGGCGAGCGCGGACCGGGCATCGGCGACCGGGCTCGGCTCGCCGGTGCCCGAGGCGTTCCAGCCCTTCACGGTGAACCGGAGCAGGGCGACCAGGCTGCCCGCAGCGACCAGGTCGGGCGAGATGGTCGCGAACATCGCCCGGGTACGACGCAGCGCGAGGCTGCGCCCGTCGACCGGCTGCAGGCCGTTCTCGGCGCCGCCGTGCAGCATCAGCACCAGCCCGCGCGGCTGCGCCGGCAGCGGGCTCAGCGTCATCCGGTCGTCCATGGACCCATCCTCCCAGGCGGTACCAGCGACCGCGACCGTCGTGGTTCGGAGCAGCCGCCGCCCTGGATTGGTGCTCGCCCGCGAGTGCCCGGGTGCCAGATGTTGTCGGCGCGAGGGGGCAAGATTGCCTCGTGAGCAAGTCCACCCCCCAGCCTGATGCGACGTCGCTCCGTGCCGAGCACGCCGAGCTCTCCGAGCAGATCGAGGAGGCCCGGTTCCGCTACTACGTGCTGGACGAGCCGACCCTGGACGACGCCGACTTCGATCGTCGGCTGCGGCGCCTCGAGGCGATCGAGGATGAGCTGCCGGACCTTCGCACCCCGGACTCGCCGACCCAGAAGGTCGGCGGAGCGGTCTCCACCGAGTTCACCGCCGTGGACCACCTTGTCCGGATGGAGAGCCTGGACAACGCCTTCTCCGACGCCGAGCTGGAAGCGTGGCAGGCAAGGCTGGTGCGCGAGGGCGTCGAGGATCCTGCGTTCCTGTGCGAGCTGAAGGTCGACGGCCTGGCCATCAACCTGCTCTATGAGCGCGGCCGGCTGGTCCGGGCGCTGACCCGCGGCGACGGACGGACCGGTGAGGACGTGACGCCCAACGTCAAGACGATCGCGGCCATCCCGCACACGCTGAGCGGCACCAAGAAGTTCCCGGTACCGGCGCTGGTCGAGGTGCGCGGCGAGGTCTTCTTGCCGGTGGCCGCCTTCGAGAGGCTGAACGCCTCGCTCGCCGAGGCCGGCAAGGCGATGTTCGCCAACCCTCGCAACTCCGCCGCCGGGTCGCTGCGGCAGAAGGACCCACGGGTGACTGCGACTCGTGACCTTGGCATGGTCTGCCACGGCATCGGTGCGCGCGAGGGTTTCGAGCCGCAGGCCCAGTCGCACGCCTACGAGGCGCTGGCCGCCTGGGGGCTGCCGGTCTCCGAGCAGGTCCGGGTGGTCCCGAGCCTGGCTGAGGTGAAGGCCTACATCGCCAACGCGGGGGAGCACCGGCACACGATCGTGCCGTATGAGATCGACGGCGTGGTGATCAAGGTCGACGACGTCACGCTGCAGCGCCGGCTCGGGTCGACCTCGCGGGCGCCGCGATGGGCGATCGCGTTCAAGTACCCGCCCGAGGAGGTCAACACCAAGCTGATCTCGATCGAGGTCAACACCGGTCGGACCGGCCGGGTGACGCCGTACGGCGTGATGGAGCCGGTGAAGGTGGCGGGCTCGACGGTGGTCAACGCCACCCTGCACAACGGCTACGAGGTCAAGCGCAAGGACGTACGCCCTGGCGACACCGTGATCCTGCGCAAGGCCGGTGATGTGATCCCCGAGATCCTCGGTCCGGTGCTCTCGCTGCGCCCCAAGGGGCTCCCGGAGTGGGAGATGCCGACGAAGTGCCCGTCCTGCGCGACGGCCCTGGTGGAGCAGAAGGAGGGCGACCGCGACCAGCGCTGCCCCAACCACCGCAGCTGCCCGGCCCAGGTCACCGAGCGGGTCTTCCACGTCGCGGGCCGGGGCGCGTTCGACATCGAGGGCCTCGGCTACGAGGCCGCCGTGGCGCTGCTGGAGTCCGGCGCGATCACCAACGAGGGCGACGTCTTCGCGCTCGACGCCGAGCGGCTGCTGACGGCCGAGTTGTTCCGACGTGCCTCGAAGAAGACTGAGGAGGGCGACTTCCAGCTGTCCACCAACGGCGTCAAGCTGCTCGACAACCTCGAGAAGGCCAAGAGCCAGCCGCTATGGCGGGTGCTGGTAGCGCTCTCGATCCGGCACGTCGGGCCCTCGGCGGCACGGGCGCTGGCCGAGACGTTCGGCTCGATGGAGGCGATCCGGTCTGCCGGTCTGGCCGAGCTCGCCGCGACTGAGGGGGTCGGTGCGACGATCGCGGAGTCGGTGCGCGCCTGGTTCGAAGGTCCCGAGGCTGACTGGCACGCCGCGATCCTCGACGCGTGGGCGAGAGACGGCGTACGGATGGAGGATGAGCGGGCCGAGCTCGGCGAGCAGACCCTCGAGGGCCTCTCGATCGTCGTCACCGGCTCGTTGGTCGGCTTCAGCCGCGACAGCGCGAAGGAGGCGATCCTGTCCCGCGGTGGCAAAGCGGCCTCGAGCGTGTCGAAGAAGACCGACTACGTCGTGGTGGGGGAGAGCGCCGGGTCCAAGGCGGACAAGGCCGAGGAGCTGGGCGTCACGATCCTCGACGAGGAGGGGTTCGCGGCGCTGCTCGAGAGCGGCCCGTCAGCTCTCTGACCCGTCCGCCGCAAGGAGCTGCTCGCGGAGGATGTCGGCATGGCCGGCGTGACGGTTGAGCTCGCGGATCAGGTGCAGGTAGACCCAGCGCAGGCTCATCGGGCTGCGACGGTTGTGCTGCGCGACGTCATCGAGGCCGTACCGCGCTGCGATCTCCCGCGACGTCGCGCAGACCTCGCGGTACCGGCCCAGGACCGAGGCGACGGTGTCGGTGTCGGTGATCGCGAAACTGCTGTCCACGTCCTCGGGCAGCCCGAGCTCTGCCCGGGCCCGTCCCAGCAGCGCGACCTCGAACCAGACCTGCTCGACGAAGGTGAGGTGCTTGACCAGGCCCAACGGCGTCGTCAGCGACGGGACCAGACGCTGCCGAGCCTGCTCGTCGCTGAGACCGTCGAGGCTGTCGGCGACCTCCTGGCGTGCGGAGTCGACGAACTCGTCCAGCAGGGTGCGCTCGTCGGCCAGCAGGTTGCTCATGGGGCGCAGCGTAGCCACGCCTCGGACTCCTGTGCAGGTCCTTATCCGCGGCTCTAACCTCGGGGCATGGCGAAGAACATCGACCCGGCAGCGCCGGTCCTGGTCACCGGCGGCAGCGGCTACGTCGCGAGCTGGGTCGTGCGGTACCTGCTCGAGGACGGCCGGACGGTGCGTGCCACCGTCCGCGACCCGCACAAGCCCAAGGGACTCGAGCACCTGCACGCCCTGGCCGGGGAGCACCCGGGCCGGCTGACGCTGCACCGAGCCGAGCTGCTCGAGCCCGGCAGCTACACCGAGGCGATGGCCGGCTGCGAGCTGGTCATCCACACGGCATCCCCCTTCCTGCTCGGCAAGGTCCGGGATCCCCAGAAGCAGCTGATCGCGCCTGCGGTCGAGGGCACCCGCAACGTGCTGGCCAGCGTCGCCGAGACCGACTCGGTCACGCGGGTCGTGCTGACCAGCAGCGTGGTCGCGATCTACGGCGACGCGATCGACATGGTGGGCAAGGACCGGTTCACCGAGGACGACTGGAACACCACCAGCACCGACAGGCACCAGGAGTACTCCTACTCCAAGACCGTGGCCGAGCGGGAGGCCTGGGATCTCCAGGCCGGCCAGGACCGCTGGGACCTGGTCACCATCCACCCCGGACTCGTCCTCGGCCCGGCCCTGACCACGGTCAGCAAGTCAGGGTCGATGGCAACGATGGACCACTTCACCGACTTCTCGCTGGCGACCGGAGCCCCGGCGATCGAGCTCGGAGTGGTCGACGTGCGCGACGTCGCCCGGGCGCACATCGCCGCCGGCTCGACCCCTGCAGCGCACGGCCGGTACATCACCACCTCCGAGACGATGAGCATGCTGCAGATCGGTGCGGCGCTGCGCGCGAAGTTCGGCTACCGGCCCACCTTCCCGCTCTTCGAGGCGCCCAAGGTCGCCATCAAGCTGGCAGCCCCCGTCGCGGGCCTGACCCGGAAGTACGTCGACCTCAACGTCGGCTACCCGCTGCGCTTCGACAACTCCCGGACCACCGCCGAGCTCGGTATCGACTTCCGGCCCGGCGCGGAGTCGGTGGTCGAGCACTTCCAGCAGATGATCGACGACGGAATGGTGAAGGGCTGACCCCCGCCGCGGTTCGTCGAGCCCGTCGAGACGTGGTGACCCGGCCGGAGACCGCGCCACTAGGATTGGGCTCATGCCTGAAATTACCCGTGACGAGGTCCGCCACCTGGCCGACCTCGCCCGGATCGAGCTCGATGACGCCGAGATCGACCACATCGCCCCGCAGCTCTCGGTGATCCTGGAGAGCATCGCGTCGATCGCCGACGTCGCGGCCGCCGACATCCCGCCGACCTCGCACGCGCTGCCGCTGACCAACGTCTTCCGCGAGGACGTCGTCCGACCCAGCCTGACCGCGGAGCAGGCGCTCTCCGGCGCCCCCGCGACCGAGCAGCAGCGGTTCAGCGTCCCTCGGATCCTGGGAGACGAGCAGTGAGCGACCTTCTCAAGCGATCCGCTGCCGAGCTCGCCGCCATGCTCGAGGCCGGCGAGATCACCAGCGTCGCGCTGACCCAGGCCTGCCTCGACCGGATCAGTGCCGTGGACGGTGCCGTGCATGCGTTCTTGCACGTCGACGCCGAGGGCGCTCTGGCCGCCGCAGCTGCATCAGATGCCCGCCGGGCAGCCGGTACGCCGGCCTCGGCACTGGACGGCGTACCGATCGCGGTGAAGGACGTGCTCGCTACCGAGGGCCTGCCGACCACCTGTGGCTCGAAGATCCTCGACGGCTGGATCCCGCCGTACGACGCAACCGTGGTCGCCCGGCTCAAGGCTGCCGGCCTGCCGATCCTCGGCAAGACCAACATGGATGAGTTCGCGATGGGCTCCTCGACCGAGCACTCTGCGTACGGCCCGACCCACAACCCGTGGGACCTCGACCGCATCCCGGGTGGCTCCGGCGGCGGCTCGGCCGCAGCGGTGGCGGCCTTCGAGGCTCCGCTCGCCCTGGGCACCGACACCGGCGGCTCGATCCGCCAGCCTGGCGCCGTCACCGGGACCGTGGGGGTCAAGCCGACCTACGGCGGGGTATCGCGCTACGGGCTGATCGCGATGGCCAACTCACTGGACCAGGTCGGCCCGGTGACCCGTACGGTGCTCGACTCGGCCCTTCTGCACGAGGTCATCGGTGGCCATGACCCGATGGACTCCACCAGCATCGACCAGCCGCTTCCCGGACTGGTCGAGGCGGCGCGGGCCGGTGCAGCCGGAGACCTGTCCGGTCTGCGGGTCGGCGTCATCACCGAGCTCGGCGGCGAGGGCTACCAGCCCGGCGTCCAGCAGCGCTTCGATGAGGCAGTGGCTCTGCTGGTCAAGGCCGGCGCCGAGGTCGTCGAGGTCTCCTGCCCGCACTTCGTGCACGCGCTCGCGGCGTACTACCTGATCATGCCGAGCGAGGCCTCCTCCAACCTGGCGCGCTTCGATGCGATGCGCTACGGCCTGCGCGTTACCCCGCAGGGCGACCCGAGCGCCGAGGACGTGATGCGGGCCTCCCGCGATGCCGGCTTCGGCGACGAGGTCAAGCGCCGCATCATCCTGGGCACCTACGCCCTCTCCAGCGGCTACTACGACGCCTACTACGGCCAGGCTCAGAAGGTGCGGACGCTGATCAGCCGCGACTTCGAGGCGGCCTTCGAGAAGGTCGACGTGCTGGTGTCGCCGACCGCGCCGACGACGGCGTTCAAGATCGGCGAGAAGCTGGACGACCCGGTGTCGATGTACCTCAACGACATCGCCACCATCCCGGCCAACCTTGCTGGGGTGCCGGGCATCTCGGTCCCGGTCGGCCTAGCCGACGAGGACGGCCTCCCGGTCGGTTTCCAGGTCCTCGCTCCGGCGCTGGCCGACGACCGCCTCTACCGGGTCGGGGCCGCACTGGAGGCGGCGCTGGAAGACCAGTGGGGCGGGCCCATGCTCGACCGGGCCCCCGAGCTGACCGAGCTCGTCGAAACCCCTGGAGGGGCGCAGTGACTGACACCTTGATCGCCTACGACGACGCCATCGCGGCCTTCGACCCGGCCATGGGCCTCGAGGTCCACGTCGAGCTGAGCACCGAGACCAAGATGTTCTGCGGCTGCCCGACCGCGTTCGGCGCCGAGCCCAACACCCAGACCTGCCCCACCTGCCTGGGGCTGCCCGGCTCGCTGCCGGTGGTCAACGGCAAGGCGGTGGAGTCAGCGATGCGGATCGGCCTCGCGCTGAACTGCGAGATCGCCGAGTGGTGCCGGTTCGCCCGGAAGAACTACTTCTACCCGGACATGCCGAAGAACTTCCAGACCTCGCAGTACGACGAGCCGATCGCCTTCGACGGCTACCTCGACGTCGAGGTGGACGGCGAGACGTTCCGGGTCGAGATCGAGCGCGCGCACATGGAGGAGGACACCGGCAAGTCGCTGCACGTCGGTGGCTCGACCGGACGGATCCAGGGCGCCGACTACTCCCTGGTCGACTACAACCGCGCCGGCATCCCGCTGATCGAGATCGTCACCCGCCCGATCACCGGCGTGGGGGAGAAGGCGCCGGCGGTGGCCAAGGCGTACGTCGCGACGCTGCGCGACCTGCTGCTCGGCCTCGACGTCTCCGACGTCCGGATGGAGCAGGGCTCGATGCGCTGCGACGTGAACCTGAGCCTGGCCCCGAAGGGGTCCGACAAGCTCGGGACCCGGACCGAGACGAAGAACGTGAACTCGCTGCGCTCGGTCGAGCGGGCAGCCCGCTATGAGGTCTCCCGCCAGGCTGCGCTCCTGACCGCCGGCTCCTCGATCCTGCAGGAGACCAGGCACTGGCACGAGGACACCGGCGTGACCACCTCGGGCCGTGAGAAGTCCGACGCCGACGACTACCGCTACTTCCCTGAGCCGGACCTGGTGCCGGTGGCCCCGAGCCGGGAGTGGGTCGCCGATCTCAAGGCCGCGCTGCCCGAGACGCTTCGCGACAAGCGGGCCCGCCTGCAGGCGGACTGGGGCTTCACGGACCTCGAGATGCGCGACGTCGTCGCCTCGGACGCGGTCGGCCTGATCGAGCAGACGGTCGCCGCCGGTACGACGCCGCAGGCCGCGCGCAAGTGGTGGGTTGCCGAGCTGACCCGGCGGGCCAACGAGGACGGTGTCGAGCTGGCCGAGCTGCCGATCACCCCTGCTCAGGTCGCAGCGATCCAGGCACTGGTGGACTCAGGCTCGATCAACGACAAGCTCGCTCGCCAGGTCTTCGACGGCGTCCTTGCCGGTGAGGGCGAGCCGGACGCCGTGGTGGCAGCACGCGGCCTCGCAGTGGTCTCCGATGACAGCGCTCTCGGGGAGGCCATCGACCGCGCGATCGCGGCGAACCCCGACGTGGCGGAGAAGATCCGCGAGGGCAAGGTCGCCGCGGCCGGCGCTTTGATCGGAGCGGTGATGAAGGACATGAAGGGCCAGGCCGATGCCGGCCGTGTCCGTGAGCTGATCGTGGAGAAGCTGGCCTGACGCACGCGGTAAGGTCAGGCGTTCCCCACAGGGGGAGCAGATCCACATCGCCACGCCCGTGGACGGGGAAAGCCGGTCTGATCCCGGCACTGACCCGCAACCGTAGGTCGCACGCCCTGTGCGACGAGTCGGAGCACCCACCACGCGACGTCCTTACCAAACGCTGTCGTGGAAAGCAGCGGGAAGGCAAGCATGCACACCCTTGTCCGACGTACCGGCGCGACGATCGCGTCCGCCGCCCTGATCGTCTCGGGAGCGGCGCTTCTCTCGGCGCCGGCCCAGGCTGCCACCCAGCCGCAGCCGGTGACCCAGGCTGCCGACTGGCTCGCTGGCCAGCTGACCAACGGCCTGATCCACAACCCGAACTACGACGGCGGGTTCGACGACTACGGCCTCAGCATCGACACCGCGATGGCGCTGGACGCGGTCGGCGGTCACGACGCCGACGTGCACGCGATCGGCAACGCGATCCGGGACAACTACTACAACTACATCACCCCGAGCCTCGAGTTCAACGACCCGACGTCGTACGGCGGCGCGATCGCCAAGGCGCTGGTGATCGCACAGGTCGCCGACACCCTGCCGGCGAACTACGACTCCACTGTCCTGGGCGATCTGGAGTCACAGGTGGCCACGGCCGCCCCGATCGCAGGTCGGATCCAGAACGTCGGCGAGACCGACTTCAACACCGGGCTGCCGACTGATTCGGCCAACGTGGTCAGCCAGGGCCTCACTGCTCGTGCGCTCGTCACCGCTGGCGCTAGTGATGCCTCGGACGCGCTCGACTTCCTGCTGGAGCAGCAGTGCACCGGCGCCAACCAGGGCTTCTTCCGTCTCGACCTGACGGCCGACAAGGCCGCGTCGGACCAGACCTGCGGCGGTGCGTCGCCGGCAGCGACCCCGGACATCGACACCACCGCGCTGGTGATGCTCGATCTCCAGGCGATCCCGGCTTCTCCGGCGATCACGACGTCCCTGACGCAGGCGGCGACCTGGTTGAAGGCGCAGCAGGCTGCCGACGGCTCCTTCGACAGTGACAACGCCAACAGCACCGGGCTGGCGGCCTGGGCGCTGGGAGCCTCCCCGGAGGCGACCAAGGCCGCGGATTGGCTCCGCGATCACCAGGCCGACAACACCGATGCGTGCACGAAGCTGGCTGGCTCGGTCGGTGCGATCGCGTTCGACGACGCCAGCCTCGCCGCCGGCCGTGCGAACGGCATCCCGACCACCGACGTCGAGAACGGCATCCAGGACCAGTTCCGACGGGCCACCAGCCAGGCGCTCCCGGCCCTGCAGTACGTCTCCACTCCGGCTCCGGCATCGCTGACCATCGCCGGCCCCTCGGGCTACGTGAAGGCCGGCAGTGCCGCGGCGTACCAGGTCGGCGGCGCAGCGGCCGGCAGCAAGCTCTGCGTCACCACGGGCAGCTCGTCGAAGGCCGGCACGGCCAGCGGCACCGGGACGGCGTCGGTCGCCCTGACCCTGCCCGCCGGTACGGCGACCCGCACGGTGACGGTCACGGACCGTGACGGCAATACCAAGACCGTCTCGACCAAGGTGCTCGGGGCGAAGACCCTGACGGTCAAGCCCGGTGCCCGCAAGGTGCGCAAGGGCAAGAAGGTCACCGTCACGGTCTCCGGCCTCGCCGCCGGCGAGCAGGTCACGCTGCGCTACCGCGGCGCGGTCGTCGCCTCCGGCACCGCGACCTCGACGGGCACGTTCGCCCGCGCGGTCAAGGTCGGCAAGAAGCTCGGCTCGGCCAAGCTGACCGCGTCCGGTCAGTTCGCCGACATCCGGTCCGGCTCGACGACGATCAAGGTCACTCGCTAGTCGAGTCCCGACGTCTGGACGATTGCGTCAGGGGTTCTGGTGGACGGTGGTCCGCCAGGGCCCCTGGTTCGGGCCACCAGAACCCCGGAATCAACGGGGTGAGCAGACCTCAGACCCAGACGCGGTCGAGCAGATCCAGCAGCAGCTCGTGGACCTCGTCGGGAAGCTCGAGGGCGACGAAGTGGCTGGCGTTGAACTCGTGGTACTCGGCGCCCTCGATCCGTTCGGCGGCGGTGCGCATGTCCTCCGCGGAGGCGAGGACGTCCCAGCGCCCGGCGACGAACGTGGTCGGGACGGCGATGTCGCGCAGGGAGACCCGCAGGTGCTTGGAGGTCTGCACGGCGAGGTGCATGTACCAGTCGACGGGCGTCTGCAGCATCTCGTGCACGGTCATCGCGGTGATGCCGGGGTCGGCGACCGGCAGCATGAATCCGGTGTGGCTGAGCACGGCGATCGTCTTGGGCCCCACCGGGAGCCGACGGAAGATCGGGCTCAATGGTCCGCCGAGGACGCCCATCACCCGGGCGGCGTTGATCGTGAGCGCCGCCCGGGCGAAGCGCGGCACATGCAGCGGGGCGAGTATCGGGGCAAGCATCGAGGCGAAGGTGCCGCCGGGGACGCCAGCGACTGCGAACAGGCCGTCGACCCGCTCTGGGTGCAGGAAGGCCAGCTCGAACGCCGTGTTCACACCCATCGACCAGCCCATCAGCGTCGCCGAATCCAGCCCCGCGTCGTCGAGGACGGCGAGGGCGTCCTCGACGAAGGCGGCGATGCCGACGTGGTCGGCTGCCTCAGGACGTGCCGAGCCTCCGGTGCCGCGGTGGTTCCAGGAGATGACGTGGACGCCGCAATCGGGGTCCAGCAGGGCCGGCCAGGCGTACGGGTTCGTGCCCAGGCCGTTGCACAGGAGCACGGTCGGGCCGTCGACGTCGTTCGTCCAGGCCTGCAGCTCGGTGCCGTCGGCAGAGGTCACCGGGAAGAAACGCAGCGCGAGGCCGTCGTCGGGGTCCGGGACGACGTGCAGGGCCGCGGGAGTCAGGGCAGGGGAGGCTGACATAGACCGAGTGTGCCCCAGCCCCGCTGCGTAAGGGGGCTTTCGTGGCTGATTTCACCAGCTGGTTGGGGCTGCTCGGTCTTGCTCGGTGATGCGATTCGTCACGGCTTGGTGCTGGTGGTGCGGCTGGTCAGCCCACGTGCCGGATCTGCTCCGGCGCGGCGACCATGGTGATGCTCTCGGTATGCCGAGCCAGGTGGGCTGCGACGAACTCCTCGACCTCGACACGTTCCGCACGGCGAGCAGTCAGGATCGTGCAGGCCGTCATCGCGTTGCGGCGTGCCTGCTCCTGGCTGCGGGTCGACCAACGTGCCACGAGGCCCAGAGGTGAAGCGGCGATCAGGCGACTCATCTGGGTTCCCTCCTCCGTGTTGGTGAGTCGAATCTGTCATCGGTTGACGACGACACGGTCACGCCTGTGTGACGGATATGTGAACTGTCTCTCACACTGGCGGTCCGAAAGAGCCTCTCGCACCAGGGCGAGGCGTCGGCGAGAATGCGGTCATGACCCAGACCCCTCCGCCAGGACCCGACCTCAAGCCCCGCAGCAGGGACGTCACCGACGGGCTCGAGAGGGCCGCTGCCCGCGGGATGCTCCGAGCCGTCGGGATGGGGGACGAGGACTTCGCCAAGCCCCAGATCGGCGTCGCGTCGAGCTGGAACGAGATCACCCCGTGCAACCTCTCGCTGGACCGCCTGGCGAAGGCGGTCAAGAACGGCGTGCACGCCGCTGGCGGCTACCCGCTCGAGTTCGGAACCATCTCGGTCTCCGACGGCATCTCGATGGGCCACGAGGGGATGCACTACTCGCTGGTCTCGCGTGAGGTGATCGCCGACTCGGTGGAGACGGTGATGATGGCCGAGCGGCTCGACGGATCGGTGCTCCTGGCCGGGTGCGACAAGTCGCTGCCGGGGATGCTGATGGCTGCCGCCCGCCTCGACCTCGCCAGCGTGTTCCTGTACGCCGGGTCGACGATGCCGGGCAGTGTGGACGGTCACGACGTGACGATCATCGACGCGTTCGAGGCGGTCGGCGCGTGCCTCGCCGGCAAGATCACCCGAGAGGAGGTCGACCGGATCGAGCGGGCGATCTGCCCGGGCGAAGGTGCCTGCGGCGGGATGTACACCGCCAACACGATGGCCTCGGTCGCCGAGGCGCTGGGCATGTCGCTGCCGGGCAGCGCCGCACCGCCCGCGGTCGACCGGCGCCGGGATGGCTTCGCGCACCGCTCCGGCGAGGCGGTCGTCGGGATGCTGCGCAACGGCATCACCGCGCGTCAGGTGATGACCCGGGCGGCCTTCGAGAACGCGATCGCGGTGGTGATGGCCCTCGGCGGCTCGACCAACGCGGTCCTGCACCTGCTGGCCATCGCGCGCGAGGCCGAGGTCGACCTGAGCATCGACGACTTCAACACGATCGGCGACAAGGTCCCGCACCTCGGCGATCTCAAGCCCTTCGGGCGCTACGTGATGAACGACGTCGACAAGGTCGGCGGCATCCCGGTGGTGATGAAGGCGCTGCTGGAGGCCGGGCTGATGCACGGTGACACCCTGACCGTCACCGGCAAGACGATGGCGGAGAACCTCGAGGCGCTGGCTCCGGCCGCCATCGACGGCGACGTGATCCGTCAGCTCTCGGCGCCGATCCACGCCACCGGTGGCATCACCATCCTCAAGGGGTCGCTGGCTCCGGACGGTGCCGTGGTGAAGTCGGCGGGCTTCGACGAGACCGTCTTCACCGGGACCGCTCGGGTATTCGACGGCGAGCGGTCCGCGATGGATGCACTCGAGGAGGGCCGGATCATCGCCGGCGACGTCGTCGTGATCCGCTACGAGGGCCCGAAGGGTGGGCCCGGGATGCGCGAGATGCTCGCGATCACCAGCGCGATCAAGGGCGCGGGCCTCGGCAGGGACGTCCTGCTGATCACCGACGGCCGCTTCTCCGGCGGGACCACCGGACTCTGCGTCGGGCACATCGCGCCCGAGGCGGTAGACGGCGGGCCGATCGCCTTCGTACGCGACGGCGACTCGATCACGCTGGACGTCGCGGACAAGCTCCTCGAGGTCACCCCGGCTGACCAGTCCGAGCCCTGGGAGCAGCGCAAGACAGGCTGGGAGCCGAACCCGCCGAAGTACACCAGGGGCGTGCTCGGCAAGTACGCCAAGGTGGTCGGCTCGGCCGCGCACGGTGCCGTCTGCGGCTGAGCCGGACGTCGTGCATGATCGGGGGCCGTGCGGGGTAACTGCTCGGCCATGGCCACTCCTGTGCGTCCGGACGTCGTCCAGTTCGGGCACCTCGACATCGCATTCGACTCGCGCGTCGTACGACCCGATCCCGGTAGCGAGGCACAGGCCCGCTGGTGCCGGGCGCTGCTGGAGAGCGCGCCGATCGGCGCGGTCCTCGAGCTGCACGCCGGTGTGGGGCATGTCGGCCTGCTGACCGCTGCCGGCACCGGCCGCGAGCTCGTCCTCGTCGAGCCCGACGAGCTGGCCCGCGAGTACGCCGTGTATAACTCCGCGACTGCCGGGATGGACAGCGTGCACGTCTGCGCCGAGGTCGATCAGGCGCCGATAGGCGGTGGCTTCGCATTGATCGTCTGCGGATCAGGTCTGCGTGGGCTGGACGGGCTGGCCGGGGCGTGCGGGTGCGTCCGCATCGCCGAGGAGCAGCTCGCTCCGGGTGGGAGCCTGGTGGTCTCCCTCGACGACGTCACCGGCGTTGTCGACCTCGTCGAGTGGCTGGCCACCCGTGAGCGCGACATCGCCGTACAGGAGTTCCTGCGGCACGAGGACAGCGTCCTGGTGGTGCTGCGGGCGACCGGGCGACGACTCGCCGAGGACCCGGCTACCGACGCCTTCTGCTCGTGAATCGCGGTCGGATCCGAGATTTCTCGCCGTTACTGGTTTGAGACCGTACGGCGCGCGGGTAGGAGTAGGTCGCACCCGAGCTCCCGGTCACACAGTTCGGCCACTGGGGCTCCTTGGCCAAGGAGCATTCTGATGCCCTCGGTAATTGATGCATCCGTCCCGACTGACCACGACTTCGCCGGGGCACCGCGCCGCGATGATGACCGTGCTGCGCTGACCCAGCAGTTGTTCGACCAGGCTGCCGCCTGCCGCGACCCGGAGCGACTTCGGGCCCTGCACGAGCAGCTCGTCGTGGTCAACCTCCCGGTAGCCGACGCGCTCGCCCGACGTTATGCCCGCCGCGGCCTGGCGCTGGACGACCTCGTGCAGGTCGCCCGTCTCGCACTGGTCCGGGTCGTCCCGCAGTTCCGTCCCGAGTTCGGCCGGGACTTCCTGGTCTACGCGGTACCGAGCATCCTCGGCTCGCTGCGCAAGCAGTTCCGCGACACCGCCTGGGTCGTCCGGCCGCCGCGCCGGGTCCAGGAGGCTCAACATCAGCTGAGCAGCCTGCGCCCCGACCTCGTCCAGCGCCTCGGCCGGGAGCCGACGGTCGCCGAGATCTGCGCCGAGTCCGGCCTGGAAGAGGACACCGTGATCGAAGCGCTCAGCGTCGACGGCTGCTTCTCACCCGCGTCGCTGGACCGTCCCGTCGGCTCCGGCGAGGAGGCCGGTGCGTCGCAGTTCAGCGACTTCCTGGGATCCGAGGATCCCGATTTCGATCGCTGCGAGGCGCGGGTCGCCCTGCAGCCGCTGCTCGCCGACCTCGACGAGCGCGACCGCCGGGTGATCCACCTCAGGTTCGCTGAGGGCCTGACGCAGCGCGAGGTGGGCGAGCAGATCGGCGTCACTCAGATGCAGGTCTCCCGGATTCTGACC
This sequence comes from Marmoricola sp., assembly GCA_036272095.1. Lineage (GTDB taxonomy): Bacteria > Actinomycetota > Actinomycetes > Propionibacteriales > Nocardioidaceae > Marmoricola. Next base: position 15,752 of record DATAZI010000073.1, on the reverse strand, counting down.
CGGGTCCTCTCGAGCATGCGCGAGCAGCTCGGCGAGCTCGAGGCGCCCGCAGCCTGAGACCCGACCGAACGGCCCGGCCGACCGGCTCACGCAGCCCGGTGCAGGCCGGGCCGATCGGCGTCTGCTCCCGTGCAGCTCGACGCTAGGCTGAACCGGTTATCAGCACCATCGTGGGGGGAACGTTGAGCGACATGAGCGGGAACGCTGCCGAGGACTTCGCCGAGATGGCGATCCGGCTTCACGACGAGCCAGGCGTGGAGGAGACCGTCGACCTCGTCCTCCAGTACGCGCTCAAGGCCGTCGGTTGCGACTACGCCGGCGTGATCTTCGTGTACGGGCGGGCGAAGGTCGAGACGATCGCCGCGACCGACCCGCTGATCGAGCGTCTCGACGAGATCCAGATGGAGCACGGCGAGGGGCCGGACCTCGACACCCTCGAGGAGCGGCTCAGCGTCCTGGTCGACGACACCCAGACCGAGACGCGGTGGCCCGGCTGGGCCTCGCGGGTAGCCAGCAACGGGATCCGCAGCCTGCTCAGCGTCCGGCTTTACACCACCGAGAACACGATCGGGACGTTGAACCTGTACGGCCGCTCCCCGAACCAGTTCGACGTCGACGACCAGGCGGTGGCGCACATCCTCGCCCGGCACGCCGCAGTCGCGATCGGGGCTGCCCGCAAGGAGCAGAACCTGTGGCAGGCGGTCGACGCGCGCAAGCTCGTCGGCCAGGCGCAGGGCATCTTGATGGAGCGCTTCGATCTGAGCGCCGACCAGGGATTCGCGGTGCTGCTGCGCTACTCCCAGGACAACAACATCAAGCTCCGCGACGTCGCGGAGCGGCTCGTCGAGACGCGCACCCTACCGACCTGAACGAACGGCCGCCCGCATCATCCGACGATGCTGACCCCGCCCGGCCCGACCAGCAGTCCGACGACGATGAGGATCGCCCCGGCCGCGACTTGGCCACGCAAGATCGTCACGACCCCGCAGACGACGAGCACGACAGCGACGAGCCAGAGCAGGGTGTCCACGGGTCCTCCTTGATGGGGTGGCTGCTGTGGTACCCGGCAGGCAGGCCGGCAAACCCGCGTCAGGACAGCAGCCGTACGACGGCACGGTCGAGCTGGTCCTCGGCGACCTGCGGATCGGCGTCGAGCCGGGAGATGGAGGCCGCGATGGACTCGTCGTGCTCGAACAGGTCGATCACCCGGGGGTCGACATAAGACCCGCGGGCCACGGTCGGAGTGTTTCCGAGGAGCTCGGAAGCTGCAACCACTGCAGCCCGGACCTGGCGGGCGCGGCCCGAGACCGAGGCGGCACGCTCGACCGACCCCAGCGCGGCGGCGACCCGGACGGTGGCATGCCAGGTGCGGAAGTCCTTGGCGGTCACATCGAGGTCGAACAGGTCGCGGATCGCTGAGTTGATGTCCTCCGCTGCGAGCGGCTCCCAGCGGCGGCCATCGCGGAAGCACAGGAGGCGGGAGTCCCGGCGCCGTGACCGTGCCATCGACCGCACCACCCGGCATACCCGCGGGTCGGTGACCTCGATGAGCTGGTCGACCCCGCTCTTGCCGATGAAGGCGAACGCGACGCCCTCGTCGGTGGTGCTCAGATGCCGGCGCTCCAGGGTGGTCAGGCCGTGGCTGCCGTAGGCGTCGGTGTAGGCATCGTCGCCGAGCCGGAAGCAGCCGAGATCGACCAGGCGCACCGCAGCGGCCAGCGCCACCTCACGGTCGGGCGGCCCGGTGCGATCCAGCGCCGTACGCAGCTCGCGGCGTACGGCGGGGAGCTTGCGCGCCATCGTCCGGACCCGCTCGAACTTCTCGGCGTCCTGCTGCTCGCGCCAGGCCGGGTGGTACAGGTACTGGCGCCGCCCGGCCTCGTCGCGGCCGACGCACTGCAGATGCCCGTTGGGGAAGGGGCAGATCCAGACCTCGGTCCAGGCCGGCGGGATCACCAGGTCGCGGACGCGCTGCAGCTCGTCGTCGGCCAGCGGCAGACCGTTGGCCGAGCGGTAGCTGAAACCGCGCCCGTGCCGGGCCCGGGTCCACCCGGGCTGATGCGGGGAGACCCGTCGTAGTCGCACCTTGCGGCAGTACCCGCGAGCCCCGGTTCCAGTCGCGGCCGCCCTGCGGGTGCTCTGCCTAGACTGCCGCACAACGACGGATGGGGGTTCGCAGTGCGCAGGCGCGGCTGGATCGCGGTGGCGGTGCTGCTCGCTGCCACCCTGGTGACGGTGGGTGCCGTCATCCTCGTCGGCGGCTCCGGTCACCACGGATCCGGTCGCCCCGTCTCCCGTCACCGTGTTGCCGGTACGCCGGGCGACCGACCGACCTCGTCATCGTCTGACGCCTTGCCGGCCGCGGAGCCGGTCGTCAAGGGCAACCAGATCATCGACCAGCGCACCGGCAAGACCTTCGTGCCCAGAGGCGTGAACTGGTCGAGCTTCGAGTACGCCTGCACCCAGGGCTGGGGCTACTCGACCTTGGACCGTCTGACGCAGAGCGATCCTGACCGGTCGGAGGCGCTGGCGATCGCATCCTGGGGCGCCAACGTCGTCCGGCTCCCGGTCAACGAGGACTGCTGGCTCGGCACCCGTGGCGCTCCGGTCAGCAGCGCTACCGTGCGACGCACCGCGGCCGGCTACCGGGCGAGCATCACCGGGTTCATCAAGGCTCTCAACGACACCGGCCTGGTCGTGATCCTCGACCTGCAGAGCCGCAAGCGCCCCGACTCCGACGCGTTCGGCAACGTCGCGATGCCCGACGATGAGTCCCTGGACTTCTGGCGCTCGGCTGCTGCGCTGTACGCCGGGGATCCGTCGATCATCTTCGACGGCTTCAACGAGCCGTACTCGCGCTACGACCCCACGAGCGGCACCTACGCGCTCCGGCTCACCTGGGACTGCTGGCGCGACGGTGGGTGCGCGGCGCCGGTCCAGGACGATCGCCAGGAGCCGCTCGACGGGCAGACCTACACCGCTCAGGGGATGTCCGCGGTGGTGGCCGCGATCCGCGCTGCCGGAGCCCGCCAGCCGATCATTCTCGGCGGCCTGGACTATGCGAATGATTTGACCGGTTGGCTAGACCACCGTCCGAGTGACCCGCAACTCATCGCCGGCTTCCACAGCTATCCGTTCAAGGACTGCCGGACGATCACCTGCTGGGACACGGACCTGCTGCCGGTGCTCGCCACGGTGCCGGTGATCACGAGTGAGGTCGGTGACAACTCTCGTAGCGGCAATTACGTCGAAAACTATGTGAAATGGGCGAATTCGCACAAGATCGGCTGGCTTGCCTGGGTGTGGGAGGACACCCCGAGCGATCCGATGGCTCTGATCCAATCTGATCGGTTGACGGCGACGAATCCGTACGGAATCCGTGTTCGAGGCCTGCTCGAGCATTCCTGATGATCCGAGGTCGGGACCAACGGCGCTCGGATCCGCAATTCGGGCTGGCTAGAACCGGTTACCTTTAAGCGTCCTCGTAGCCCTGCGAGAACGCATCTCGTACCGAAGATTCGGTGATCTTTATGCAGCCCGCCGTGACTGCGTCCCCGCAGGCCCGTACGTCGACCAACCCGACGTCGGCGCTGCTGAGCGTGCTGCTGACCTTGGTGATGTTCCTGGTCTCGTTCATCGGATTCCTGATCGCGCCCTGGGTCGTGCTAGGCGTCGGCGCGCTGGCCTACGCGCTCCGCGCGGCGTACAACCGTCGGCGCAGTGGCAAGCCTCTCTCCGAGGCCGAGCTCGACGGTGCCATCGACGGCTTCGGCCTGGGTGCGCCTCAGTGACCCGAGTCTTCAAGCCCGAGTCGCTGCTCGCAGAGCACGTCCACCCCGAAGTCGGGCGCCTGGTCCCCGAGCATGTCTGCAAGACCTTCGGCGTCTTCCCCTTCGACCTGCACGACGGGGTCCTCTACGTCGCTGCGGTCGATGCCGAGGATGCGGTGGCGGCGAGGGTGGTCTCCAAGATCACCGGGCGGGACGTCGAGCTGGTGGCCTACGACGAGGCCCAGATCAGCGAGGCGGTCGCCGAGGCCTTCGCCGGCGTCGACCAATCTTTCGGGCCCGAGCTGGACGCCGGTGACGTCGAGATCGGACGGATGCTGCTCGACCTCGGACTGATCACTGCGAACGACCTCGACCAGGCGGCGCAGGAGCACGCCACGACCGGCGACCCGGTCGGCGACATCCTGGTGGCCAACGAGATCATCACCCAGCTCACCTACGTCTCGGTTCTGGCCGAGCGCAGTGGACTGCAGCGAGTCGACCTCGACCCCGCCGAGGTCGACCTCGAGGTCGCCCGCCTGCTCCCGGTCCAGCTGGCCCGCAAGCTCTCCGCAGTGCCGGTCGCCCGCGAGGGCGACGTCATCTTCCTGGCCTCGGCGCAGCCGCTCTCGCCGGATGAGCTGACCCTGCTCGCCGAGCACATCGGCACCGACGTACACCTGTTGCTCGCCACCAAGTTCTCTCTCGACCAGCTCATCCAGCTCGCCCACCGGGAGGAGTTCGGCCACCTCTCCGCGAATCTCCTCAAGATCGAACGGCCGCACGAGTCGGCGCACATCGTGGCGACCACCGGCCAGAAGACCTTCCTGGTGCTGGCACTGCTGGCGCTGATCGGCTCTGCCGTCGCGTGGCCGATGAAGACCGCGATCGGTTTCACTGCCGTGTGCAGCGCGATCTACCTGGCCGTCTCGATCTACCGGTTCCGGCTGACCTACCGGGCGCTGGGCAAGCACTTCGAGACCGACGTGACCGCCGACCAGCTCGACCACGTCGACGAGCACCTGCTGCCGACCTACACGATCCTGGTGCCGCTGTACAAGGAGGCCGGGATCGTCGGGCGGCTGGTCCGCGACCTCAACGCCCTGGACTACCCGCGCACCAAGCTGGACGTGAAGCTCCTGTGCGAGGAGGACGACACCGACTGCATCGAGACGATCCGCTCGCTCGACCTGCCGCCGCACTTCCACCTCGTGATCGTCCCGGACAGCCAGCCGAAGACGAAGCCGAAGGCGTGCAACTACGGCCTGCTGCTGGCCGAGGGCAAGTACACGGTCATCTACGACGCCGAGGATCGGCCGGACCCCGACCAGCTGAAGAAGGCAGTCGTCGCCTTCAGCCTCGCCGATGACAACATCGCCTGCATCCAGGGCAAGCTGAACTACTTCAACGGCCGCCAGAACATCCTGACCAGCTGGTTCGCCAACGAGTACTCGATGCACTACGAGCTGATCCTGCCGGCGATGGGCGACGACCGGGCGCCGATCCCGCTCGGCGGCACCTCGAACCACTTCATCACCGACCTGCTCCGTGAGCTCGGCGGCTGGGACCCCTACAACGTCACCGAGGACGCCGACCTCGGGATCCGGCTCCACCGCGAGGGCTACCGCACCGCGATCATGGACTCCACCACCTTGGAGGAGGCCAACTCCGAGGTCCCGAACTGGATCCGCCAGCGCAGCCGCTGGATCAAGGGCTACATGCAGACCTACCTGGTGCACATGCGCAACCCGGTGCGGCTGTTCCGCAAACTCGGCCCGAAGGGCTTTCTGAGCTTCAACCTGACCGTCGGTGGCGCGTTCGTGCACCTGATCAACCCGCTGTTCTGGGGCCTGACGACGTTGTACGTGCTGACCCGCGCGCACCTCATCGAGCAGCTCTTCCCGGGCTTCGTGTACTACGCGGCTGCGGGGATGCTGTTCGTCGGCAACTTCGTCTTCGTCTACCTCAACGTGGCCGGCAGCCTTCAGCGCGGCCAGTTCGAGCTGACCCGGTACGCGCTGATGTCCCCGATCTACTGGGGGATGATGGCGTGGGCGGCCTGGAAGGGCTTCATCCAGCTCTTCACCAACCCGTTCTATTGGGAGAAGACCGAGCACGGCCTGAACGAGGACCACGTATGAGCCTCCAGACCGCGCCGTCGACACCGCCGGACGACACTCCGCCGCTCGGCCTGCACGACCCGGACCGCATCCAGAAGCCGATCGGCAATGACATCCGGCGGCGGCCGTGGGAGAGCTTCGGGGTCTTTGCATTCGGCGCCGTGGGATTCACCGCCCTGGGCAACTGGATGGTCGTCACGCTGCACGTAGTCGGCTTCGACGCCCTGGAGCGCTACACCCGTGCCCTGATGGTCTGGCACAACAACCCGCCCAAGCTCGCGGCGATCGGGCTGGACCAGCCGCCGCTGACGACGGTGGCGCTGACGCCACTGACGATCTTCCGCGACCCGGTCAGCTCGCTGGCCGTGATCCCGGTCGGCTCGGCTATCTTCGCCGGCCTGCTCTTCGTCGCCCTCAACACCGTGATGCGCCGCTGCGGGTTCATCGCCCCGGTGCGCTACCTGCTGATCCTGGTGCTGGCGTGCAACCCGCTCTTCGCCTTCTACGCCTCCTCGGGCCGCTCGCAGATGTTGTGGGCGAGCCTGTTCGTGGCCGCCGCCAGTGCGGTCGTGGCCTGGTACTCCACGGCCGACATCCGGTTCCTGATGACCGCCGGCCTGGTGTTCTCCGTTGCCGCGCTGGCCGACTACGACTCGCTCATCTGGTTCGGGCTGACCGCGCTGGTGATCGCGACGGTGCTGTCTCGTCTCGGCGCGAAGAACGAGGAGATCGAGGGCAGCGTCGTTGGCTTCGCGACCCCGGTCGTCTATGTGATCGCGGTGTGGGCGGTAGTGAACCTGCTGGTCCTGAAGAACCCGATCGCCTGGATCAACCCGCACAGCACCGGCGCCAGCCTGGGGCTGAGGGCGATCCTCGAAGCGACCGGGCAACTGATCCTCGCAGCGGCGCCGCTCGCGATCGCCGTGCTGCCGATGCTCGTCTTCCGTGCGATGACGCGGCGCGACGTACTGTCCTGGTGGCTCGTGGGCGCGATGGTGATCGCCATCGTCCAGCCCGGCGTGAGCGCCTACTACGGCCTGACCGACTCGCCGATGGCGATGGGTTCGGGCGTGCTGATCCTGGTGGCGACCATCGTCGGCGGGATCTGGCTGGTCCGCTCGAGCGGCGGCTCGCAGGGACTCGCGATCGCGCTGGTCGTCGCCCTCGCGGTGAGCATCCCGTGGACGCTGTCGCAGATGAAGACCTACAAGTACCAGTCGGTCGAGGGCAACTTCGCGCACGCGCTGACCTCCGGCCACAGCCAGGAAGGCGTCCTGAACCACTCCGGCCAGGTCGTCGGGTACGACCCCGAGCTGGCGATGGCCGACTACATCAAGGACCACGTCAGCGGGTCGCAGGCGATCCTGACCGACAACTCGGTGACCTACGGCGTCATCCTGCTCACCGGTCGGCCGGATCTGTTCTTCGACCGGGTCGACCGCGGTGACGGGCCGTGGCTGAGGGCACGCAACGAGCCTCCCGCGAAGGTCAAGTACCTACTGCTGACCACGTCGCCCAAGGACCTGCTGCGCAAGGCGTACCCGGACGCCGCCCGCGGCACCGACAGCCGCCTGCCGATCGCCTACCGCAACGACCGCTACGTCCTGGTGGAGGTGCCGAGCAGCTTCTCCTCGACGACGACCGGGTCGACCTCTGATTCCTCCGCGAACACTGCCGACAACGCTGGGAGTACCCCATGACCGTGTCCCCTCAATCGCACGTCTCGACCCCACCGACGCTTGCCGAGGTGCTCGAGGCCGCCAAGGCGGGTGCTGGAGTGATCGGCAGGCTCGAGATCGTCGACGCAACGCCGATCACGCCGGTCCCGCAGGACGCGGGCACCCACGAGGCGCTGGTCGAAGAGGTGATCGAGTCGCTGACCGTCGAGGTGCCTCCGCAGGCGATCTCCGAGGCGGCCGCTCCGGCCGCGGCTAGCCCGGACGAGCGCCGCGCTGCGCTCTTCGAGCCCGAGACCCATGCCGAGGACGTGTACGCCATCCGTGACGACGAGCATGTCCGCGCCTACGAGGCGCATGCCGCCGCAGTCCAGAAGAGCCTGGATGAGATCCTGCCCAGGCTCCTCGCCGACATCGCCGACCTCGAGCGCTGCGTCCAGCGAGCCAACGACGAGGCAGACCGGGCGGCACGGCACCTCGAGCAGGCCCGAAGCTGGGTCGCCCGGATCGTGGCCGCAGCCGATGTCTCGCCCAGCGCCCCCGTCGTACGGCTCGCCCTGCCCGGTCAGCGTGCAACGGTCGCCGCAGAACTGCGTCCCGACGCGGGCGAAGACGGGCCGGTCACGAGGAATGGTCGCTGGTGATCCTTCCCTCCCCGAAGCGCGCCCTCGGCGCGTTCGCCTTACTGCTTGCCGTCGCGACGATCACGGCTGCCTGCTCGGGTTCCCACACGAACAGCGCGAACGCGATTTCGAAGCACGGCAAGATCTCGCGGGCCGGCAACTTCAATGCCGCGACCGTGCGGTTCTTCGCCGCGGACTCGCCGTGGAACACCCGCATCGACTCGGCTCAGGTGGACCCTCGGTCGGCGACCATGATGCAGCTCGCGCACGAGCGGATCGGCGTCCTGGAGCGCCCGGGCAACCTGCCTCCGCTGGTCGAGCGCCGGGTCGACAACTCCGGTCTGTACATCAACACCACGTCCTGGACCACGCCGGTCGTGACCGGCGGGGTGGAGACCAAGCTCGTCTGCCGGCAGACCTCCTGCGGCGACAAGATCCCCAACAACGAGCTGCAGGTCCCGGCCGACATCAGCCCGGACCCCCGCTACGACGGCTGGTTCACGATCATCGACACCGACGGTAAGTACGCCTACGACCTGTGGCGCGGCCGCCGGGAGAGCAACGACTCGATCTCCTACCAGTTCGCGCGCCGGTGGGCACTGGACGGCCCTGGGTTCAGCGCACCGCAGATTGTCGGCGCCAGGGGATCGGGGCTGCCGCTGTTCGGCGGCCTGATCCGGCCGAGCGAGCTCATCGCGGGTCGGATCGACCATGCCCTGGCGATCAGCGTCCCGGGCCCCGCCGAGAAGTACTTCGTACCACCGGCGTCGAGCACCGACGGGAACGGCGAGCTCGGCTCGCTGCCCGAAGGCGCCCGGATCCGGTTGAAGGACAACGTCACGCTCCGTCAGGGGCGCGACCCGATGACGGGCGCTCTGATCCCGCTGACCGCCCAGCAGCGGCGGACCGCCGATGCGATCGTGGCGGCGCTGCGGATGTACGGCGCGATCGTCGTCGACCGGGCCGCGGTACCGACGCTGTATGCCCAGCGCGACGTCAGTGACACCCTCATCGGCAACGAGCTCCAGGGGCTCACCCTCGACGACTTCGAGGTGGTCACGATGCCCAAGGAGCAGGTCTACCCGGCTCCTGCCGCTGCGGCGGGGCTGTCGTCCTCGACGAACAGCGCGACCGCCGGGACGAGCGGGGGTGCCCAATGAGGGTGCCGGTGCGGGGATCGACCAACGGCCGGCTGTTCCGCTCGGTTGCGGTCTCGGCGGTCGGGCTCAGCGCGCTCGCCGCGCTCTCGGGCTGCCATGTCGGCCTGGACAAGAAGGACGCGCACGCGGCGGCCGACAAGGCCGTTACCGCGCCGGTGGTGAACGAGTCCGGCAAGTCGGCGACGCTGAAGCCGGACCCGATCGCACCGACAGGCCAGGCCAGTATCGACGGCTCGACGCGGGGCTCGCTCACCGCGGCCGCAGTCGCCCAGTACGACCGCAGCGGCGGTGCGGCCGAGGTGACCGTCGGCGACAACGGGGCTAACTCGGCATTCGCCTCGCTGTGCCGTGGCGGGATCGACATGGTCGACTCTGCGCGCTCGATCAGCGCATCCGAGCTCGACTCCTGCCGCGAGCACGGCCTGCAGGTGGTGCAGTTCCAGTTCGCTTCCGACGCGGTCGTGCTGGCGATCAAGTCGGAGACCGACGTGGGTGGCGACTGCCTGACGCTCTCCCAGGTCAACAACATCTACCGGGCAGGGTCCCCGGTGATCAACTGGAGCGACGTCGGGTTCGACAACGTTCCGATCCAGGTCGGCGGCCCGGACCGCTCGAACAACGCCTTCGACTTCTTTGGCCGCAACGTCCTGGGCGCGCCGGAGCCGAGCATGACCTACCTGCGATCGGACTACCAGGCATTCGCCGACGACGCCGCCACCCGGCTGTTCGTGATCGGATCGCCGCTGGCCAACGGCGAGGCCCAGCTGGCCGACCACTACGCGCAGCTGCTCGGCTCCAAGCGCGGTGTGGTGATCCAAGACGCCTCCAACCTCGCTGACGCGAAGGCGACGACGCTGGCGGCCCTGCGCAACCGACGCAAGGGCATCATCGACAACCGGCCGCAGAAGACCCAGCGGCAGGACCAGGCGCGGCTGGTGGCCGCACGCCAGGCCCAGGCCGCGGCCCAGTCCGAGTACACCAGGCAGCACCGCGCGTACGTCACGCTGTCGGCGCCGGCGCACGCGAGCGCGAGCGCCGCGACGTCGGTGGCAGCCCTCCGGGGCCGGGTGGCGTACTTCCGATTCACCTACTACGAGCTCTTCGAGGACGACCTCCGGCCATTCGAGATCAGTGCCCGTGCCAAGCCGCGCAACTGCATCTTCCCCAGCGAGGCGACCATCAGCAGCGGCACCTACCCGCTTGCCCGACGGCTGCTGGTCACCACGACCACCCGGTCGCTGGGACGCCACGAGGTCGAGGACTTCCTGCTGCACTACCTCACTGTCGCGCAGGCCGATGCGACCAGCGCCCGGCTGCTGCCGATCTCCGATGACGTGGTCGCCCAGGAGAAGGCCTGGCTGCTCGGGACCGAGCAGCCGCGGGTGCTGACCCCGAGCGACCTCTCGGCCCAGCCTGACGACGTGGAGCCGGCGCAATGAGCGCGCCGCTGCACCGGCGTACGGCGGGAGTGGTCGCCGGGGCGCTCGCCGCGCTCGGGCTGGTCGCACTGCCGGGGGGCACCAGCGCGCAGGCTGCGGCGCCCACCCCGACGGTGCTGAGCCAGACGATCCACGTGGCGTGGGCGGGAGCCGCCTACAAGGGCGGGGCGACCGCGACCGCGATCATCCCGGGCATCGGCAACGTGACCGCCGTCTGCCGGCGCAACGACACCATGGTCCAGCTCAGCGCGACCAACCGTGCGGCGGAGAACCAGATGTGGATCGCGAAGTACGAGACCAAGAACGACGAGCCGGTCGTCGCGGTCAAGACAGTGCGGGTCTACACCTACTCCAACCGCGACGACGTCTCGGGCTCCGGCACCGGGCCGCTTGCGCACGAGGGCCTCAACCAGCTCGGCAACATCGAGAACTCGGCGTCCGGCTACATGCACGGCGTGATCAGCCAGCGGCCCGGCCGCAACGCCGATGCCGCGACGGCGTACGCGCCGCCGTCGACCTCGTTCAGCCTGACGTGGTCCTGGAACGGCTTCCGGAAGAAGCCCAAGGACTCCTCCTGCAACATCACAGCCCGTTTCATCACCGACGTCACCAACGCGACCTCCGCCGCCAACCAGATCGTCGCGGCGTCGCAGATGAAGGTGATCAAGTTCGGCAAGAAGAAGAAGCGGGTGGGGCGCACGGCCTCGGTCGCGGCCCGGGCGGTGGCGGGTCTGGCCCTGAGCTGGCACGGTGACGCCGACGAGGCCAACGCAAGCCAGCGGACAGCGGTTGTCCCCGGCATCGGCCCGGTGACGCTGACCTGCCAGACCGGTCGGGACGGTGAGGCGTCGATCTCGATCGCTCCGACCTCGACGAACTCCTCGGCGTACGTCGAGGACATCAGCGGCGAGGGAGTCGTCGAGGATCATGTCGATGACTACAGCCTGCTCTACGACCCGGAGACCGGCGAGATCGGTCCGATCGACCTGCCGAGCAACGGGATGATGCGGCTCTACATGTCCTCGGGCGGCCACAACGTGGCGCTGATCATCTCCTCGTACCGGATCACCAACAACGATGCGCACCCCGAGCTGAACCTCTGCGAGGTGGCCACGGCGCCCTGGTACGACTGACGGGCACGGTTGGCTGTCGGTCCGGCAGGGCACGCTGGTGCCATGGACCAGCGCATCTCTTTCGTATCCCTCGCAGTCGCCGACCTCGAGCGGACCCGCGCCTTCTACATCGACGGCCTCGGCTGGCAGTCCGAGATGTACGTGCCCGACGAGGTACTGATGATCAGGACCGGCGAGCACCTGGTGCTCTCGCTGTGGGCCGAGTCCGGATTCGAGGGCGAGGTGGGCCCGATCCGACGCGGGCCGGGCATCGTGCCGATCACGCTCGCCCACAACGTGCGCACCCAGGCCGAGGTCGACGAGATACTCGCCCTAGCGGCCTCGCTGGGCGCGGACCCGGTCTCCGCCGGCGAGCTCCGAGACTGGGGCGGCTACACCGGCTACTTCGCCGACCCGGACGGCTTCCGCTGGGAGATCGCGGTCAACGCAGGCATGGAGCACCTCGTCATCCTTGACTGACGATCCTGGTGCCCACGCGCTCGCCTGGCGCCGAACGCGACGGGCTACTGGCTCGCGCTGACCAGGGAGTACTCGCCGCTCCAGCCGTCCTCAGAGCGCGGAACGCTCGCCGAGCAACCGGTGCGCAGATCCTCGCAATCGACCCGTGAGCCGCCCGCTCCGGTGATGTCGAGCCGCGACCGGTAGTGCCAGGAGAACAGATTCGCGTCATCGCCCGGGTCGATGGCTCCGGTCGCGCTGTCGTCGTTCCACCGGTCGGTGAGCAGCATCGCGTCGGCAGACGGGCTGTGCTTGAGGTACTTCTCGAACCAGGCGGTCGTGTACCAGGTCATCATGTCGATCGCGCGCAACGAGGACGGGAACAGCACCGGGACGTCTGCAAAGCTCAGGTGGGTGCCGCCGCGCACGACGATCTGTCCCGAATCGACGCTGGCCGCCGTGTAGGCCAGCGATGCCCGCGACTTGCCGAGCGGGTTCGGGGGTGTCACGTACGGCGTCGGCACGAGCAGGTAGTCGCCGGAGATCCCGAGGACCGGCTTGGTGATGGCCGGAGCAGGGCCGGGCGGTGTCGAGAAGCAGCTCTTGTTGAAGCCGTAGGTGATGTACGGCAGACCGCCGAAGTCCGGTGCCGGGCTGGCCAGGCTGACGGCCTCGTCCGGAGAGGGAGAGACCGGGACGCAGAGCGAGTCGATGCCGACCGCGGCGCTGACCCGGGGGTCCTTCTGGGCCAGCCAGTCGGCTGCCTGTGCTCCGTAGGAGTGCCCCGTCAGGCCGATGCTGTTGCGATCGAGCATGCTCCACAGCGGGTTGTACGCCGCGTCGAGACCAGCCGCGACGCGCCTGGCCTGCTTGGCCTCGTGCGAGGTGCCGGTCATCCGACTGGGCACCGGCACGTACGGGCTCGAAGGTGTCGAGAGCAGGAAGTCCAACGCGTCCTCGGTGCCGTCGTAGAACGGAAGTCCGTTGCCGCCGAGGATGTCCTGGGTCAGCGGTCGCGGGCCGAGCAGACCGAGCACCGGGATGCCGGCGAAGGCGTCCTCGCGCTGGTCCGGGGCCTGGCCGAACTGGTCCGACATGCCCTCGCCCTGGGTGTCGAAGGTCATCACCACGAACCCGGCTTTGGCAAGTGCCTGCGCGAGGAACCAGTACGCCTGCTCATAGCCGATGATCGAGCCGTTCGTGATGATGATCCCGGGCCGTTCCGCCGCTCCGGCGGCCGTCGCCCAGACGTGTCCCGAGATGGTCGCGCCCGAGCGGGACGTGTAGAGCACCGGCTCCACCAGGCCGCCACGGTCGGTCCAGCCGTCCATCCGAGGATCGATCGGGCACGCGACCACCGTGGTGCACGAGTTCGGATCGGGCTTCCGCTCAGGATCCGCCTTCAGGGCGCGCGCCCGAGCCTGCTGGTACGCGATCGTGTCCCGGGTGATCCCTGCCGTGAGCTCGGAGTGGCCGTCGATGTTCTGCCCGGTGATCTTGAGGTTGCGGGCCTCGCACGTCGCGAACGCCGGGGTCAGCGCTTTGGCCGCCGCACAGTCGATGGCAGCCGGCGAGGCTGTCGCCCGGGAGCCCAGCAGCGCGAGCAGCAGGACAGGTGCGAGCAGCAGGGCGCGTCGCGCCGTCCCGGTGAGAGGAGTCATGGGGTCAGTGTGGACCGCGGAGCGCGGCGGCGACAGCACCTGCTCGGTCAGTTCGCCGCCGCGTCCGTTCCCTTCGGACTAGCCGAGCAGGCCGAGCAGGACCCCAAGGAAGCCGCCTTGTGCGGGCGCGGTCCAATCCCCGTCGAGCGTGGTCACCGAGATCTCGTCGTCGGCCAGCGCTGTGGTGTCGGCGTTCTTGCGGGTCTCCGGCGATGCCGCGCCGACCCCGAGCTGATAGGTCCCGCCGGTCTTGGCGACGTCGCCGGAGAAGACGAATCCGATGCCGTTCGAGGTCCCGATCACCGTGCTGACGACCTTGCCGAGCTTCTCCCCGGCCCCGATGAACGGGTAGTTCACGTTGAGCACCAGTCCTGGCTTCAGGCTGCCCTTCTTGACCAGCGAGGTCAGTAGCCCCGTGGCGTAGGTAGCGGTGGCGGCGAACGGCGTACTCGGGATCAGGCTCAGGTTCTGAGGTACTTCGGCACTCAGTGCGATCGCCGGGACGCCGTACTCACGAGCGGTCACTGCGGCGCCGACCGTTCCGGAGTGGTTGATCGTCGCGCCGACGTTCTGCCCGAAGTTGATCCCGGACAGCACGACCTGCGGCCCGGACGACCAGAACTCCTTGGCGAAGCGGCTCAGTGCAAGGTTGACGGTGTCGGCCGGTGAGGCAGACGGCGATGCCGAGGTGCACGGCGAGGCTGCCTGGCACACCCCGAAGACGGCTCCGCCAGCCGCGCTGGTCGCACAGTCGTTCGCGTAGGCCGCAGGCGGGCTGACTGCCTGCACAGTGAGCGGGACCGGACTGAAGCCGGGGACGGTCTCGCGGGCGCCCGCCCCGCTCTGCTGCGACCACGGTGCTACGACCAGGACGTCCGCGCCGGCGGCGCAGAGCGACTTGCGCAGCTCGTACATGCCCTTGCCGTCGGTGCCGAAGGTGCTGTCCAGACCGCGGGCGCTGTCGTCGTTGGTGATCAGGACGCGCAGGCCCGCCAGCGATGGTGCGGTAGAGCCCGAGGCCTGAGCGGTACTGCCGAGCCCCGTCAGGGACCCTGCCAGGACGCCGAGCAGCGCGAGGCTGCCGGCTAGAGCGCGGGTGGTGAGTTGCATGGTTCTCCTCGTGAGGTGGGGTGTTGAGTCCTAGATTCAGACGCGGTCCCGGACTGGGTCCAAGACCCGTTCGGCATGACCGACCGGTAACCGTGACGCCCGATCACGAGAGGTGCGCCGATTAACGTCCAGCAGCTGCGCTACGTGGTCGCAACAGCCGACCGGGGCAGCATGACCGCGGCCGCGGCGTCCCTGTACGTCGCCCAGCCAGCGCTGAGCCGGGCGATCCGGCTGCTCGAGAGGGAGGTCGGGGTGACCCTCTTCCGCCGTTCGGGACGAGGCGTCGTGCTCACCACAGACGGGGAGCGGTTCCTCGTCGGAGCGCGCCGCGTCCTGGCCGGGCTCGAGGACCTGCACGGCATCGGCGAGGCGACCGGCGCCACGGCCGAGCTGGTGATCGCGGCGACCCCGACGCTTCAGGCCTCGATGGCGATCCCGATCCTCGCTGCCGTCGGCGAGCAGGGGATCGCCGTGCACACCCGGTTGCTCGGCGCCAGCAGTACCAGGCAGGTCCACGACCTGGTCGCGGCTGGACGGGCGGACCTGGGGATCTGCGATCAGACCCTCGAGTCGGGCCTGCACCTGGTCAGGTTGGGTCGGGCCGAGGTCAGGCTCGTCTCGCCGC
>DATAZI010000072.1:0-11709 GCA_036272095.1 Marmoricola sp. | reverse complement strand
CCCGTCGGCTGCTCGACCTCGACCCGAGGTTCGCGCTGGCCAGCGAGCGCACCCTGCTGGCCTACCAGCGCACCGCGATCGCGCTCGTGGTCGCTGCGGTCGGGTTCGCGCACTTCCTCGACAACGGGGCGCTGCTGATGACCCTGTGCCTGCTGCTGGTGCTCGCCGGCGGCGTGGCGGCGATCGGCGGCCACTACCGCTACCTCGCGGTCAACAAGGCGATGGACGCCGGGGAGCCGATCCCGTCCTCGCCGGTCCCGATCGTGCTGACCGCGTTCCTCTCCGCCGCGGTCCTGTTCTCGGTGATCATGGTCATCACCAAGGCCGGTTGAGATGGTCGACGACAACTCCCCGACGGCCGAGGAGAGCCAGGCCACCGAGGACCGGCGTACCGAGCGGCTGGTGCGGCAGCTCAGTGACCAGCTCCGCCGCGTCGCACGCTCCCAGCCCGCCGCGACCGAGCCGGCGACCGTCGACGAGCGGCCCAGCAACATGGCCCGGGCCGAGGTGCCCTGGGCCTTCGACGTCGCGGCCGCGTATGCCTGGCGCTTCCTCGTCGTCGCGGCCGCCCTCGGCCTGATCCTGGCCGGGCTGAACTTCTTCGCCGAGATCGTCTTCCCGCTGGTGATCGCGCTGTTCATCTCGGCGCTGACCGCGCCGGTCGTAGCGCTGCTCGAGCGGATCGGCATCCGCCGGGGCCTGGCCGCCCTGATCGTCGTCCTCGGCGGCCTGGCCGTGATCGTGCTGCTGCTGGTCTTCGTCACCCAGCAGATCGCCTCAGGTGCCGGCGAGCTCTCCGAGAAGGTCTCCGACGGTCTCGGGCAGATCGAGCACTGGCTGCGCACCGGGCCGTTGCACGCGAGCGACTCCCAGGTCAACCGCTGGATCGGCAACTCCCAGGACTTCGTCACGACCCAGGGCAAGGACCTCGCCACCCACGCCACCGACATCGGCGTCGCGGTCGGGCAGATCATCGCCGGGTTCTTCATCGTCTTGTTCGCGACGTACTTCTTCCTCGCCGACGGCGGCCTGATCTGGGCCTGGGTAGTCCGGATCTTCCCGCGCGCCGCCCGCAAGCGCGCCGACTCCTCGGGCAAGGTCGCTTGGCACTCGCTGACCCAGTTCGTCCGGGCGACGGTCCTGGTCGCCGGCACCGACGCGATCGGCGTGATGATCATCGCCGCGATCCTCAAGGTGCCGCTCATCGGCGCCATCGGGGTGCTGGTCTTCATCGGCGCGTTCGTCCCGCTGATCGGCGCCTTCGCGTCCGGCGGTGTCGCCGTGCTGGTGGCGCTGGTCGCACACGGGCCGATCGTCGCGCTGATCATGCTGGGCGGCGTCGTGCTGATCCAGCAGATCGAGGCGCACGTCCTGCAGCCGTTCCTGATGGGCCGGTTCGTCTCGGTGCACCCGCTGGGCGTGATCCTGGCGATCGCTGCCGGTGTGATCGTCGCCGGGGTCGCAGGCGCCGTGATCGCGGTGCCGCTGGCGGCCGCGCTGAACGCGGTGGTCCAGCACCTGGCGTCGTTCACCGACCTCGGAGACGACGCTGAGCAGGCGGCTGCGGCAGATCCGGATCCTGACGGCGAGCCGGACGTCGGCGCAGATGCTGATTCCGGCGCAGATTCCGGCGCTGAGCCGGAGCCGGTATGACCGGGCCAGTGCGCCTGGACGAGATCGAGTCCGCTGCGGCCCTACTGGGCGGGGTCGCGGTCACGACCCCGATGCAGGAGTCGCGCTGGCTCTCGGAGAAGGTCGACGGCCCGGTCCTGCTCAAGTGCGAGAACCTGCAACGCACGGGGTCCTTCAAGATCCGCGGAGCCTACGTGCGGATGTCGCACCTGTCCGAGGGCGAGCGCAGGCGCGGTGTCGTTGCGGCCTCGGCCGGCAACCACGCCCAGGGCGTCGCCCTGGCCGCCCAGCTGCTCGGCATCTCGGCGACCGTGTTCATGCCGAACGGCGCCCCGATCCCCAAGGTCAACGCGACCCAGGGGTACGGCGCCGAGGTGGTCTTCCACGGCGCGATCCTCGACGAGGCGCTCGCCGAGGCGATCCGGTACGCCGAGGAGACCGGCGCCGTGCTGATCCACCCGTTCGACCATCGCGACATCGTGGCCGGCCAGGCGACCTGCGGGCTGGAGATCCTCGAGCAGGCGCCCGAGGCTGCCACCGTTCTGGTGCCGACCGGCGGCGGCGGGCTGATCGCCGGGATCGCGCTGGCGATCAAAGCGACCCGGCCCGACGTACGGATCGTCGGGGTGCAGGCCGAAGGCGCCGCCGCCTATCCCGGGTCGCTCGCTGCCGGCGCTCCGGTCGCACTGGCCTCGATGAGCACGATCGCCGACGGCATCGCGGTCGGGCGGCCGGGCGACGTCCCGTTCGCCGCCATCGAGCAGCACGTCGACGAGTTCGTCACGGTCTCCGAAGAATCGATCTCACGCGCCCTGGTGCTGCTGCTCGAACGGGCCAAGATGGTCGTCGAGCCGGCTGGTGCGGTCGCGGTCGCAGCGATCCTGGACGACCCGGGCGCGTTCGGCTCCCCACTCGTCGCGGTGCTCTCGGGTGGCAACGTCGACCCGCTGCTGCTCTCCAAGCTGATCCGGCACGGCATGGCCTCGGCAAGCCGCTACCTCAACATCGGCGTACGGATCCCGGACCGGCCCGGCGGGCTGGCACGGCTGCTGGTCGAGCTCGCCGACCAGGGCGCCAACGTGCTCGAGGTCCAGCACGACCGGACCTCGGGCTCATTGACCGTCGACGAGGTCGAGGTGCGCCTTCAGCTCGAGACCCGCGGTCCGACCCACGCCGAAGCCGTGCTGGCGCAGCTGCGGCAGCACGGCTACCGGGTCGTAGACGGGAACTAGAAGGCGCCTAGTCGGTGTAGGGCACGGCGTCGACGATCTCGACGTCGAGGGACTTGCCGTTGGGGGCGGCGTAGCTGACCGTCTCGCCCTTCTTGTGGCCGTCGATGGCCGCGCCCAGAGGCGACTCGGGGGAGTAGACCTGTACGCCCTCGCCGGCCATCTCACGGGCGCCGAGCAGGAACTGCTCGGTGTCGTCGTCACCGACGAAGCGGAACGTCACCAGCATGCCGGGGCTGACCACGCCGTCGTCGGCAGGGGTCTCGCCGACCCGGGCGTTCTTGAGCATCTCCACCAGCTGGGCGATCCGGCCGTCGAGCTTGCCGAGCTCCTCGCGGGCAGCGTGGTAGCCCCCGTTCTCCTTGAGGTCGCCCTCGTCGCGGGCCTGGCTCACCTTCTCCACCACGGCGGTCCGACCAGGACCGCGCAGCTCTTCGAGCTCGGCGGTCAGCTCGTCGTACTTGGACTGCGTCAGCCACACGCCGTCGCGCTCATCAGCCTGAGTCATGAACAACTCCTGGGGTCTAGAGGGAAACGAACAGCCTAGCAACGGCGTCCGTGGCGTGCTCAGCGCTTGGTGCAGCTGATCGACTGCACCGTGGTGGCCCGCCGCTCGGTGCGGATCGGGATCCAGCTGTTGCCGTCCTTGCGGATGGTCTCGCTCGAGAGGTTGACCTCGCCCACGACGTTGTGGTCGCTCGCTGTCGCCTGGAACAGGCAGCTGCCCTGGACGGTGCTGTTTTTGAACCGGGACTCCACCTTGACGTCTATCTCGTGGCCGCTGACGACCTTGAACGACTCGACCTGGACGTCGATCGGCTTGTCGGCGTTGCCGACCGCAGCCCACAGCAGCCAGCCGAGCAGGACCACGCCGAGGATCGAGGAGCAGACGATGATCGTCATCCGGCGACGCCGGCTCGGCGTGCCGTATCGCTGCTGCAGGAGGAGGTCGCTCACCTGCCCAACTGTAGGCGAGGGCCCGTTGCCTAGGATGGTCACCATGTCTGACTCCGCCCCCGGCTCCGGTGGCCTGCGCCTGATGCACGTGCACGCCCACCCCGACGACGAGTCCAGCAAGGGCGCAGCGTCGACCGCGAAGTACGTCGCGGAGGGCGTCGACGTGCACGTCGTGACCTGCACCGGCGGCGAGCGCGGTTCGGTACTGAACCCGAAGATGGACAGTCCCGAGGTGCTGGCGAACATCGCCGAGATCCGTCGAGCGGAGATGGACCGGGCGCGCGAGATCCTCGGGGTCTCCCAGGACTGGCTCGGCTTCGTCGACTCCGGCTGGCCCGAGGGCGACCCGAAGCCGCCGCTGCCCGACGGCTGCTTCGGCCTGGTGCCGCTCGAGGAGGCGACCGAGCCGCTGGTACGGCTGATCCGCTCGTTCCGTCCGCACGTGATCACGACGTACGACGAGAACGGCGGCTATCCGCACCCCGACCACATCAAGTGCCACGAGATCTCGATGGCTGCTTTCGACGCCGCCGCGGACCCCGAGCGCTTCCCCGACTCCGGTGAGCCCTGGCAGCCGCTGAAGCTGTACTACCAGCACGGCTTCAACCGGCTCCGGACCGTCGCTCTGCACGAGGCGATGCTCGCCCGCGGGCTCGAGTCGCCGCTGGCCGAGCGGCTCGAGCAGTGGAAGGCCGACCCGGACCACGACAACCGGATCACTACCCGGGTCCCGTGCGGGGAGTACTTCCCGGTGCGGGACCAGGCGCTGATCGCGCACGCCACCCAGATCGACCCGGACGGGTTCTTCTTCAAGATCCCGATGGACCTGCAGCAGGAGATCTGGCCGACCGAGGACTTCGAGCTGGTGACGAGCCTGGTCGAGGCCCCGACCCCGGAGGACGACCTGTTCGCCGGCATCCGCGGCGATCTGGGAGAATGAACGCCATGAACACTCTCGTCATCGTGCTGCACGGCCTCGTCGTCCTTGCCGACAAGACTCCGGCTGACAAGGACGTGAAGGCGGGCTGGGGGGCTTTCTGGATCTTCGTCGGGTTGTGCGTCGCGGTCGGACTGCTCGGCTGGAGCCTGACCCGGCACCTGAAGAAGACCCAGTTCAATGCCGAGGCAGGCGCATTCGGCGACGAGCCGGCCGAGGATGCGCCGGCCGCGGACAAGCCGTCGACCACCGTCTGAGTCAAGCGGACGTGCAGGACCTCTCGACAGGGTCCGCACCGTCCTCCCGGCTGCGCCAGACTTGCGCGCTCACAGCATCTCTGCCGGGAGAAGGTCCTTGATGTCCGCAGCGTCTCTCGTCCGTAACCCGCCGATCACCCGTATCGCCGCGTTGGTGGCCCTAGGACTCGTCCTTGGCCTGGCCCTCGCCGGCTGCGGCTCGGCTGCGAAGTCAGCGCCGAAGGCCACCAAGCTCAGCTCCACGAAGGCGACGTCGGCCCTGCTGTCCCTCGCCGACGTCGGCGGCACCTTCAAGGTCGACGACGCGGCCGACCACACGACGCCCTCACCGGGCTGCCTTGTCGCTATCGACGCCATCACCTACAAGATCGACGCCCCGACTACCGAGGACGTCGACTACGAGTCGACCTCGGCGCAGTCGTTCCCGGTGATCTACAACCAGGTCTCGTCGTTCGGCACCGTGGCCGAGGCGAAGAAGAGGCTCGACACCTTCCGCGCTGCGATGCACACCTGCACCAGCGTCGCCGAGACCTCCTCGGGCGTCTTCACCAAGCTGACCGTCACCACCAACAACGAGAAGGCCTCGGCCAAGGATGACGACGAGGTCAACGTCAAGGCCGTCGGCGCGATCAGCCAGGGCAGCCAGGAGACGCCGCTCGGCGTCTTCCTGGCCGTGGTCCGCGAGGGCAACAACCTCGCGATCCTCGAGATCGGCGACGTCACCCAGGACGCTCCGGCCGCCGGCACCGGCCTGGTCTCGCTGGCTCGCGCCCGCCTGGCCGCGGTGATCAAGGGCACCGACCCGGACAACGTCAGCTGAGGAAGGTCAGCCGATCGGGGTCAGCTGGCCTTGATCGTGCTGGTGTCGATCACGACGCGGTAGCGGACGTCGCCGGCGACGACGCGCTCGTACGCCGCGTCGACCTCGTCGGCGCTGATCGTCTCGATGGTGGCGCCGATGCCGTGCTCGGCGCAGAAGTCGAGCATCTCCTGGGTCGCCGGGATGCCGCCGATGTTGGATCCGGCGAGCACCTTGGAGCCGCCGACGACCGCGAACGGCGAGATGTCGTAGTTTTCCGAAGGGATGCCGACGTTGACCATCGCGCCCATCGGCTTGAGCAGCCCGAGGTAGGAGTCCATCGGCAGCGGCGCGCTGACGGTGTTGATGATCAGGTCGAACGAGCGCCGGTTCTCGGCAAGGGTCCGCCGGGTGGCGGCGATGTACTCGACGGCACCGAGCTCCAGCGCGCTCTCCTTCTTGTCCTCGCTGCGCGAGAGCACGGTGACCTCGGCGCCCAGGGCGGCAGCCAGCTTGACGGCCATGTGGCCCAGGCCGCCGAGGCCGACGACGGCCACCTTGGTGCCCGGTCCCGCGCCCCAGCGCTTCAGCGGTGTCCACACCGTGATACCGGCGCAGAGCAGCGGGGCGGCCTCATCGAGGCTGATGCCCTCGGGGATCTGTACGCCGAACCGCTCGGAGACCACGACCTGCTGGGCGTAGCCGCCGTAGGTGGGGTTCCCGTCGTACCCGCGGCCGTTGTAGGTCATCACGTTGCCGTTGGCACAGAACTGCTCCTGGCCGTCCTTGCACTCCTCGCAGTCCCCGCAGGAGTCGACCATGCAGCCGACGCCGACACGGTCGCCGACCTTGTGCCGGGTCACGGCGCTGCCGACGGCTGCGACGGTGCCCGCGATCTCGTGGCCGGGGACCATCGGGAAGATCGCCGAGCCCCATTCCTCGCGGACCTGGTGGATGTCGGAGTGGCAGATCCCGGCGTACGCGATGTCGATCAGGATGTCGTTGTCGCCGAGCTCGCGGTGCTCGATGGTGCGCTGGACGAAGGGGGCGCCGGCTGACTCGGCGACCAGGGCAGAAGTCTGGATGCTCATGACCTCATCGAACACCCGCAGCCCACCCGGCATTCCACCAGGTCCTCACAGGAGCCTCACACGGGGCCTTACACGGGGCCTCACACGGGGCCTCACCCGATCGGCGGGAACGGCTCGATTCCCGCGGCTGCAGCGGCCTCCCGGTAGGCCGCCGCGAGGTCGGCCAGGCTCGCGTGCCGGTTCAGCCCGCTCGGGTTCGGGACCACCCGCACCGGTACGCCGGCGAGCAGATCGGCCTGCGGCCCGAGGACCGCGTGCGGACGCTCGAACGCCGACCGGTACGCCGTGATGCCCAGGATCGCGACCACGGCGGGCGGGTCGGCTGCGACCCGTGCCGCCAGGGCGGCTGCACCGGCGACGAGCTCGGCGCCGCTCAGCTGGTCGGCGCGGGCAGTCGCCCCACCGACCAGGGAGGTGATGCCGATGCCGCGCTCCTGCAGGTGGCGCAGGTCCTCGGGCCCGAACCCAGCCGAGGCATCGATCCGGTGGTCGGTGATCCCGGCGGCGTGCAGAGCCGGGTAGAAGCGGTTGCTGCCGCCTCCGAAGTGCGCTCGGACAGCGACGCTGCGCAGCCCCGGGTTGAAGCCGACGAACAGCAGCCGGGTCGGCGTCCCGACCAGGTCGGGCAGGGTCCGGCCGCGGTAGCCGTCGAGGTCGGCGCGGGTCAGTCGCACATGAGCACCCTAGACAGCGGCGGCCCGATCGATGACGAGTGCGTCGCCGGGACCTGACCGACCCGGAGCCGAGCCGGCGATCAGACCAGCCCTTCGTGGGCAGCTTTCTCCAGGGCGTGCTTGCGGTCCGAGGCACCGAGCTTGCGGTAGATGGAGAGCACCTGCGACTTCACGGTGTTGATCGACACCGTCTCGCGGTGCGCGATGGCCGGGAGGGTGAGCCCGGCGGCGAGGTGGCCCAGTATGACGAGCTCGCGCTGGGTAAGCAGCACCACGCTCAGGGTTGCGGGGAAGACGTCGGCCACGGCACGTAGTCGCGGGTCATTGAGCAGGGCTGCGGCTCCCGGAGTCGCGCGGGCGAGCGTCATCAGGTCTTCGCGCGGCACGAAGGCGAAGGCGTCGATGCGTCGGCCGGCGACGGTCAGAGCCTGGGTGAGCCGCTTACCGGCAGCCGGATCGTCTGCTCGCTGCAGCGCGACCGCCTCGAGGACGAGCGCGTCCAGGGCCGTGGTGGCCGATGCCTCCGGGTGCTCGGCGACCGAGCGCGCCAGGCTCGCAGCGAGCACGGGATCGCCGGTGAGCAGAGCCAGCCGTGCCCGCCGTACGCCGACGACCGGTTGGGTGCTCGTCGTGCCCTCGAGCAGAGCGGCGCACCGGCTGCCCAGGCCCCGGTGCATGGCGAGGTCCACCCGGGACGCGAGCAGGATGTCGGCGGCGAACGGTGTCACTGCCGGCGGGATGCTGGTCGCTGCTGTCTGCTCGAGCTCGCGCGCCGCCACCGCCGGATGCCCCCACAAGATCGCGGCCCGGCTCCGGGCGTGCTGCAGCAGCACCCACAGCTCCTCCCGAGGGTGCGCGTGTGCCTCGAGGGCAGCTGTCGCGGCGGCAGCGCCCGGCCGGTCCAGGGACGCGATCGCGTTGTACAGCCGTCCTCCGGCGAGCGCGGCCTCGACGAAGTCTCGGATCGACGGCGGCGCCTCAGCTGTCGCCTCGGCATGCCCGACCCAGGTCCGGGACTTCGCGTGCTCGCCTAGGAACCCGTGCACCAGGGCCAGCTTCGCTGCCGAGTCCCGGTCCAGGTGCGGGAAGGCCGCACTGCCCGAGTGCCGGTGAGCCAGCTCCATCTCGGCGACGGCCAGGCGTACGTCACCGGCGTGGAGCCAGGTGAGGCCGCACTGGAGGTACACGCCGGCGCCCTTGCTGTTGGGGTGGTCGGGGTATGCCTCCTGGACTGCTGCCCGGATCGCCGGGATGCGCTCGACGACCCGGAGCGCGCTCTCGAGCTCGCCGCGGAGCCGGAACGGCCACATCACCGAGATGACGGCGTCGTAGTGCGCTGGTGGCGGACCCGACTCGGCGACGAATCGCGCGACCTGGTCAGGCGTCTGGGGGACCTGGGCAAGCAGGGACCTGGCCCGGTGGGAGTCGGGGAAGAACATCTCGTAGAGCGACTCGACGTGGACCCCGTCGCCCAGTGCGCCCCGAGGTGCTTGCCCGAAGATCGTCCGCAGGGTCTCGATCTGCGGCCAGACCAACGTGGACAGGTTGCCCTCGACGAGGGCGCTGATCGCCGACCACTCCTCGGCCGCGGCGGCCTGGCGGAGGGCCCCGCCGAAATCCCCGGCGGCAGTGAGCTGGTCGACCAGATCGCGACGGATCCGCCGAACACGGCCCGGGTCGTCGCGCTGCACCGACTCCACAACCATGTCACGGATGACACCGGGCCAGCGCAATCGGCGGCCATGGGCACTCGCCTCGGTCACCAGCAGTCCAGTCGCCAGCAGGCGATCGAGATCCCCGACGCGGACCGGGGCAGGATCGGCCGCATCAAGCTCGCTGAGCAGCGCCGAGGCCAGGGTCAGGTCGTCGACCTCACCGCCGAGCTCGGCGAGGACCGTCGCCCCGAGCTGGGCCGTCACCCGCGCGATCGCGGCGCCGTGCTGGTCGTCGCGGCGAGCCAGGCCGTAGGCGCGCACGGCCAGCGGCCAGCCGCCCAGCTCCCTGCCCACTCGCCCGGGTACGTCGTCCGGGATGCCGAGGAGGGCGAGGACATCACGGGCCTCGGCCTCGTCGAAGGCCAGCACGTCCGGGCCGATGACCTGACCATCGAGGTCCAGCCAGAGGCCCGGGTCGAGGACGTCGGTGCGTGCCGTCGCGACGACGTGGAAGCGCGGGAATCTGCGCAGCAGGCCCAGCAGGTCGTCGACCACGTCGCTGCCATCGACCCGGTCGAGGTCGTCGATGACCAGCACGACCGGTCCGCCAGGGCCTTCGAGCACGGAGCGCAGGGCGTCCTGGGGCCCGCCGGTGGGCCCTCCGACGGAACGATCGACCAGGTGCCACAGCTCTGTCGGAGTCGTGCCGGCGCGCTCGACGCTCACCCAGTACGTCGCCCCCGGCGGGAGTCGCTTGAACCAGTGGGCTGCCGCTGTGGTCTTGCCGAAGCCGCGAGGCGCGCGGAACACGGTCAGGGGCAGCAGCCGGTCCAGGGCTTCGATCAGGCGCGGCCGGACCAGCGCCTCGGCGGCGATCCTCGGGGCCCCGCCGTCGCTGATCACGGGCCACAGTCTTTCGCGTGGCGCGCCGGAATGCCGGCTCAATGCGCTTGCCACGAGATCGTGTCCCTCCGTCGCGTCTGGAGATCCGGAGGCGGCGGAGGTGGGCGATCGGGGGATGCGCCCACCTCCGTCGGGCAAAAATACCCGCGGACCGGAGACCACCGAGGACGCCCAGACGGGTGAAGGGCAGGTGAAAAATCTACTGAGAACGCCACGCCGCCCCCCGTGGTGCGCGAGGATCCTCACCCATGCGCCCAGTACTGAAGGCCCTGCTCGTGCTGCCCCTGCTACTCGTGCCGTTGGCCGGGTGCAGCAGCACCTCCAAGTCCGGCGTGACGATCACGTACTGGGCGAATCCTGAGACCGCGACGCCGCAGCAGCACGCCGCCGTGCTCGAGCCGCTGCTGAAGAAGTTCACTGCCGAGACCGGCGTGCACGTGAAGCTCCAGATGCAGGACTGGACGAAGGTCTACCCCAAGATCATCGCGGGGGTCGCCTCGGATTCGCTGCCCGACGTCTTCGACACCGGCGCCACCTGGTCGACAGCGCTGCAGGCCACCGGCGGCCTGATGCCGTTCGACGCGAAGGCCTTCGACGCGATCGGCGGGCGGAGCAAGTTCCTGGCCACTGCCCTCGCCTCGACCGGCGTACCGGGTCCGACCTCGGCGGTGGTGCCGCTCTACGGCGAGGCCTACGGGCTGTTCTACAACACCAAGCTCTTCGCGAAGGCAGGCATCAAGAAGCCGCCGGCCACCTGGGCGGAGTTCGTGAGCGATGCCCGCAAGCTCACCAAGCCGGGCCAGTGGGGCACCGCGTTCGCCGGCAACGGACCCCTGATCAACGTCCACGAGGCCTTCATCTTCGGCCGCCAGCACGGTGCGCGGCTGTTCACCTCCTCAGGCAAGCCCGACTTCGACACACCGGCGGAGGTTGCGGGCGTCCGGCAGTTCCTCGACCTGATGGCCACCGACAAGGTGATCGACCCCTCCATGATCGAGAAGACCGGCGTCGACCTGGTCACGGCCTTCGCGCAGGGCAAGACCGGCATGATCCTCCAGCAGAGCGCGGTGGTCGGTGCGCTCAAGACCCTGGGCTTCTCCGACTATGCCGTGGCTGATGTCCCCGTCCTGAGCCCCCTGCCCGATGGTGGCGACCCGGTGCAGAGCATCGTCGCTGGCTCGGATCTGGCTATCTCGCAGGACTCGACCCACAAGGCCGCAGCGCTGGAGCTGGTCAAGTTCTTGACCAGTACCTCCGCGCAGACGACGCTGAACAAGGCCTTCGGGACGCTGCCGGTCCTGAACAGCCTGCAGGGGTCGCCGACGTTCGCCAGCCCGGCGCAGACCGTGTTCGGACAGATCCAGGCCCGGTACTCCGAGCCGATGCCTCTGGTGCCGGGCGAGGGCGCGATGGAGACGGTGCTCGGTCCGGAGCTGGACACGCTCTGGCCGAAGGCGGAGAACGGCACCCTGACCGACGCAGACATCGGCAAGGCCCTGAAGGCGGCTCAGGAGCAGATGCCGAAGAGCTGAGGCTCGAGGAGCTTCCTGGAAAAGCACCCGGGGGTGGGGGGGG
>DATAZI010000071.1:0-21477 GCA_036272095.1 Marmoricola sp. | reverse complement strand
CCGGTCATCGAGCTTGTCGAGATGCGGTGCGATACCTACTGAATTACGAAGGGCGCCCCTGGCAGATCCAGGGACGCCCAACGGTGAAACTTGGGTTCGTTCTGGCGTCCTCAGACAGCCGGGACGATGTTGACCACGCGGCGACCACGCCGGGTGCCGAACTCGACGTTGCCCGCCACCAGGGCGAACAGGGTGTCGTCACCGCCACGGCCGACGCCGGCGCCGGGGTGGAAGTGGGTGCCACGCTGGCGGACGATGATCTCGCCGGCGTTGACGAGCTGGCCGCCGTAGCGCTTGACGCCGAGGCGCTGGGAGTTCGAGTCGCGACCGTTCTTGGTGGACGCGGCGCCCTTCTTGTGTGCCATGAGTTCAGTCCTTGAGAGTTAGAGAGCCAGAGATCGAGGCCGTCAGGCCTTGATGTCGGTGACCTTGACCTGGGTGTACTTCTGACGGTGACCCTGGCGCTTCTTGTAGCCGGTCTTGTTCTTGTACTTCTGGATGACGATCTTCGGGCCCTTGGTCGCGCCGAGGATCTCCACGGTCACGGCGGCCTTGTCCAGGCCGGTAGCGGTGACCTTCTCGCCGTCCACGAGCATCACGACGGGCAGGGTCAGGGTGCCACCCACTGCCTCGTCGGTCTTGTCGATCTCGATGACATCGCCAACAGCAACCTTCTGCTGCTTGCTGCCACTACGCACGATCGCGTACACGGCGGACTCACTCTCTTCGTCGGTTCACATCTCGGGTCCGGCCCACGGGGCACGGAAAGGGCGTGCGCGCAGCACGCCGAGGGTCGACTTTACGCGGAAGCGGGCCGTGGGGTCAAAACGATCCGCTGGACCCACTCACCGAGCCGGAGCGAGCCTACGGTGGGGCTCGCTTCGTTTAGTTAACCGATGTGAAGTAATATCTCTTCTCGTGACTGATTCGGCAACCAAGGCCCGCCCGCTCTCCCGCTTCGACAAGGACCACCCGCACTACCGGTGGATCGCCCTGTCCAACACCACGCTCGGCATCTCGATGGCGACGATCAACTCCTCGATCGTGATCATCTCGCTGCCGGCGATCTTCCGCGGGATCAAGCTCGACCCGCTCGAGCCGGGCAACGTGTCCTACCTGCTCTGGATCATCATGGGGTTCCTGGTGGTCTCCGCGGTGCTGGTGGTGACCCTGGGCCGCCTCGGTGACATCTACGGCCGGGTCAAGATGTACAACCTCGGCTTCGCCGTCTTCTCCCTGTTCTCGGTCCTGCTCTCGGTCGATCCGTTCCACGGCGGCGCCGGAGCCTGGTGGCTGATCCTGATGCGCGTCGGTCAGGGCGTCGGCGGCGCGATGCTGTTCGCGAACTCGACCGCGATCCTCACCGACGCCTTCCCCGCCGCGCAGCGCGGGATGGCGCTCGGGATCAACCAGGTCGCGGCGATCGCCGGCTCGTTCCTCGGCCTGATCATCGGCGGCGTGCTCTCGGAGTGGGACTGGCGTGCGGTCTTCTGGGTCAGCGTCCCGATCGGCATCTTCGGCACCATCTGGGGCTACCGCTCGCTCGTCGAGCTCGGCGAGCGCCGCGAGGCCAAGCTGGACATCCCCGGCAACCTGACCTTCGCCGGCGGTCTGACTGCGATCCTGGTCGCGATCACCTACGGCCTGCAGCCCTACGGAAGCCACGCCACCGGCTGGCTGAACCCGTGGGTGCTGTCCGGCCTGATCGGCGGCGCACTGCTCCTGGTGGCGTTCGTGATCGTCGAGAACAGGGTCGAGTTCCCGATGGTGAGCATCTCGCTGTTCCGGATCCGGGCCTTCACGATGGCCAACATCGCCGGCCTGATGGCTGCGGTCGGACGCGGCGGCCTGCAGTTCATGCTGATCATCTGGCTCCAGGGCATCTGGCTGCCGCTGCACGGCTACAGCTACAGCTCCACTCCCCTGTGGGCCGGGATCTACATGCTGCCGCTGACGATCGGCTTCCTGGCCGCCGGGCCGGTCTCCGGCTGGCTCTCGGACCGGTACGGCGCCCGCTACTTCTCCACTGGCGGCTCGCTGGTGGTGGCAGCCACCTTCGTCGGCCTGCTGCTGATCCCGGTGAACTTCCACTACTGGCTGTTCGCGGTCATCCTGCTGCTCAACGGCATCGGCTCCGGCCTGTTCAGCGCCCCGAACACGACCGCGATCATGAATTCGGTGCCGGCCCACGAGCGCGGTGCCGCCTCCGGTATCCGCGGCACCGTCTTCAACTCCGGCTCGTCACTCTCGATCGGCGTGTTCTTCTCGCTGATGGTCGTCGGCCTGGCCAACAAGCTGCCGCACACCCTGACCAGCGGGCTCACCAGTCACGGCGTCAACGCGGCCTCGGCGGCCAGCATCGGCAACGCTCCCCCGGTCGGCACCCTGTTCGCCTCGTTCCTGGGCTCGAACCCGATCAAGGAGGCGCTGACCCAGCAGGGAGCCCTGAGGTCGATCCCGTCCGCTCAGGCGAAGGTGCTCACCGGCAAGGAGTTCTTCCCCAACCTGATCTCCGGGCCGTTCCACTCAGGTCTGATCATCGTCTTCCTGGCAGCCGCCGGGATGATGGTCGTTGCCGCCATCGCCTCATGGTCAGCTGGCGGCAAGTACGTCCACGTCGACGAGCCGGCGCTCTCCGACGCGGATGCGGGCGAAGCGCTGGGCCGCGAGGAATGAGCACCGGGCGGCCGACTGGTACTGCGACCGAGAGGTCTGCCACCGAGGCAGCCTCGACCGAGGAGACGGCCAGGCTGTATCTCGCCGTCGGACGGCTCAACCGGGCATTGCGCCGAGACGCCCGGATCGCCGATATCGGGCACGGTGCCCTGAGCGCGCTCGCGACCTTGATCAACGAGGGCCCGCAGCGCGCGGGGGCGTTGGCTCAGGCCGAGGGCATCTCCGCGCCGGCGATGACCCGGATCATCAACTTCCTCGAGGGCCTCGGCTACGTCGTACGCCGCCCGGACCCTGCCGATGGCCGCGCGTCCGTGGTCGCCGCGACCGGCGAAGGCGAGACCCTCATCCTGCACGGTCGGTCGGCCCGCCTGCGCGCACTACAAGAGCGCTTGGACCGCCTCGCACCCGAGCACCAGCAGGCTCTCGGCGCCGCACTGACGGCGTTCGAGGGCCTGACCGAAGGCCCGAACCCAGGCTGAGCGCACCCGGAATCAGCCTCAGGGTCAGCGCTTGCGGGCGCCCTTCTTCTTGACCGGGACGTGGAAGACGGGAGCACCTGTGCCCTCGCCGTCCTCGCCGCCTTCGGAACCGTCGCCGGCCTCAGCAGGCTCGACCGGGTCGTCACTGACGGGGGCGTGCTCAGAGTCCCCTGCAGCCTCCGCAGGAGCCTCGACGGCGACAGCCGGGCCAGCAGGCCGGCCAGCTGCCCGCCGACGACGCGTCGTGGTGACCACGATCGGGGCGGCTACGGGCGCGGGCGCCTCTTCAGGAGTCGCGCCAGGCGACTCTGCCTCTTCGTCGGCTCCTTTGGGCAGGCTCGCCTCGTCGGGTGCAGGCGTCTCGACAGGCTCGACGAACGGAGCGTCGAGGGGCTCCACGTCCTGGCCGAACAGCGTCTCGACAGGCTCGACGAACGGAGCGTCGACAAGCTCGCCGTCCTCGGGCAGGGCGATCAGCTCGTCGTCGGTGTGCGGCTTGGTCCCGGCGAGCGCCATCGGCGACGGCTTCGACTCGACCGCCGCAGCGTTGTCCTCGTTGCCGCGGTTGCGGTTGCGTCCACCACGGCTGCGACGGCCGCGCGGCTCGTCGTTGCCGCTGTTGCTGCTGCTCGGGCCACCGCCCATGCCGCCGCCCATGCCCACACTGCGGTTGCTCGGCTCGACCGGGTGCTCGTGCACGATGATGCCGCGACCCTTGCAGTGGTCGCAGTCCTCGCTGAAGGTCTCGATCAGGCCGGAGCCGATCCGCTTGCGGGTCATCTGCACCAAGCCGAGCGAGGTGACCTCGGCCACCTGGTGGCGGGTGCGGTCGCGTCCGAGGCACTCGACCAGACGTCGCAGCACCAGGTCGCGGTTGGACTCCAGGACCATGTCGATGAAGTCGATCACGATGATGCCGCCGATGTCGCGCAGCCGGAGCTGGCGAACCATCTCCTCGGCGGCCTCGAGGTTGTTCTTGGTCACCGTCTCCTCGAGGTTGCCCCCGGAGCCGGTGAACTTGCCGGTGTTGACGTCGACGACGGTCATCGCCTCGGTCCGGTCGATGACCAGCGAGCCGCCTGAGGGCAGCCAGACCTTACGGTCCAGGCCCTTGGAGATCTGCTCGTCGATCCGGTACGCCGCGAAGGCGTCCTTGCCGTTGCTCGACTCGTAGCGCTGCAGCCGCTCGCGCAGGTCGGGCGCCACGTGCGAGACATAGCCGTCGACGAGGTCCCAGGCCTCGTCGCCCTCGATGACCAGGGACTTGAAGTCCTCGGTGAACAGGTCGCGGACGACCTTGAGGGTCAGGTCGGGCTCGCCGTAGAGCAGCTCGGGCGACTTGCCCGCGGCCACCTTCTTCTCGATCTCGGCCCAACGTGCAGTGAGGCGCTCGACGTCCTGGGTGAGCTCCTCCTCGCTGGCGCCCTCGGCAGCAGTCCGGACGATCACGCCGGCGGTGTCCGGGACGATCTCCTTGAGCAGCGTCTTGAGGCGGTTGCGCTCGGTGTCGGGGAGCTTGCGGGAGATCCCGGACGTGTTGCCGTCCGGCACGTAGACCAGGAATCGGCCCGGCAGGCTGATCTGACCGGTGAGCCGGGCGCCCTTGTGGCCGACCGGGTCCTTGGTCACCTGGACCAGGATCGTCTGGCCGGACTTGAGCACCGACTCGACCTTGCGCACCTGACCGTCCTTGTGGCCGAGCGCGGACCAGTTCACCTCGCCGGCGTACAGGACGGCGTTGCGGCCCTTGCCGATGTCGATGAACGCGGCCTCCATCGAGGGCAGCACGTTCTGGACGCGGCCGAGGTAGACGTTGCCGATCAGCGAGGTCTGGGAGTCACGGGACGCGTAGTGCTCGACGAGGACCTTGTCCTCGAGCACGGCGATCTGGGTGAGGTCGCCGCGCTGGCGGACCACCATCACCCGGTCGACCGATTCGCGGCGGGCAAGGAACTCGGCCTCGCTGACGATCGGAGCCCGACGACGCCCTGCCTCGCGGCCCTCGCGGCGGCGCTGCTTCTTGGCCTCGAGCCGCGTAGAGCCGCCGATGCTGGTGATCTCGTCCTCGGGGTTGCGCGGCTGCCGGACCCGGGTACGCCGACGTCGCGAGGTGGCTCCGTCGCCGTCGCCGTCGTCCTCGCCCTCCTCGGTCGAGTCGTCCTGCTCGTCGCTCTCGCCCTCGACGGAGTCGTCGCCGGCCCCGCGACGGCGGCGGCGGCCGCCGCGGCGACGGCGACGACGAGCGCCACCCTCACCGGGCTCAGTGCTCTCTGCACCCTCGGCGCCCTCGGCGTCGTCGGTGCCAGCCTCGACCTCGGCGTCCTCGGCGGGAGCCTGGTCGCCCTCGCGGGCCCCTGCAGTCTTCTTGGCGGGGCGCTTGGCGGCAGTCTTCTTCGCCGTACGACCACGTCCGGAGGCGGGAGCCTCGTCGTGCGCGCCGGCCTCGTCAGCTGACTCCTCAGCTGCTTCGTCAGCGACAGCATCGTCGGGGACGGCGGTCTTCTTCGCGGCGCGCTTGCGGGCCGGCGCAGCGGTCTTCTCCGGCGCCTGGAACAGCACCATCGGAGCGCCCGAGGCGTGGGTCGCGGACTCGTCTGCGGCTTCCTCGGCATCGCTGTTCACAGGCGCAGCAGCGGTCTTCTTGCTGGCCCGGCGCTTGGGACGCTCGGCGGGCGCCCCAGCTGCGACGTCCGCAGCCTCGTCGCTCGCAGTCTCGGGGACCGAGGCGGCTTCGGCAGCCTTGGCGGTCTTCTTCGCGGTCTTCTTCGCAGCGGCCTTCTTGGCCGGCTTGCGGGCGCCCTTCTTGGCCGCGGGTGCCTCAGAAGAAGCCGAATCCGGTGCGCTGAGCGGGGCGTTCTCCAGGGCCGAAGCCTCAGAGGCCCCGAAGCTGCCCGCCTCAGTGTTGTTCTCGGTGTTCTCAGGGTTGTCTGCGTCGAGCATCTAGCTCTCCTATGCACGGGCCGGCGTACGCCGAAAATGCCAGTGCGGGTCACGGCTGCGCGGTGTGTCACCCACTACGCAGCAAAGCCTTCGGTCGGCGACGACACTCTCCGTGTCATTACGTCGCATGAATGGCCCGCCGGTCACCGACCGCGGTCGCGCTTGCCGTGTGCTCCGAGGAGAGCTGTCACCTGCTCCTCAGCCGGCTGCGTCGCGGTCGGGTGCCAAGGGATCACCCACCGTGCCGGTCCGCAGATCCAAGGGACCCTGTGCCAGCCGCTGCGAAAGTGCCGCAGAACTGGTGGAGATCCCCGAGATCTCGCGAAGCGCGGCGAGAACGTCGTCGGGTCTCACGGACGGGGTTCCGTGTCGTAAGACCACCTGCAGTATCGCACAAGAATCCTGATCCACCGTCGACGCGCCGCTGGGCACGGCCGGCGGAAGCGCCTCGAGGCCGACGATCGAGGCTCGCGCGTCGAAGGTGCGCAGACCCTTCTTCGTCATCCTCTCGACGCTCACCTCAGGCGTCTCGAGGAGCTGCTGGACGCCGGCCGCGAGCGTTGCCACGTCCACACCGGCCATCGTGATCTGCCAGACCGATGCCTCGAGCTGGTCGGCCAGCGACCCGCCTGCGCTGACCACGACATCGACGATGTCGAGGCCGGTCGGCAGCGACTCGTCCAGCGCGCGGGCCACGGCTGCCGGGTCCTGGACCTCGGCGAGGCCGATCTCGAGGTACTCCGCCTCGCTGGCTGCCCCGGTCGGGCTGGCCCCCGCGTAGGAGATCCGCGGGTGCGGGTTGAAGCCCGAGGAGAAGGCCATCGGGACGCGGGCCCGGGAGATCGCGCGCTCGAAGGCCCGGCTGAAGTCGCGGTGGCTGGTGAACCGAAGGCGACCACGCTTGGCGTAGCGGATCCGGAGCCTCTGCACCGGCGGGGCTTGCTGCTCAGGCTGTTCGCGCACCGCCCAAGGCTACCGATCGCGAGCACCGAGTCCCGCCAGCTGCGCAGCGAGCACCCAGCGGAGCCTAGGACGTCCGTCTGAGCTCCCGGATCATCGGCGCCTGGTAGATGGTGTTGACCACGTCGCCGTCGAGCCAGCTCGTCAGCCGACCGGCCTCGGACTCCAAGGCCGCCCGCCCGGCCTTGCCGACGTCGTCGATCAACGCCAGCCTGACCTCGCCGGACTGCTCCTGGTGCCAGGAACCGACGATACGGCCGTCCCACCAGGCCGTCGGTCCGCCGTTCCCGTTGCGATCGAAGATCGCCGGGCCGTGGCCGCCGAGGTAGAACCCGCGCTCCTTCCAGCCCATCGTGGTCGGATCGAGGGCCGGCAGCAGCGCCGCCCAGGGTGCGGCCGGCCCGACGTCGGCGATATCCCCTGGGCCGACCCAGGCGGGCGTCCCGCCCTGGAGCGCCACCTGCTCGGCGCCCACGGCGGCCAATGCCTTGCGGACCGCGGCCTTGGTCGCGCCCAGCCACCACACCACGTCCTCCTCGGTCCCCGGGCCGAACGTGGCCAGCCAGGCAGCGACCAGGGCGGCGTACCCGTCGGCCTCGCTCAGCGGCTCGGCCGGAGAGCCCAGCCACTGCTCGGTCACGGTCCAGCGTGGCCGCGAGGTCTTCCAGCCGCCGTCGTTCTCGCCGCGCAGCACCGACCCGTCGGCCGCGAGCGCGGTGAGCACCCGCGGCGCGATCGAGACCTCGGCAGCCCAGGTCGTCCCCGGCGACAGGCTCAGCCGCAACTCCAGAGCCGGCAGCGCCTCCCGCAGCTGCTGCGTGGTGGTCGGGCCGTGCTCACGCAAGTGCGCCAGGACATCGGCGTACGCCGTGGCGACCCACGCGGCACCATCGACGGCATGGCCGTGCTGCTCGACCTCCTTGGCCAGCCGGGCATGCTGCTGCGCGGCCACCCGCGCCGCCGCACTCCCCCATACGGCTGGCAGCAGGTCGCGCGGGTAGGCGAACAGGGTGCGGCGCATCGAGAGCTGCTTGACCACCGAGCGGTCGACGTACAGCGCCTGGTCGATGTCAGCGCGGGAGGCATCGGCGCGAGCCGCAGCGGACAGGTACACCGACGCCGGCTCGGTGGCATGCAGACAGGTCATCGCGGCGACCGCCTCGGCGACCGATCCAGCTCGGGTCGTCAGGGCGTGCCGGCGGCCGATCCTGACCCGCCGCTGGTCGTCGGTGATCGTGCGCACCAGATCATCCAAGCCGACGGCGCCGACATCCGGCCTCCGCCGGCTCAGCAGCCGGACCCGTCCAGACCGGGGTCGTGGATCACGTCCGGGCGCCTCGCTGGACTGGCAGGCTGTCGCCCATGCTCCTGCAGCTCACGAGACGTCCCAGGGCGCGACGACTCGGGATCGCAGCACTCGGTGCCGGAACCGCCGTCGCCCTGCTGCTCTCCGGCTGCGCCTACCACGAGGGCGATCAGACTGCCCGGGACTGGAACAGCTGGGTCAAGCAGCACCCGCTGAAGGGCGCTCGCGTGACCGACGTCGTCGGCACCAACGTCCAGCCGTTCGTGGGCAGCTTCGAGGCCTATGCGCGGCTGACGGCGCCCCCGTCCGAGACCTCGATCAAGGCCGCGATGGCGAGCATGTGCCGCTTCGACAAGGTCACCAGGACGCCGACGGCGTACTTCCTGCAGATCGACCGGATCCTCGTCCAGGCACCCTGCAGCGCGTCGGGCCAGGTCAAGTACGCGGCCTTCTGGACCACCACCTCGGCGCTGGAAGGCGTCGAGCAGCTCACCTTCACCTCCAAGGGCGTCGACCTGACCGCGAGCGACGCCGCCCTGACCAGCCTTGTCCCCGAGGTCAGCGCAGCAGCCGAAGCCAGCGGGATGGCATCGCGGACGACCAACCTCTACGCCAGCCCGCATGTGCACATCGAGCAGAAGGCCGGCTCCGCCCTGACCGACGAGCTCGGCCTGACCCAAGGCGTCCTGGACTCCGTCGGCGGCAAGGTCCTGGCCATCGAGGTCGTCGGGGGCCGGGTCTCTGCGGCGACGAGCGGCTCGGTCAGCGACGCTCAGGGCTGGCAGGACTCGGTCGGCCACGGCTCGCCGATCCTGACCGTCACGCCTGCGCACCTGCGGACCGAGAAGCCGCTGACAGCCCCGGAGCGGGGCCTGCTCGAGCGGATGTCGACCGACCCCGACGTCACCGATGTCGCGGTGACCCCGTCCGCCTGGACGATCGACACACCCAGCACGAAGGACGGACGCGCCCTGGTGGCAGCGCTGAACAGCGAGGGAGCCACCTCGGCACTCGGCCGGCTGACGCTCGATGTCGCCACGACCGGCGTACGCAAGGACCGGCCGTGCCTGGTACAGCCGAGGTTCCCGGATCACTCCCGCGCGGAGGCGCTGTTCGATCTCTGCGACCGGCCCGACGTCGCGAACGTCGACGACAGGGCCTCGACGATGGACCTGCGGATCACCAGCGACGACCTTGCCGGTGTCCTCGAGCTGGTGCACCGGCTCCCGGCGAAGACCGACATCTACCTGGAGCTGAAGGACAACACCACGATCGATATGACCACCGGGAGCACCTTGACCACGCAGTTCCCGCAGAGCGACCTGGGCAAGCAGCTGACGAAGATCTGGGACGGGCTGGGCCCGCTGAGGGGTTGACCCGCGGCGTCATGCAGGGATCGGCGCAGGGATCGGCTCAGGGATCGAAGCGGGGTTGACGCAGGGTCCAGAATCGACCGGGTGAGCAGACTCGGAGCGGCCCCGGATGCGCGCCCTGGGGAGACCGGGCCCCGGTCCGGCCGGGCGCTCGTCGTGCTCGGGATCATCGTGCTCGCGTTCAACCTGCGCCCGGCCGCCGTCAGCGTCGGACCGGTGCTCGACGAGCTCTCCGACAGCCTTCGGATGGGGACGGTGGCGACCAGCCTGCTGACCTCGCTGCCGGTGCTGAGCTTTGCCACGATCGGCGCGCTCGCGCCCCGGATCGGGCGCGGGCTCGGCCTGCACCGGACCACCCTGGTCGCACTCCTGCTGGTCGCCGCCGGGCTGTTCGCCCGGGTGCGGGTGCACGACCAGTGGACCTTCCTGATCCTCTCCTTCGTCGCACTGGCGGGGATGGCGGTCGCCAACGTGCTGCTGCCGTCGCTGGTCAAGCTGCACTTCCCCGACCAGGTCGGCACCATGACTGCCCTGTACTCGACTGCGCTCGCGATCGGCCTGACCTCGGCCTCGGTGCTGACGGTGCCGATCTCCACGCGGCACGGGCACCTGGACTGGCGGCACGGCCTGATGGTCTGGGGAGTCACGGCGCTGATCGCCGCAGTCCCCTGGGTCGCCCTCGTCCGCCGCGACCGGGTCGTGCGGCCCGCGAGCACGCCGATCGGCACCGGCGAGGTCGCCCGGACCCGGCTCGGCTGGGTGATGGGCGTCTTCTTCGGCCTCCAGTCGCTGCAGGCGTACTCGATCTTCGGCTGGACCGCGAAGGTCTATCGCGACGCCGGCTTCGACGCCCACAATGCCGGTCTGCTGCTCGGCGTCATCACCGGGGTGAGCATCCCGCTGTCCTTCCTGATCCCGGCGGCGACCGTGCGGGTCAAGGACCAGCGGCTGCTGCTGAGCGCGATCATGGCGGCCTATCCGATCGGCTACCTGGGCCTGATCATCGCGCCGCACGGCGGGGCATGGGTGTGGGCAGTGGCGCTCGGCGTCGGCACCTGCACCTTCCCGTTCATCCTGACCCTGATCGGGCTGCGGGCCCGGACGCCCGCCGGGACTGCTGCGCTCTCGGCGTTCACCCAGTCCGCGGGCTACCTCATCGCGGCTCTCGGCCCGTTCGGCGTCGGCGCCCTGCATGCGGCCACCGGCGGCTGGAGCGTGCCGCTGGCGATCCTGCTCGCCCTGTGCGTGCCGATGTACGCCATCGGGCTGATCGCCTGCAGGCCGACGTACGTCGAGGACCAGCTGGCCAGCGTCGAGGGGAAGCCGGCCAGCTAGATCAGGCCTCCGCAGGTCCCGGACGGAGCATCAGCGAGGTCGCCGGCCCGAACCCGGAACGCTCGTACAACGGCACCGATCGCTCGCTCGGGCTGAGCACGATCCGCACGAACCCGTGCTCGTCGGCGTACGCCGTGCAGGCGGCCAGCAGCGCCGTGCCGGTCCCGGTGACCCGGTGCTCGGCCAGGACGTAGAAGTTGGCGAGGTAGCCCCACTGGTTCGGCGCCCGGCCCGGCCGCGGCATCCGAGAGAAGACGAGCATGTTCAGCATCCCGACGCAGGAGCCGTCGGCCTCGGCGATCCAGGTCACCCGCCGGCCCTGCTCCGCGGCGTACCAGGCACCGAAGGCGTCCTCGAAGCCGTCGTCGGCGACAGCCGAGCCCTGGTTCTCCTCGACCCACGCACGGCGCAGCGCAGCGAGCGCGCCGGTATCGGCCGCGGTGGCGAAGCGGATCACGCCAGAACCCCTCTCCGTTTCCAAGGTATAGCGGACCATGGGGCTTGCCGCAAGGCCCCGGTGATGGCCCAGAATCACCGGTCTCGTACGCCGAACCACCGAACGGACACCGCCACGTGAACGCCCGCAGCACCAGCGCCTTCGACCTTCCCGACCACCTCGCCGCCAAGGCCGACCCGGCCCTGATCGGCGACGACGAGCAGCACTTCGCCGCGATCCTGGACAGTCTGGAGCAGACGATCGCCGACCTGTCCGAGCGTCTAGACGAGGCCCGCAAGATCCAGGCCGGCACCGGCCAGAAGGCCCTCGACCGCGACCAGGAGGTGCACCGGCTCACCTCCCGGCTGAGCACGCTGCGCCGCTTCGGCCTCGACCTTTGCCTCGGCAGAATGGTCGCCGACGATGGCGGCGAGCCGCTCTACATCGGCCGCCTCGGCCTGACCGCGGGCGACGGGCAGCGGCTGCTCGTCGACTGGCGCTCACCGGCCGCCGAGCCGTTCTTCGCCGCCACCCACGCGCACCCGATGGGTCTCGCCAGCCGGCGGCGCTACCGGTGGGCCCGCGGCCGGATCGGTGACTACTGGGACGAGGTGTTCGCCGCCGACCAGCTCGACGGCAACGCCGCGCTGGACGACCAGTCCGCCTTCATCGCCAGCCTCGGCAGCTCGCGGTCCGAGCAGATGCGCGACGTGCTCGGCACCATCCAGGCCGACCAGGACGCGATCATCCGGGCCGCGGCGCACGGAGCCCTGGTCGTCGACGGCGGTCCGGGCACCGGCAAGACCGTCGTCGCGCTGCACCGCGCGGCGTACCTGCTGTACTCCGACCCGAGGCTGGGCCACCGGCGCGGAGGCGTTCTGTTCGTCGGCCCGCACCAGCCGTACCTGGCCTACATCGCCGACGTGCTGCCGAGCCTCGGCGAGGACGGGGTGGCGACCTGCACCATCCGCGACCTGGTCGCGGAGGGTGCCGATGCCCCTCAGGAGCCCGATCCCGAGGTCGCGCGGCTCAAGGCGAGCGTCGCGATGGTCGCTGCGATCGAGCCGGCAGTGCGGTTCTACGAGGACCCGCCGAAGACGGGCGTCGAGGTGGAGACGCCGTGGTCGGACCTCTGGCTGAGCGCCGACGACTGGGCGGTGGCCTTCGACGCGCCCGCGCCCGGTACCCCGCACAACGAGGCCCGCGAGACCATCTGGGACGAGCTGGTCACCATCCTGCTCGACAAGCACGAGGACGAGGAGACCCAGGACGAGGCACGCGCGGCGCTCGAGCAGAACGCTTCGTTGCGCGCGATGCTGGCCGACGCCTGGCCGCTGCTCGAGCCGACGGACCTCGTGGGCGACCTGTGGGACGTGCCGGCGTACCTGCGCCGATGCGCCCCCGGGCTCACGCCTGAGGAGGTCTCGTTGCTGCAGCGCTCCGAGCCGCAGGCCTGGACCAGCTCGGACCTGCCGCTGCTCGACGCGGCCCGGCAGCGCCTCGGCGACCCTGGGTTCTCGCGCCGGCGGCTCCGAGAGCATGCAGCCGACGCCGCTGAGCGGGAGCAGATGGACCTCGTCGTCGCCGAGCTCCTGCTGCACGACGAGGAGGGCATGTACGCCCAGCTGCGCCAAGGGATGCTGCGCGACGCCCTGGTCGACCAGGACGCGCTGCCCACCACCGGCACCGACGCGCTCGCCGGACCGTTCGCGCACATCGTGGTCGACGAGGCCCAGGAGCTGACCGACGCGGAGTGGCAGATGCTGCTGGTCCGCTGCCCCACCCGCAGCTTCACGATCGTCGGCGACCGCGCCCAGGCCCGGCACGGCTTCACCGAGTCCTGGGAGGAGCGGCTCAACCGGATCGGGCTGGCCCGCGTCGAGACCGCCACGCTGAGCATCAACTACCGCACGCCGGCGGAGGTGATGGCCGAGGCGGAGCCGGTGATCCGGGCCGTCCTGCCCGATGCGAACGTGCCCACCTCGATCCGCAGCAACGGCCTCGCAGTCGTGCACGGGGCGAGGTCCGAGCTCGATCGGTGGGTGCAGGAATGGGTCGAGCAGAACCCTGACGGCACCGCGTGTGTGATCGGCGACCCGTCGTATCGGGGGACCGACCGGGTGCGGTCGCTGGCCTCCGAGCTCACCAAGGGCCTCGAGTTCGACCTCGTGGTCCTCGTCGACCCCGACCGGTTCGGCGAGGGCATCGAAGGTGCCGTGGACCGGTACGTCGCGATGACACGCGCGACCCGGCAGCTGGTGGTGCTGACCGGCTGAGGGCGAGGTCGGTCGAACACCTCGCGGAGGCTAGGCTCGCTGATGTGCAAAGCCTTGCTGTGGTGAGTCGCATCAACGTCCTGACCGCGATCCGGGACCACGACCTGCAGGGAGCCGACGATTTCCTCACCGCCCTCGGGTTCGAGCGGCGCGACGACGAGATCCTCGTCGAACGCGGCAAGCGGTACGACGCCCGGGCGTTGCTCGCCTATGCGCACGGCAAGGCCACCGGCGACTACCTCGACCCCGACCGGCTTCCGGTCGGTACCGCGAAGGTGCTCACCGACCTGGGCTTCACGGTGATGT
Source organism: Marmoricola sp. (assembly GCA_036272095.1). Lineage (GTDB taxonomy): Bacteria > Actinomycetota > Actinomycetes > Propionibacteriales > Nocardioidaceae > Marmoricola. The sequence goes on along the minus strand of DATAZI010000071.1, from coordinate 7,390 downwards.
CCGTCGCCGACCTCGACCGCCCGAAGCCTGCAGCACGTACGACGGGCACCCCGCGCCCGCGGGCAGCACGCTCGAGCACACCGGCCAAGCCCGCGAAGGCCGAGCCGGTGATCAAGCTGTGCCCGACGTGCTTCACCCAGCTCTCGGTGACCGGCACCTGCGACTTCTGCGACTAGCGGCCGCAGCGACCAGCGCAGCAGATCAGCTCACAACGAGCGCAGCGCCTCGGCTGGCGAGATCGACACGGCTCGCCGTGCCGGAGCGACCGAGGACACGAAGACCAGTGCCAGCGCCGCGGCCACGATGGCGCCCAGCACGATCCACGGCCTGCCCCAGATGAATCCGTGGGTGTGCACCCCGACCAGCGACTGTGCCCCGATCGAGCCGAAGAGCAGGCCCAGCAGCACCCCGAAGGTGATCGCTGAGCAGGCCAGCGCCGCCGCCTCCAGGACCACCATCCGCCGTACCTGGCTGCCGGTGAAGCCGAGCGCTCGCAGTACGCCGATCTCGCGGGTGCGCTCGATCACGGTGAGCGACATCGTGCTGACGAACCCGACCGCCGCGATCGCCGCGGAGAACAGGATCACTACCACCAGCACGACGGTGACGGTCGAGAGGATCGACAGCGTGTCCTTCTGCTGAGCAGCGCTGGTGACCCACGAGTGCACTGAGCGCCGCAGAGCGTCGGTCCCGGTGGCGAAGGTCGTCACCAGGGTCACCCCGATCACCAGGCCCATCGTGCTCCGGGTGGTGCGCAACGGGTTGGTCACGGCGTTGCGGCGGGCGATCCTTGCCGACGGCCCGTCGCCGAGCAGGCGGCCCAGCCCGGAGACGACGGCCGGGATCACCAGCCGGGCGCCGAGCAGCAGACCGGTGCCTGTTGTGACCGCACCGAGGAACGCCACCATGAATCCGAGCGGGGTGCCACCGGCCTCGCCCAACCAGGCCGAGAGGCCGAGCAGCGCGGCGCCGAGCCCGATCACGGCCAACGACAGCCAGCCTCGCAGCGGCCGGACGGCTGCGGTGACGGCGCCGACTGTCGCTCCGAGCATCCCGGCGGCGGGGCTCGCCCGCAGGATCCCGCGGGTGCCGACGCCGCCGGCGACCCACGTGGTCGCGGCCACCGCCACGATCGGGACGACCAGCCAGCCGGTCGCGACCGGGTAGTGCAGCGGCTTGAGGACGCCTTCGTGCACCAGGACGATCCGCAGCACCCAGGAAGCCAGGATGCCGACCAGGGTGCCGGCGACACCGCCGGCGACAGCGACCCCGACCGCCCGCCGCGTCACCGCCGTACGCAGCGTGCTCGCCGAGGACCCGAGCAGCCGCAGGAGTGCGATCCGCGGAAGCATCCCGGCAAGCACTGTGTCGACACAGTTCACGATCACCACGGCGGAGACGTAGAGCGCGATGCCGATGAAGACCGACGACACCACCGCGAAGATCGCGCCGAGCCCCCCGGTGCCCGCTGACGACGATCCCGCTGTCGCGAAGATCGCGCTGACCATGATCAGCAGGGCGGCGTACGCCCCGCAGATGCCGCCGACGAGCCCGATCGTGCCGAGCTGCCTGTTCGAGCCGAGGACGAGTGAACCGGGGACCAGGGAGCCCCTCATGCCGCGTCGACCTCCAGGCCGATCAGCAGGGAGGCGATCTCCTCGGGCGTGCAGCGGCCGTGGTCACCGACGATCCGGCCGTCGGCGATCAGCAGCACCCGGTCGGCGTGCGAGGCCGCGACCGGGTCGTGGCTGACCATCGCGATCGTCTGGTCATAGCTGTCGACGGCGGTGCGCAGCAGCCCCAGCACCTCCCGGGACGAGCGGGTGTCGAGGTTGCCGGTGGGCTCATCAGCGATCACGATCCGTGGACGGGACCCGAGCGCTCGGGCGATCGCGACCCGCTGCTGCTGTCCACCGGAGAGCTGGGCTGGCCGGTGGTCGCGGCGCTCGTCGAGGCCGAGTTCGGCGAACAACCGGTCGACCCAGGCCAGCCCCTCGGCGGTGGGCTTGCGGCCGGTCAGGTCGAAGGGCAGCAGCACGTTCTCGTACGCCGTCAGAGTCGGCACCAGGTTGAAGGCCTGGAAGACGAAGCCGACATGGGTACGCCGCAGCACCGTGCGCGCCTCGTCGTCCAAGAGGTGCAGCGGGTGCTCGTCGAGCCAGACCTCGCCGGACGTCGGGTCGTCCAGACCGGCGGCCAAGTTCATCAGGGTCGACTTCCCCGAGCCCGAGGGGCCCATGATCGCAGTGAACTGGCCGGCCGGGATGTCGACCGTGACATCGTCGAGCGCCTTCACCGTGGTCGTCAGGGTGCCGTAGGTCTTGGTGGCGCCCCGGAACGAGAGCACGGGCGCAGAGGTCGTCGTCATACCGTGAACGCTAGGCAGAAGCGCGGCCTCAGACGTCTGGCCGGAGGCTTGTTCTCGCATACATCGCAGGATGTACGCCGACCCTCAGATCAGCCCATGCTCGTAGGCGTAGACGACGAGCTGGACCCGGTCGCGCAGGCCCAGCTTGGTCAGGATCCGGGACACGTGCGTCTTCACCGTCCCGGTCGCCAGGCACTCGACCTCGGCGATCTCGGCATTGGAGAGACCCTCGGCGGCGCGGAGCAGGATCTCGCGCTCGCGGTCGGTCAGCGCGTCGTACTCCGCGCCGGTACGCCGCGTGGGCCGGGCCCGGAACCGCTCCCACAGCTCGCGGGTCGCGCCGGCCGCGACGACCTGGCTGCCCGACGCCACGGCCCGGATCGAGGCGAGCAGGAAGTCCGGCTCGGACGACTTCAGCAGGAAGCCGCTGGCACCGGCCTCGATCGCCGAAGCCGCCGCCTCGTCGAGGTCGAACGTGGTCAGCACCAGGATCCGCGGGCAGTCCTCGCCGCAGCGCTCGCGGAGCATCGCGGTCGCTGCGACGCCGTCGGTGCCGGGCATCTGGATGTCCATCACCACCACGTCCGGCCGGAGCTCGTCGACCACCGCGACCGCGTCGTCGCCGTTGCCGGCCTCGCCGACGACCTCGAGGTCGGGCTGCGAGCCGACGACCATCGCGATCCCGGCGCGGAACATCACCTCGTCGTCGACGAGCACCACCCGGAGGGTCATCGCACCGCCGTCTGCGGGATCTCCACCGACACGACCCAGCGGGCGCCTTCGCAGCCTGTCGAGATGCGGCCTCCGGTCGCGGCGATCCGCTCGGCCATCCCCCGCAGCCCGTAGCCGTTGCCTCGGCGGCCTGCAGCTGCTTCGGGCACAGTGTTCGCCACCAGCAGCACGTAACCGTCGCGCCAGTCCTCGATGACCTCCACCGGCTGGTCCCGGTCGCCGTGCTTGAGCGCGTTGGTCAGGGCCTCGGTCAGGACGTAGCCGACGGCATCGGCCACCGGGCCGGGAGCCGGGGTGCCGTGCCGCGCGTGCTCGATGTTCAGGCCGGTCTGTCGCATCCGGTCGATGACACGGTCGGCGATCGGCGCTCCGGCCGGCCCGGGTGCGGCGCCGTCACGGAGCTCGGCCAGCAGGCCGCGGACCTCGATCATCGCCGACCGCGCAGTCTCCCCGATCACGTTCATCGCGTCCTCGGCACGGGACGGATCGTCATGGAGCACATAGCGCGCCCCGTCCGCCTGCGCCGCGACGACGGCCCAGGAATGGGCGACCAGGTCATGCATGTCGGCTGCGATCCGGCCGCGCTGCTGCTCGGCGAGGTAGAGCCCCTCGAGGCGGCGCTGCTCGGCCTCGGCGATCGCTGCATCCACCCGTGCTTGGACGGCTTGGCGTCGTTGCCACTGGACATAGCCGGCCATCCAGCCACCGCCGACGACGACCGCCGTCGCCGCGGCGACGCCCATCCCCGCAGCTGCCGATGGATCGAGCTGCTCGCTTCCGGCGAGACCCGACCAGATGCCGGCGCCTCCCACGGCGACGACCGCGCCGGCAAGGCCGGCGCGGCGTACCAGGCTGGAGGAGTGCGCGCCGAAGGCGAAGGCGAGCGGGGCGTAGGCGAGATCGCCGAGCACGGCGACCTCCCCGCTGGCCACCTGGATCAGGGCGGCGGTGACGGCCGCCAGCATCACCGCCGAGGCTGATACCCGGCGCAGCAGCAGGCCTGCGGCAAGGACCTCGGTGGCCCAGAACATCGCCGAGCCGGTCTGCAGCTGGATCGCGCCGAACAGGAAGCCGTAGGCGGCCGCGACGCCGAAGTCGAACACGAGGCGCTGGCGGGTCAGCCGGGTCGCGTCGCTCCAGACGTCGTCCGACGACCTCGCCTGCAAGCGCTCTGCTTCCACCTCGCCATTATGCGCAGCGTTGCCCCTACGCCGGGCCGCGGCGGGGGCACCCGCCCGCGCCTGGGCTAGATTCGAAGCCAACCCCCGAGGAGAGCCGATGAACGATTTCAACGCCCAGGTGATCGACGAGTTCCGTGCCAACGAGGGCAGGGTCGCCGGCCCGTTCGAGGGCTATCCGATGGTGCTCGTGCACCACGTCGGCCGCCGCAGCGGCGATGAGCACGTGAGCCCGATGATGTACCTGCCCGGCGACGACGGCGTGATCTACGTCTTCGCCTCCAAGGCCGGCGCCCCCACCGACCCGGACTGGTATCACAACCTCGCGGCCGTCGATTCCGCCGAGATCGAGGTCGGCACCGAGCGGTACGCCGTCGATGTGGCCGAAGAGACCGGCGCCGACCGGGACCGGATCTATGCCAAGCAGGCCGAGCTGTACCCGGGCTTCGCGGAGTACGAGGAGAAGACCGCCGGCATCCGCGTCATCCCGGTGCTGCGCCTGACCCGGACCACCTGAGAGACGCCTCGACCGGCGAGCTACACGTCAGGATGCTGACCGGAGCACCGTTCGGCCGTGAGGTTCTGCTGCGCCCAGGCCGACAGCTCCTGCAGCGCCGGGGAGATCGCCTGACCGCTCTCGGTGAGTGCGTACTGCACGGAGAGCGGCGGGCCTTCGTCCACGGTCCGCGCGACGAGTCCGGCGCGGGAGAGCTCAGCGAGCCGGTCCGAAAGCATCGAGTCGCTGATCCCGAGGGTGCGCTTGAGCTCGGCGTACCCGGCAGGGCCCTGGATCAGGGTGCCGAGCAGGACGCCGTTCCACCGCTTGCCGAGGAACGCGAACGCCCGGGACAGCGCGACATCGCAGGCGCGCGGCTCGTGCGTCGCCTCCGCCTCGTCTGCTCTCGTCCCAGGACTGGTGGTCATGGGCATGATCCTACTCTCAACTTCGGATTTGACTGGAACTCTTGTTTTAGGAGTACCATCGGATCTGCAAGCAACCCCCGATCCTGAGGACCATTCATGACCTCCAGCCCCATCACCCTCGACACGCTCGACGACTCCGCTCGGAGCCTGCTCTTCACCGAGGCCCGCACCGCGAACACGTTCAGCGACGCGCCCGTCACCGACGACGAGCTCCGTGGCATCTGGGACCTCGCGCAGTGGTCGCCGTCGATGGCCAACAGCCAGCCGCTGCGGGTGCTCTTCGTCCGTACCGACGAGGGCCGTGAGCGCCTCGTCCCGCTCATGTCCGAGGGCAACCAGGCCAAGACCGGCACCGCGCCCGCCGTCGCCGTGCTCGCTTACGACACCGACTTCCACGAGCACTTCCCCACCACCTTCCCCGAGCGCGGCGCGATGTACCGGGACAACTTCGCCGGGATGCCCGCCGAGGTCCGCGACGGCATCGCGAAGCACAGCGCCGCGATCCAGACCGGCGTCTTCCTGCTCGCCGTCCGCGCCCACGGCCTGGCCGCCGGCCCGATGGGCGGGTTCGACGGCCCCGGCATCGACGCGGAGTTCTTCGCTGGTACGACGTGGCGCACCCACCTGGTCGTCAACATCGGCCACCCGGGCGTCGACCCCTGGTTCGACCGCCTCCCCCGCATCAACCAGGACGACGCGCTCGCCTGGGCCTGATCTGATCGAGGACGCCGGCTGTCGCACACGGACCCGCCTTCGGCGGCGGTCGTGGTGCGGCAGCCGGCGCCTCTGTCTGCCGCAGCGGCGGTTCACATGTCCGGCCGCTGGATGGCACGGCCGATCTGCGGGCAGATAGAGCTTGAGTACTAGTGAGAGATCTGCCGGGTCCCCGTCGGTCCCGCAGCAGTGGATGGCCCCAAGCGCCGCGTCTGGAACGGCGCAGCTCCGCAGCTCCAGCGAGGCCCGAAGGCACGAACCCGAGCGCCGAAACGACCACCGACTAGCCACCGACTTGCCGAATACGAGCAATACCGGCCCGTAGAACCGCGATCCTCGACATCCTTCGGGTACCTCCCGCGTCTCCCGAAGGACCCCGATGACTCGCACGCGCACTGCCCTTGTCGCCCTGACCTGCCTGGCCTTCGCCTTGGTGGGTACGAACCTGTCCAGCGGACCGGCCTCCGCGGCTGACGACGTCGTGGACCAGAGCCAGACGGCCAGCACGGACTGCTACTACACCGTCGACGACTTCTACTCCTTCGCCCAGACCTTCACCGCGGGGAGATCCGGGCCCCTGACCCGGGTCGACCTCTTGATCGACAGGTTCGCCGGTACGCCGGCGATCAACGTCGGCATCTACGCCACCGACGACAGCGGCATCCCCACCGGGCCGGCGTTGGCCACCGGCACGCTCCCGACCTTGCCGGACAGCGTCCAGGGGTTCCAGAGCGCCAGCTTCTCCACCCCTCCTGTCCTGGTCAAGGACACCAAGTACGCGATCGAGGCCAGCGCACCCGGTGACAACACCAACAGCGGATGGTGCTTCAACACCAATCAGCCCTACACGGGCGGCGAGGGATTCGGGTACGCCACCCAGGCCCCGGACCCGGCCTGGACTCCGTACGACGTCGACTTCGCCTTCCGCACCTACATCGGCCTGCCCGCCCAGACGATCACCCTGGGCGACCTGCCCGCTCTGAAGGTCGGCGGCGACGACGGTGACCTCACCGCTTCGGCGAGCTCGGGCCTGCCGGTGACGTTCTCCTCCCAGACCCCGGCGACCTGCACCGTGGTCGGGGACACCCACGTGCACCCGGTCGCGACCGGTACCTGCACGATCGCAGCCGACCAGGCCGGTGACGACACGGACTACGCCTCGGCGCCGCAGGTGACCAAGTCCGTGGAGGTCGGCGCGTCCGACAAGTTGGCCCAGACGATCACGTTCGAGAACCCAGGCGCCCAGAAATACGGGGCCGCCAAGCAGCTCAGCGCCACGGCCTCGTCCGGGTTGCCGGTCACCTTCAGCGTCGGACCGCACTCGGATGCCGGCTGCGTGGTCTCCAGCAGCGGATACCTCACCTTCAACGACGTCGGAAACGACTGCGTGATCGTCGCCTCCCAGGAGGGCAACGACGAGTACGCCGCGGCCGATCCGGTCACCCAGACCTTCGAGGTGGACGACCAGGACGTC
>DATAZI010000070.1:0-44630 GCA_036272095.1 Marmoricola sp. | reverse complement strand
GCCGCGTAGCCCGAGGGGCACTTGCCCTTCTTCGTGAGCAGGGCCAGCTTGCCTGCCGAGCTACGGCACGCCTTGACGGTCGGGCTCGCGGTGGTGCTGGTCGCGGCGTAGGTGACACCGCTGACAGCTGCGCTCAGGGCGATGACGCTGGTCGCGATGATGGTGACACGGGAACGAGACGGCTTCTGCACCGATACCCCTCGAGATAGGCGGGGGCGACTCCGGGGTTCACCAGGCGTTCGGCTCCGAGACTGATCGGGGTGTCCGTCGACCCCCGTAGACTCTTGAACCCTACCCCCGTTCCGACCTGGACGGGGGCTTGTCTGCGTTCCTCCTGGAGTCCCCTGTGCGCCTCGCCGGCCTCGCCGATGCAGTCCTGTCCGAGCCTGTCCTGGCGACCGCTCTCGCGCAGGCCGCGGACGTCGAGGCCACGACCCTGGATCTGACCGGCCCGCAGGCGCTGCGCCCGTTCCTGATCGCCGGCCTGGCCCGGACCGGCCGCACGGTGCTGGTCGTCACGGCGACCGTGCGCGAGGCCGAGGACCTCGTCGTCGAGCTCGGCGACCTGGTGCCGGCCTCCTCGCTGGTGCACTTCCCGGCCTGGGAGACGCTGCCGCACGAGCGGCTCAGCCCGCGCAGCGACACCGTCGGACGCCGGCTGGCCGTCCTGCGCCGGCTCGTGCACCCCGGCACGGAGGAGAGCAACGGGCCGGTGCAGGTGGTCGTCGCGCCGATCCGCTCGGTGCTGCAGCCGCAGGTCAAGGGTCTCGCCGACCTGGTCCCGGTCGAGCTGGTCGCGGGTCAGGAGATCGAGCTCGAGGCCGTCGTGAAGAGCCTCGTCGATGCGGCGTACTCGCGAGTCGACCTGGTGGAGAAGCGCGGCGAGTTCGCGGTCCGCGGCGGCATCGTCGACGTGTTCCCGCCGACCGAGGAGCACCCGGTGCGTGTCGAGTTCTTCGGCGACGAGGTCGACGAGATCCGGACCTTCGCGGTCGCCGACCAGCGCACTATCGACAAGCTGAGCCGGCTCTGGGCGCCGCCGTGCCGCGAGCTGCTGCTGACTGAGGAGGTGCGCGAGCGGGCGGCCGCCCTCGGCGCGGCCCACCCCGAGCTCTCCGAGATCACCGACAAGCTCGCCCAGGGCATCGCCGTGGAGGGGATGGAGTCGCTGACCCCGGCCCTGGTCGACGAGATGGAGATGCTGATCGACCTGCTCCCCGAGCAGACCAGCGTGCTGCTGCTCGACCCTGAGCGCGTCCGCGCCCGGGCGCACGATCTGGTCGCCACCAGCGAGGAGTTCCTGGGGGCCAGCTGGGCCGCTGCTGCCTCCGGCGGCCAGGCGCCGATCGACCTCGGAGCGGCCTCGCTGCGCTCGATCGGCGACGTCCGCGAGGAGGCCTTGGGCCAGGGCAAGTCCTGGTGGGGGCTGAGCCCCTTCGGCCTCGACGAGACCGAGGACACCCGCACTCTCGGCGCCACCCCGGTCGAGGCCTACCGCGGCGACATCGACGCTGCGGTGCGCGACATCAAGGACCACCTCGGTGCCGGGCGGAACGTCGTGGTCGTCCAGCAGGGCAAGGGCCCGGCCGAGCGGACCGTGGAGGTGCTCGGCGAGCACGACGTCGCCGCGCGGCTGGTCGAGGAGCTGGTGTCGACTGGCTCCACCGACGATGGCTCCGACGGCGTGGTCACGGTCGTCCAGGGCTGCCTCGAGCACGGCCTGGTCCTGGTCGAGCCGGGCGTCGTCGTCCTGACCGGGGAGGACCTGTCGGGCCAGAAGGCCTCGACCCGGGACATGCGGGCGATGCCGACGCGGCGCAAGAAGCAGATCGACCCGTTGGAGCTCAAGCCCGGCGACTTCGTGGTGCACGAGCAGCACGGCGTCGGGCGGTTCCTGGAGATGAAGCAGCGCGAGGTGCACGGCGCCCTGCGCGAGTACCTGGTGCTCGAGTACGGCTCATCCAAGCGCGGGCAGCCGGCCGACAAGCTCTACGTCCCGGCCGACACCCTGGACCAGGTCACCCGGTACGTCGGCGGCGAGGCGCCGAACCTGGACCGCCTTGGCGGTGCCGACTGGGCCAAGCGCAAGGGACGGGCCCGCAAGGCGGTCCGCCAGATCGCTGCCGAGCTGATCAAGCTCTACGCCGCCCGTCAGGCCACCCAGGGCTTCGCGTTCGGGCCGGACACGCCCTGGCAGCGCGAGCTCGAGGACGCCTTCCCGTTCCACGAGACCCCTGACCAGCTGACCACGGTCGACGAGGTCAAGGCGGATATGCGGCGTACCGTGCCGATGGACCGGCTGGTCTGCGGCGACGTCGGCTACGGCAAGACCGAGATCGCCGTACGGGCTGCATTCAAGGCCGTGCAGGACGGCAAGCAGGTCGCGGTGCTGGTGCCGACGACGCTGCTGGTGACCCAGCACCACTCGACCTTCGCCGAGCGGATGAGCGGCTTCCCGGTGGTGCTCAAGCAGCTCAGCCGTTTCCAGAGCGACAAGGAGGCCCGTGAGGTCCTCGACGGCCTCGCCGACGGCTCGGTCGACATCGTGATCGGCACCCACCGGCTGCTCAACCCGGACATCAAGATCAAGGACCTCGGGCTGATCATCGTCGACGAGGAGCAGCGCTTCGGGGTCGAGCACAAGGAGCTGATGAAGCGGATGCGGACCAGTGTCGACGTGCTCGCGATGAGCGCGACGCCGATCCCGCGGACGCTCGAGATGGCGATCACCGGCATCCGGGAGATGTCCACGATCACCACCCCTCCCGAGGAGCGGCACCCGGTGCTGACCTATGTCGGCGCATATGAGGACCGCCAGGTGATCGCTGCGATCAGGCGCGAGCTGCTGCGCGAGGGCCAGGTGTTCTTCATCCACAACCGGGTCGGGTCGATCGAGAAGGCCGCCGCCAAGCTCAAGGAGCTCGTCCCCGAGGCGCGGGTGGCCACTGCCCACGGGCAGATGGGCGAGCACCAGCTCGAGCAGGTCATGCTCGACTTCTGGGAGCGCCGCTTCGATGTGCTCGTCTGCACCACGATCGTCGAGTCCGGCCTGGACGTCTCGAATGCCAACACGATGATCATCGAGCGCTCCGACACCCTCGGGCTCTCCCAGCTGCACCAGCTCCGCGGCCGTGTCGGCCGGAGCCGCGAGCGCGCGTATGCCTACTTCCTGTACCCGGCCGACAAGCCCCTGACCGAGACAGCGCACGAGCGGCTGGCCACGCTGGCCCAGCACTCCGACCTCGGCGGCGGGATGGCGATCGCGATGAAGGACCTCGAGATCCGCGGCGCCGGCAACCTGCTCGGCGGCGAGCAGTCCGGGCACATCGCCGACGTCGGGTTCGACTTCTACGTCCGGCTGGTCGGCGAGGCCGTCTCCGAGTTCCGCCAGGACGGGAAGGGCGCCGAGGAGCTGGTCGAGGTCCGGATCGAGATCCCGATCGAGGCGAACCTCCCGCACGACTATGTGCCCAGCGAGCGGCTCCGGCTGGAGATGTACAAACGGCTCTCGGAGGTTCGGGAGGCCGACGACATCGAGGTGCTGCGCGAGGAGATGGTCGACCGGTACGGCGCCCCGCCGGCACCGGTGACCCGGCTGCTGGAGGTGGCCCGGTTCCGCGCCCGCTGCCGAGCCGCCGGCGTCAGCGAGGTCACCGTCCAGGGGAAGTTCCTCAGGTTTGCTCCCGTCGAGCTGCCCGACTCGCGCGTCGTACGCCTGAACCGCGTCTACCCCGGGAGCCTGGTCAAGGCTGGTCTGCGTACGATGCTGGTGCCGCGTCCGCACGCGCTGCGTGACGAGGACCTGCTGATCTGGGCAGTCGGGGTGATCGATGCTGTGATCGACCCGCCTGCAACTGAGCACAAGAACTAGGAGTCCCTCCGTGAAGGCACCTCGTCTGGTCCTGGTCCCTGTTGCCGTCGTCGCGGCGCTGACGATGTCGGGGTGCGCGCACTCCAGCAACACCGCAGCCGAGGTGGGCGGCACCACCATCACCAAGGCCGACGTCGACCTGCTCTCGAACTACCAGTGCGACCTGATCAACAGCGCCGCCAAGGACCCGAGCCAGCAGGTCTCCCCGATCACGATGGACAAGGTCCGCACCTACATCGCGACTGCCCTGATCAACAACGCCCTCGACGACCAGCTGATCAAGAAGACCAAGGTGAAGGTCAGTCCGTCGCTCTACAAGGCCGACCTCGCCTCAGCCGAGGCCTCGGGCAAGACCGTGCCGGCCAGAGACCGGGACCGGTTCAATGCGCTCGCGCTGGACTCGATCCGCGCCGGCTACGGCATCCAGGTGCTGGCCAACTCCGAGCTCGAGGCGTCCGGGACGACCCAGCCGACCGAGGATCAGATCACCGCCGCCGTCACCGCGTTGCGCAACTCGTTCCGCAAGGGCGTCAAGATCGATGTCAACCCGATCTACGGCCTCGGCGCCGACGGCGCCACGACGGTTGTCGACCCGTCCGCGTCCAAGGCCGTCACCTCGTTTGCCAAGGACACCGTCGCGGCGTCCCCGAGCGCCGCGTTCCTGACGTCGCTCGCGCCCGGCCAGACGTGTGGCTGAGCCGGACGACCCGACGTCCGGTCCGCTCGACGAGCTGACCGAGGTGATGGCCCGGCTACGCCGTGAGTGCGGCTGGAAGGCCGGCCAAACCCACGAATCGCTGGCTCGCTACCTGCTCGAGGAGACCTACGAGGTCCTCGAGGCGATCGAGACCGGCACGCCTGCCGACCTCCGCGAGGAGCTCGGGGACCTGATGCTCCAGGTCTGGTTCCATGCTGCGATCGCCGCAGAGGAAGGCGAGTACGACATCGAGGACGTGGCCGCGGACCTGGTCGCCAAGCTCCGGCGGCGCAACCCGCACGTCTTCGCGCCGGGCACAGCGTCTGCAGCGGCGGACGACGTGGCCGCGATCGACGCCCAGTGGGAGCGGATCAAGGCCACTGAGAAGCAGCGCGACGGTCTGATGGACGGCGTACCGGCGGAGCTGCCGGCCCTGCTGCGAACGGTCAAGGCGCTCGAGCGGATGGAGCGGACCGGGGTCATCGTCGAGCTCGCCGCCGGCTCCGAGGACATCGGGGACAGGCTGCTTGCGCTCGCGGCCGAGGCGCACGGTGCCGGGCTCGACCCTGAGGCCGAGCTCCGGGCTGCCCTGCGCCGGTTGCTCGGCCCGGCCTGAGGAAGCTGATGGGGCTGACCACGCCGCAGCCGGTGTGCCGGAACGGGCGCGCCCCCCGATAGGCTTGCCGCGCCGTTCTCATCGATCCAGGAGTCCCCTTGGCAGCCATCGAAGACATCATCGCCCGCGAGATCCTCGACTCCCGGGGCAACCCGACCGTCGAGGTCGAGGTCATCCTCGAGGACGACAGCTTCGGGCGAGCTGCGGTGCCCTCCGGCGCCTCGACAGGGGCGTTCGAGGCAGTCGAGCTCCGCGACGGTGGCGACCGGTACGGCGGGAAGGGGACCCAGAAGGCGATCAGCGCCGTGGAGTCCCAGATCGCCCAGCGGATCATCGGCCTCGACGCCAGCGACCAGCGCCTGGTCGACCAGGAGATGCTCGACCTCGACGGCACCCCCAACAAGGCCAACCTCGGCGCGAACGCGATCCTCGGTGTCTCGCTCGCCGTTGCGAACGCAGCGGCTGCCAGCGCGGACCTGCCGCTCTACCGCTACGTCGGCGGCCCGAACGCGCACCTGCTGCCGGTGCCGATGATGAACATCCTCAACGGCGGCGCGCACGCTGACACGAATGTGGACATCCAGGAGTTCATGATCGCGCCGATCGGTGCTCCGACCTTCCGCGAGGCCCTGCAGGCCGGCGCCGAGGTCTACCACGCGCTCAAGGCCGTGCTGAAGAAGCAGGGCCTGGCCACCGGCGTCGGAGACGAGGGCGGCTTCGCGCCGGACCTGAGCAGCAACCGCGCTGCGCTCGACCTGATCTCCGAGGCGATCGGCACTACCGGGCTGGTGCTCGGCAAGGACGTCGTCTTGGCCCTCGACGTCGCGGCCAGCGAGTTCTGCACTGACGGCGTCTACACCTTCGAGGGCACGTCGAAGTCCGCCGCCGAGATGACCGCCTACTACGCGGACCTGGTGGCGAACTACCCGATCGTCTCGATCGAGGACCCGCTGGACGAGGACGACTGGGAGGGTTGGAAGACCATCACCGACCAGCTCGGCGCCAAGACCCAGCTCGTCGGCGACGACCTGTTCGTCACCACCGTCGAGCGGCTCCAGCGCGGTATCGACGGCGGCCAGGCCAACGCACTGCTGGTCAAGGTCAACCAGATCGGCACGCTGACCGAGACCCTGGACTCCGTGGACCTCGCGCACCGCAACGGCTACCGCTGCATGATGAGCCACCGCTCCGGCGAGACCGAGGACGTCACCATCGCCGACCTCGCGGTCGCAGTGAACTGCGGGCAGATCAAGACCGGCGCCCCGGCCCGCTCCGAGCGGGTGGCCAAGTACAACCAGCTGCTCCGGATCGAGGCCGACCTCGGCGACGCCGCCCGGTACGCCGGCCGTGGCGCGTTCCCGCGCTACCAGGGCTGAGTCCGATAGCCGATCGCGGAAAGCCCCGCAACACCCGTCCCGCCCAGCGGGGCCGATCCGGCACGCCGCCGGTACGGCGTCCAGGAGCTGCGGCAGGCGCGGGGTCCCTCGAACGGCCGCGGTTCACCTTCCGGGCGCTGATCCTGCTCGGCGTGCTGGTCGTCCTGGTCGTGCTCTACGCGTCCTCGATGCGGGCCTACCTCCAGCAGAAGTCGGATATCAACTCGTTGAAGAGCCAGATCGCGAAGTCGCAGTCGGCGATCGCCGCGGACCGCAAGGAGAAGGCGCGCTGGAACGACCCGGCGTACGTCGAGCAGGAGGCCCGCGAGCAGTTCGGCTGGGTGCTTCCCGGCGAGACGGCCTACCAGGTGCTCGACTCCCACGGGAAGCCGATCACCGGCAACGACAAGCTCACCGACCCGGCGAGCGTTGGTGTCCACAAGACCGTGCCCGAGGCGTGGTGGACCAAGGTCCGCTCGTCGATGGACGCGGCCGACCACCCCCAGAAGCTGGTGAAGCGGCCGCCGCCGGCCACCAAGATCCTCCCGACCCCGAGTCCTTCGCAGTGAGCATCGAGGGCCGTGACGTGCAGGCGGTCAAGGCACAGCTCGGCCGGCTGCCGCGGTCGATCCACGCCGTCGGCCACCGCTGTCCGTGCGGCAACCCGGACGTGGTCACCACCGAGCCGCGTCTAGACGACGGCACCCCGTTCCCGACGACCTACTACCTGACCTGCCCGCGCGCGGCGTCGCTGATCGGCACGTTGGAGGCCTCCGGGCTGATGAAGGAGATGTCCGAGCGGCTGCACGACGACGAGGCGCTCGCGGCCGGCTACCGGGCTGCTCACGAGCACTACCTGGCTGCGCGGGATGAGATCGCGGCGGCAGCGGGTCACAGCGTCCCGGAGATCGACGGGATCTCGGCCGGCGGGATGCCCGACCGGGTCAAGTGCCTGCACGTGCTCGCCGGCCAGTCGCTGGCCCAGGGGCGCGGGGCGAACCCGCTCGGCGACGAGGTGCTCGCGCTGCTTGGCACGTGGTGGGCCTCAGGCCCTTGCGTCACTGCGGAGCAGGCGTGACCCGAGTGGCCGCGTTCGACTGCGGCACCAACTCGCTGCGACTGCTCATCGCCGACCTCGACCCGTCCACCGGCGTCGCTGCCGAACTGGTCCGGGAGATGCGCATCGTCCGGCTCGGGCAGGGAGTCGACCGCACCGGCAGGATCTCCGAGGAGTCGTTAGCGCGCACCGTCGCCGCGCTCGACGAGTACGCGCCCCTGGTCGCCGAGCAGCGCCCTGACGTGATGCGCTTCTGTGCGACATCGGCGGCACGCGACGCCGAGAACGCCGCCGAGTTCTCCGACGCGGTCCGGAGCCGGATCGGTGTCGAGGTCGAGGTGATCAGCGGGGATGAGGAGGCGCGGGCGTCGTACGACGGGGCGACCCGGACGCTCGAGGGCGAGGCGCCCATCCTGGTGATCGACATTGGCGGCGGCTCGACCGAGCTCGTCCTCGGCAACGCCGACGGCACCGTCACTGCGGCGCAGTCGCTGGACATCGGCTCGGTCCGGCTCACCGAGCGGCACCTGGCCGACGACCCGCCGTCTGCTGAGCAGGTCGCCGCCGTCAGGGCCGATATCGATGCCGCTCTGGACTCCTGCCGCGTCGACCCCGCCCTGGCGGCGACGCTGGTCGGTGTCGCCGGGACCGTCACCACCGTGGCAGCCGGGACACTCGGGCTCGACCACTACGACCGCGAGCAGGTGCACGGTGCTGTCCTGGATCGGACGGCCGTGCAGGCCACGATCGACAGCCTGGTGCGGATGACCGTCGTGGAGCGTCGAGCCCTCGGCTACATGCACCCGGGCCGGGCCGACGTGATCGGGGCCGGCGCCCTGATCCTCGAACGAATCATGCGACGTACCGGTGTGGGTACGGTGACCGTGTCGGAGTCCGACATCCTCGACGGCATCGCCTGGAGTTGTCTGCGATGAGACTGCTGATCACGACCACGCGCAACTTCCTGCGCCATCACGACACCGACCTCGCGGCCGGGCTGACCTACTACGCGGTGCTGTCGGTGTTCCCGGCCGCGCTTGCGCTGGTGTCGGTGCTGGCGCTGGTCGGCGACCCGAGCCAGACCATCAAGACGGTCAACGACATCCTGGCGCCGCTGATCTCCTCAGGCCGGCTGCACGATCTGCAGCCGACCCTGCACAAGATCGCGACCGCGGACGGGGCGACCGTCACCTTCGCTATCGGCCTTGCCGGCGCGCTGTACTCGGCGTCGTCGTATGTCGGGGCGTTCTCGCGGGCGATGAACGTCGTCCAGGAGGTCGAGGAGGACCGGCCGTTCTGGAAGCTGCGGCCGATCATGCTGCTGATCACGCTGATCTCGGTGGTGCTCTGCGGCGCGGCGATCGTGATCATCACCGTGAGCGGCCCGGTGACCACCTCGGTGGGCAACGAGATCGGGGTCGGGAAGTCGGCCCAGGACATCTGGGAGATCGCGAAGTGGCCCGGTCTCGCGGTGGTGCTGCTGATCGTGCTGGCGATCCTGTTCCATGCGACCCCGAACTCGAACCGCAGCAAGCTGCGCTTCCTGACCCCGGGTGCGCTGCTCGCCCTGGTGCTGTGGGTGGTCGCCTCAGCGGGCTTTGCGTTCTACGTCGCCAACTTCTCCTCCTACAACAAGACCTACGGCTCGGTGGCCGGCGTCATCGTGGGGCTGCTCTGGCTCTGGCTGACCAACGTCGCGATGATGTTCGGCGCCGAGTACGACGCGGCGCGCGACCAGCGGATCGAGGAGCTCGAGGAGCAGGCGCCGCGGCTGGAGGCCGCTGCCGAGCTCGAGCGGGCCAACGCGCTCGGGATGTTCCCGCACACACCCGGCGAGCCGGTCTACGGTCCGCAGGAGCAGCCCGTCCCGCAGGAGGATTGAGGAGTGCTCCCGGTCCCGCTCCCGCACCCGGTCACCGGACAGCTCTTCGACAGCCCCGTCCCGCCGGGGACAGGGTGGCCCGAAGACCCGGCGAGCCCGGACACAGCGGTCGCGCGGACGCCTGCCCAGGTACGTCGTCTGGCTGGCACCGACTCGCTCGCCGAGCTCGAGGCGCGGGTCTCGGTCTGCTCGGCGTGCCCGCGGCTGGTGACGTGGCGCGAGGACGTCGCCGCGACGAAGCGGGCATCGTTCGCCGGTCAGCCGTACTGGGGCCGTCCGATCGCCGGCTGGGGCGACTCCGAGCCGCCGATCCTGATCATCGGCCTGGCTCCGGCCGCGAACGGCGGCAACCGCACCGGTCGGGTCTTCACCGGCGACAGCTCAGGGGACTGGCTGTTCGCCTCGCTGCACCGCGTCGGCCTGGCCCGGCAGCCCGACTCGGTGCATGCCGGCGACGGGGAGGGGCTCATCGGGGCGCGGATGGCGGCCGCGGTCCGCTGCGCGCCGCCGGAGAACAAGCCGACGCCCGAGGAGCGCGACACCTGTGCGCCGTGGATCGCCCGCGAGGTCGAGCTGGTCGCGCCGAGCCTGGAGGTCGTGGTCACCCTGGGTGCCTTCGGCTGGGCGGCTGCGCTGCGGTCACTGCGGGACGCCGGCTTCGAGATCCCGAAACCGCAGCCGAAGTTCGGTCACGCGAAGGAGGTCGTTCTGACGGGCCCGCACGGCGACGTGACCCTGCTGGGCTGCTACCACCCCTCGCAGCACAACACCTTCACCGGCCGGCTGACACCGACGATGCTGGACGCTGTCTTTACCCGGGCCCGGGAACTGGCGGGGGTGTGAGCTCCCGGGTGCCGTAGCGGTCGCGCAGGTAGAGGTAGCCATGGGGTGAGCGCCAGAGGTAGATGCCTGGCAGGAGAGCGGTGTAGCTCCAGCCGGCGTGGGTCTTGAGGTTGTGGTGGTGCTGGCACAACGACCCGAGATTGTCGGTCGACGTCTGGTCCGGCGGTCCGTCGGGGTCGTAAGGACGGCTGTGGTCGGCCTGGGTCCCTCGGGCGGGCTTCTCGCAGAACACGAAGATGCAGGTGCCGTCGCGGAGCTGGACGTGCTCGCGGATCTTCTCAGGCGTCTCGTACGCACTGGTGGCAAGGCGCTGGTTGAGGTCGATCACAGGCTTGATCGTGACCCTGGTGCCGGTGCCGGCGCACCAGGTCTTGACCTGCTCGATGCTCAGGGTGCGGTTGCCGGCGCTGGTCTCCACCGAAGCGGTCGGTGCCGGCTCGGCGGGTAGGTGGACGTAGACGACGACCTCGCGCCCGGGGCCGGTTGCTTGGCCGCGGGCGAGCCGGCCGAGGGCCTCCGCGCGGCGGGCGTCGAGGTTCTTGGTCGAGCCGCTTTCGAGGAGGAGCTGGGCTTCGTGATCCAGGGCCGCTTGGAGATCGAGGGCGTCGGCGTAGTCCAAGGAGCCGTGGATCGCGGCGGTGCCGAGGAACGAGACCTGGTGCAGCAGCACGTTGACGTGCTGGGTGTGGTCGGCGTCGACGATGCACTGGGCGAGCTCCGGCATGAGGGCCCCGATGGTCTCGGCGACCATCTGCTCGGCCGCCTTCGCGCTCAGAGCGGCGGCGAGGGGAGCGATCCTGGCGTCGAGGGCGGTGACGGCAGTCAGGCTCATGTCGGTGGTCTGGCCCGCGATCCGACGGGCCTTCCACGCGGGCAGCGTCCCGGCCTGGACGCGGGCGTAGAGCAGCGGGAGCCGGTGGGCGAGCTCGAGGGCGTCGGTGAGGTAGTAGCGGCCGCCGCCGGTGCTGGTGCCGATCACGGCGGCGAACTCCGCGACGCAGCCGGTCGCGATCAGCGGCACACCTTCACCGCCCAGCGGGACTGGGGTCTGGCCCCAGGTCTCGGCGTCCTCGACATCGCTGACCTCGTGCAGTCGGCACCACTCCACCGCAGCCGAGAGCTTGCGGGCCTCCGCCGCGTCGGCATCGTGCTTCGCCCGCCGTGCCGCCTCCAGGACGCCGCACTCCTCCAGCGACGGCTTCGGCTTGCGG
Source organism: Marmoricola sp. (assembly GCA_036272095.1). Classification (GTDB taxonomy): domain Bacteria; phylum Actinomycetota; class Actinomycetes; order Propionibacteriales; family Nocardioidaceae; genus Marmoricola. The sequence continues at coordinate 33,077 of DATAZI010000070.1, read as the reverse complement.
ACGCGCGGCACCGGCGGGAGGCTCGCGCCGAGGTCGGTCCGCATCTTTCGCATGGCAACAACGCTAGAGACGACCACCGACACTTTTGCTACGGAAAGCCCTAGAAACAGCGGTTCTAGGGGAAATATCCGAAGTTTCCTCAGCGACCTGACCGGCGACGGCTAGCTGTTCCTGGATCGGGTGGCGGGCGCGCACGCCCTGCATGCCAGGCAGACCTACCTATGATCAGCCGAGCGCCCCGGTATCCCAACCGGCAGAGGAGACGGTCTTAAAAACCGTTCAGTGTGGGTTCGACCCCCACCCGGGGCACAGCAGCGTCACCGCCGATCACGACAGGTCGGCTGACCAGCGTTCCTCGATGTTGCCGAAGTACCAGATCGAGATCGCAATCGCCCAGGACGCCACGAACAGCGCAACGATGCCGTAGCCGGCGTAGTCGAGGTTGATGTTCGCGATGGCCGCGAGCGGGCCGTGGGTGATGTCCAGCCGGTCGGCGAGTACGCCGATCAGCTCGATCGTCCCGATGATCAGGGCGACCGCGACGGAGATCGAGGTGATCGCGAGGTTGTAGAAGACTTTGCGCACCGGCTTGGCGAAGGCCCAGCCGTAGGCGGCGTTCATGAAGATGCCGTCGACGGTGTCCATCAGGCACATCCCGGCGGCGAAGAGGATCGGCAGGATCAGGATCGCGTAGAAGGGCAGGTTGAACGCCGCCGCTCCGCCGGCCATGACCAGCAGCCCGACCTCGGTGGCGGTGTCGAACCCCAGTCCGAACAGCACGCCGACCGGGTAGATCTGCCAGGGCTTGGTGATCGACTTGGTGAGTCCGCCCAGGAAGCGGTTCATGAACCCGCGGGAATCGAGCTGCTTCTCGAGCTCGGCTTCGTCGTACTTGCCGGTGCGCATCTCGCGGAAGACCTTGAGGATGCCGAGCAGGGCGGCGAGATTGAGGATGCCGAGGATCCAGAGGAAGACGCCGGAGACCGACGGGCCGATCAGGCCGGTGATGGTGTGCAGCTTGGAGCTGTCGTCCTCGACCGGCCCGACCAGCGACTTCACGCCGATCGAGAGCAGGAAGGAGAGCGCGAACACGATCGAGGAATGGCCCAGGGAGAACCAGAACCCGACCGAGAGCGGCTGGCGCTGCTGATCGGCCCCCTCGGCCTCGGCGGCGACGTTGTCGGCGATCAGCTTTCGGGTGGCGTTGTCCACCGCGGCGATGTGATCGGCGTCGAACGCGTGCCGCAGACCGAATGTGTAGGCGAGGACCCCGACCCCGATCGTGAAGACGGGATGGTCGCCACCGAGGCGGTACTCGTGCGGGGCGACCACGAACAGCACCACGAACCCCGCAACGTGCAGGAGCACGATGAACCCGAGCATGGCGGCCATCGACCGCTTGTCGCCGGTGGTCAGACTCCCGCGGAACGAGGCGAGGCGCGACGTAGGCGGGCTCTGGGTCTGCGTTGCCAAGGTTTGCATCTCCTGGAAAACGGAACGGGGTTAGTGGACAGCCTCTCGCTATTGCGAACGCTTCGCAACAATGTCCCGAGGTTCAGCCGCGAGTTCGACCAGACGACCCTTGTCGTTCACCTGGATTTCCTCCGGCACTGCGAAGTTCCCCTCGCCCCCTTGTCGCCGTCATCCGAGGTTTCCGTGTCTGCTCAGCGCCGCCGCACCGTCCCTGCCCGCGTCACGACGCTGATCGCCGCCCTGGTGCTGCCGCTGGCCGGCCTCGCTGCTGTCGTGGCAGCCCCCGCCGCCCAGGCCGCCGCCATCCCGGCCGTCGACGCCGACATCCACATCAGCGAGGTGTTCGCCGACGGAGGAGCCGCGAGCGGCACCGACGCCGGTTTTCCGACCGACTTCATCGAGCTCACGAACGGCGGTGCCCAGGACGAGGACGTCACCGGCTGGATCCTCAAGGACGACACCGATGCGCACTCCTACGTCATCGGCACCGGCGACACGACGGTGATCCCTGCGGGTGGTTCGATCGCGTACCAGGTCGGCGCAACGTCGCACGCCGGCAACTTCGGGCTCGGCAACGGCGGCGACGCGGCCCGGGTCTTCGACGGCACCACCCTGGTCGACCAGTTCTGGTTCACCGCGGCGTCCGGCGATGGCAACGACTACAGCCGGTGCGCGATCACGGCCACCGCGTTCGCGGTGGTGAAGACCACCGGCATCACGCCCAATGCCGCGAACACCTGCCCGACCCCGGCTACGGCTCTGGCCACGGTCAAGGGCATGGTCAAGGTCAACGAGGTCCAGCCGACTGGCGCCAACGGCACCGACAGCAAGCAGCTGACCGACTGGATCGAGCTGGTCAACACCGGCACCTACGGCGTGAACCTGGCCGGCTGGTGGCTCAACGACAACGGTGGCACCAGCGACAAGGACGTCTTCGCGGCCCAGACCTACCTCGGCGCCAGCACCGGCTCGAGCCCGACCAAGCCGGCGGCGTTCGCGGCGTACGCCGTCGGCGGGCAGGCCTCGGCCCAGCTCGAGACGGGCGTCACCTACCCGTGGGGCACCACCAAGACCGGCTCCGACTTCGGTCTGGGCGGAAGCGGCGACGAGGCCGCCCTGGTCGCGCCCGACGGGACCGACGCCGACCGCGTCGGCTGGGGCAGCGACGGCCTCGCTGCTGGCCTTACGGCTCCGGCGGCCGGTGGCAGCATCAGCCGCTGCCCGGACGGCGCCGGCAGCTGGGCGCAGAGCTTCGCCGCGACTCCGTCGGCCACCAACAGCTGCGCCAACCCGACCGACTCGATCGTGAAGATCAACGAGGTCGACCTGACCGACAAGGTGGTCGAGCTGGTCAACACCAGCACCACCACGGTGGCGAACCTGGCCAGCGGCTACACGCTCACCGACACCGGCGGCACGCCGGTGACGATCTCCTCGACCAGCACGACCGTCGACGGCGTCGCGGGCACCTCGATCCCGGCCGGGCACTACGCCGAGGTCGCCTACGGTGACCAGTTCGCCCCGGCCGCTGCCGGTGACACGGTCACTCTGAAGGACGGCACCACGTCGGTCGATGCCTCCACCTGGGCTGCGACGTTCTCGCATAGCTGGGGCCGCTGTCCCGACGGCACCGGGTCGTTCACCAGCACCGGCGCGATCACCGACGGTGCCGCTTCAACGGCCGCCGGCGCCAACAACTGCGCCACCGGCTCCACGGCCGGGTACGGCTCGATCCGGGTCAGCGAGGTCGAGACCAACGGTGCAGTCGAGGGCGACTGGATCGAGCTGGCCAACACGAGCGGCTCCGCGGTCAACCTGAGCGGCGCCTACCTGGCCGACAACGGGGGAGTCACCGGATCGGTCAACGGCAGCGGCGACCCGACGGTGTTCCCGACCGACTCGAGCCACTCCTGGCAGATCCCGGGGACGACCACCGACCCGACTGACACCACCACGGCCGGCAACACGGTGATCCCGGCCCACGGTTTCGTGACATTTTACGCCAACACCCAGTTCATCTTCGGGCTCGGCGGTCCCGACCAGGCCCGCTTCTTCTCGCCGACCAAAGCGCTCGTCGACGCAGTCAGCTGGACGGCGCACGAGGCCGGCGTCACCTACGAGCGCTGCCCCGGAGTCACCCAGAACGTCCAGTTCACCGACACCGCCGACGGCGATGCGTTCATCAACTCCTTCGACTCCACGCCGAGCGCCGCGAACGACTGCACCCCGCCGATCCGGATCAACGAGGTCCAGGCCAGCGACGCCGCCGGCGGCCCGGACTGGGTCGAGCTGACCAACGTCGGCACCCAGCCGGTCGACCTGAGCGGCTGGGTCCTGACCGACGACAAGGACGCCGACGGCGACGTGATCCCGTCCGGTACGACGCTGAACCCGGGCGCGTTCGTCACCTTCGAGCCGAACAACGAGGACGGGCTCTTCACCGGCTCCACGCCGACCAGCGCCCCGTTCGGCCTCGGCGCGACCGGCGACGAGGTCCGGCTCTACCAGGCAACAGCCTGGAGCGGCACGGCGTACGTCGCGGGCGACCTGGTCGACTCGTTCGTCTTCGAGAACGCGGCGACCAAGAGCGGCGGCGCCGTGCAACAGCAGACCACCCTGGCCAACGGCAGCCTCGCCGGCGGCCCCTGGCCGGTCAACGCCACCACACCGGCGTCGCCGGAGACCTACGCGCGCTGCGTCCCGACCGACGGCAGCAAGGTCGTCGCGGACGGGAACGGCGGCTGGGCAGCCACCAGCACCCCGACCCGCGGCGCGTCCAACGCCTGCGACGGGCTGTTCCAGGCTCAGCCGTGGCCGGACACCCACCACGGCCAGGCAGACACCACGGCCGACAACGTCGACCTCGGCCAGAACATGAGCGGTCTGGACTACGTCGACGCCGGTACGCCGGGCGACCCGTCCGACGACTTCATGTGGGGCATCGAGAACGGCAGCTCGGGCCTGGCCGGAGCCAACCCCGGCGACGGCGGCTCGCTCTTCAAGCTGGTGCCGGACGCCGACGGCATGTGGGGCCCGGCTGCCGGCTGGGAGAAGGGCGTCCCGGTCCGCTACCTCAACAACGCCACCGGCGAGGTCGACGCCGAGGGCGTCACCGCCACCGACGGCAAGGTCTACGTGACCTCGGAGCGCGACAACACCAACAGCAACGTCTCCAAGATCGCGGTGCTCGAGGTCGACCCGAAGGACATCGTGGCGCACGCCGGCGATGTAGATGGTGATCTCGACGCCACACACGAGTGGGACCTGACCGACCTGATGCCCCCGCCCGGTGGCGGGGTCAACCCGGAGACCGGGTTGGACAGCACCAAGCCTGGCGACGCCAACCTCGGCATCGAGGGCGTCACCTTCGTCCCGGACAGCGCACTGGTCGCGGAGGGTTTCAAGGACGAGCACACCAACGCGGCCTACGACCCGACGACGTACCCGGACCACGTCGATGGTGGTCTCTTCTTCGTCGCGCTGGAGAAGACCGGCAAGCTCTACGGCTACGAGTTCAACAGCGACAACACCTGGACCCGGGTCGCCACCGTCGACACCGGCTTCCAGACGATCCAGGACCTGATGTGGGACTCGACCCTGAACCAGCTCCGCGCCACCTGTGACAACGGCTGCCAGGGGCGCCAGTCGGTGCTGGCGATCGATACCGCGAACGACGCGAACAAGGGCACCTTCGGAGTCCAGGACATCTACTCGCGGCCGACTGGTGCTGTCGACAACCTCAACAACGAGGGCTTCGCCCAGCAGCCGGACACCGAGTGCGTAGCTGGCAGCAAGTCGGTGTTCTGGTCTGACGACACCGATGACGGCAACCACTGGCTGCGGACCGCGAGCCTGGACTGCACCGGGCAGCAGGTCCTGCGGCCTGGGCCGGTCATCGGTGGCAGCGGCAAGGTCGGTACGCCGCTGACGGCGACGGTCGGCACCTGGGACAGCGGCACCGCGACGGCGTACCAGTGGCTGGACGGCAACGCCGTCCTGGCCACCGACGAGGCGCTCGCCGTGACCCCGGCGCTGGACGGCCACACGATCACGCTCGCGGTCACCAGCACCAAGGTCGACTTCGCGCCGGTCACCACCACCGCCACCACCACCGTCATCGACGGCGACCTGACCGCAGTCACCCCGACGATCGACAAGACCTCGCCCAAGGTGGGCGACGTCCTGACGGCGACGGTCGGAGCGTGGAGCCCGAACGGTGCGAGCCTGGCGACCCAGTGGTCTGCGAACGGCACCGTGATCTCCGGCGCCACCGGCGGGAGCCTGACGATCACGCCGGCGCTGGTCGGCGAGACGATCACGGTCTCGGTGACCGGCACGCTGACCGGCTACACCTCGTCGACCAAGACCTCTGCTGCGACCGCGGCGGTCGCGGCGGGCAGCCTGGTCACGGTCAAGCCCACCCTGTCCGGCACCGTGCAGGTCGGCCGGACGCTGACCGCCACGCCCGGCAGCTGGGGCCCCGGCGCGGTCGCGCTGACCTACCGCTGGACCGCCGGCGGCGCGACGATCCCGGGAGCCACTGGGCGCACCCTGGTGCTGAAGGCCGCGCAGTACAAGAAGGCGATCACGGTCGTCGTCACCGGGATCGAGGGCGGCTACGGCACGGTCAGCAGCACCTCGACCTCCACAGCGGCGGTCAAGGCAGGCGCGCTGGCCACGGCCGCACCGAAGATCTCCGGGACCCTCAAGGTCGGCCGCAGGCTCGTCGCCGCGCCGGGCACCTGGCTGGCAGGAGCGAGCAAGCCGGCCCTGGCCTACCAGTGGTACGCCGGGGGCAAGGCGATCAGGGGCGCTACCCACGCCGGCTACACGCTCAGGAGGGCGCAGCGGGGCAAGCGGATCACCGTCCGGGTCACCGGAGCGGCCATCGGCTACACCACCGCGACCCGCTCCTCGGCCTCGACCAGAGCGGTCAAGCCGCGCTGAATGTGACTCAGCGCACGGGTTGACCTGGATCACATTCCTCGCTCAGCCGGTCAGGAAAGGCCTCAGGTCCACGATCTACTTGCCGATGCCCCCGCTGTACCCGCGGGGTGCCATCTGTGCTCACGCTGAGGCCTGCCACGAGCCAGATGCACACGACGCGAAAGCGAGTGGATTGGCAGGCGCGGAGGAACCAGCACGACGTCCCACGAAACCGGTGGGACTTGGGGTGAAGCCACACGGAGTGTGGCCGGGCAATCGGTAGCCCGAATCCGACAGGTCAACCCTCGCAAGCGTGACCGCATTCAGGTTCGATCATGACCACGACGACTCGTCGTATTTCTGCGCGCCTTTCTGGGCGCGTTTCTGGGCGCCTTTCTGGGCGCGCTCTCACCCTCGTCGGCGCGCAGCTCATCGCCGCGGCGGCATTCTCCGTCGCAGCCCCGACGGCTGACGCCAGCGTCTCCGGCGTGGGCGTTGCAACGCCCAAGCCGGCCACCACCACGACCGCGACGACCGCTACGTCGGCCCATGCCAGGGCCGTCGCGTTCGGCGACCGGATCGTGCACGTCGCCTCGACGCGGCGCGGCTCACCGTACGTCTACGGCGCTGCAGGCCCGCACCGGTTCGACTGCTCGGGTCTGACCATGTGGACGCTGCGTCGGCTCGGCTACCGGCTGCCGCACTCCTCCTCGGCCCAGTACGGGCGGGTGAAGCACATCCGCGCCTCGGACCGCCGTCCGGGCGACCTGGTGTTCTTCCACGACGGCGGCGGGATCTACCACGTCGGCATCTACGCCGGTCACGACATGATCTGGCACGCGCCGTTCCCGGGCGAGGACGTCCGCAAGGAGCACCTGTGGACGCACTCGGTCTACTACGGCCGGGTCCGCTGAGGGCTCAGCTGAAGATCCGGACGTAGTCGATCTTCGTGGTCACCTTCGTCGGCAGCGTGCTGGGGTTCGCGATGTTCCCGACGGTCCCCATCGCCTGGTCGAGGATCAGGTAGAACGGCTGGTCGAAGGGGGCCGCGGAGCCAGCTCCGCCGACCACCGAGGTGTAGTTGTCGACCACGCAGACCCTGCCGTTGAGCATGATCGTCAGCCGGCCGGGCTCCCAGTCGAGGCCGTAGGTGTTGTAGACGCCGCGGTTGATCGCGCAGAGCGCATGCGTCGTGTTCTGGTGCTTGTTGGCTGTCGCCTGCCCGGGCAGGTAGTGCACGAACGGCTTCTCGATCCCGCGCTGCGAGCTGTACAGCTCGGCGAAGTCGATCTCGCCCGACGACGGCCACGGGCCGTACTTCTGGGACTCGGGCCACAACCAGAACGTCTGCTGGGCACCCTTGACCTTCAGATCGGGGATCAGCGCGCGTACCTCGTACAGCCCGTACTTCTGCGCGTAGGTCTGGTAGTGCATCACCTGCCCGTAGGCGTACTGCCCGGACATCTTGTTCCCGCAGTCGCGCCGCTTCGCGAGCCTGACCAGGGAGAGGTTCAGAGCGCCACCGCTGACGGCGATCGTCGACGGGCTGTCCACGGCACACGCCAGGGTCGAGCGGTTCCCGACGTACCCGCTGGTCTGGTTCTTCTGCGGGACCCAGTAGCGGCGGTCCAGCGTGGTGCCGCTGAACTCGTCGTCGTAGGTGCACTTCCACAGGGTGCCGTTGGCCTTGCGCACCTTCTGGCCGCCGCAGGTCGGGGCGTGCTGGGGCGGCGGCGAGACGATCGTGACCGGGAAGTGCCGGCTGGTGGCCGCCGAGGAGTTGCCCTTGGCGGGCAGGGAGGCCCAGAACGTCACGTTGCCGAGGTACGCCTGGCCGGGGATGTGCAGCGTCGCGGTCAGGTTCTTGGCCAGCACGGCCTGGGCAAGGGAGACGTAGCCGGCGCTGTAGGCGCCGGTCGTCTGGAGGTAGATCGTGTCGCCCGGCCTGGCCGGCGCGGAGGCGCTGACGGTGAGCAGACCGGCCTGGTGCAGCTCGAGCTTCGACGGAGCCGACAGCACCGCGATCCGAGGAGTGCCGTACCCCCCGGAGCTGCCGGCCAGCGCCACGTCGGACCCGCTGGTCGCCGCTGCGCTGAGGACCACGACGAGCATGGCGACGACGCCACCCACCAGGTAGGGGAGACGAGCGCGGGACATGGAGGTCCTCCTTGCCGTGCCCGAGAGATGAGTGGTGCGCTGGCTGCGCATACGTCTAACGCTCGGCAGGCCCGGAGGTCCCGCTTGCAGTCTGACTGATCTGGTCAGCAGCCCTTCGCGTAGACGTAGCAGTCCAGCGCAGGCTCCGTGCCGACCTCCGGTGCTCCGACCAGGTTCACCGAGGGGAGCGCGACCACGCCGAGCCCGGGGACCGCGCCGAGGATCTGCAGGTAGGTCTGCACGTTCAGCGGGTCGACACCGGGCTGGAGCACCTGCGAGCACGAGGCGTGGCCGATCCGGGAGGGGACAGCCGGCCCGGCATGGTCCAGCGCATCGATCGCCAGGGCGTACGCCGTGGGATCGATCGTGCCGACCAGCAGGTGCTCGTCGACATCGCGCGGGCAGATGCTCTGGGTCGCGACGTTGGTGATCGAGCCGGCGCCGGTGTGCAGCGAGGAGGACGAGGCTGACGCGGAGCTGTTCGGGCGCACGACCTCGTCGGTGTGGGTGTAGATCTCGGTGTAGCTGATGCCCCCGAAGGTCTCGGCGCCGCTGTTGAGCGCCTTGATGAAGTTCGCGTCGGCCGCCTGCTGCCACGAGGCCGGCGGCATCTTGGCTCCCTTGGTCGAGATCAGGGCGCTGCCCGCGGTGCCGTGGTTGGACCCGGCCATGCCGATCACGTCATCGACCATCGCGCGGGTGTCGGGCCAGAAACGCAGCGCCCACCGCATCGACATGCCGCCCTGGCTGTGGCCCATCACGGCGATCCGGCGCCCGGCCGCAGCGTGCATGGCCCGGATCGCGGAGACCAGGTACTCCCCGGCGGTCTGGATGTCGCCGAGCGTGTGGAACGGCATCGTCACCGCGCACCAGGCGCGGCCCTGGGCGTTGAAGGCGCGCTCGTAGTTCCAGGAGTAGTTCTCCTCCGGCGTCACGCCGGTGGCAGGGCTCAGCAGGACCGGCTCCCCTGGCGCTGTACGCAGGTCGCCGTGGCAGACCGTCGCCGCCGCGACGGTCGAGCGCGAGACGCTCAAGGCCGGGCCGGGCCGGTCCAGCGGCGCGAAGCCGGAGGTGCCGGCATCTGCAGGGGCGGCGGTCGTGAAGCCCGTCACGAGGGCGAGCAGGGCGGCCGCAACCAGCGCCTGCCGTCCGCGAGCCAGCCGGGAACGAGAGGGGAGGGGTCTCATGCAGCGCACGCTACGCCGCCGCGAGCTTCCAGACCCTCACGTAGTCGATCTCGGTCGTCACCGGCAGGCTGACGGTGCCCGGCTTGAGGGAGTTGTTCAGCGTGCCCATCGCCTGGGTCAGGCAGAGGAAGAAGGCCTTGTCGAACGGCGCGGTCGAGCCCTGGGCCACGCCGAGGGCCGAGGAGTAGTCGTCGGTGAAGCAGACCTTGTCGTTGAGCAGCACCGTCAGCTGTCCGGGCTTCCACTCCAGGCCGTAGGTGTTGAACTGGCCCGGGTTCATCGCGCAGCGGGCGTTGGTGATGTTGTCGTTCGATCCGGCGATCGTCTCGCCGGGGATGTAGTGCAGGTACGGGCGGTCCAGCCCGGGTGTGGAGCTGTACAGCTCGGCGAAGTCGATCTCGCCCGAGGCAGGCCAGGCGCCGTAGGTGTTCTTCACCGGCCACAACCAGAACGACTGCTGGACGCCGGGGACGGTGATGTCGGGGATCTTCGCGCGCACCTCGAACTTGCCGTAGGCCTGCGAGAACGTCCCGTAGTGGGTGACCTGCCCGTAGGCGTACTGCGAGGACTTGGTCCGGGTGCACTTGCGGGCGGCGGGCAGCTGCACCAGGGACAGGTCCAGGGTGCCGTTGGCAACCCGGACGGTGTCCGGGCTGTCGACGGCACAGGCGTACATCGTGCTGCTACCGGTCGTCGAGCCGCCGGTCTGGGGGACCCAGTAGCTGCGGTCGAGCTCGGTTCCGTCGAACTCGTCGTCGTAGGTGCACTGCCAGGTCTCCCCGTCGGCCACCAGGTCGGCCGAGCCGCCGCAGCCTGCCGAGGCGGTCGAGGCCGGCGGCGGCGCCTTGTCGATCGTGATCGTGAACATCGCGCTGCGGCCTTGCCGGTGCTTGCCGGTCGCCCGCATCAGCGCGAAGTACTTGAACGAGCCGGCGGTGTCGCGGCCGGTGACGGGCAGTGTCGCCTGAAGCTGGTCGTCAAGCACCGTGGCGCTGACCTTGTTGTAGCCCAGTCCGTACGGGCCGGCCGTCTCCAGCAGCACCACGTCGCCAGGAACGGCCGGTGCCTGAGCCTGGATGGTGACATTGCCGGTGGCGTGCAGGGCCAGGTCGGTCGGCGCCGAGGTCACCTGGATCGTCGGGCTCGCGTAGATCGGGTGGCTCCCGGTCAGCTGGCGCGGGAGCCCGATGTCGATGCCCCCGTAGTGCCAGTCGACCAGGGCGAGGACCAGGCCGGCGGTCAGGACGAGCAGGAAAGCGCGGAACATCGACGTGGCTCCTTGGTGTCCGCGGTGGGAGAAGGCGGTGCGCCGATGCTAGTGACGTACCGGCTCTGACCAGCACTTATGCGGCGTGAACGCGTCGCGTGTCGCTACGGCGAGCGTGCTGGTCGTGAGTGCCGGGTGATGTGTGCCCGGTCATGTGCCCGGTCGTGTGTGCCCGGCCATGTGTGCCCGGTCATGTGTGAAAGGGGATGAAGCGGGTAGCCGATGGACGTAATGTCGGACTTCGGCCACGACCTTGAGTAAGGATCCTCGTTGTGAAGCGCTCCCTCGTACGCCTGGTCCTCGGCGCCATCACCCTCGCGGTGGTCGGCATCGCCGCCTCGCCCTCCGCCCCGACTTCGGCGGCGCCGTCAGGCAGCCCGCTCGCCAACGGTCCGTGGACGCCGTTCGTGGCCTCCTTCGACCCGGTCGACCAGGCCTACAACGCGGCCACCGGCACCAACAAGGCGCTGCTGGCCAAGATCGCGCTGCGCCCCAGGGTCATCTGGATGACGTCGCAGACCCAGAACGGCGACGCCGAGAAGACCGTCCAGGACCGGATCTCGGAGTTCCAGCAGGGCAACCCGGCGGCGTACACGCAGCTGGCTCTGTTCGGTCTCTACCCGAAGGGCGAGTCGCACCGCTCGGATCCGATCAGCGCGGCTCAGCAGGCCAAGTACAAGACCTGGATCGACGAGATCGCGGCGGGCATCGGCAGTTCGCGGGTGATCCTGATCCTCGAGCCGGACCTCGGGGTGGCTTGGGGCGGCTGGCACCCAGCGGTCCGCTTCGGCCTGGCCGCGTACGCCGCCAAGGAGCTCGGCGCACTGCCGAACACCCACGTCTACATCGACGGCAGCGACGCTGACTGGCTCAAGCCTGCCAAGGCGGTGACGATGCTGCGCGAATCCGGCATCGCCTACGCCGACGGCATCGCGCTCGGTGCGACGCACTACTCCAGCACCGCGGGCAACATCGTCTACGGCGCCGGCCTGATCCGTCGGCTGGCGGCCGGCCACATCACCGGCAAGCACCTGGTGATCGACACCGCCGACAACGGCCGCCCGTTCACCACCCGCCAGTTCAAGAAGCGGCACCGGCACCTCGCCATCGGGAATGCGAACGTCTGCACGTCGCGGACCTCGACGAAGTGCGTCACGCTCGGCATCCCGCCGACCACCGACGTGTCCTCGAAGCGGTGGGGCTTCTCCGCGGGCACCCGGTCGCTGGCGGCGAGCTATGTGGACGGGTTCCTCTGGTTCGGCCGGCCGTGGCTCTACGCGCAGTCCTACCCGTTCGAGCTCAGCCGGGCGCTGCAGGTCGCCAGGACCTCGCCCTACTGACGGTCCTCGGGGCCGTTGGGCATGAACTGCTCGGCGAGATGCTCCCAGGCGTTGTCGATCAGGGTGACCAGGTCGATCCGCATCGCCTTGCGCACGTGCGGCTTGTCGAGCTCGCGGTCCACGAACCGGATGATGAACCGGCGCAGCTCGCCGTCCAGGCCGGTCAGCTTCCGCAGGACGGTCGCGCGCCGGCTGTCCGAGGCGATCGTCATCACCACGTCCTCCGGGTCCGGGGGAGTGATGTGCCACAGGATCGTCAGCGGCTCGACGAGCTCCATCGTCAGCCGCAACGGCAGCACGACGCCGGCGTTGAAGCGGTGCAGGTCGACGCCGAGGTCGAGGTCGAAGGTGACATCGACCGGCAGGTTCACCTCGTAGCCCAGAGCATCGGCCAGAGCCTCGCCGTAGGCGCGACCGAAGGTGCCGGTGGCGGTCACCTTGGCGACCTTGCGGCCGGGGCCGGCCCCGATCGGGCCGAGCTGGAAGTCCTCGCCGAGCACCCGGTTGATCGACTCCATCACCCGGTCGCGGTGCAGGACCAGGTTCATGAACCGCATCCCGAACTCGTCGTACCCGAGCGGCCGGTCGGTCGGGGCTGCTGGCTCGTCCACCCCGGAATCATCCGCTACGCAGGCCGCCGCCAAGCCTGTGGGGTGAGGCCGGGTGGGAACACCGCCCCGCGGCCACTCGTTGACCTCATGACGCCTCGGTAGTATCGCGGTGTCACGCTGGCGCCACCGTGGTGAGCCAGTCCGGCCTCCAAGGAGGAGACCATGCAGAGCAACAACCCCGTCTTTGCCAACAACGATGGCTTCAACGGAAAGAACGCGGGCGGCTACGCCTCGTTCGACTCCAGCGGGATCTCCAGCGGGTACGCGACCGGCCCGATGACCCACACCGGGGCCGGCGTCGGACCGATGACGATCGACACGGTCGTCCAGAAGACCGGCCTGACGCTCGGCACGGTCGTCGTGGCAGCAGCCCTGACCTGGGTGCTGACCGGTGACCCGACCGCGGTCGGCACCTCCGGCCACAACGCCTCCACTGCGCTCTACGGGCTGGCCGGCGCCGGTGCCCTGGGAGGCTTCGCGCTGGCGATGGTCAACTCGTTCAAGAAGGTCATCAGCCCGGCGCTGGTGATCGGCTACGCCGGGCTCGAGGGCGTCTTCATCGGCGCGATGAGCAAGGTCTACCAGGAGCAGTTCGGCAGCGGGGTCGTCCCGGGTGCGGTGCTCGGCACCGTCGCAGCAGTCGCCGGCACGCTGGCGGCGTACCGGTTCTTCGACATCAAGGTGAGCAACAAGTTCCGCACCTGGGTGATCGGGATGATGTTCGGCTTCGTGGCGCTCTCGATGCTCGACTTCGTGCTCGGCATCTTCGGCTCGAACTTCGGGTTCAACGAATTCGGCGGTCTCGGCCTGCTCTCCAGCGTCTTCGGACTCGGGCTCGGCATCATGATGCTCATCCTCGACTTCGACTTCATCGAGAAGGGCATCGCTGCCGGTCTGCCGGAGCGGGAGTCCTGGCGCGGAGCGTTCGGTCTGACCGTCACGATCGTCTGGATCTACCTCGAGATCCTGCGCATCCTGTCGATCTTCGGCGGTCGTCGCTGAGGACTACTGACTCCTCGACGCCTCTGCAGCGCCCGGTCCGGACGAGTCTTCGTCCTGGTCGGGCGCTTCGGCGTTCTCGGGGTTGAGCCAGCGTCGGCGCATCTGCAGCACCCAGCGCCCGCCCGGGCCCCGGTGGGACCCGGCGACCTCGGTGCCGCCGAGCTCGGTTCCGGGGTTCTTGGTGGCGTGCACGGCGGCCTTGCTGATCGGGCGCAGCCCCTCGCCACGGACCGGCTGCGGGTGCACCTCCGCCTCCGGGCCGAGACCGAGCGCGGCAAGCGCTGAAGGCAGCAGTACGCCGACCAGCGACACGTAGCCGGCGGCCGAGGGATGGAAGCGGTCCGGACCGAAGAGCACCGCCGGCGCCGCGTCGAACTCCGGCCCCAGGATCGAGCCGAGCGAGACCGTGCGCCCGCCGGCTTCGACGACGGCGATCGTCTGTGCTGCAGCCAGCCGGCGCGACCACAGCCGGGCGAGCTCGCGCAGCGGCTGCGGGATCGGCCGCACGGTGCCCAGGTCGGGGCAGGTGCCGACGATGACGGCGACTCCGGCGTCGGTGAGATGGCGGACGGCCTCGGAGAGGAACCGGACCGATTCCGAAGGCAGCATCCGGTGGGTGACGTCGTTCGCGCCGATCAGGATCACTGCCAGGTCGGGCTCGGTCGGCAGCGCCGCGCTGACCTGGCCGACCAGGTCGCTGGACTTCGCCCCGGAGACGCAGAAGGCGCCGAGGTGCACCCTGCGGTCGGCCCGGGACGCCAGCCCGGAGCCGATCAGCGCACCCGGAGTGTCCTCGACGGCGCCCACGCCGTATCCGGCCGCGCTGGAGTCGCCCAGCAGCGCCACCTTGATCGCCGGGCCGGGCCGGCCGCGGCCATACCAGCCGGTCGCGTCGGGGACCCTGCCCTCGATCCGGCCGATCGCCTTGCGGGCCAGGTTGGCCTCGGCTCGCAGGACGCCGTACAGCGAGGCGCCCAGCAACGACAGGCCGCCGCCCCCGAAGGCAGCGGCGGAGGCAAGTCTGCGTGCAGCTGCGGCCCGTCCCACGCCCCCACCTTAGGAGACGACCAGGGGCGGGACGACGCGCCCCCAGCGCGCCGACCCGCCTCCGGAGCTCAGGAGCCGGCCGGGCCCATGTACGCGTGGGTCACGATGATCGGGTGGTCGGAGATGCCCTCGTCCTTGGAGACCCAGTCCTTGACCCACGAGGTGAACCGCGCCGGGCCGGCGGCGAAGACCCAGTCGATCCACAGCTCCTTCGGCAGCGCGCAGGTCGTCGAGGGGATGCTGTTCGCGGAGATGGTCAGCTTGTTGGCCGTCATCGGGCAGAACGCATTCGCCCGGTCGTTGAAGTCGCCGACCACGAACACGGGAAGCCCGGTCTGGCGGAGCTGGACGATCTCGGCCTTCTCGATCGTGATGTCCTGGGCGCGCCAGGCGGACTGGTCGCCGTACTCCTTGATCGACGCCGGGTTGTGCACGTTGATGAAGTAAGCCTCCCTGCCCGAGGAGCGCTGCTTGAGCAGCACGACCGGGACCTGGGCGGTGCGGCCCTGGAAGTACTTGATCGGCATGGTGGTGCCGCTGATGAACTGCATCGTGGAGTTGCGCCAGATCAGCGAGTCGTCGGTCTCCGGCGCGCCGGGCGTCGGATAGATGCCGAACGTCGAGCCCGCGGTGGAGAGGAACAGCGTGCGCTGCTTGGCCTCGAACTCCTGCATGCCCACGACGTCTGCCTTGTAGGCGTTGATCAGGGCGACCTGCTTCGGCGTACGGGCGGCGTAGCCGGGGTAGCGGGCGGTCGGGGTGTGGATGGCGCCCAGGGCGTTGAACGAGGCGAGCACGAAGCCGGTGTTGTCGAACAGGGTGGTCTGCGGCATCTGCTTGCCGACGTAGTTGTTCAGCCAGCTCGTCGGGTTGATCCGTACCAGGCCGCCGGCGCCCTTGACCATCGAGTAGGACAGTGAGCAGCGCTTGGCCTTGCCGGCGTCGCCGATGTTGCCGATCGGCTGCCCGGCCGCGACGATCTGGCCGGAGGTGACCTTGGCCGTGCTCATGTAGCCATAGGTGGAGATGATGCCGCCAGTGCTCGTGGTCACCCGCACCAGGTGCGGGCCGTTGCCCGGCGTGGAGCTGACGTGCGCAACGCCGGCGGTGGTGGAGACGACGACCGCGTTGCACGGTGCGTTGATCACGGTGCCGCCGCGCTTCCGGTAGAGCCGGAGGTCGGTGACCAGCTTGCTCTTGATCGGGTAGGCCACGTCGGGGGCGGCTGTGACCCGCTTCTGCGCCGGCACGACAGCGGCCTTGGCTGCGGCGCTCGAGGACAGGGCGACGGCGGCCGGGCCGGTGGCGCCGAGGATCGCCGGGATGGCGATCGCGCCGACCACGGCGGTGCCGAGCGCTGCCCGGGCGAGGCGTACGACGGACATGGGATCTCCTGCTTGGTCGTGGTGCTGGGGGAATCAGCGCTTCCGAGTATGGACCGAAATCGAAGAAATTTGGGGCCTGAGTGAAAAAAAGTTACTCGTGGGGCGTGTCGGTGCTTGCAAACTACAACGATGTAACACTCACGACGCTCCAATTGCCCCGATTCTACGGTCGGCAGGCACCCGACTATCTTGAGCGGTATGGACTACGCGAACTCCTTGCTCGACCTGATCGGCAACACCCCGCTGGTCAGGCTGGGGCGCACCCTGGACCGACCGGCCGACGAGGGACCCCTGGTACTGGCGAAGGTCGAGTACCTGAACCCCGGCGGCTCGGTGAAGGACCGGATCGCCCGTCGGATGATCGACGCGGCCGAGGCATCCGGGGAGCTCCAGCCCGGCGGCACGATCGTCGAGCCGACCTCGGGCAACACCGGCGTCGGCCTCGCGCTGGTCGCGCAGCAGCGCGGCTACAAGTGCGTGTTCGTCTGCCCGGACAAGGTCAGCGAGGACAAGCGCAACGTGCTCAAGGCCTACGGCGCCGAGGTGGTCGTGTGCCCGACCGCCGTCGCGCCCGAGCACCCGGACAGCTACTACAACGTCTCGGACCGGCTTTCGAAGCAGCCAGGCGCGTGGAAGCCCGACCAGTACTCCAACCCCAACAACCCGCTCTCCCACTACGAGGACACCGGTCCGGAGATCTGGCGGCAGACCGACGGCCGGATCACCCACTTCGTCACCGGGATGGGCACCGGCGGCACGATCAGCGGGGTCGGGAAGTTCCTCAAGGAGCAGAACCCAGCAGTCCAGGTCGTCGGCGCCGACCCCGCGGGCTCGGTCTACTCCGGGGGCACCGGCCGCCCGTACCTCGTCGAAGGCGTCGGCGAGGACTTCTGGCCGGAGACCTATGACCGCAACGTCGCGGACCGGGTGATCGAGGTCTCCGACGCCGACTCGTTCGCGATGACCCGGCGGCTTGCCCGCGAGGAGGGCCTCCTGGTCGGCGGGTCGTCTGGGATGGCGGCGTTCGCCGCGGCCCAGCTCGCCGGCGAGCTCGCGGAGGCGGGGCAGTCCGACGCCGTCATCGTCGTGCTGCTGCCCGATTCGGGGCGCGGCTACCTCACCAAGGTCTTCAACGACGACTGGCTGGCCCGGTACGGGTTCCTGGCCGCCAAGGACGACCAGACCGTCGGGGAGGTGCTGCGCGGCAAGGGCGGCAGCATGCCCGACCTGGTGCACACCCACCCCAACGAGACGGTGGCCGAGGCGATCCACATCCTCAAGGAGTACGGCGTCTCGCAGATCCCGGTCGTCCGGGCCGAGCCGCCGGTGATGGCCGCCGAGGTGGCCGGATCGGTCTCCGAACGGGCCCTGCTCGACGCCTTGTACGCCGGGAAGGCGCACCTGGCCGACCAGGTGGAGGCGCACATGAGCCCGCCGCTGCCGACCATCGGCGCGTCGGCCGGTGTATCCGAGGCGATCGGAGCGCTCGGCGAGGCAGACGCGCTGCTGGTACAGGACGAAGGACGCCCCGTCGGAGTGCTGACCCGGGCGGATCTGCTGACCTACCTTGCGGCGTTCCGTTAGCGGTTCGCCCAGGTATGTCCTAAACTGGAGCCACGGTCGCGCTTTCCGTACCCCACATGGAAGCGACCGGGATCCGTCGGGGTGCAGCGCCGCCCTCTGGGCAGGCGCACGACGGATCAGGTGGCGGGGTGATCCTGGGAGGGGTACCCCGCCACCACCCCAAGCCTCGGTGAGAGGAGCGGCGAGACGTTGAGCTACCTCACGATCGCCACTGACGGCGTCGCCGAGATCGAGGTCTCACGGTCCCGGTTCCTGTGCACCCTGGCCCGGATCGACGACGAGATGTCGGCGCGCAGCGTCGTCGAGCAGGTGCGCAAGGAGCACTGGGATGCCCGGCACCACTGCTCGGCGTACGTGCTCGGGCCGCAGCGCGCGCTCGAGCGCTCCAGCGACGACGGCGAGCCGCCGGGCACCGGCGGAGCCCCGATGCTCGACGTCCTGCGAGGGCGCGGGGCCAGTGACGTGGTGGCGGTGGTGTCCCGCTGGTTCGGCGGGACCCTGCTCGGCACCGGCGGGCTGAGCCGCGCGTACGCCGATGCCGTCCGGGCCGCGTTCGAGAGCGCCGAGTTGATCGAGAGGGTCGAGCAGGAGCTCTGCGACGTGACCGTCGACCTCGCAGCTGCCGGACGACTCGAGCACGAGCTCCGCTCCCGGGGGGCCAACGTGCTGCGGATCGACTACACCGACGTGGCCACCCTCGAGCTCGCGGTGCCGCTGATCGCGATCGGCGTGACCGAGGAGATCGTGGCCGAGCTCACCGAGGGTGCCGCCGGCCTGACCCGGCGCGGGCGCCGCTGGGTGGACGGCCCGGCCGTCTGAGGCCGGTCAGCGGCTGATCAGAGCGGCCAGCGCTGCCCGGACCACGGCGGTCGGGATCTTCTGGACCTCGCGGTCCCAGGTCAGCAGGCCGTTGAGCTCGTCCTCGACGTCGCTGAGCTGGGTGTAGACGGTGGCAGCCAGGCCCCGACGTACGGCGGTGGCGATCGTGGTGCGGTGCAGCTCGGTGAAGCCGTCAGCGAGCCCTTCGGCGTCGTCGAAGTGCCGATAGCCGAACTCGACCTCCGAAGCGTCGTGGCCCTCGACGACGAGGCTGTAGCCCCCGTACTCGGTCAGTGCGGGCACCCTGCGGTCGCGCCACCTCCGCGGGAGCCGGAACGGGCGCAGGTAGGAGTGATAGCTGCGGATGTCGCCTCCGCCCTGGTCGATCCAGCCGCTGACGTGGTTGACGCTCCGGGTCGGGTCCAGGGCCGCGACCTCGGCCGCGACCTCGTTGGCGTCGAACTGGCCCCAGCCTTCGTTGAACGGCGTCCAGACGGCGATCGCGGCAACATTGCGCAGGAGCGCGACCGTACGCCGGACCTCCTCGCGGAACTCGGCGCGGGCGTCTGCATCGCCGCGGAAGAAGACCCCGTAGCGATGGTCGGAGAGTCCGAACGGCACCCAGGACGGCACCCGGGCGGGCAGGTTGGCGACCAATTCGCGGTAGCGGCCGCCGCCGTTGGGCACGTCCTGCCAGACCAGGATCCCGAGGCGGTCGCAGTGGTGGTACCAGCGCAGCGACTCGATCTTGGCGTGCTTGCGCAGCATCGTGAACCCGAGCGACTTCATGGTGGAGATGTCGTGGATCATCGCCTCGTCGCTCGGCGGTGTCATCAGGCCGTCCGGCCAGTACCCCTGGTCGAGCACGCCGATGTGCCTGAACGGCTCGCCGTTGAGCAGCAGGCAAGGCCTGCCGCGAGCGTCGGTCCCGGTCCCGAACGACCGCAGTGCGGCATAGGACCGGATCTTGTCCTCGCCGATCGTGAACTCGAGGTCGTGCAGGAACGGGTCCTCGGGCGACCACAGCCGCGGCTCTGAGGGAGTGACGATCTCGGTCCGACGGGCACCGTGCGACGTGGTCAGCTCGACGGTGAAGCTGCGGGTCCCGATGTCCGGGACGATCCTGAGCTCCTCGACGTACTCCTCGGGCACTGCCTCGAGCCAGACCGTCTGCCAGATGCCGGACTGGGCGGTGTACCAGATCCGACCGCGGTCCAGCCGCTGCTTTCCGCGCGCGTGCGGACCGGTCTCGGACAGGTCGCGGACGCGGACCTCGATCGTCTGGGTGCCCTCGGCGAGCGCCTCGGTGATGTCGAGGGTGAACGGCAGGTAGCCGCCGGTGTGGCTGCCGACCTGGTGGCCGTTGACCCACACCGTGCAGCTCTGGTCGACCGCGCCGAAGTGCAGCAGAACCCGGTCGCCCTCGGGCGCGGCGCAGGTACGCCGGTACCAGAGCCACTGGTCCGGACCGAGCTGGCGGCCGACACCGGACAGCTCGGCCTCGGGGGAGAACGGCACCACGATCTCGCCGTCCCACGTCGTGGGTCGCTCGGCTGTCCCGAAGGCGTAGGACCAGGGCCCGTTGAGGCTGATCCACGGGGTCTCGCGGACCAGCTGGGGCCGCGGGTGCTCCGGCAGCGGGTGCTCGCGGTCGAGCTCGCGTCCCCAGCATGTCAGCACGGGCAGAGGCTATCTGCGAACGTCGCGGACGACCTCCACGCCGGTCAGCTTCTCGGGGTTGCGGACCAGGTAGATCTCGGTGACCAGACCGCCCTCGGCGACCAGGGTGCCGATCGCGTCCAGCTCGCCACCGAGGTACAGGAACAGCGCCGGGGCCCCGTTGACGGTGCCCCAGTCCACGTCGACATCGCGGCCGCGGGGGACCACGGCCGCCAGGAACCGGGCCACCTTGGCGGCTCCGTGGATCGGCCGGAGGGCCGCCTTCTTGATGCCGCCGCCGTCGGTGTGCAGGACTGCGTCCGGGGCGAGCAGCGCCAGGAGCGGCTCGACCTCGCCGGTCGAGGCGGCAACGAAGAACTGCGCGACGATCTCCGCCGAGTTCGCCGGCGCCTCGGTGCGCGGCCGCCGGGCCTCGACGTGCTTACGGGCCCGCGAGGCCAGCTGCCGGACCGCCTGCGGGGTGCGCTCGGTGGTCACGGCGATCTCGTCGTAGGAGAAGCCGAAGACGTCGCGGAGCACGAAGACAGCCCGCTCCAACGGACTCAGCGTCTCCAGCACCACCAGCATGGCGAAGGAGACCGAGTCGGCGAGCTCGACGTCGTCTGCCACGTCGGGCGCGGTCACCAGCGGCTCCGGCAGCCAGGTGCCGACGTACGTCTCGCGCTGGCGCTGCAGGGTGCGCAGCCGGTTCAGGGACTGCCGGGTGACGATCCGGACGAGGTACGCGCGCGGGTCGCGCACCTCGTCCTGGTCGCTGTCGGCGAGCCGGGACTGCCACCGTGGCCACGACTCCTGGACCACGTCCTCGGCATCGGCAGTGCTGCCGAGCATCTCGTAGGCCACCGTGAACAGCAGGCCGCGATGCTCGGCGAAGACGTCGTCGACCTGCTCAAGCACGCGGCTTCAGCTCACACGAGTCCTTGAAGCCCTGACTGGTCAGACCGAGTGCGCTGTTGAAGCGGGAGCGCTCGTTCTCGACCGCGACCATCATCGTCAGCTCCACGAAGCCATCCTCGCCGAGATCGGCTCGCAGCGCCTCGGTCATCGCGTCGGTGACCTCCAGCGGTGTCACGGTCATCGCCTCGGCGTACTCCAGGACCCTGCGCTCGACAGGGGTGAAGACGGTCGACTCCCGCCAGAACGGGACCTCGCTGAGCTTGGAGGTGTCGTTGCCCTTGCTGTGCGCGGCGTAGTAGCCGAAGTCCATGCACCAGCTGCAGCCGATCACCGAGGCCGACGCGAGCTGGGCGAGGTTCTTCAGATCGGGGTCGAGCCGGTCCCACGTGGCGACCTTGCCCTCGAACTTCAGCACCGACCAGAGAATCGGCCGGTTGTGCATCAGCACCAGGGCGTTGTCCGGTACGTCGCCGTACGCGCGGCGGCAGTACCAGCCCAGGAGGCGGCCCAGCAGGCCCTGGTCCTCGCGCAGCGGGACCCGCACAGCCGCGCGGCGATCCTCGGTGGTGGCGTAGGTCTTGGTGCTCATCGCTGTCTCCTTCGTCGGCCTGCGGCCGGGGCGGCGCAGGTTCTGGGCATGAAGACACCGCCCGGGCCCGCGACGTGACACCGGCCGGACCAATCTGCCGGGCGCTCGGCCGCGAAGACGTTGCGTGCAGATGTCAGGGAGGGTGCCGCGCCGCGGTGTGCCCGTATGCGCAGCCGGAGACGGCTCGGCAACCGGCGTTTGCGAGGATGTCGGCGTGACCCCTCGCGCGATCGACGTCAGGACTGCCCAGCGCAGCCTCGTCGCCACGCTCGAGATCACCGGCCTGGCGACCGGCGCGCACCTGCTGGCCGGCGGCGCGATGCCAGCTCCCGGATTCCTTCTGGCCCTCGGCCTGGTGGTCCTGGCGTGCAGCCTGGCCGCCATCGGGCGCCTGGTCCGGCTCCGGTACGTCGTCCCGTTCGTCCTGGTAGCCCAGGTCGGCCTGCACGCTGCCTTCGAGGCCACGGCCCCGATGGGCGGGATGGGCACGATGGGCGGCTCTCAACCGGCATCGATGGCCGGCTTCCCGGCATGGCTGCACCTGACTCCGATGATGTTCTGGGCGCACCTGGTCACCGCAGTCCTCAGCGCGATCATCCTGGTCACCCAGGAGCGCGCCGTCGCGGCCGTCACGGGCTGGCTGCGCCGCCTGTCGGTCGACGCGAACATTGCGCCCCTGCTCGCCCGCGCGGACGCGCCGGCGGCCGAGGCCCGCGGCAAGCGCCGCGTCCTGCTGAGCACCTCCCCGAGACGTGGTCCGCCGGCCCTGCTGCGCGCACCTTCCTCGGTCGTCCTGCTCTGAGAGCGGAGGGCCGGGTCGCCGCTGCGCGGACACCGACCACCTTCCGAGCAAGACCTTGAACCAAGGAGCAACTCTCCATGTCTGCACACCGCAAGCTCGCGCGCGCCGTCGCGCTGCCCGCCGCCGTCGTCGGCTTCAGCGCCCTGGCGATCGCCCCAGCCCTGGCACACGTGACCATCAGCCCGGGTACGGCTGCCGCGAACACCACGCTGATCGCGACCGTCGCCGTTCCGCACGGCTGCGACGGCTCGGCGACCACCAAGGTGATCATCTCGATCCCCAAGGAGCTGGTCGAGGTGACCCCGACCCGCAACGCGAACTGGGACGTCACCAAGACGATGACCAAGCTCGCCACGCCGGAGAAGGCCGACGACGGCGACGAGATCACCGAGAAGGTCAACACCGTCGTCTACACCGCCAAGACGCCGCTTCCCGACGGCTACCGGGACGCCTTCGAGCTCGAGTTCGATGTCCCGGACGCGGTCGGCAAGACGCTGGTCTTCCCGACGATCCAGAAGTGCGAGAAGGGCGAGACCGACTGGACCCAGGTCGCTGCACCCGGTGCCGCCGAGCCGGAGAACCCGGCTCCGACGGTGAAGGTGGTCGGCACACCCGCTGAGGCCGACGCGGCGATCAACGGGCTCTCCGGCTCGTCGTCGGCAGCCTCGTCGTCGGCAGGCTCCTCCTCGACCGGCACGAAGGCGTCCAGCGGCGGAGCCTCCAAGGGCCTCGCGTACACCGGTCTCATCGTCGGGATCGTCGGGCTCCTCGTCGGTGCCGGCGCGCTCGCGAAGAGCAGCCGCAAGGCCTGAGTGATGTCTCTACCGCTGCTGCTGCCAGCACGAGTCGTCCGTCGACTCGTGCTGGCGGCTGCGCTGGCACTGGCCGGGTCGCTGCTGCTCGTCGGCCCGGCCAGTGCGCACGCGAGCCTGTTGTTCACCGACCCCTCCGACGGAGCGGTGGTCGCGAGCGCGCCGAGCGTCGCGCGGCTGACCTTCGACGAGCCGATCGGATCGGTCTCCGGGGGCGTCGAGGTCTTCGATGCCAAGGGCGACGTGCTCAAGACCTCCGCGCACACCCAGGACGACAACCTGCTGGTGGACCTGCCGAGCGGGATGAAGGACGGCACCTACATCATCGCGTGGCGGGTGATCTCGGCCGACGGGCACCCGGTCGGCGGGTCGTTGACCTTCTCGGTCGGCGCTCCGAGCGCCAAGGTGGCGGCCAAGACCGTCGTGCCCGAAGCGTCGCCGCCGGTCGTCCGCGGCATCCTCGGGATCGCCCAGGGTGCGACGTACCTCGGTGTCTTCGGGGCTTGCGGCCTCGTGGTCTTCCTGGTGCTGCTGTTCCCGCGCGCCTCCGGACTCGAGCAGTTCCGCAACCGGCTCCTGGACCTGGGCGGCTGGTTCGCGTGGCTCACCCTGATCGCCGGGTTCGTGCTGCTGCCGTTCACCTCGCTCTACCAGCGCGCCAACGGCCTCGGAGCGCTGACCGACTCCGTCACCTGGCACGACGCCGACCGCGGCTCCCAGGCGGTGAGCGCGCTGCTGCTCGCCCTCGGCACCACCCTGGCTGTGGGCCTCGCCCGTCGGGGGGCCTCGGTGAAGCGCTGGCTCACCCTCGGCGTGGTCACCTTGACACTGCTCACGCTGAGCCTGGTCGGCCACACCCGCTCGGTGAAGCCGATGTGGCTGCTGGTCGCCTCCGACCTGAGCCATGTCACGGCCGGCTCGATCTGGTTCGGGGGCCTGCTGGGCCTGGTGATCGGCCTGCGCCGGCTCAGCGATCGTCCGAAGGTCGCCGCCGACATGCTCGGCCGTTTCTCCACGCTGGCCGGCTTCCTGCTCGCGACCGTCGCGGTGACCGGGACGATCCTGGCCTGGCGCATCCTCGGGTCGTGGAGCAACTTCTTCCATACCGACTACGGCTACGTGCTGCTGGTCAAGATCGGCTCGGTGTCGCTGATCGCGTTGGTCGGCGCTTGGAACCGCTACAAGCTGGTGCCGCGGGTGCTCGCCGACGCGGGGTTCGCCGATCGTCGCACTGCGAGCTCGATGATGACCCGGACCGTGCGCGTCGAGGCCCTGCTGCTGGTCTGCGTCCTGGGCCTGACCGGCTTCCTGGTCGACAGGTCGCCGGTCCAGGCGACCGGGCAGACCGCGCTGCCCGGCGGTTTTGACTCCTCGACGTTCAGCGGCCAGACCGGCGGCGTCCGGGTGGTGGCCTCGATCAAGCCGGCCGAGACCGGCGAGAACTCCGTGACGATCCAGGTGCAAGACAGCGCCGGGGACCCGATCGAGCCCGCGCAGGCGCCGATCATCTCCTTCAGCCTCGGGACTCTGGGCCTCGGCGACCAGGCCGTGACCGATGTCGACTCGGGCACCTACACAGCGGACGTGCTGATCCCGAAGGCAGGGACCTGGACGCTCTCGGTGAGCGTGAAGGTCACCCAGTTCGACAACCCGGTGGTCTCGATCAAAGTGCCGGTGCGGAAGGCCCCTTGACCGAGATGGTGATCGGGATCGTCCAGACGATGCCGGAGACGCGCACCTGCACGAACATCCGGTAGTCGCCGGGCTGCTCGAAGTTGGTGTGGAGCAGCAGCACCGACTTGTTGTCCCGGGTCTCGGGCGCACTGAGTGCGTGGATGTGCTCGAGGCCTCCGGTGGCGGTGCTGAACGCGGAGACGTGGGCGTAGACGCCCAGGTAGGAGCCGAGGTCGGCGGGCTTGCCGCCCTTGCCGATCCCGATCTCCATCTCGTGCTGGTACCCGGTGGTCGGCGCCTTGACCACGCTCAAGGTCAGCCCGTTGGCCGTGGACTCCTTGCTCGCGGGCGGGATCGGCTCGAAGGCATCGGGGTGCCCGACGGTGCCCTTGGTGCCCAGCACCAGCTGGTCGTTGGTGCCGCCCGCGTCGGTGGTGATGAACTCCGCGACCATCCGGTAGTCGCCCTCGAGAGGCAGGGTCACGTCGCCTGACCAGGTGCCGTCGGGAGCCATCGTCGGGTGCACGTGGCGGTAGACGGCGAAGTCGCTGCTGATGAAGTAGATGTGCATCTTCTTGGTCAGGTCCACGACGTAGTCGGTCAGCGGCTTGTGCTGGTAGGTCTCGATGTGGAAGGCGTACCGCTGCGGGACGCCTGCTTTCGTCGGGAAGGTGACCCCGGTCATCGTGTAGCCGACGTACGACGCCTCGGTGCCGTCGCCGGCAGGGAGCCCGACGTGCACGTCGGTGGCGACTGCCGAGGGCGCCGAGGACGCGCCGCCGCAACCGCTGACCACGGCCGCCAGCACAGCGGCGACCAGCCAGGGGAGGGTCCGGCGCATCATGCTCCGATTGTGTCAGGCGGGTAGTCGCGTCCCGGAGCCGGAGGGGCGCAGCCGCCGGGTCTAGGTTGAGCGCATGTCCCGATTCGCTCTGCCGCCTGAGCCGGTCCTGCGCGCTCGCGAGAAGCTGGTCCTCGACCATTTCCACGACGAGGTCCGCCAGGACTGGGACGCGACCCTCTCGACGTTCCCGCACCCGCACTACGAGCTGATCCCGCTGATGGTCGTCCATGACGGCGACAGCGAGGTGCGCGACTACTACCGCGATACCCGGGTCGCATTCCCCGACCAGGATCACGAGATCATCGCGTTCCGGCATTCGCCCGACGCCGTGATCGTGGAGTTCTGGCTGCTCGGCACCCACCTCGGACCTTTGGGGAAGATCCCGCCGACGGGCTCGAAGCACCGCACCCGGATGACGGCGTACTTCGTCTTCGACGAGGAGGAGCACCTGGTTGCGGAGCGGATCTACTTCGATCAGCTCAGCATCCTCAAGCAGCTGATCGGCGGTCTGGACAAGACCAGCCCGAAGGACCTGCTCACTCTCGGCCGTGCCGTCGTCGGGCTGATCGCGATGGCAGGCGGCGACCCGGATCCGCGGTTGACCGAGACGGTTGCTCCGGATCTGGCCGACTGACCGGGAGTGTTTGAGTCGGTCCGGAGCGGGCACGGGGAAACCCGAAGGGTTTCCGACGGAAGGACCGAGCATGAAGAAGCCAGGCGTGGTCGAAGTGGTGACGCACCCCGTGTCGAGCGTGGCCTTCGCGGTCGGGCTGGTGCGCGGGGCCGCCGTGGCGGTGCTCCGCGTAGCGGGCGGGCCGTTGTCCGCGGAGCCGACCGCGGCCGACGAGCCGCCTCCTCACGCCGTACCGATCGCGCGGGTCGAGCCTGCGGAGCAGCGGTTGCCGGCGCCGGCGAACGCGGCGTTCGTCCACGAGCCGCACTCGGTCTCGGCGCACCACAGCCCGAGCCGCCGCGACGAGGCCGCCGTCGACGACTGGTACGCCGATGCCGAGTTGGACGCGGACCCCGGCGCCGAGCCTGCCGCCGATTCGGTCGTCGAGGCGCTCGCCCGCAACGACCTGCCGGGCGAGGACCAGGTCGACCACGAGGCGATCCGTTCGGTCCTCAGTGAGAGCGAGGTCCTGCGCCGTCACAGCTAGGAGTCGAAGCGGCCCCGCCGCTGGAAGCGGTGCACCTGCTGCGGCCAGCCGCAGGCGACCGCGATCTTGCCGGCCCAGTGCCGGGCCGCGTCCTCGTCGGCCACGTCGACGACGGCGAAGCCGCCGAGGTGCTCCTTGGTCTCGGTGAAGGGGCCGTCGGTGAAAACCGGGACGCCGGTCGCGGCGTCGACGCTGAAGACC
Organism: Marmoricola sp.; assembly: GCA_036272095.1. Classification (GTDB taxonomy): domain Bacteria; phylum Actinomycetota; class Actinomycetes; order Propionibacteriales; family Nocardioidaceae; genus Marmoricola. Next base: position 5,620 of record DATAZI010000070.1, on the reverse strand, counting down.
GGGGCCGTGTCGTCGAGCCCGCCGGTGAAGATCAGGACCCCGGCCTCCCGCATCTCGGCCAGGAGCGGCTGCAGGGCGCGGGACTTCGCGCTCAGCTCCTCGAACGTGTGCTCGGGGACCCACTCGTCGTTGAAGGCGATCAGGTACTCGGTCATGTCTCCTCCTTGGTGGGTGGCACCTGCTGCCACCCTGCACGGTTACCACGAACGGAGGCAGGCCGATACGACAGCCTGCCTGGCTTTTCTTCTCTCAGGCGATAGCGGGCACCACCAGCACGTAGCAGGTCAGGAAGACTGCGCACAGGCCGCTGAAGCCGACCAGGACCAGCTGATGCCGGTTGGTGCTCTCGGACTTGGTCGCGATCGCGAGCAGGACCAGCAGCGGGACCAGCGGAAGCGCCTGCCGGCCCAGGCTCTGCAGGTCGCTCGAGGTCACCGACAGGACGAAGAGCGCGACCGTGAAGACCGTGTAGGTCGGGCGGAACCTGCGCGCCATCGCCACGACGCCGACCAGCCACGCCAGCAGCACGACGAGGTTCAGCAGTCCGAACAGGTAGTCGCCCGGGTTGCCCCAGCCGGCTGTGCGGAAGCCGTTGGCGATCGCCGTCCAGGGGAACGCGAGCTGGCGTCCCCACACGTGGGCGTTCACGTGGAACGTGGTGAGCCAGTCGCCAGTAACGTGCTCGCCCCAGGCCAGGAAGGCGAGCAGGCCCACGGGCACCAGGGCGAGGCCGAGCGCGGGACGGAGCAGGTAGGTCCCGAAGCCGTCCTCGCGATTGCGCCGGATCACCAGCACGACCTCGCAGAGGATCACGAAGCCGAGCATCACCCCGGGCGGACGGGTCGCGGCCGCCAGCGCGGCGACGGCGCCGGCGGCGATCCAGTGATGCTGACGGGTCAGCAGGAGGCAGGAGACGCAGAGCAGCACGAACAGGCTCTCGGCGTACGGCGCGGAGAGGTAGAACGCGAGCGGGAACACCGCCAGGTACAGCGACGTACGACGGGCCACGTCGCGTCCCCACTCGGCGCGGACGAGCAGGTAGAGCACGGCTGCGGTGCCGACCGCGGCGGCGTTGGAGATCACGAGCGCGGCGAACAACGTGCCGGCATTGCCACCGCCGAAGAACACGCTGAGGATGCGCACCAGCAATGGGTAGAGCGGATAGAACACCCACTCCGGCCCGGAGTTCGCGCTGTAGCCGTGCTGGGCGATCGCGAGGTAGTAGGTGCTGTCGAAGCGGTTCCACGTCGTCGTGAGGACGTCGAGCCCGTGCGCCTTCAGTGCGCCGTGCGCAGACCCGGGGAGCAGGTAGGAGTTGGCGAAGGCGGCGAGGCCGAAGAGCGCGATCCGCCAGGCGGCGAAGGGGAGCACAGCGTCCCAGACGACCTCGCCCAGCGAGGACTCATCCGGCTGCAGCGCCGCCAAGGCCTCGGGGTGGGTCACGCACTGATCCTGCCGGTGCGGGGCCTTGGCGGGTCTAGTCCGCGGCCACCGCGACGGTGTAGATGGAGCGGTAGAGAGGCGTCTTCGACCTGATGCCATGGAGCGGCTGGATGATCCCGGGCCGGAACATGTAGGCGTCGAAGGGCAGGGCGAGCAGGTCGTTCTCGGTCTCGCCCTTGACCCGCGCCCACATCTGCCGTCCGTCGGCGTTCGAGCCGGCACCCGAGACGTAGATGAACACCGATCCCGGGTTGGCCGTGGCAAGCAGCCGTGCGATGCCGAGGCAGAAGAAGCAGGCGTCGTACCCGGTCAGCTGATCGGTCACGTCGTCGAGCAGCACTCGCGCAGCACGCCCTGGCCCAGCCGGGATCCGTGGCTCAGCTGCGTTCGCGCAGGTGCGGCGGGATCCCCAGCCGGTGCACCTGCTGCGGCCATCCGCAGGCGACGGCGACCTTCGCGGCCCAGGCGCGGGCCGCCTCGTCATCGGGCACGTCGACGACGCAGAAGCCGCCGAGGTGCTCCTTGGTCTCGGCGTACGGGCCGTCGAGCAGGATCGGCTTGCTGTCGACCAGGTCGACACCGCCGACCAGCGAGTCCGCGTCGAGACCGCCGCCGAAGACCCACACTCCGGCGGCCTTCATCTCCGCGGCGAGCACCCCGGTGACCTCGGCGCGCTCGAGGAACTGCGCCCCGGTGAGATCGGGAACCCACTCGGCGTTGAACACGATCACGTACTCGGGCATGACTCCTCCTCGTGCGGCGGCCGCTCTGACCACCTTCCACCTTCTCCACGAACGGTGGAAGCGCGATACGACATGGCGGTTTGACCGTGCGGAGATCATGGTCGGGTGAGTGACCCGCTGCCAACGACTCCGGCCTGCGCATGTTGCGAAGAGCCCCTTGCCGGGGGTTCCGTTCGATTGTGGCCCGACACCGACCTTCGGGTCTGCTACGACTGCATCGACTGGATGAACGGTCAGCGCGAGCTCCAGATCGCCCGGGAGGGCGGGCCGGTCCAGGTGCTCGGCCACGAGCCGATCTTCGGCGTCGCCGACCTCGCCCGCGCCGTAGCCCACTACGACCGCCTGGGCTGGAAGATCGAGCATCACGATGAGAGCTATGCCTTCGCCCGCCTCGGCACTGTGACGTTGCATCTCGCGCAGAACGGCGACGCCGGTGACCGCATCGCCGGTTCTGTCTACCTCCACGTCGATGACGCCGACCGGCTGGCATCGACCTGGCGCGAATCAGGCCTGGTTGTGGTCGGCCCCCGCAACGAGGACTACGGCAAGCGTGAAGGGCGGCACATCGATCCGGATGGCAAACTCCATCCGGTTCGGATCGCCCATCCCGCCGGCGTAGCCGTGTCGTGTGCCTGAGCGCGTCGTATAGCGCGCGCCCAGGCACACAACTCGGATCAGCTGGGGACCTTGATGCCCGTCGCAGTGTGGCAGCGGTAGCCGAAGGGGTTCTTGGCTAGGTACTGCTGGTGGTGGTCCTCGGCGTAGAAGTAGGGGACCGAGGTCTTGATCTCGGTAGAGATCTGGCCGTAGCCGCGCTTGGTCAGCTCGGGCTGGTAGCGCGCCGTGACCTCGCGGGCGATCCGCTCCTGCTCCGCCGAGACGGTGTAGATGGCCGAGCGGTACTGGGTGCCGACGTCGTTGCCCTGGCGCATGCCCTGGGTCGGGTCGTGCACCTCGTAGAACGCCGCGACCAGGTCCGCGTAGCTGACCTTCGCGGGGTCGAAGACGACCCGGACTGCCTCGGTGTGGCCGGTGCGGCCCGAGCAGACCTCCTCGTACGACGGGTTGGGGGTCGTCCCACCGGCGTACCCGACTGAGGTCGACCAGACGCCGTCGACCTGCCAGAGGATCTCCTCGGCGCCCCAGAAGCAGCCGAGCCCGAACAGCGCGACCTCGTAGCCGTCGGGCACCTGGTCAGTGACGAGCGGCGCGTCCAGGACCTTGTGCCGCTCAGCAAGCCCGAAGGGGCGCTCGGCGCGTCCGGGCAGTGCGTCCTGCTCGGCGATGAGCTGGGTCTTGTACTTGTTGAACAACATCTGGGCTCCTTCTGCCGGTGGCACCCTGCACAACGCTGTGCCGATCGGTGCTGTTCCCAGTCTGACGCGCAGGAGGCGCGCGGCGAAGGCCCCCGGCTTACAGGGTGGTGACCGTTGTCGTCAGCCGTGATGGGTGGCGCAGTAGGCGTCCCGCTTGGTCGGGTTGGGGCTGTGGAAGATCTTCTGGATCAGCTCGGCCTGCCCGGCGGCGTAGTCGGAGATCTCCTGCTCGATCACGGGCCGTAGGAACGTCGGGGCGTCGACCAGCGCCTCGGCGTTGCGCCAGACGATCTCGCGCCAGCCGCGCATGATCGCGCCGACCAGGACGTCATCGACCGGCCCGGCCTGGATCTCGTTGAAGGTCGGGTCGAACCGCGCTGTCTCCTCGTCGAAGACCGGGATGTAGAGCGAGTCGAGGCGGTCGTTGTAGGCGTTGTGGTCCGGCTTGTGCGACGTACCGTCCTTGGCCGTCAGGCCGACCTGGGCGAGCACGTAGGGGAAGTCGTTGTTGATGTGCGCGTTCATGTTCATCAGGAAGTCGCCGAGGCCGGTCATGGTCTTGTCCCGGGTCGCGGCCAGCGCCAGCTGCCAGGCCTTGGGGACGGCGGCAAGGTTGCCGGCCTTCCATGCATCCATCGTGTCGAAGTACTTCTGGGCGAAGACCGCGTCGATCTGGGTCAGCCAGGAGCGGTCGTGGAAGTAGCCGTTGTCGGCCGCAGCCTTCACGTTCTGCGTCACCCGCAGGTACGCGAGAGCGAAGATCGCGTCGTGGCTGCACGAGGCCGCGAGCGGTGCCAGCCGGTCCTGCATCTCCGCGATCACGTCGACGATGCACTGCGGGCTCCCGCTCTGGCAGATCGGCCCGGTGTACGGCTTGTACGGCGTCGGGAACGGCGGCAGGGCGCCGACGAGCGGGTCGAGCATCGATGCCTGCAGCAGCGGGTCGAGGACATCGAGCGGGTCTGTTCCGTCAGCTCGGGCAGGAGAGGTCGCCGAGCCGAGCGAGACGGCGGCGACGACGATCAGGACGACAGCCTTCAGTGAGTGGCGCAGGTGCATGTGGTGCCCAACGAGCGCCGTCGGTCGTTGGCTACGCGCGCGGTCCGGCGCGGTCAACTAGGCTCGACGGCGTGAGCCAAGAGCACCGAGACAAGTCAGGGTTCGAGACGCGTGCGATCCACGCCGGCTACGACCCCGACCCGATGACCGGAGCGGTGATCCCGCCGATCTACGCGACCAGTACCTACAAGCAGGACGGCGTCGGTGGACTCCGCGGCGGGTATGAGTACAGCCGCTCCGCCAACCCGACGCGCACCGCGCTCGAGGGCAACCTCGCTGCGCTGGAGGAGGGGGAGCGCGCCTTCGCGTTCGCCTCCGGGCTCGCTGCCGAGGACACGGTGCTGCGCTCGCTGACTCGGCCCGGGGACCACCTAGTGATCCCCGACGACGCGTACGGCGGCACCTTCCGGCTGATCGACAAGGTCGGCGGCCCGTGGGGCCTGGAGCACAGCGCTGCTGCAGTCTCCGACCTCGACTCGGTGCGCGCAGCGATCCAGCCCGGCCGCACCAAGCTCGTGTGGGTGGAGACGCCGACGAACCCGCTGCTCAACATCGGCGACATCGCGGCGCTGGCCGGGATCGCCCATGACGCCGGCGCGCTGCTCGTGGTCGACAACACCTTCGCCTCGCCGTACCTGCAGCAGCCGCTGACCCTCGGCGCCGATGTCGTGGTGCACTCGACCACCAAGTACTGCGGCGGCCACTCCGACGTCGTCGGTGGAGCGGTGGTCGTCCGCGACCTCGCCGTCGCCGACGCGATCGGCTTCCACCAGAACGCCATGGGCGCTGTCGCCGGGCCGTTCGACGCCTGGCTGGTGCTGCGCGGCTTGAAGACGCTCGGCGTCCGGATGGACCGGCACTGCGACAACGCGGAGCGGATCGTGGAGCAGCTGGTCGACCATCCCGGCGTCGCCGAGGTCATCTACCCCGGCCTGGCCACGCACCCGGGCCACGAGACCGCCGGGCGCCAGATGAAGCGGTACGGCGGCATCGTCTCCTTCCGGGTGACCGGCGGCGAGGAGCACGCCCTGTCGGTCTGCGAGCGGACTGAGGTCTTCA
>DATAZI010000069.1:0-34073 GCA_036272095.1 Marmoricola sp. | reverse complement strand
TCCGGTTCGGGTCGACCGGGACACCGGGGCCCATGGTGGTCGAGACGGTGACCTTCTTCAGGTAGCGGCCCTTGGAGCTGGACGGCTTGAGCCGCAGCACCTCCTCGAGCGCCGCGGCGTAGTTCTCCGCGAGCTGAAGCTCGGAGAACGAAGCCTTGCCGATGATGAAGTGCAGGTTCGCGTGCCGGTCGACCCGGAACTCGATCTTGCCGCCCTTGATGTCGTTGACGGCCTTGGCGACGTCAGCGGTCACCGTGCCCGTCTTCGGGTTGGGCATCAGGCCACGCGGGCCCAGGACGCGGCCGAGCCGGCCGACCTTGCCCATCATGTCCGGGGTCGCGACGACGGCGTCGAAGTCGGTCCAGCCGCCGTTGACCTTCTCGATGAGCTCGTCGCCACCGACGATGTCGGCGCCGGCCTCACGGGCGGCGTCTGCCTTCTCGGCGTTCGCGAACACCAGCACCCGGGCGGTCTTGCCAGTGCCGTGCGGCAGGATCACGGTGCCGCGGACCATCTGGTCGGCCTTACGGGGGTCGACGCCGAGACGCATGACGACGTCGACGGTCTCGTCGAACTTCTTCTTCGAGGTGGTCTTGGCGATCTTGATCGCTGACAACGGGGCGTAGAGCTCGTCCTTGTCGAACTGCTCTTCCGCCGCGCGGTAGGTCTTGCTGCGCTGCATGGGTCTTCTCGATTCTCTGGTGGTGCGGCCTTCGGCGGCACCGGGAAGGGTGTGGTTGGCGGACCAGCGCGGTCCTCCCACGGGGTCAGTCAGTCAGGACGCCCATGGAGCGGGCAGTTCCTTCGACGATCTTCATGGCGGCCTCGACGTCGTTGGCGTTGAGGTCGGGCATCTTGGTCTCGGCGATCTCGCGGATCTGGTCCTTGGTCAGCTTGCCGACCTTGTCCTTCTGCGGGACGCCCGAGCCCTTGGCGATGCCGGCAGCCTTCTTGATCAGCTCGGCAGCCGGCGGGGTCTTGGTGATGAAGTCGAACGTCCGGTCCTCGTAGATCGTGATCTCGACGGGGATGACGTTGCCGCGCATGGCCTCGGTCTGGGCGTTGTACGCCTTGCAGAAGTCCATGATGTTGACGCCGTGCGGGCCGAGCGCGGTACCCACGGGCGGGGCCGGCGTCGCGGCACCAGCCTGCAGCTGGACCTTGACCAGCGCGGCGATCTTCTTCTTCGGGGGCATTCTTGTTTCTTCTCTCTATCTCGTGGTCATGACGGGGCTGGTGCCCCTGCCACCTGGTGTTGTCTGTTGTTCGCTAGGTGCTTCGTCTCACCTAGATTTCGAGACGGTCCCAGTCAGTCCCGCACATGTTCGGGTCTGACTGCGCCCTCCTCAATCTTTGCGGCCTGCTGCTCTTCGCAAGCTCAGAGCAGGCCTCAAACCTTCTCGATCTGGTTGAAGCTCAGCTCGACCGGGGTCTCCCGGCCGAAGATCTCGACGAGGGCCTTGACCCTCTGCGACTCCGCGTTGATCTCGGTGATCGTCGCGTGCAGCGTGGCGAACGGACCGTCGACGACCATCACCGAGTCGGAGACGTCGAAGTCGGCGACCGCGATCGGCGCACGCGTGCTCGGGCGGACCGGAGCACCGGTGCTCGCAGCCTCGGCAACCGCAGCTGCCTCGGCCTCGGCCTGTACGGCGGGGGCGAGCATGTTCTCGACCTCTTCGAGGCTCAGCGGCACCGGCTGGTGGCTGTGCCCGACGAAGCCGGTCACAGACGGCGTGTGCCGCACAGCTCCCCAGGACTCGTCGTTGAGGTCCATCCGGACCAGCACGTAGCCGGGCAGGACGGTGCGCTTGACCAGCTTGCGCTGACCGTTCTTGATCTCGGCGACCTCTTCGGTCGGCACGATCACCTCGTGGATGTAGTCCTCCATGTTCAAGGACGTGATCCGGTTCTCGAGGTTGGCCTTGACCCGGTTCTCCATGCCCGAGTAGGTGTGCACGACGAACCAGTCGCCGACCTTGGCGCGCAGCGCCGCACGGAACTCCTCGAGCGGGTCGTCCTCACCAGAATCGATCGACTCCTCGGACTCGTCCTCGGCGGCCTCGTCAGTCTCGGCGTCCTCAGCCGCCTCGGCCTCGGGCTCTCCGGCCTCGGGCTCTCCGGCCTCGGGCGCCTCGACCTCGGCGTCTTCCGCACTGCCCGCGTCGAAGTCGGCATCGACGGCGTCGCCGGCGGCCTCAGTCGCTTCGGTCGCCTCGTCGCCGCGCTCATCGCTCAACTGGTCGCTGAGATCGCTGCTGAGCTCGCTGCTCTGCTCGTCGCTCTGCTCGTCGTACTGCTCCGACACTTTTACTCCGAACTAGTTTCTGTTGCTCCGGTCGTACTGCTGGGCTCGTGCGCGCTAGTTCGTGGTCTTGCTGTTCCCGAACATCCAGAACACGAGCTTGCCGAAACCGAGGTCGAGGACCGAGACGAGCCCGATCATCACCAGCACGAACGCCATCACCACGATGAAGTAGGTCACCAGCTGCTGCTGGGTCGGGTACACGACCTTCCGGAGCTCGGCAACGATCTGTCGGTAGAACGTGACCGGGCTCGTGCGCTCGGACTTCGCCGCTCGCGCCGAAGAGCTTTCCGCCACGGTTTCCTTCTTCCATTCGTCGTTGCCACGTTTGCAGAGATTCCCGCGCAGGGCACGAGGGACTTGAACCCCCAACCTTCGGTTTTGGAGACCGATGCTCTGCCAGTTGAGCTAGTGCCCTACGGCGGCCTCGGGGCATGCCAAAGCATTGCCCGAAGACACCAGTCGAAGAGTCTACGGGTCCGTGCCAGGCAAGTCGAACCCGAGTCGGTAACCGCCTCGCGGCCACCCCCTCCCCTCTGGAACGATGGGCCTGTGAGCGCTTCCACCACCCCGCTGTCCGAGCAGACCCCCGACGAGCTTGCGGCGTTCCTCATCGCCCAGCAGGCGGCGTACGAGGAGCTGAAGAGCCGCGGCCTGGCGCTCGACCTGACCCGCGGCAAGCCCTCGACCGCACAGCTCGACCTCTCTGATGCGCTGCTCGGCCTGCCGAGCGGGCCCCGGGACGCCCACGGCATCGACACCCGCAACTACGGCGGGCTCGAAGGCATCGCCGAGCTGCGCGAGATGTTCGCCGAGCTGCTCTGGATCGAGCCCGAGCAGGTCGTCGCAGGCGGCAACTCGAGCCTGGTGATGATGCGCGAGGTGCTGACCGACCTGATGCTCAAGGGCGGCGTGGACAGCGTGCGGCCGTGGGCGGCGGAGGAGAAGGTGACCTTCATCTGCCCGGTCCCCGGCTACGACCGGCACTTCACCCTGCTGGAGTGGTTCGGGATCGACACGGTCACGGTGCCGATGAACGACGACGGCCCGGACACCGCTGCGGTCGCCGCACTGGCCGCGTCCGACCCGAGCATCAAGGGCATCTGGATCGTCCCGACGTACGCCAACCCGACCGGCTCGGTGGTGACCCTCGAGGTCGCCGAGCGGCTTGCCTCGATGCCGACCGCGGCACCGGACTTCAAGATCTTCTGGGACAACGCCTACGCCTTCCACCACCTCACCGAGGACGAGGCCAAGAGCGCCGACATCCTCAGCCTGGCCTCCGCCGCAGGACACCCGCACCGGCCGATCATCTTCGCCTCGACCTCGAAGATCACCTACGCCGGCGCCGGCGTGGCCTTCCTCGGCGGCTCGGTCGAGACCGTGAAGTGGTACACCGGCCATCTCGGGAAGGGCGCGATCGGGCCGGACAAGCTCAACCAGCTGCGGCACGCCCAGTTCTTCGGCTCGCCGGCCGGCGTGCGCGAGCACATGCTCAAGCACCGCGCGATCATCGCGCCGAAGTTCGCCGAGGTCGACCAGGTGCTGACCGGCCGCCTCGGCGGCCTCGGAGTCGCTGTCTGGTCCAAGCCGACCGGCGGCTACTTCGTCAACCTCGACGTCGTCGACGGCACCGCCGCCCGGGTGGTCGCGCTGGCCAAGGCGGCTGGTATCGCGCTGACGCCGGCCGGGTCGTCCTTCCCCAACGGCAACGACCCCGACGACCGCAACATCCGGCTCGCTCCGACCTTCCCCGAGCTGCCCGAGGTGTCCTCGGCGATGGACGGGGTCGCCACCTGCGTGCTGCTTGCAGCGGCGGAGAAGCTGGTCGGCTGAGCGTGCCCGGTCCAGGCTCTCGGCGGGACCTGACAACACTGCCCAAGGCCCACCTGCACCTGCACTTCACCGGGTCGATGCGGCACAGCACGCTGCTCGAGCTCGCCGAGCGCGACGGCATCAACCTGCCTGATGCGCTGGTCGAGGATTGGCCGCCGCAGCTCTCGGCTGCCGACGAGAAGGGCTGGTTCCGCTTCCAGCGGCTCTACGACGTCGCCCGGTCGGTGCTGCGGACCGAGGCCGACGTACGCCGGCTGGTGACCGAGGCAGCCGAAGACGACCGGCGCGACGGCGGCCGCTGGCTGGAGATCCAGGTCGACCCCAGCGGGTACGCCGCCAGGTTCGGCGGCATCACCGAGTTCACCGACCTCGTCCTCGACGCGGTGGCGCAGGCCTCCCGCGACGTCGGCATCGGGATGGCGGTGGTGATCGCGGCCAACCGCACCCGGCACCCGCTCGATGCCCGCACGCTGGCCCGGCTCGCCGTGCAGTACGCCGACCGCGGCGTGGTCGGGTTCGGGCTGTCCAACGACGAGCGGCGCGGCCGTACCGAGGACTTCGCCGGAGCCTTCGGCATCGCCGAGCGAGCCGGACTGCTGCTGGTGCCGCACGGCGGCGAGCTGCTCGGGCCTGGATCGGTGCGCACCTGCGTCGACTCGCTGCACGCCGGCCGGCTCGGCCACGGCGTCCGGGCCGTCGAGGACCCGACACTGCTCGATGCGATCGTGGCGGCCGGGATCGCCCTCGAGGTCTGCCCGGTCTCCAACGTGGCGCTCGGTGTCTACTCCGATCTCTCCTCGGTGCCGCTGCCGGAGCTGATGGCTGCCGGCGCCGAGATCGCGCTGGGCGCCGACGACCCGCTGCTCTTCGGCTCGCGCCTCGCCGCCCAGTACGCCACCATGCGGGCGGCCCACGACCTCACCGATGCCCAGCTCGCCGGACTGGCCCGCTCCTCGATCCGCGCCTCTCGTGCGCCGCAGGACGCGAAGGCCCGATACCTTGAGGACATCGACGCCTGGATGGAGACTCCCTCGGATGACTGAGACCCCCGATGACAGCGGCACCCCCGGCGAGCCTGCACCTCCGGGGTATCCAGGCGGGCCGGCCACGCCGCCGTACGTCCAGCCCGCGACCCCGACGTACGGCCAGCCTGCCGCACCCGCGCCTGACCAGCCTCCGGCGCCCCCGTACGGCCAACCCCCGTACGGCCAACCCCAATACGGCCAACCCCCGTACGGCCAGCCGGCATACGGCCAGCCCCAGTACGGCGCCTACGGGCAGCCGGCCTACGGTGCTCCGGCGTACGGCGGCTACACGGGCATGCCGAAGCCGAACCATCCGCAGTCCACGACCGCGATGGTGCTCGGGATCATCGCCTTAGCGGGCGGCTTCCTGTGCGTCGGCATCCCGCTGCTGGCCGCGCCGTTCGCGTGGGTGCTCGGCCAGCGGGCCAAGAAGCAGATCGACGCCGAGCCCGAGCGCTACGACGGCCGCGGCCAGGCACTGGCCGGCCAGGTGATGGGGATCATCGGCACGATCCTCCTGGTCCTGGCCGTGGTCGCGCTCATCGTGCTCGTCGTGGTCGCGATCAACGACCCGAACTTCGACTGCAGCGATTCCAGCTGCTGATCAGAGGCTGCAGCCGACCAGCTGCGGCTCGTTGACCAGGGTGATCCCGAACCGCGTGCGGACGCCGTCGCGGACCTCGCGGGCCAGACCGAGCAGGTCCTCGGTTGTTGCGGAGCCGCGGTTGGTCACGGCCAGGGTGTGCTTGGACGACAGGGTCGCCGGGCCGGCGCCGTACCCCTTGGCGAAGCCGGCGTGCTCGATCAGCCACGCAGCGCTGGTCTTGACCTTCCCTTCCTCGGCGGGCCAGGACGGCGCGCCACCGGGGATCTCGACAGGATCGACGACCGGGTTGGTGAAGAACGACCCGGTCGACCAGGTGTCGTGGTCGTCCTCGTCGAGGACCATGCCCTTGCCGCGGCGCAGCTCGAGCACGGCAGCCCGTACGTCGGCAGCAGCGGCCCGGTCCCCGATCGCGACGCCGAGCCGATCGGCCAGCTCGGCATAGACGACCGCCGAGCCGAGGTCGCCCAGCCGGAACTGCCAGACCACCTCCAGCACGACGAACCGGCCCGGCTCGGCCTTCAGCCGGCTGGTCCGGTAGCCGAACCGCAGGTCGCGGTTGAACAGCGTCGTCACCGCACCCGCCCGGCGGTCCCAGCAGCGCACGGAGGCGATCGCCTCGGCGACCTCCTGCCCGTACGCGCCGACGTTCTGGATCGGTGTGGCGCCGACCTGGCCGGGGATGCCGGAGAGTGCCTCGACGCCCCTCCAGCCGCTCTCGACGGCGCGCGCTACCAACGCGTCCCAGGACTCCCCCGCAGCGACCCGGACGACGGCGCCTCCGCAGGCGTCCACGTCGGCACTGACGCCCTCGGTGCGGACCAGGACGACCCGGCCATCGAACCCGTCGTCGGCGACCAGCAGGTTGCTCCCACCGCCGACGACCAGCAGCGGCACCCCGGCGTCGTCGGCTCCGCGGACGGCTTCGATCAGCTCGGCCTCGGTCCGCGCGGTGACCAGCTCGGCAGCCGGCCCGCCGACGCGGCTGGTCGTGTATGCCGCGAGCAGCTGCTCAGCCACGCAGCACCACCCGCGGGTTGCCGAGGACCTTGTCCTCGCCGCACGTCACCCGCAGCGCGACCGTGGTGACGCCGTCACGCTCCTCGCTGGCACCGGCGATCGTCACCTCGGCGCCCTCGGCACCGGCAGGCACGACCACGGGCCGGGTGAACTTCGCGCCGATCTCGACGATCCTGCCCGGCTCGCCGGTCCACTCATCGACGTACCTAGCGGCGAGCGCGAGGGTGTACATGCCGTGCGCGATCACGCCCGGAAGGCCCACCGAGACAGCGACGTCCTCGTCGGCGTGGATCGGGTTGTGGTCGCCGCTCGCGGCGGCGTAGGCGGCCAGGTCGGCGCGGGTGACGCGGTAGGTGCGCGGCTCGAGCTCGGGCATCTCACTGACCAGCCTTGTGCACCAGAGTCGCCTTCGCGGTGCACACCAGCGCCCCGTCCGCGTCGGTGATGGCACTGCTGGTGGCGATGATGTCGGCGCCGCCGATCTGACGCAGGGTATCCACGACGATCTCGGCGCGGAGCCGGTCGCCGGCCACGATGGCCCGCTCGTAGGCGAAACGCTGCTCGCCGTGCACGACGTGGTGCAGCTCGATGCCCACGCCCGGGTCGGCCATCAGGTCCTGCATCGAAGCGAACGAGACCACGATCGGGTACGTGGCGGGCGCCGGCCCGCCGGCGGCGTACGGCGTCCCGATGGCCGCGGCGAAGGCCGCCAGCGCTTCCTCGGTCACCTCATGGACGGCCGTGGGGCCGAAGGTGCGTCCCACCAGGGACTGGTCAACAGGCACGGATGGACGCTACCAGCGCGCAGGGTGCCGAAACGCAGCGGAGCGGCGACCCCACGAGGGGGTGCCGCTCCGGCGTACGGGACCACGCGTCAGCGGGTCTCGCGGTGCTCGGTATGGGTCCGGCAGCGGGGGCAGAACTTCTTCAGCTCCATGCGGTCGGGGTCGTTGCGGCGGTTCTTCTTGGTGATGTAGTTGCGTTCCTTGCAGTCCACGCACGCCAAGGTGATCTTGGGGCGGACATCTGAGCTCTTGCTGGCCACGGTGTGCCTTCTTCCTGCTTGCGAAACTTCGGTAGTGCCTGGTCGGACGCTGGTAGCGGGGGCGGGGCTCGATCCCGCGACCTCACGATTATGAGTCGTGCGCTCTAACCAGCTGAGCTACCCCGCCTGGAGGAACAGCCGCCGTCCAGCGACCATTCCCAGAGCCCCTTTACGGAATCGAACCGTAGACCTTCTCCTTACCATGGAGACGCTCTGCCGTCTGAGCTAAAGGGGCGTGCTGCAGGCCCGGTGGATCAAGGCCGACGTGAAGGATACACAGGCGCGAGCCGTTCCGTGAAATCGGTATGACGGGCGTCTCACCGGTCCCAGATGCGCGCGAAACCGACCGCTTCCTCGAGTTCGAAGGCGACCTCGAGCAGCCGCGCCTCGTGGCCCGCCCCGGCCGCGATCTGGACGCCGACCGGCATGCCGTTGCGGCTGGTCCCCAGCGGCAGCGAGACGGCGGGGTCGCCGGTGGCATTCTGCAGCGGCGTGAAGTTGACCAGCTGGACCAGGCGCTCCAGGACGACCTCGTAGGGCTGTGCCGGGTTGAGCCAGCCGAGCTCCGGGGTCGGCAGCGCCAGCACGGGGGTGAGCACCGCATCGTAAGTACGGAAGAACCTGGCCGAGACGCGCTGGGAGGCACCGAGGCGCGACAGCGTCAACGGCAGGCGCCAGGCCTGGCGCAGGCCGTGCTTGGCCAGCCCCTTGCTGAGGTTGTCGGTCAGCGCCCGGTCGAAGGAGGGGCCGAAGGTGCGCTTGCCGGTGCCCAGCATGAAGGTCGCCAGGAAGCTCCAGTAGGCCAGGAAGTCGTCGAGGAAGAAGTCCGGCGCCGGCACCGGGATCTCCTCGATCGTGTGCCCGAGGCTCTCGAGCTGCTTGGCCGTGGCGCGCACCGCCTCGGCAACCTCGGGATCGGTACGGAAGTCACCGATCGAGTCGATCACCATCGCGATCCGCAGCCGCTTGGGGCTGGGGCCGCGGACATCGCCGATCGGCGGCAGCTTCAGGTTGCGGTGCTGCTTCTCGGACTCCCGGAGGAACGCCGCGGTGTCGCGCACCGACCTGGTGACAACCCCGTCCGCGACGATCCGCAGCGGCATCTCGCGCAGCATCTTGTCCTGCGGCACCCGGCCCCGGGTCGGCTTCAGGCCGACCAGGCCGTTGCACCCTGCCGGGATCCGGATCGAGCCGCCGCCGTCGTTGGCATGCGCGATCGGGACGGCGCCTGCGGCGACGAAGGCCGCTGACCCGGCCGAGGAGGCGCCCGAGGAGTAGGCGGTGTTCCACGGGTTGCGCACCGGGTCGGCGCCGCCATCGGCCTTGGAGCGGACGAACTCGGCGCTTGCGCTGAATCCGAACTCGGAGAGCTGGGTCTTGCCCAACCCGATCAGGCCCTGGCCGAAGAGCATCCGCGCGTAGTCACCGTCGGCGGCGGCCCGAGCGGCGACGAACGCCGAGCAGCCCTGCTGGGTGGGCAGGCCCTGGACGTCGGAGTTGTCCTTGACGAACGTCGGCACTCCGGCGAAGAAGCCGGTCCCCGGCCGATCGGCGCGGGCCCTGGCCCGGTCGAAGTCGGCGCACGCCAGCCCGTTCAGCTCCGGCTGCAGGACCTCGGTGCGCGCGATCGCGGCATCGACCGCCTCGCGCGCTGAGATGCGCCCGCTGCGGATCTCCTCAGCCAGTCCGACCGCGTCGTGAGAGCCGAGCGCGTCATCGGTGAAGGCGTGGACCCGGGTGCGGGCAGGAGGCAACGTCATGGAAGGGAAGGTAGCGGGCACCGGGCAGGCGGGGAATCCTCCCGTGGTCGGAACTTCACAGCACGAGCAGCAGCAGCGGCACCAGCACGCTGGTCGCCACCGCCGTCAACCCCATGCACAGCGCGCTGAACGCACCTTCGGTAGTGCTCTCCGCCAAGGCGCGGGCGGTGCCGATGCCGTGGCTGACACTGCCCAGCGCGATGCCGCGGGCACGCAGATCCCGTACGCCGATCCGGTCCAGCAGCCATGGCCCTGCGATGGCTCCAGTGATCCCAGCGATGATCGTGAGGGCCGCGGTCAGCGCGGGGATGCCACCGATCTGCGTCGAGAGCGCCAGCGAGACCGGCGTCGTGGCCGCCTTCGGAGCCATCGTGAGCTGCAGCGTGCGGCTCCCGCCGGCGACCCGGGTAAGCAGGACCGCGGCGGTGATCGAGACCAGCGCCCCCGCCACGATGCCGACCGCGATCGGCAGCCACGCGCTGCGGACCAGGTGCCACTCGCGGTGCAGTGGGAGCGCCAGCGAGACCGTCGCGGCGCCGAGCCAGAATCCGATGTAGCTGCCGCCGGCCAGGTAGTCGGAGTAGTCGATGCCGCCGACCTCGAGCACCACCACGATCAGGACGATCGCGACCAGCACCGGCTGGAACAGCGGGCTGGCGGTGCGCTGGTGCAGCCACCGCCCCACGGCGTACGCCGCCAGCGTGATGGTGATGCCGAACAGCGGCGAGCCGGTCAGCCAGTCCCAGGTCGCGTGCGGGTGCAGGCCGAGTTCCAGGGCGGTCATGGGCGCTCCCGGACGGTCCGGATCAGAGCCTGGGCGACAAGCGCGGTGACGACGAAGCCGATCAGCCACGAGCCCCACAGGCCCGCTGCCAGCGGAAGCGCGTTGCGCCGGATCGTGCCGAGGTAGACCACGATGCCGACGCCGGCCGGGATGAACAGCAGGTGCAGGTGCTGCAGCAGCAGTGACGGTGCGGCGACCAGGCCCGAGGACGCAGCCGGCCGGCGTACCCGGAGCACGACCAGGAAGAGCAGCATCCCGACCACCGCGCCGGGGAACTGCACCCCGAAGAACCGCACGACCACCTCGCCGGCCAGCTGGCAGCCGAGCAGGACCAGCAGGCCACGCAGGACGGGAGGGTTCGGCACGCGGAGCAGTGTCTCAGGCGGGCCAGCGGCCGCCGCAGCCGCGCCGATGACATCCAGTCAGGTGGGTGTCGACGATCCCGGTCGCCTCCCACAGCGCGTACATCGTGGTGGGGCCGACGAAGGAGAACCCGCGCTTCTTCAGCGCCTTGGAGAGCGCGAGCGACTCGGGCGAGGTGGTCGGCAGCTGCGCAGTGATGCGTGGCCGCGGCGTCTTCTTCGGAGCGAACGACTCGACGAGCGCCTCGAGGCCGCCCTCGGCCCGTAGCGCGATGACCGCCCGGGCGTTGGTCCGCACCGAGTTCACCTTGGCGCGGTTGCGGACGATGCCAGGATCGAGCATCGCCGCGTCGAGGTCGGCATCGGTCATCGCGGCGGCGGCATCGACGTCGAAGGCATGGAAGATCTCGCGGTAGCGCTCGCGCTTGTTCAGGATCGTCAGCCACGACAGGCCGGCCTGGGCGCCCTCCAGGGAGAGCCGTTCGAACAGGCCGTTCTCACCGTCGACCGGCAGGCCCCACTCGGTGTCGTGGTAGTTGCCGAGCACCCCGCCGTTGCTGCCCCACGGGCAGCGCGCGACCCCGTCGGGGCCGAGGATGGCAGCGGTCACCGGATCACCCGCGCTTGACCATCCGCACGTTCGGCAGCACCGGCGCCGGGATCGGCGGCATCAGGTCCGCGGAGGGCAGCTGGAACTGCTCTGAGCTGCCTTCGGAGATCAGCTTCTGCCACTCCGCCCGGTACGCCGCGACCTCGTCGTGGTCGCGGCCGATGAAGTTCCACCACATCACGATCTTCTCGCCGAACGGGGTGCCGCCGAGCAGCAGCAGCATGCTGTCGGCGATGGCGAAGATCTCGATCTCGTTCTGCCCCGGCGGCAGGTAGCCCAGGTCGTTGACCGCGAGCGGCTTGCCGTCCACGGTCAGGTCGCCGGTGTCGAGCAGGATGCCGTGCTCGAAGTCGCGGTCCACCGGGATCCGCAGCGTCGTACCGGCGACCAGGCGCAGCTCGACGCCGAGCAGCGGGGTGAAGGTGCGCACCGGGGACGTCGACCCGAGGGCCGACCCGAGGAACACCCGGGCCCGCCAGGTGTCGGTGCCGATCTGCCTCGGCGCGTAGTGCTCGAAGTCCGGGTGCGTGTGCCGCGCACTCTCGGGCAGCGCGACCCAGAGCTGGGCGCCGTGCAACGAGGTCGTCCCGGGCGCGGAGTACTCCGAGTGGCTGATCCCGCGGCCGGCAGTCATCAGGTTGACCTCGCCGGGCTTGACCATGGTCTGGAACCCGGCCGAGTCCCGGTGCTCGATCTGGCCGCTGAACAGCCAGCTGACCGTCTGCAAACCGGTATGCGGGTGCGGCGGGACCACCATCCCGCCGCTGTCGCCGACCCGGTCCGGGCCGTAGTGGTCGATGAAGCACCAGGCCCCGATGAACGTGCGCTGACGCTGGGGCAGGGTCCTGCGCACAGTCATTGCGCGCAGACCCCCCAGCGGCACCTCACGCGGGCTCAGGGTCTCCATGGCCCCCAAGGGTGCCATGCGGCACGAGGGGGTACCGGTTGGCGTCCAGATCAGCGGCCGCGACGGCCGCTGAAGCCTGCCGCGCTGTGGCTGCCGCCGCCAGTGCCGCCGCTGCCCGAGCCCGTGCGCTTCGCAGCGCTCGGGCCTGAGCGCGACCGGCGCGGCCGGCCGCTCGACTCGCCGTTTGCGCTGGTCGAAGGCGCATTGCCGGACCTCGGCGTACGGCTTCGACCGCCGCCGTTACCCGAACGCTGGCCACCGCCGTTGCCGGAGCCCGACCTGCGGTTGCGCCCGCCACCACCGTTGCCCGCCTCGGGCTCGTCGGTCGAGGTGCCTAGACCACCAGGCACCAGGACCCTCTCGCCGGGAGCCAGCTCGCGCAGGATCTCGTGGGTCGAGCCGGAGAACTTGGTCGTCGTCGGGGTGATGCCCGCAGCGCGGGTCAGCGCGCGGACGTCCTTGACCTGCTGGTCGGTCATCAGCGTGATCACGGTGCCGGCGGCACCGGCGCGCGCGGTCCGGCCGGAGCGGTGCAGGTAAGCCTTGTGCTCGGCCGGCGGGTCGGCGTGGACGACCAGGGCGACGTCGTCGACGTGGATGCCGCGGGCCGCGATGTCGGTCGCCACCAGGGTGGTCGCCTTGCCGGAGTGGAACGCGTCCATATTGCGGGTACGGGCGTTCTGGCCGAGGTTGCCGTGCAGCTCGACCGCCGGGACGCCCCGGGCGTTGAGCTGGCGCGCCAGCGCCTTGGCGCCGTGCTTGGTCCGGGTGAACACGACCGTGCGTCCCGGAGCGCTGGCCAGGTCCACCAGGACCGGGACGCGGTGCTCGTGCTGCACGTGCAGGACGTGGTGGTCCATCTTGGAGACCGGCGACTGCGCCGAGTCGGCCTCGTGGGTCTTCGGGTCGACCAGGAAGCGCTTGACCAGGACGTTGACGCCCGCGTCGAGGGTGGCCGAGAACAGCATCCGCTGGCCACCGGCGGGAGTCTTGTCCAGCAGCCGGCGTACGGCGGGCAGGAAGCCGAGGTCGGCCATGTGGTCGGCCTCGTCGAGGATGGTGATCTCGACCGACGACAGGTCGCACAGGCCCTGCTGGATCAGGTCTTCGAGCCGACCCGGGCAGGCGACGACGACATCGACACCGGCCTTGAGCGCCTGGACCTGCGGGTGCTGGCCGACGCCGCCGAAGACGGTACGGCTCTTCAGGCCGGCCACCTCGGCGAGCGGCGCGAGAGCCGCATCGATCTGCAGCACGAGCTCACGGGTCGGGGCCAGGATCAGGGCGCGCGGCCGCTTGGGCTGCCGGCGACCGTTCGACTCGAGGAGGCGGGCGACCAGCGGGAGCAGGAACGCGTAGGTCTTGCCGGAGCCGGTGCGGCCGCGGCCGAGGACGTCGCGACCCGCGAGCGAGTCGGGCAGCGTGGCTGCCTGGATGGGGGTGGGCTCGGTGATGTCGAGCTGCGACAGGGTCGCAACCAGGTCTCCGGGCACGCCAAGTTCAGCAAAAGAATTCGTAGACAAGGGGAATCGCTATCTCATGTGGTGTCTCACCACGGCCGCGACGCGGAATGTCTCCGCTGAGTCGCGTTGGTCGATCGCCGGCGTGGAGCACCTTGGAGGGCTGACAACACGCCATCAGGATCGAGGTAAGACTGGACGATCCTTGTGCAACAAGACTACCGGAGCAGCCCCGCGAACGAAGAATCCTGTTGGACCCGCGCGGTGTGACCTGCAACTCTTCCGATGATGAGCGAGCCCGACGAGAGATACGCCGCGACAGTCACGACCCTGCGCAGCGCCGGCTGTGTGTACGCCGAGGAGGAGGCCGAGCTGCTGCTCGCGGCCGAGGGCGATCTCGACGCGCTGGTCGCCCGGCGGGTCGGAGGCGAGCCCCTCGAGTGGATCCTCGGCTGGGCGCGGTTCGCCGAGGAGAACGGCGACGGGGTGCGGGTCGTCGTACGGCCGGGGGTGTTCGTGCCCCGCGGTCGGACCATCGAGCTGGCGCTGGCCGCGATCGAACTGCTGCCGTCCGACGGCGTCCTGGTCGAGCTGTGCTGCGGCAGCGGCGCCATCGCTGCGCTCGTAGGTGACCGGGTCCCCGGGGCGCGGATCGTGGCCGCCGACCTCGATCCGGTCGCCGTCGCCTGCGCGCAGGAGAACCTGCCCGGCGCCGAGGTGCTGGTCGGCGACCTGTTCGAGCCGCTGCCGGAAGGGCTGCGGGGCCGCGTCGACGTGCTGGTCGCCAACACGCCGTACGTGCCCACCGACAAGGTCGCCCTGATGCCTCCCGAGGCGAGGGACTACGAGCCGTTGCACACCCTGGACGGCGGACCCGACGGGCTGGCTCTGCTGCGCCGGATCGCGGACGGCGCGGGCGCCTGGCTCCGCCCTGGCGGCACCGTGCTGATCGAGATCAGCGAGTCGCAGTACGACGCGGCGAAAGCGTCGTTCGAGTCAGCCGGCCTGGTGACCAGCGGCCTGATCGACCCCGATGGGACGACGGTGATCCTGGGTCAGTCGCCGGTGGTGCGCTCGTCGTAGGCCGCGCGAGCGGAGCGGTCGAAGTCGGTGAACATCGTGTCCATGCCGGTCTTGCGGCCCATCCAGCGCTTGGCGCGGTTGGGCATCAGGCCCCATTGCGCGACCGAGACCGCCATCGTCGGCGGGACCGTCGCTACCGGACGGTGCTTGGTCATCAGGGCGACCACCGCCGCGCCCACCTGCTCGGGCTTGATCGGCGGGCTGAGCCGCGGCGGGGTGGTGCCGTCGATCAGGCCGGTGCTCGTGAACGACGGGAGCACTGCCGCTACCCGGACGCCCTGCCCGGCGAGCTCGGCGTCGAGCGCCTCGGTCAGGGCGAGCACACCCGCCTTGGTCGCGGAGTACACCGCGGAGCCCGGCGTCGGGATCCGTCCTGCCAACGAGGCGATGTTGATGATCTGGCCGCCGCCGGCCGCGATCATCCGCGGCGCCACCTCGTGCACGCCGAGGATCACTCCGCGCAGGTTGATGTCGAGCTGCTTGAGCTGGCCCTCGAGGGGCACCTCGAGGTGCCGGCCGATGACCATGATCCCGGCGTTGTTGACCAGGCCGTCGATGCGGCCGAACTCGGCCTGCACCTTGTCCAGGAACCCCGCGAACGACTCCTGCGAGGTCACGTCGAGCGGCAGCCCGAGACCGCCGTAGGTCTGAGCCGAGGCCTGGGCCAGCTCGGCGTCGAGGTCTCCGACGGCGACCGTGGCACCGGCCGTAGCAAGCGCCCTCGCGGTCGCCTCGCCGATCCCGCGTGCTCCGCCGGTGATCGCAACGACCTTGCCTCGCACGTTCGCCATCAGCTGTCCTTCCGGGATGTGAAGCGGTTGGTCTTGAAGCGGGCAGCCTTGAGCTGGGCCAGCACCACGAGCCGGGTCGCGGCGAGGTAGGTCCTGGTCTGCGACGGGTACGCGGTGGCGATGCGCTGGCTGGTCGTCGTCTGCGACTCGGTGAACCGCAGGATCCCGTCCGAAGCGTGCCGACGACCCACCCCGCTGGCCTTCATCCCGCCCATCGGCGCCGCCAGCGACGAGATCGCCGAGAGGTAGCCGTCGTTGATGTTCACCGCGCCTGCCTGGATCCGGGCGGCGACGGCACCGGCTGCGTCGAGGTCCTTGCCCCAGACGCTGGCCGAGAGCCCGTACTCGCTGCCGTTCGCGCGGGCGATCGCATCGTCGTCGTCGACGACCGGATAGACCGAGACCACCGGGCCGAAGGTCTCTTGCGAGAACACCTTCATCCCGGCCTCGACCCCGGTCAGCACAGTCGGCTCGAAGAAGAACGGGCCGAGCTCGGGGCGGGCGCGGCCACCGGCGGCGACCCGGGCCCCGTTGCGCACGGCATCCTCGACATGGCCTGCGGTGACGGCGAGCTGCTCGGCCGAGGTCAGCGATCCCATCTCGAAGTCGTGGTCGTAGGAGGCACCGATCGTGATCGCCGCGGTTGCGGCCACCAGCTTGTCCACGAACGCCGGGTAGAGGGACTCGTGGACGTAGATCCGCTCGATCCCGATGCACATCTGGCCGGCGCTGGCGAAGCACGCCTGAACGGCTCCGGTCACGGCCGCGTCGACGTCGGCGTCCTCGCGGACCACCATCGGGTTCTTGCCGCCGAGCTCCAGCGAGGTCGAGATCAGCCGCTCGCCTGCGGCGGCCGCGAGCTTGCGGCCAGTAGCCGTCGAGCCGGTGAAGGCAAGGTGGTCGACGGCCTCGATGATCGCGGCGCCCAGCACCCGGCCTGGACCTGCGACGACCTGCCACACGTCTTCGGGGACTCCCGCCTCGATGGCCAGCGTCCGCGCGGCCAGGAGCGTCAGCGGGGCCTGCGAGTCGGCCTTGGACAGCACGGCGTTGCCGGCGACCAACGCCGGGATGACGTCGCCGACCGCCAGGAACAGCGGGTAGTTCCACGGGGCGATGACCCCGACAAGCCCCTTGGGGTGCCGGGTCACGCGAGCCGTGACCACCCCGGGGACGCCGGAGCGGACCGTCCGGGGACGCAGGTACCCGGCAGCCTCCGCGCCGTAGTGCGCGGCGACCATCGGTACGCCGAGCGCCTCGATGCCTGCATGCACCCGGGACTTGCCGGTCTCCCACTGCACCAGGTCGATCAGCTTGTCGCGCTCGGCCAGCATCAGCTCGCCGAAGCGCAGGATGATCCGGGTGCGCTCGACCAGCAGGCGGGCGGCCCATGCCGGCTGGGAGTCCCTGGCGCGCGAGGCGGCCAGAGCCACGTCGAGCGCGGTGGACTGCGGCACCGGCGGCAGCAACGCTCCGCTGAAGGGCGCGACGGCGCGGCCGACCTCGTCCCCGGCCGCCAGCACCTGGGCGGCGTACCGGGTGATGTCGGTGGCGCTCAGGTGCGGCGGGAGCTCCGCGTCCTGCGCGCCTGCGGGCGCCGAGCGGCGCGAGGATGCCCGCAGGATGCTCACGCGGACCGGCCCTCGCGCTGGAAGGCCCGCAGCGCGATGGGGTGCATCCGGAGCTTCCCGGGAAGCCGCCGGTACGCCGGGTCCAGCGCCCGGGTCATCGCGGCGAACCGGCGGTAGCGCCGTTCACGGGCGGCGTCCCAGGCCAAGCCGAGGATCTCGCGGCCTCGCTCGGGCATGCCGCCGATGGTGATCGAGGAGCTGATCGCGTTGATCGGGCGGCGCAGCACGAACCACGCGGCCGGATGCACCTGGCGCGGACGCGGCCAGCCCTTGGTGGCATAGCCGACCCCGTACGTCGCCGTCCGGTGCGCGACCAGCCGCTCGTCCAGGGCGTGCTGCCAGTAGGCATCGAACTCGGCCCAGGTGGTCGGGATGTTGCGGGCGCTCACGCCGTACCGCTCGAACCAGGTGATGTGCTCGCCGATGATCTGGTCCTTCTCGGCCGTCGAGAGCGGCCGGATGAAGGTCTCGGTGGCGACGACGAGGTGCTCGACGAAGGTGGCGTGCGCCCAGTAGTAGGTGTCCGGGTTC
Source organism: Marmoricola sp. (assembly GCA_036272095.1). Taxonomy (GTDB): domain Bacteria; phylum Actinomycetota; class Actinomycetes; order Propionibacteriales; family Nocardioidaceae; genus Marmoricola. The sequence goes on along the minus strand of DATAZI010000069.1, from coordinate 16,319 downwards.
AGGGCGCTGTAGGGCTTGCCGTCCGGCAGCTTGCCCTTGATGTGCTTGTGGAAGTCGCGGACCTCATGGCCCGCGCCGTCCGGGTCGGCTCCATAGACGGTGTTGAAGATCGGCGGGATGCTGCGCTGCAGCCGGGCCAGCGTCTCGGCGAACCAGACCGAGTGCTCCTCGACGCCCTGGCCGAGCGAGGGCAGCATGTTCTGCAGGACCGCGGCGCGCGGGCCGAGCAGGGCCATCCGGTTGTCGGCGAAGAGCTGCCAGGTCAGCGAATCGGGGCCGAGCGGCCGTGCTGCTGCGACGTCCTGGAAGTCCGGGCTCTGGGCAAGCGTCATGGACCGATGATACATTGAAACGAGTTTGTATCAACGTCCCTCTCATCCGATCAACCTCTCCGACCAAAGGGAGCAGCCGTGACCGCCACCGTCGAGCCCACGACCGACCTGCGCGAGGTGCGCGGGCCACTGGTCGGGCTCCCCCACCTGCTGAAGATGCGCAGGAACCCGATCGGGCACAACGACGTGATGCGCGCCAAGTACGGCGAGGTGCTCAAGCTCAACGTCTTCGGCACCACGCTCTACGCCTGCTACGGGATGGACGCCTCCGAGCAGATCCTGATCAACCGCGACCGGGTCTTCGCCAACGGCCCGGCGTGGTCGCACTTCATCGGGCCGTTCTTCAACCGCGGCCTGATGCTGCTCGACTTCGAGGAGCACCTGCACCACAAGCGGATCCTGCAGGCAGCCTTCACCAACGACGCGATGCGCCGCTACCACGCGGTGATGGTGCCGCACATCCGGGCCGGCCTGGCCCAGTGGGCTGACGTGGCGCACCCGCGGATGTACGAGCTGTTCAAGGCGCACACCCTCGACCTCGCGATCGAGGTCTTCGTCGGCGTCGACCTCCCCCGCGCCGAGCAGGACAAGATCAACAAGGCCTTCATCGCCGCTGTCCGCGGCGGCACCTCGATCATCCGGTCCAACGTTCCCGGGACCCCGTGGGCCAAGGGGCTCGCAGCGCGCAAGGTGCTCGAGGAGTTCTTCTACGCCCACCTGCCGGCCAAGCGCCGTGATGGCGGCGACGACCTGTTCGCCCAGCTTTGCACGGCTACCAGCGACGATGGCGACGTGTTCAGCGACGAGGACGTCGTGAACCACATGATCTTCCTGCTGATGGCTGCGCACGACACCAGCACGATCACGATGAGCACGATGGCCTACTACCTCGCCCGCTCGCCTGAATGGCAGGAGAAGGCCAGGGCCAGCGTGCTGGCCACCGGTGACGACTACGACTCGGTCGTCGGCAACGAGCTGCTCGAGCGGGTGATGAAGGAGTCGCTGCGGCTGTGCAGCCCTGTCCCCACGATGCCGCGGGTCGCGACCAGGGAGACCTCGGTCAACGGCTTCCGGATCCCTGAAGGCGCGTTCGTCACCGTCTCGCCGTTCTACAACCACTACGACGCGGAGTACTGGCCCGACCCGGCGGTCTTCGACCCGGACCGGTTCGCCGAGTCGCGGCGCGAGGACCACAGCCACCGGATGGCGTTCCACGGGTTCGGCGGCGGGGTGCACAAGTGCATCGGCATGTACTTCGCCGGCGTCCAGGTCCGGGCAATCTTCCACGAGCTGCTGCGTACCTATAAATGGTCGGTGCCCGAGGGCTACGAGTGGCCCCTGGACCTGGTCGCCCTGCCGTTCCCGCGCGACCGGCTGCCGGTCACGCTCGAGAAGATCTGAGGCGGATCGTGACTTCAGGCATCCTGGACGCCGCCCAGCAGGTCTTCGAGCAGTACGGCGCCCGTCGCTCCAACGTCGAGGACGTCGCCCGCGCCGCCGGCGTGAGCCGCAGCACCTTGTACCGGGCCTACCCCACCAAGGAGGCGCTGCTGCAGGCGGTGCTGGACCGCGAGATCGACGCGTTCTTCGACCAGCTCGACGAGCTGGCCGCGGACCTGGCGCCGCGGGAGGCGGTGATCGAGTGCTTCACCGCCGGCATCGCGCTGACCCGGGAGATCCCCCTGCTCGCCCGGCTGGTGGAGACCGAGCCGGAGATCATCACGGGGGTCGGGGGCGCGACCAGCGGCTCGCACAGCAGCACCGTCCTCGGCTCCGCGCACCGGGTAGCCCGGACCCTGCGCCGCAGCGGAGCCACGATGCCGGACCACGAGCTGCACGTGGTCGCCGAGCTGATGCTGCGGATCGCGTACACCTACATGCTCAACCCGTACGGCGCGGTCGACATGACCGACGACCTCGCCGTGCGCGACTACGCCCGGACCTATTTGGCGGCGCTGGTGTACTAGGCGCGGACGTCCCGGCGTCTGGACAGGCTCGACGAGCGGGTCTGTTACCTGACTGCAACGTGGATCGGCGAAGGTGGGGCCATGTCGGTCAAGGTCGCACTCGAGCACCGGACGTCGTACACGTTCGCCCACGCCGTCGCGGTCTCGCCACACGTCGTGCGGCTGCGCCCGGCTCCGCACGCCCGTACGCCGATCGAGGCCTACTCGCTGCAGATCGAGCCGAAGAACCACTTCCTGAACTGGCAGCAGGACCCGTTCGGCAATTGGCTGGCCCGGATCGTGTTCCCCGAGAAGGTCGAGAGGCTCGAGATCAACGTCGGCGTGGTCGCCGATCTGATGGTGATCAACCCCTTCGACTTCTTCGTCGAGGAGTACGCCGAGACCTTCCCGTTCGCCTACGACCCCCAGCTCGCCGCCGACCTGGCGCCGTACCTGCGTCCCGTGCCCGAGGGTGCCGACGAGGTCACGGCGTTCCGCGAGAGCCTGGGGCTGCCCGAGGAGGGCAGCAGCACCATCGACTTCCTGGTCGCGGTGAACTCCGCGGTCATGGCAGCGGTCGGCTACTCGGTCAGGCTCGAGGTCGGCGTGCAGACCCCGTCGGAGACGCTGGGCCGTGCGATCGGCTCGTGCCGCGACAGCGCCTGGCTGCTGGTCTCGCTGCTGCGCCAGTACGGCCTGGCGGCCCGGTTCGTCTCCGGCTACCTGGTGCAGCTGGCGGCTGACGAGGAGAGCCTGGACGGGCCGAGCGGGCCAGAGGCCGACTTCACCGACCTGCACGCGTGGACCGAGGTGTTCCTGCCCGGGGCCGGCTGGGTCGGGCTCGACCCGACCAGCGCCTTGTTCGCCGGCGAGGGTCACATCCCCCTCTCGGCGACGCCGGACCCGTCCTCGGCCGCGCCGATCGAGGGTCTGACCGACCCGGTCGAGGTCACCTTCGCGTTCTCCAACACAGTCCGCCGGATCCACGAGGACCCGCGGGTCACCAAGCCGTACAGCGACGACCAGTGGCAGCGGATCGATGCCCTAGGCGATGCGGTCGACGCCCGGCTGGAGGCCGGTGACGTCCGGCTGACCATGGGCGGCGAGCCGACCTTCGTGGCGCTGGACCCCGGGAACGAGGATGACGGCACCGCTGCCCAGTGGAGCACTGATGCCGACGGCGAGGAGAAGCGGCTGCTCGCCCGCCGGCTCGCTGAGACCCTGCGCGAGCAGTACGCCGTCGGCGGGGTCGTGCATCGGGGCCAGGGCAAGTGGTACCCCGGCGAGGACCTGCCGCGATGGAACATCGCACTGCAGTGGCGCAAGGACGGCGTACCGCTGTGGCGCGAGCCGGCGCTGCTGGCCGAGCCGTGGGACCCGGCGCAGGCGTTCGAGGATGCCGGCCGGCGTACAGCTGCCTTCGCCGGGGAGGTGACCCGGCTGCTCGGGCTGCCGGCCGAGCAGCTGCTGCCGGCGTATGAGGATCCGTTCGGGACCGTCGCCACCGCAGTCAGGCTCCCCGACGGCGCAGCACCTGAGACGGATCGCGACAACGCGCGCGCAGCCGTCGAGCTGCTCGGCGAGCTCGACGCTGCCGAGACCGAGCCGACGGGCTACGTGCTCCCGTTGGCGACGGGCGAGGACTGGACCTCGCCGGTCTGGCGGCTGCGCCGTGGCCGGCTCGTGCTCGCGCCGGGCACCAGTCCGGTCGGCCTGCGCCTCCCGCTCGACTCGATCGCGTGGACCGACCCAGAGGCCCCGGCGCAGCCGTCGTACCTGCTCGCCGGTCCGTCGCTGGTGGCGGGCGTGCCGCAGATCGAGGTGGTCGACGCCGAGAAGACCGCGATCACCGCGCTCACCTTCGAGGGCCGCGACGGCTTCGTGCACGCCTTCCTGCCGCCCACAACGCGGCTCGAGGACTACTCCGGCCTGCTCGCCGTCCTCGAGGAAGCGGCCGTCGCCTGGGGGCAGCCGATCGTGATCGAGGGCTACGGCCCGCCGCCGGACGCACGGCTCGCCCAGCTGGTCGTCACCCCGGACCCCGGCGTGATCGAGGTCAACGTGCAGCCGACCTCGTCGTGGGCCGAGCAGCGCGACCTGACCACGACGCTCTACGACCTCGCCCGGCGGACCCGTCTGACCACCGAGAAGTTCGACCTCGACGGCACCCACACCGGGACCGGCGGCGGCAACCACCTGACGCTCGGCAGCAACCAGCCCATCGACTCCCCGGTGCTGCGCCGCCCGGACCTGCTGGTCTCGATGATCAGCTACTGGCAGCGGCACCCGGCCCTGTCCTATCTCTTCTCCGGCCGTTTCATCGGCCCGACCAGCCAGGCGCCGCGGTTCGACGAGGGCCGCCCGGATGCCGTGTACGAGATGGAGATCGCCTTCGCCGAGATCGCTCGGGGATCTCGACAGGCTCGACCAGCAGACGACGCCGTACGAGCCGCAGGTCTCGAGCCCCGCCCGTGGATGGTCGACCGCGCGCTGCGGCACCTGCTGACCGACCTGGTCGGCAACACCCACCGGGCCGAGTTCTGCATCGACAAGCTCTACTCCCCCGACTCCTCGCGCGGCCGGCTCGGGTTGCTGGAGCTGCGTGGATTCGAGATGCCGCCGCACCCGCAGATGGCCCTGGTCCAGGTGCTGCTGGTGCGGTCGCTGGTGTCGATGTTCTGGGAGCGGCCCGAGACCGAGCCGCTGGTCCGGTGGGGCACCGGCCTGCACGACGAGTTCCTGCTGCCGCACGGCGCGATCGCCGACATCCGCCGGGTCGTCGCCGACCTGCAGGCTCATGGGATCGACTTCGAGGACTCCTGGCTGGACCCGTTCACCGAGTTCCGCTTCCCGAGGATCGGCGTAGCAGCCGCCGGGCCGGTCGAGCTCGAGATCCGCGCCGGCATCGAGCCGTGGCTCGTCCTGGGCGAGGAGGCCACCTCGGGCGGGACGGCGCGCTACGTCGACTCCTCGGTCGAGCGGCTCCAGGTCTCCGCCCGTGGATTCCTGCCCGGACGGCACCTGGTGACGTGTCAGGGTGTACCCGTGCCGCTCACACCTACCGGGACCGCGGGCGAGTACTACGCCGGCGTCCGCTACCGCGCCTGGCAGCCTTCCTCGGCACTGCACCCCTCGATCGAGGTGCACGCCCCGCTGCACTTCGACGTCGTCGACCTGGCGGCGCAGACCTCGCTCGGCGGCGCGACGTACCACGTCTCTCACCCCGGTGGCAGGTCCTATGACCACCCGCCCGTCAACGCCCAGTCCGCGGAAGCCCGTCGGTCGAGCCGCTTCGAGGCACGCGGCCACACGGCCGGCGCCATCGACGTCGCGGCGGCGCTCGAAGCCGGTCACCGGGCGCGAAGCGCGGAGCACCCGCACACTCTGGACCTTCGCCGGGTGGCCCCGAAGTGACGAGCCGGTGACTGCGCTCCGCGACTACGCCACCGCGCTCAGCCAGCCCACGCTGACCGGTGCCGGTCCGCGCTACGACGAGGTGGTCGGGCCGGACGGCGCCCTGCGCGGCAGCTGGAAGGGCCTGGCGGAGCTGGCGGTCAACCTCACCGGCAGCGACCTGGCCCGGCTGCACGCCGAGATCGACCGGTTCCTGACCAACGACGGCGTCACCTACGCCCGGGCCGGACGGACGCCGGGACCGTGGCGGCTCGACCCGATGCCGCTGGTGATCAGCGCTGCCGAGTGGGCCCCGCTGGAGACCGGGCTCGCCCAGCGCGCCGAGCTGCTCAACGCCATCCTGGTCGACCTGTACGGCGACCAGGTGCTGCTGCGGGACCAGGTGATCCCGCCGGAGGTGGTCTTCGGCCACGCCGGCTTCGTGCGGCCGATGGCCCGGAAGTCTGCGGCGGACCGGCGGCCCCTGGTGGTGGCCGCCGCCGACCTGGGCCGCGGCGTAGACGGCAGCTGGACGGTGCTCTCCGACCGCGCCCAGGCACCTTCGGGGATCGGCTACGCGATCGAGAACCGCCGGGTCATCTCCCAGGTCCTCCCCGAGCTCTACCGCGAGGCCGGGCTGCACCGGGTCCGCCCGTTCCTCTCGGCGTTCCGGGCGGCCCTCGTCCAGACCGCCGACCCCGACGTGGTCGACCCCCGCATCGTCGTGCTCTCCCCGGGCACCCACTCCGAGACCGCATTCGACCAGGCCAATGTCGCTGCCAGCCTCGGCCTGCCGCTCGTCCGGGGCTCAGACCTGGAGGTCCGTGAGGGCAAGGTCTACCTGCGCGAGTACGGCGGGTCCCGCGAGCAGGTCGACGTGATCCTGCGCCGGGTGGATGCATCGTGGAGCGACCCGCTGGAGCTCCGTGCCGACTCGCAGCTCGGTGTCGCCGGCCTGTCCGAGGCAGTACGACGCGGCACGGTCCGGATCGTCAACGGCCTCGGCGCCGGCATCCTGGAGAACCCCGGCCTGCTGCCTTTCCTGCCCGCCGCGAGCGAGGCCCTCCTCGGCGAATCGCTCCGGCTGCCGTCGGTGCGGACCTGGTGGTGCGGGGACCCTGACAGCCTGGCCCACGTCGTGGCGAACCTCGGCAACCTCGCGGTCCGCGCCATCGACCGGCCCGGGGATGAGCTCGTCGGGCAGGAGCCCGAGCACCTGCGCCGGCTGATCACCGCCCAGCCGCACCGCTACGTCGGGCAGGAACAGCTGGCGCTCTCGCAGGCTCCGACGTTCGCCGCCGGCGGCCTGTCCCCGGCCCCGCTGACACTGCGCACCTTCACTCTGCGCTACGGCTCGGTCTACCGGCCGATGATCGGCGGGCTCGCCTCGCTGCACGACGACGACGGCGTCGGCAGTGCCAGCAAGGACGTCTGGGTGCTCAAGGGCAACCCGACCGACGCCGACCAGGGCCTGGTCGGAGTGCTCGCGCACACGACGGTGCAGGCTCGGCCGGCCGTCGTACCGCGCGCCCTGGACGACCTCTACTGGTTCGGCCGGTACGTCGCCCGCACCGAGGACACCCTGCGGCTGCTGCTCACCACGCACGCCCTCAGCGAGGACTTCCTGAGCAGGCCTGGCTCCGTCGGCGGCCGTGCCACCTCGGTCCTGCTCGAGGCACTCGAGCGGCTGGCAGGCGGGCACCGCTCCGAAGACGGCGTCGAGCACGACCTGCGCTCGCTCCTGCTCGACGGCAACCGGCCGGGGTCGGTGGCGCAGTCGGTGTCCGCCCTGCGCGATTGCGCACAGAGCGTCCGCGACCAGCTGTCGTTGGATGTGTGGAAGTCGTTCGGCTCCTATGACCGGGCCTCGTGGGAGCTGGTGCGCCACGACCACAGCTACCAGATCGCCGACAGCGCCGGCCGGATGCTCAACGCGACGATGGCGCTGCACGGCATCACCGGCAACATGGTCCGCGACGAGGGCTGGCGGATGATCCATGTCGGCGGCTGGCTGGAGCGGGCGCTCCAGCTGACCCAGATGCTGCGGATGGCAGTGGTGCGTCGCGGCATCGACATCGACCGGATGGTGCTCAACCAGCTGCTAGTCGCGGCCGACAGCACCGTCACCTACCGGCGCCGGTACGGCGGCTACGTCCGACCGCGCACCGTCTTGGACCTGCTGCTGCTCGACCCGGAGAACCCACGGTCATTGCTGTTCGCCCTGACCGAGCTGCGCCGGCACCTCGGCGACCTGAAGTCCTCGACCGGGTCGACACGGCCGGAGCGGCTGCTCGACGAGCTGATCGAGGAGTGCAGCGGGATCGACCTCTACGCGCTCGTCTCGCTCGACGGCGAGTCGCGTCCGCACCTGACCCGCCAGCTCAATCTGGTCGACCGGCAGCTGCTGGTCCTGACCGATGCGATCACCGCCGTGCACTTCGAGGCAGGGCCGCCGATGCGCCCGCTCGGCCTGGCCGAAGGTCCGTGACGGCGATGAAGTTCCAGGTCTGGCACCGCACCACCTACAACTACGACAAGCCCGTCACCGACAGCTTCGGCGTCGGGCACCTGACCCCGCGCGAGCTCGGTTGGCAGTTCGTCTCGACACCCCAGGTCACCATCGACCCGATGCCGGCCGACCTGACCCAGGAGACCGACTACTACGGCAACCTGATGACCTACTTCCAGGTCACCAGTGCGCACACCGAGCTGCAGGTCACCTCGAGCGCCGATGTCGAGGTGCTGGTGCCGGCGTACGACGAGGCGGCGCTGGCCCGTCCTTGGGAAGAGGCCCGTCCGTCGGCCCAACCCGGCGTACCGGGGGCCTGGCAGGCCGTCGACTTCGCACTGCCGTCCCCGGAGGTGCCTCCGAGCGAGCGCGCCCGCGCCTATGCCGCGGAGTCGCTGCTGCCGGGGCGGCCGCTCGGCGAGGCCGTCGAGGACCTGATGCACCGCATCCACACGGACTTCACCTACGAGGTCGGCGCGACCACCGTGACCTCCACCGTCGAGGACGTGATGACCAACCGCGCCGGGGTCTGCCAGGACTTCGCGCACCTGACCCTCTCCTGCCTGCGAAGCCACGGACTCGCAGCCCGCTACGTCAGCGGCTACCTCGCCACCGACCCGCCGCCGGGCCGGGAGCGGATCGTCGGAGCGGATGCCTCGCATGCCTGGGCCGCGGTCTGGGTACCCGGGTCTGACATCTGGCTCGCGATCGACCCGACCAACGACCAACGCGTCGGGGACCGCTACGTGACCACGGCATGGGGGCGCGACTACGGCGACGTCCCCCCTCTGAAAGGCGTGATCTTCTCGGACGCGACGACCTCGACCCTGAAGGTAGAAGTAGACGTGGCCCCACTCTCATGAAGGACTTCTCCTGCCGGGTCTGCGACAGCGCGCTCTACTTCGAGAACTCCCTCTGCGTCTCCTGCGGCTCGCCGCTCGGCTACTCCCGGAGCGAACGAGCGATCGTGCCGGTCAGCGAGACCGGCCGGTACGTCGACTCCACCGGCCTGGTCTGGTGGGTGTGCAGCAACCTCAACCTCTCCGGCTGCACCTGGCTGACCGAGTTCGAGGGCGGCAGCTGCTTCTCCTGCGACCTGACGCGGACCCGTCCCGCCGACAGCGACCTGGCCGGCCTGGTCTCGTTCCACGCCGCCGAGCAGGCGAAGCGCTACCTGATCGCCGAGCTCGACGTGCTCGGGCTGCCGCTGGTCGGCAAGGGCCCCGCCGACCAGGGCGGCGACCCGGTCAACGGACTCGCGTTCGACCTGCTCAACGGCGCTGAGGAGAAGGTCACGATCGGGCACGACGAGGGCGTCATCACTATCGACGTGGCCGAGAGCGACGATGCCCTGCGCGAGAAGGTCCGGGTCCGGCTCGACGAGCCGTACCGGACGATGCTCGGCCACTTCCGCCACGAGATCGGGCACTACTACGAGTGGCAGCTGGTCCGCGGCGACCTGATCGAGCGGTGCAGCGAGCTGTTCGGCGACGAGAACGCGCCGTACGACGAGGCGATCGAGCGGCACTACGCCGAAGGCCCGCCCGCCGGCTGGGAGGACAGCTTCATCTCGACGTACGCCACGATGCATCCGTTCGAGGACTTCGCCGAGACCTTCGCCCACTACCTGCACATCAGCGACACCGTGGAGACCGCCGCCGCCTACGGCCTGACTACGGTCGACCCGACGGCGTTCTCGGTCTTCCGCGACCTGGTGGTGGGCGTGTGGGTCCCGCTCTCGACCGCGCTGAACCAGATCAACCGGAGCATGGGCCGAGACGACCTGTACCCGTTCGTCATCCCGGGCCCGGTGCTCGACAAGCTGGAGTTCGTGGCTGATGTGGTGGGGTCGGCGCGGGCGGGCGGATAGCCGGCGCTCACTGGAAGTCGCGCGGCTGGTGCCTTTCCCGTAGTGCCTGCTCGGCGGCGGGGCTGACGCCGGCCAGGGACGAGATCTTGTCGGCGAGCAGGTTGGTGACGCCGTCGTTGCGCTCCAGCAGGCCGCGGATCACCATGCCGGCCGCTGTCCTGGCGACCTTCCGGTAGCGGTTCCAGACACCCTCGGTGCAGATCACGTTGAGCATCCCGGTCTCGTCCTCGAGGTTGAGGAAGGTGACCCCGCCAGCGGTGCCCGGGCGCTGCCGATGGGTCACCAGGCCGGCGACGTGGACCCGGCGGCCGGACTCGGCCTCGACCAGCCCGCCGACCGACCAGATGCCGACGACGTCCAGTGCCGGGCGTAGGTGCGCGATCGGGTGCGAGGACGGCGAGATCCTGGTGGCCCACAGGTCGGCCAAGGTCACCCCCACGGGGTCGAGGCCGGGCAGCATCGGAGCCGCCACCACAGCACCCGCCCCTTCGAGCTGGTCCTCGCGCTCGGTGAACCCGGCATTCCACAGCGCCTCGCGCCGCGACAGCCCCCAGCTCTCGAAGGCTCCTGCCGTGGCCAGCGCCTCGAGCTGGCCGGAGTCCAGCCCGGCCCGCCGGGACAGGTCGACCATGTCGGCGTACGGGAGCTCCTCGCGGGCAGCGACGATCCGCCGGGCCACGTCGGTGCCGATGCCCCTGACCTCGTCGAGGCCAAGGCGTACGGCGAAGGCACCATCGCGCCGGTGGGTCAGGGTCAGGTCAGGCGCGGTCTCGTCGTACGGCGTGGGCTCGTGGTGGGCTCCGACACACGCGTCCAGGCCTGTCGGCTCACCACGTCTCGACAAGCTCGACGAACGAGGCTGGCTCGACGAGCGGAGCTCCAGACCCGCCTGCGCCCCCGAGGCCACGATGTCCGGACGGAGCACCTCCACGCCGTGCCGGCGGGCGTCCTGGGTCAGCGACTGCGGCGAGTAGAACCCCATCGGCTGCGAGCGCAGCAGCCCGGCCAGGAACGCCGCCGGGTAGTGCAGCTTGAACCACGAGCTCGCGTAGACCAGCAGCGCGAAGCTCAGCGCATGGCTCTCGGCGAACCCGAAGTTGGCGAAGGAGAGGATCTGCACATAGATCTGCTCGGCCTGCTCGCCACGCAGCCCGCGCCTGGCCATCCCCTCGAACAGCGTCGCCTTGATCGACTCGATCCGCTCTATCCCCCGCTTGGAGCCCATCGCCCGGCGGAGCAGGTCGGCGTCGTCGCGGGTGCAGTCGCCGATCGCCACCGCCATCTCCATCAACTGCTCCTGGAACAGCGGTACGCCGAGCGTGCGCTGGAGCACCGGCACCAGGTCCGGGTGGGCATAGCCGACCTCCTCGCGCCCGGTCGCGCGCCGGATGTAGGGGTGCACCGCACCGCCTTGGATCGGGCCGGGCCGGATCAGCGCGATCTCGATCGCGAGGTCGTAGAAGGTCCGCGGGCGCAACCTCGGCAGGGTGCCGATCTGCGCCCGGCTCTCCACCTGGAAGACCCCGATCGAGTCGGCCCGGCAGAGCATGTCGTAGACACCGGGCTCCTCCTTGGGGATGCTCTGCAGCGTCCAGTGCTCATCGAGGTCGGCGCCGATCATCACCATCATCTGGTTCAGCGCGCCGAGCATCCCCAGACCCAGCAGGTCGAACTTGACCAGCCCCATGTACTCGCACGCGTCCTTGTCCCACTGCAGGATCGTCCGCTTCTCCATCCGGGCCCGCTCGATCGGGCAGACCTCGCCGATCGGCCGCTCGGTGAGGATCATCCCGCCGGAGTGGATGCCGAGGTGCCGTGGCGACTTCATCAGCTGGTTGGCCAGGTCGATCACGGGCACCGGGATGCCCGTGTCCCCGGAACTGACCGCCCCTGACCAGTGGTCGATGGACTTCGACCACGCATCCTGCTGGCCCGGCGAGTGGCCCAGCGCCTTGGCGGCATCGCGGACCGCCATCTTGGGCCGGTAGGTGATCACGTTGGCGACCTGGGCCGCGTTGTGCCGGCCGTAGCGCTCGTAGACCCACTGGATCACCTCCTCGCGCCGGTCGGAATCGAAGTCGACATCGATGTCGGGCTCCTCGTCGCGATGGGCGGAGATGAACCGCTCGAAGGGCAGCCGGTAGTAGACCGAGTCGATCGCGGTGATCCCGAGCGCGTAGCAGACCGCCGAGCTGGCCGCCGATCCCCTGCCCTGGCAGAGGATCCCCTGGCTGCGGGCGAACGCGACGATGTCATGCACGATCACGAAGTAGCCGGCGAAGTCCTTGTCCTCGATGGTCCGCAGCTCGTGCTCGATCCGGTCCCGCGCGGCCTGCTCGTGCGGCGTACCGCGGTAGTAGGTCTCGAACCCCTGCTTGGTCAGCACCCGCAGCCAGGTGCTCGCGGTGTGGCCTTCGGGGATGCCCTGCTTGGGCAGGCGCGGGGTGGCCTTCTGCAGGTCGAAGGCGAGCTGGTCGGCCAGGGTCACCGAGTGCGCGACAGCCCCCGGGTATCCGGCGAACCGCCGGGCCATCTCGGCTCCCGAGCGCAGCCCGGCAGCGCCCCACGGCGGCAGCCAGCCGTCCATCTCCGGCAGGCTGCGGCGCGCCCTGATCGAGGCCATCGCCGAGGCGAGCCGGTGCTCGTCTGGAGTGGCGTGATGCACGTTGTTGGTCGCGACCACCGGCAGCCCGTGCACAGCTGCCAGCCCGGCCAGTACGTCGTTGGTCTCATGATCTGTCGGATAGCCGTGGTCGACCAGCTCGACGACCACCCGGTCGTGCCCGAACAGCGCGGTGAGCGTGTCCAGCTCGAGAGCGGCCGCCCGGGCGCCACCGGATGCCAGCGCACTACGGACGCTGCCCTTGCGGCACCCGGTCAGGACCACCCAGTGCCCGCGACCGCGCTCGGAGAGCTCGGCCAGGTCGTAGAGCGGGCGGCCCTTCTCATCACCGCGCAGCTGCGCGTCGGTGATCGCCGCCGCCAGCCGGTGGTAGCCCTCGACGCCTTCGGCCAGGACGAGGAGATGCGTGCCTTCGGGGTCGGGTACGCCGTTCTGCGGAGCGCTCAGACCCAGCGAGAGCTCGGCCCCGTAGACGGTCTTCAGAGGGGCATGCCTCTGGCCATACTTCTGGGCCGTCTCGGCGAACAGCGGCGCCCCGGCGAATCCGTCGTGGTCGGTGAGCGCGATGCCGGACAGCCCCAGCCGGACAGCCTGCTCGACCAGCCGGTCAGGTCCGCTGGCGCCGTCGAGGAAGCTGAAGTTGCTGTGCACGTGCAGCTCGGCGTACGGCGTCACCGGCCCCGCCGGCGGCCGCACCTCGACGTCGGGCGCAGGCCGCTTCCGCTTCCGGGTAACGGGGCCTTCGTCGGGCGCCGCGTTGGCCGCTTGCGGCACCGGGGAGAGCCGTCGTTCGAGCTCGGACCACGGGATCGGTGGGTTCGACCAGCCCATCAGTCATAGCCCGCTTCGGTCCACCACCGGCTGCCTTCGCAGCGCATCAGCCAGGCGCGGCCGTCGACGCCGACAACCTGGAACCGGGCGGCCAGGCCGCGCGCGGGCTGCTCCCACCACTGCTCGTCGACCGGCCAGGGACCCGCCCAGGAGTCCACCGGGACCCAGCGCGAGCCGCTGCCGGTGTGGAACCGGACGGGGGCGCTGCTGAGCACACCGCGGTTGTCGAGGCTCACGCTCTGCCCGTTCTCGCCCACCACCGAGGTCGCCCAGGGCTCGGCGAAGACCCGGCTCGGGGCGGGAGAGGGGATGCCGCCCGGCCAGGGCAGGTCCGGCGGGCGGACCGACGCCGGCCGCTCGCCCCACGGCACCAGCAGCTGCCGGTCGGCCGGGCTCCGGCCTCCCTGGCGGACCGGCACTACGACGGCGTCGTACCCGAGCATCGCCTGGACCCGGGCGACCCCGCGGTCGACCCGGTCATCGGTGCCGCCGCCCCAGAGCCCGTCAGCATGCGCCGCCGCCGGCTCGACCGTCTCAGGCACGAACCGGACCAGACCCACCGGCGCGCCCACCAGGACCCCTGCCGGCGTCGCCTGCAGCTGCCAGTGCACCCGGTCCACGACGTCACCGGCTCCGAACCAGCGCGAGTGCACCCACGAACGAGCCGAGAGCAGCGACCGCTTGGCATCCTCGCCCTCGGCCTCGACCCGCAGGGCCGTGCAGACCAGCCCACGCTCAGCGAGTGCCGCGACGAACCCCTCCGCGGTCCGCCGGACGCTGAAGCTGACCGCCTCCACCGAGACCAGCGCCGGCTCGAAGACCACCTCGGCGACCAGGTCGGGGGGCGGTGTCCGGGTCGGCGGCTGGACCGGGTCGGCGCCACGGGTCAGCCGGTGCACCTGCGCGCCGTACGCGCCGAACCTGGTCAGCACGTCGCGCGCCGGCAAGGCAGCCAGGTCGCCGAGGGTCCGCAGCCCGAGCCTGCGGAGCAGCCCGACCAGGTCGGCCCCTTCGCCGGAGCCTGACTCGAGCACCCCGATCGGCAGGGTCGCCAGGAAGGCCGCCGAGGATCCCGTCGGCACCACGTGCCACCCCTGTACGTCGGCCAGCCTGGCTGCCTGCTCGGCAGCGAAGAGGTCGTCGGCGACACCGATCCGGACGTCGCGCACGCCGACCTCGACCAGCCGCTGCGCGATCGTCGCGGCGGCGTGCTCCTCGCTGCCGTAGAACCGCCCGGGCGCCTTGATCGCCAGCATCCCCGGCCGCAGCGGCGCCACCCCGGGACGCAGCTCCTCGACGGCGGCGATCACCGGCTCGAAGGCGCGGACGTCGCGGTCGGGGTTGGCCTCGAAGAGCACCAGCTCGGGGCAGCGGGACTGCGCATCACGACGCCGCATCCCCCGGCGTACGCCGTGCTCCCGGGCCTGGGCGTTGCAGGCCACCACCGCGCTCCGGGTGACCACCGCGCAGGCACGCTGGCCCGAGGCAGGCGGCACCCCGGCGGCGAGATCGCCGTCAGCGAGCGCCGCGGTCACCGGCCAGTCCGGGCACCACACCACCAGCGATCTCATGCCGTGCTCACGGCCTGCTCGTCCCGCGGGGCGACCCGGGCCAGCGGCGCCGTCTCGGAGGGGAACATCAACTCGGTGGTCCGTACCGGCGCCGTCCCCTGCTGCACGCCGAGCAGGACCCGACGACTGCGCAGCCTGCCGTGACCCGAGTCAGCCCCGGACCAGGTCGAGGAGCGGATGCTGATCCGCGCCTCGGCACCGGGCCAGCAGCCCCAGACGATCAGCAGGCACGACCGCTTGCGCAGCCGAGCGCCGATCCGGCTCGCGGTCCGCTCGCTGACCCCGGGCGGCGGCCGGAGCACCACGATGCTGACCACGTCGACCAGCGCAGCGGTCGCCTCGAGCCACTGCTCGCCCGGGTCCGGCACCAGGACGGTCCGGGTCAGGTCGACCCCGAGCTCGGCCGCCGCCTCGACGCCGAAGTCCCCCGCCCCCACGACAGCCGACCAGGCGCCCTCGGAGGAGGGTGCTGCCAGCAAGGCCATCGCCAGACTGGCGTGGTCGACCTCGTAGGCACCGCCGGTGCGCAGCTGGACCAGGCCGGCCAGGGCCGGGTGGGTGCTGACCGGCAACCGGGCGACCCCGTCCTGCATGCCCTTGATCCGCTCCTGCAGCTGCGCAAGCGTCTGGTCGCGCAGGGCTCCAGAAGGTGCGAGAGCGAGGGGTGCGGGCATCTGCTCATGTTCGAACACATGTTCGACTGATGTCAACGCCGGTCCATTCTCCGATACTGCGGAGCCCGTGCGGTCTAGCCTGGTGCCGACGGCGACAGGGGGTGGCCCGATGGATGGTCCGCTCGTCCGGATCAGCGGCTTCGATGCCGGCTTCTTCTACAGCCAGACGCCCGAGGTGCACCAGCACATCCACCTCCTCGCCCTCCTCGAGCCCGATGGGGTGCTGACCTTCGAGAACTTCACCGCGGCCGTCTCAGCCCGGATCCCGCTGCTGCCCCCGCTGCGGCACCGGACCGTCCGGATCCCGTTCGCACTGCACCACCCGGTGATCCTGCCCGTCCTCGAGATCGACACCGCCCACCACTTCCGCCACCACGACCTCGGCGGCACCGCGACCTACCAGGACGTCTGCGCCCTGGTCTCGCGGATCGCCAGCTCCCCGCTCGACGAGCGCCACCCGCTGTGGGAGATGCACTACGCCGAAGGCCTGGCCGATGGCCGTGTCGCCGTCGTGGTCAAGGCGCACCACTCCCTGGCCGACGGGGTCGCGATCAGCGCCCTGCTCGAGGG
>DATAZI010000068.1:0-13721 GCA_036272095.1 Marmoricola sp. | reverse complement strand
CGTTCGAGCTCGGCGTCGTGTGCGAGGCGTGGGGGATCGACCGCACCGAGCACGGCGTACCGGCGATCGAGTTCGCTGTCTGCGCGGCCTCGCCGCGGGTCTCGACCAGCATGGGGTTCGACCTGCACGTCGAGCACGGCCTGGAGCGGACCCGAGAGGCCGACCTGGTCTGCGTGCCGGCCGTGAAGGGGACGGCCGACATCCCCGAGGAGGTCCTCCAGCTGCTGCGCGACACGGTCGCGCGCGGAGGCCGGGTGCTCTCGGTCTGCTCGGGCTCGTTCGTCCTCGGCAAGGCCGGCCTGCTCGACGGCCGCGACTGCACGACGCACTGGATGCATGCGGCCGACCTGCAGGCCCAGTTCCCGAAGGCGCGCGTCATCCCCGAGGTCCTCTACGTCGACGCGGACCCGGTGATCACCTCGGCCGGCTCCGCTGCCGGCCTCGACGCCTGCCTGTACCTGTGGCGCAAGGAGTACGGCGCGCACGTCGCCTCGATGGTCGCCCGGCGGATGGTGGTGCCCCCTCAGCGCGAGGGCGGCCAGGCGCAGTACATCGCGCGACCAGTGCCCGACTGCACCGCCGAGACGCTCGGCCCACTGCTGGCCTGGATCAACGAGAACCTCGCCGAGGACCACAGCGTCGAGGCGCTGGCCCGGCGCTCGCACATGTCGGCGCGCACCTTCGCCCGCCGGTTCCGCGCGGAGACCGGCGCGACCCCGCACTCCTGGGTGACCAACCAGCGGGTGCTCGCCGCAGAGGCCCTGCTGGAGAACAGCGACGCCTCGATCGAGTGGATCGCCAACGACGTCGGCTTCGGCAACGCCGCCGTCCTACGCCAGCACTTCAGCCGCGTGCGCGGGGTCAGCCCCCAGGGCTACCGGCACTCCTTCCAGTGCCCCCAAGTGGGATAGTCCCCGCCAATCGGCACCAATTTCGAGCTCGTGATGGTGCTTTTCGGCGGGGACTATCGAAATTGGGGGAGGGAGCGGCGCAGGATCTTGCCGGTCAGGGTGCGCGGGATGGCGTCCAGGGCGACGTACTGCTTGGGGCGCTTGGGTGGGGAGAGGCGCTCGCGCGCCCAGGCGTCGAGGTCGGCAGGCGTCGCGGTGCCGACGTACGCCGCGCAGACGCGCTGCCCCCACCGCTCGTCCGGGACGCCGTACACGGCGATGTCGCTGACGCCGGGGTGCTCGGCGAGCGCGTTCTCGACCTCGGCCGGATAGACGTTGACGCCGCCGGTGATGACCAGGTCCTCCCGGCGCCCGTCCAGGTAGAGGTACCCGTCGTCGTCGAGCCGGCCCAGGTCGCCCACGGTGAAGGCGTCACCGCGCCAGGCAGCAGCGGTCTTCTCCGGGGCGTCGAAGTAGCTGAACCGCGCGTGCTCGGGCACGGTGCACCAGATCAGGCCGTCCGCATCCACGCTCAGCGTGCGGCCGGGGCGCGCCCGTCCGACAGTGCCGGGCCGCTCGGACCACTCCTCGCTGCGGCAGGCCGTGAACTGGCCCTCGGTGGAGCCGTAGAACTCCCAGGTCGACCCAGCTGGGAAGGCCTCGATCAGCCGGTGCTTGAGGTGGTCGGGGCAGGGCGCCCCGGCGTGCGCGACCAGACGGAAGCAGGACAGGTCCGGCCAGGAGGTCTGGTCCCAGTGCGTGAAGAGCCGCTGCAGGTGCGCCGGCACGCAGAACATCGTCGTCGGCCGGGCCTCGAGGATCGTGGCCGTGACAGCGGCCGGGTCGAACGGGCCCGGGATCGCCAGCGACCCTCCAGCCAGCAGCGTTCCCATCGCGAACCGCAGCGGAGCAGAGTGGTACAGCGGGCTCAGCACCAGGTTGACGTCCTGGGCCGAGAAGCCCCACAGGTCGCGCTCCTCGGCCACCAGGGCGGCCGCCTGCGCGGGCGCCAGTACGCCGCTGAAGACTCCCTTCGGCGCGCCGGTGGTACCGCTGGTGACGTGCATCGGCCGGGCCAGGGGCACCTCGTCCGGCTCCCACCCGACGCTCAGCGCAGCGAGCTGGTCGGCGTCGGTGATCACGACGGTGGGGGAGAGATCCGCCAGGATCCCGGACCGTTCCGCCTCGGTCAGCCGGGGATCCAGCGGGATCGGGATGATGCCGCGGACCAGCAGGGAGAGCACCGCATCGACGTACGCCGCCGAGCCCGGGACCAGCAGCGCGACCCGGTCGCCCGGACCGAGGTCGGTGCTGCGCGGATCGCTGGTCATGGTCCCGATCCTTGCAGGCGCCGGGCGCTCGGTAACCTCGACCCGTGACCAAGCGAGTAGGGCTGACCGGTGGCATCGCGTCGGGCAAGAGCAGCGTCTCGGGCATGCTCGCCGAGCTGGGCGCGGTGATCATCGATGGCGACCTGCTCGCCCGCGAGGTGGTCGAGAAGGGCACGCCCGGCCTAGCCGCCGTTGTCGCCGAGTTCGGCGAGGGCTTGCTGACGCCCGAGGGCGACCTGGACCGTCCGGCGATGGGCGCTCTGGTCTTCGGTGACGAGGCCGCCCGCAAGCGCCTGGAGGCGATCGTGCACCCACTGGTCTTCGAGCGGATCATCGCGCTCGAGGGCGGCGCGCCGGCGGATGCGCTCGTCGTCCACGACATCCCGCTGCTGGCCGAGAGCGGTCGGGCCGACACCTTCGACGCCGTGATCGTGGTCGACGCCCCCGCCGAGGTCCAGGTCGAGCGGATGGTCCGCGACCGCGGCTGGACGGTCGCCGAGGCCGAGGCTCGGATGGCGGCTCAGGCCTCCCGGGACGACCGGCTCGCGATCGCGACGTACGTGATCGACAACACCGGGACATACGAAGACCTCCGTCGCCGGGTGACAGAGGTCTTCGCAGTTCTTACCGCCTAGGCGAACCGCCTAGGGACTAGCTCAGGCAGCCAGGTCCGGGTCGGCGAGGCGTCGCAGCTTCGCGATCGCCTCTCGCTCGAGCTGGCGGACGCGCTCGGCGGAGATGCCGTGCTTGGTGCCGATGTCGCCCAGCTTGTGCTGGCGCCCGTCGACCAGGCCGTACCGCGAGCGGATGATGTCCGCGGAGCGCTCGTCGAGACGCTCCACGAGCGTGTTCAGCCGGTCGCGGGCCTCGGTGTCGAGGAACGTCAGGTCCGGGCCGGGCGAGCTCTCCTGGGCGATCAGGTCGCCGAGCGAGGTGTCGCCGTCGACGTCGAGCGGGGTGTCGAGGCTGACGTGGTCGCGACCCCAGCCCATCAGGTCCAGGACCCGGTCGACGTCCATGTCGAGCTCGGTGGCGATCTCGGCGGGCTCCGGCTCGCGGCCGAGCTGGCGCTCGAGCGTGCGGCGTGCTGAGGAGACCTGGTTGAGCTCCTCGACGACATGCACGGGGAGTCGGACGACGCGGGCCTGCTGGGCGATGCCCCGGGTGATCGCCTGACGCACCCACCAGGTGGCGTACGTCGAGAACTTGTAGCCCTTGGCGTAGTCGAACTTCTCGACCGCGCGGATCAGGCCGGTGTTGCCTTCCTGGATCAGGTCCAGCATCGGCATCGCGCTGCGGCCGTACTTGCGGGCGATCGAGACGACCAGCCGCAGGTTGGCGTTGATGAACTGCTGGACAGCGCGCTCGCCCTCTTCGACGAGCCACTCGAGCTCAGCCTGGGTGGCCAGGCCGGGGGCGCCGCCCTTGCGGCGGCCGACACGGCCTTCTTCGAGAAGCTTGGCGGCGAACAGCCCGGCTTCGATGGTCTTGGACAGCTCGACCTCGGTAACAGCGTCGAGCAGCGGCGTACGAGCGATCTCGTCGAGGTACAGGCCGACGCTGTCGCGGCCCTCGATCTCGCGCTCCGTGCGACGTACAGTCACGGTGGCCCTCCCTTCCTGCAGTGGAACCCGGTGCTTGAAGATTCCATCTGTTTGAACGCTTGGCCCGGGTGGAGTGTTCCCTCCCGAGTGGTGCCCTACGAGATGTACGACGCTCGGCCATCTCGAGAAGTTGCCTGGTCAACGGGTTCTCAGAGACTTCTCAGACGGTAGTTCGGAGCCGCCGAGGGATCAGACTGGTCCTGTGTACCCAGAAACGGCTGTCGTAGACCTGAACGCGGACCTCGGCGAGGAGGTCACCGAGGACGCCGCGCTGCTTGAGATCGTCAGCAGCGCCAACGTCGCCTGCGGCTTCCACGCAGGTAACGAGCAGGTCATGCGCGAAGTGTGCGTGCGGGCTGCCGGGCTCGGCGTGGCGATCGGCGCGCAGGTCTCCTACGCCGATCGCGAAGGCTTCGGGCGGCGGCCGATGGAGGTGCCCGCCGAGCAGCTGAGCGCATGGGTTGCCGAGCAGGTAGCCGTGCTTTCGGCTATCGCGCTCAGCGCGGGGACCCAGGTGCGCTACGTCAAGGCTCACGGGGCCCTGTACAACCGGATCGCCGACGACGCCGAGCAGGCAGCGGCCGTCCTTGCGGGCAGCGGCGGCCTGCCGGTGCTCGGGCTCCCGGGCTCGAGGGTCCTGGTGCTCGCCGAGCAGGCAGGAAGGTCCGCGATCGGCGAGGGCTTCCCCGACCGCGGGTACACCGCGCAGGGTCGGCTGGTACCACGGGACCAGCCGGGTGCGCTGGTCGCCGGATCCCGGGCGGTCGCCGAGCACGCCGTCGAACTGGCCGGGCGCGAGGACGTGCGCACCGTCTGCGTGCACGGGGACAGTGCCGATGCGGTGCAGACCGCGCGAGCGGTGCGGGCGGCACTGCTGGCGGCGGGGTTCGACGTCCGTCCGTGGTCCGTCTGAGACCGCCGCGAACAAGGGTTCGCCCCGGGGGTCTGCCCGTGGTCCGCCTGTGGGTTCGCCTGTGGACGAAGGTGTGGAAAACAGGGGGAATCTGTGGATGATTGCAGGCTTTCGGTGGACAACTCGACGTGCCGGAAAAAACCTCTAGAATTGTTGGCGGAACCTCTTGCGCGCCCGTCGCTGCAGGCGTAGAAATCTCTTACCGCAGCCCGGAAGGGCAGCGGGGATCAGCTGGAAGAACCGGACTCACCTGGCGGGGCAACTCGCCGGTAATCCCTCGGTGATGGAGGGATTCGGGGCCAGGACGGAAGGCAGATCAGGGACGGAGCATCACCGCCGAACCGAAATGTAGGGCCCGTGAAACTCATACTTTCGCGGGCCCTACGCCTATTTTAAGAGGCTATCTCTGCATGCGTCGGCTAATGCCTTCAAAATGCGTAGCTAAATGCGTGCGCATGCAATTTCTTCTGCTTGTGGACTCACCGTGCGCGAGGATGGGCGCATGGAAGCCCGCAGGGTCGGTGAGCACGCCGTCCTCGTCGAGTGCGTTGACCTCGCCGAGGTCGTGGCGTCCTACGCCCTGCTGCGTGCACGAGCCGCCCAGCTCGGCGCGGTCGAGGTGGTCCCGGCGGCGCGGACCGTGCTGCTGGACGGCTTGACCGATCCGGTCGGCGTGGTCGAGTCGCTGAGCACCTGGGTGCTCGACCAATCCGACGCCGAAGCACCCGAGCCAGGCGGTGTCGTCGAGATCCCCACCCGATACGACGGCCCCGATCTCGACGAGGTGGCGCGGCAATGGGGCACCAGCGCCGCCGAGGTCGTGCGGATCCACCAGTCGGTCGAGTACACCGTCGCCTTCTGCGGCTTCGCGCCCGGCTTCGCCTACTGCACCGGTCTGCCGGCCGGCTTGGAGGTCAGTCGTCGTGCCGATCCGCGCCGGGCGGTCCCGGCCGGGTCGGTGGCGTTGGCGGGGGAGTTCACCAGCATCTATCCGAGCGCCTCGCCGGGCGGCTGGCAGCTGATCGGCACGACCGAGGTCGAGCTGTGGCGCGAGGACCTGGACGAGCCGGCCCTGCTGGTGCCGGGCAGCCTGGTCAGGTTCGTCGCGACGGAGATGCGATGAAGGGCGCGGCACACGTCGTGGTGCTCGATCCCGGGGCACTGACCACGATCCAGGACCTCGGCAGGCCCGGTCATGCCCACCTCGGCGTACCGAGATCGGGGGCCTTGGACGTCCCGGCGCTGCGGCTCGCGAATCGCCTGGTCGGGAACCCCGAGGGTGCGCCGGCGCTGGAGACGACACTGACCGGGATCCGGTTCGAGGTACGCCGCGGCTGCCGGTTCGCGGTGAGCGGTGCACCGTGCTCGGTCCGGATCGACGGGCGCGACCATGCCTGGGGGTCGGCAGTGTCCGTCGGCCCCGGGGCCGTGGTGCAGGTGGGGGCGGCCGCGGCAGGGCTGAGGTCCTACGTGGCGTTCGCCGGCGGCATCGCCGTCGAGCAGGTGCTCGGATCGTCCTCGACCGACCTGCTGTCCGGCCTCGGGCCGGCTCCGCTGGCGGCCGGCGACGAGCTCACGCTGGGCCCGTCGTACGCCGAGCCGCCGATGGCCACGGCGATCCCGACGAGCCTCGGCCGCGTGCTGCACCTGGATCCCGGACCGCGCGCGGACTGGTTCACCGAGGAGTCTCTGGCCCGGGTCGGCGGGGAGACCTACGAGGTCGGTGCGGCCTCGAACCGGATCGGGCTGCGGCTTTCAGGCCCGGCACTCGAGCGTCGCCGCGACAACGGCCTGCCCGCCGAGCTGCCGACCGAGCCGATGGTGCTCGGCGCCGTCCAGGTGCCGCCGAACGGCCAGCCGGTCGTGTTCCTCGCCGACCACCCGACGACCGGCGGCTACCCGGTGATCGGGGTCGTGCGCGGGGCGGACCTGCCGGTCTGCGCGCAGGCGCGACCGGGCGACAGGATCACTCTTCGCTGGGCGGAACCAGCACGTGCAGAGCCGGGTCGTCCGCGGGGAAGCTGAGCACCCGGCCCGAGGGCGAGGCCGCGGTCTCGAACCGGACCGTGACCACGCCCCGGCCCGAGCCCCATACCCAGCCCTGGCCGTGCTCGTCGTGGGTCACGTCGAGGCCGGGCAGCCAGTAGCGGCGGCGCCCGAGCGAGGCAAGGGCGGTCTCGGTCTCCTCATCCGCTGCCTCCGGCTCGGCGTCCTCGGAGTCGCTGAACAGGTCGTCCTGGATCCAGTCCGCGAGCCCGGAGACTCCGACGCCGAGCAGCCGTACGCCGCCCGAGGTGTCGAGCTCCTCCAGCAGGTTCCGGGCGACCCGCGCGACGGTCCGGGCATCGTCGGTCGGTCCGGGCAGCGTGGCAGAGCGGGTCAGGGTGGAGAAGTCGTGCAGCCGGACCTTCAGGGTCACCGTGCGGCCGGACATCCGAGCCTTGCGGAGGCGCTCGGTGACCTTGCCGGCCTGGCGTTCCACCAAGGCGGCCAGGAGCTTGCGGTCGACGTGGTCGCTCTCGTAGGTGTCCTCGACGCTGATCGACTTCGCCTCCCGCTCGGACACGACGGGCCGGTCGTCCTGGGCACGGGCGAGGCTGTACAGACCCTGGCCTTGCGCCTTGCCGAGGACCCTGACGAGCTCCTCAGCGCTGATCTGCTCGAGCTCGGAGACGGTGTGCACGCCGATCCGGCGCAGGTGCTCGGCAGTCGCCGGGCCGACGCCAGGGATGACGGTGACCTGCATCGGCCGCAGCAGGTCCTGCTCCATGCCGGGCGCGACGACCACGAGGCCGTCGGGCTTGTCGAGCTCGCTGGCGATCTTGGCGATGAACTTGGAGGTGCCGATGCCCACCGACCCGGTCAGGCCGCCGGTGACCTCGGCGACCCGCTCCTTGAGCTCGTAGCCGAACCTGCTCACACCGGCTACGGAGAGGTCGGCGAGGTCGGCGGCGGCGAGGTCGACGAACGCCTCGTCGAGGGACAGCGGCTCGACCAGCGGGCTGATGCTGCGCAGCAGCGCCATCACTGCACGGCTGGTCTCCCGGTATGCGGAGAAGCGCCCTGCCAGGAACGCGGCGTTGGGGGCGCGCCGGCGTGCCTCGGCGGTCGGCATCGCCGAGTGCACCCCGAAGGCGCGGGCCTCGTAGGAGGCGGTCGCGACGACGCCGCGTCCACCGATCCCGCCGACCACGACCGGTTTGCCGCGCAGCGAGGGCTTGTCGCGCTGCTCCACGGCAGCGAAGAAGGCGTCGAGGTCGACGTGCAGGATCGACGGCTCAGCACGCATCTGCGCATCGTACGGCCCGGCTCGGACGTCCACAGGGAGCCGGACCGGCTGGCCTTCCACAGCCTCGCGACGGCGCCGGGACGGCTGGGGGCGGCGGCCGTGAGCCTCGGCGCATGGACACTTTCATCGCACGCGAACCCGTTGACCTGCTTGCCGTCGTCCCCTATGTGATCGGCTTCCATCCTGAGGACTCGGTGGTGATGCTGACCTTCGGCGTCGTCGGCGCCCGGCGGCCCGGTGGGCAGCAAGGAGGGCCACGAGACAGGCCACAAGATAGAGGAGAGTCGTTCCACGCCCGGGTCGACCTACCGGTGGTGCTCGACGACCAGCGCCAGCTCGCGCTGATGCTGCTCGACGTGGCCGTGCTGCACGCCGCTGCCAGGGTCGGGCTGGTCCTCTACACCGACGACGTCTCCGCGGCGATGTCGTTCGCCGACCAGCTGCTGCCCGGGCTGATCGCAGCCGGCATCGAGGTGAT
This sequence comes from Marmoricola sp., assembly GCA_036272095.1. Taxonomy (GTDB): domain Bacteria; phylum Actinomycetota; class Actinomycetes; order Propionibacteriales; family Nocardioidaceae; genus Marmoricola. The sequence goes on along the minus strand of DATAZI010000068.1, from coordinate 5,216 downwards.
CGATGTGCTGCGGGTCGACGGCGAGCGGTTCTACTCCGTCGACGACGAGTCCGATCCCGGGACGCCGTACGACCTGAGCACGCATCCGTACACCGCCACCCAGGTGCTGCGCGGCCGCGTCGTGCACAAGAGCCGTACGGCGCTGCGCGAGAGCCTGGTGGGGACCGATCCCGACGACATCGACGCCGTCTCGGTGGCCGCGACCGAGATGATCGACCGGCTGCTGGATGCGGGCGCCGGCCGCCGTCCTCTGGCCGAGGTGCTGCACGGCGAGGCGTTGTGGTTGCAGGGACGGATCGACCGCTGGCTCGACCGTGGAGCCGCGCTGTCGGTTGCCGAGGCAGCGCGGATGCTGGTGCTGGTCTCGTTCGAGGCGCTGCGCGACGTGGCGTGGGCGCAGATGTCCCAGGCCACCGCCGAGGCGCACGTCGAGCTGTGGCGCGACCTGCTGCGCCGCGCCCCGGGCGACCTGCGCGGCGGGGCCGCTGCACTGCTCGGGTTCGCCGCCTGGCTGGCCGGCGACGGCGCGCTGGCGTGGTGCGCGATCGACCGCTGCGGAGACCCGTCCGACAGCCTGGCGCAGCAGGTGGCGTCGCTGGTCGAGTCCGCCGCGCCGCCGAGCGTGTGGACGCCGCCGGCCGCCGGCTCGCTCCGTGTCCTCGCGCCGCGTGGACCGGGGAGCGCGGCGTCCTGAGCACGGGCGCGAGACCTGCTGCTGCCCGACAGGCTGGCCTGTTCTGGTCGCGGCGGCTGGCCTAGGGTCCGTTCATGGGACGAGACGTCGACCAGCAGGAGTTCACCCGGGCCGACCGGACCGCGCACCGGGAGAAGGTGCGCCGCTGCCTCGACGTGTTCGCGCTGATGCTGCGCCAGGCCCAGTTCGACGCCGCCGACCCCATGACTGGCCTGGAGATCGAGTTCAACCTCGTCGACGAGGACGGGCACCCGGCACTGAAGAACGCCGAGGCGCTAGCCGAGATCGCCAACCCGCTCTTCCAGACCGAGCTCGGCCAGTTCAATCTCGAGATCAACGTCGCACCGCGACGTCTTGGCGAGGGCGGGGTCGCCGGGTTCGAGCAGAACCTGCGCGACAGCCTCAACGATGCCGAGGAGCGGGCGAACCGGGTGGGGGCGCACCTGGTGATGATCGGTGTGCTGCCAACGCTGCAGGCAGGCCACCTGGCCCCCTCGACGATCAGCCCGAACCCGCGCTACCAGCTGCTCAGCGATCAGATCCTGAACGCCCGCGGCGAGGACATCGCGATCTCGATCAACGGGGTCGAGCGCTTGGAGACCACCGCCGACTCGATCATGCCGGAGGCCGCGTGCACCAGCACCCAGCTGCACGTGCAGGTCAGCCCGGAGGACTTCGCGCCGTACTGGAACGCCTCCCAGGCGATCGCCGGCGTCCAGCTCGCCCTGGGCGCCAACTCGCCGTACCTGCTGGGCCGCGAGCTGTGGAGCGAGACCCGGATCCCACTCTTCGAACAGGCCACCGATACCCGCAGCGAGGAGCTCAAAGCACAGGGCGTCCGGCCCCGGGTCTGGTTCGGGGAACGCTGGATCACCTCGATCTTCGACCTGTTCGAGGAGAACGTCCGGTACTTCCCGGCGCTGCTGCCGATCACCGAGGGCGAGGACCCGCTGGCGGTGCTCGAGGCCGGCGGCACACCGGAGCTGCCCGAGCTCCGGCTGCACAACGGCACCATCTACCGGTGGAACCGGCCGATCTACGACGTCGTCGACGGCAAGCCGCACCTGCGGGTGGAGAACAGGGTCCTCGCCGCCGGCCCGACTGTCCTGGACACGATGGCCAACGCCGCCTTCTACTTCGGTCTCGCCCGCTCGCTCGCTGCCGATGAGCGTCCGCTGTGGTCGCAGATGTCCTTCTCGGCGGCGGAGGAGAACTTCCACGTCGCCGCACGCGATGGGATCGACGCCCAGGTCTACTGGCCCGGCGTCGGCCAGGTCGCGGCGACCGAGCTGACGTTGCGCCGGCTCCTGCCGCAGGCATACGCCGGCCTGGACGCTTGGGGTGTCGATGCTGCGGAAGCGACCCGGCTGCTCGGCGTGATCGAGGCGCGCTGCACCCTGGGCCGCAACGGGGCGAGCTGGTACCGCGACCAGGTGCGTGCCCGGGAGTCCGCCGGAACGGACCGGGCCGAAGCACTGCGGTTGACGCTCCTGGACTACCGCGAGCGGATGCACAGCAACGAGGCCGTGCATACCTGGTGAGCGGGGATGGGCCGAGCGCTCGTAGGTATCAGGCTGAGCGGTTCGGTCGTATGCGGCGCCACTGCATCGTCTGACCGTCGACCAGGTTGTACCAGCCGTACCGGGTCATCACGATGAACCCGGGCATCCCGATCCCGTGCCGGCCGAACGCCTCGGTCGCCGCGGCCATCCAGAGGAAGTCGGCGTCTGCCGGCGCCAGGTCGCCCGATCGGGTCAGCCACGGCACCGCGGTGTCGAGATCGAGGCCGTCTAGCGCCCGCTCGAGGACGTCGGCCCGCAGGCCGGAGTCGTAGGACGGGTCGTCGGGCAGCGCGAGGTGAGGGCCGCCCGGCCGGCCGATGCGCAGCGTGGTCGGGATCGCCCGTCGGGTGCCGCAGTCCTTGACGAACTGGCGGAGCGCGAGCCGGAGCCTGGCGGTGAGGACGTCATCCATCGGCACAGCATTGAGGAGGGTGCGCACAGCAGTCGGCGACGATCCACAGCCCGGCAGCGCAGGGCCCGCTATCCACAGGGAGGCGTGGCCGCCCTCAGATCTGCCAGATGACGGTGATCTCCTTGCCCGGGTCGCGGGCGGTGATGGTCCAGTCGTCGGCGAGCTCCTGGACGATGCTGAGGCCGCGTCCGCGCGGGTCGTCGGGAGCAGGCCGGCGCGAGGCCGGCCACCCGCTGGCGTCGTCGACGACGGTGAGGGCGACCCGGCTCCCCGTCAGGGTGAGCTGGACGTCGACCTGGTTGGCCCCGGCCTGGACGGAGTTCGTGACCAGCTCACTGACCACCAGCACGATGTCGTGCCGAGGGGCAGCCGGCCGGTTGCCCAGATGGCCAGCCACGAAGCGGCGGGCTTCCGACGGCGCCTGCAGGCCTCCGAGGAAGCTGGCCTCGATCGACTCGGCGCTCATCGCCGGACCTCCCGCCGGATCGCCAGCACGGCAATGTCGTCGGGCGCGTCGTCGTTGCGCAGGGTCGTGACGGCATGGCTGATGATGTCGGAGACCGGCTGATCCGAGACCGACTGGATCGTCGCGGCGAGTCTGCTCATCCCGGCGTCGATGTCCTCGCCGCGGCGTTCGATCAGGCCGTCGGTGAAGCAGAACAGTGTCGCTCCAGCGGGGATTGTGAAGCTCGTCTCCGGGTAGGTCGCCGGCCCGCAGCCGAGCGGGGGACCGGGCGTCGTCGGCACGTTGTTCGCTCCGGTGGCGTCGAGGAGCAAGGGGGCCGGGTGGCCGGCGTTCGCCAGCGTGACCGTGCCGGTACGGCGGTTCCCGATCCCGACGACAGCGGTGGTGATGTGCCCGTCGAGGAGGATGTCGAACTGATGGGAGCACTTCTCCAGCGCCACCCCGGGGCTGGCGCCATCGATGAGGTAGGCGCGCAGGGTGAAGCGTGCGTGCGCCATCACCGCGACCGAGTCCACTCCGCGCCCCGAGACGTCGCCGACGACGAACGCGAACCGGTCCTCAGCGATCGGGATGATGCTGTACCAGTCTCCGCCGATGTCGATGCCGTGCGCACCCGCGACGTACTCCGAGGCGAGCTCGAGACCGGGGATGGTCGGCATCGAGTAGGGGAGCAGCGCTCGTTGCAGCCGGACCGACAGCTCGCGCTGCTGGCCATAGAGCGTCTCGACGGTGCCGAGGAGCTCGGCGATGGTCGCGGCGTCGCCCTCGGCGACGTGGCGGCCGCGGCTGAGCCGGTGTCCTGTCCGGGCGATCAGCAACGTCAGGACCAGGCCGCTGAGCAGCAGCCACAACGGGAGCCTGCGGCTCAGCCCGGAGCCGAGGTGGTGGCGAGGTGCCGCGATCAGGGTGATGACGGTGTTGCCGAACGGGATGACTGCCCGTGAGGTGCTGCCGGTCAGGGGGAGAGTGCCCGGATCGACGTCGGTGGTCTGCAGGGCGCTGGTGCTGATGCGCCGTCCGAGGTAGGTGGCGTAGTGCAGGTCGGCGAAGGCGGAGTCGGTGTCGACCGGCGCGCGCCTGCTCGCTGCGATCGGCCGCTCGGCGTACACGATCATGCCGGTCTTGGGGTCGCCGAGCGCGTAGCCGACCCGGGTGCGGGCTCCGACGGTGACGGCACGGACGGTGAACGTGGTGCTGCTCAGGGCCTGGAGGAGGTACTTGCGCGTCGGTGGCGTAGCCGCGGCCCCGACGCGCGCCACCCGGCGCAGGGTGCCGCCCGGGCCGCGCTGCCACAGGGAGGCGTCGACGAACAGCTTCGACGGGCCGACCAGGCCCGACACCTGGCGGATGAAGGTGGCGGCGTCGCCGCGCGGGCCGGTGGCGTGCTGCACCGCCAGGGTGGTGCTGAGCGGCTGCTGGATCAGCAGGATCGCGGTGGAGATGACGGCGGCCGCCTGCCGGGTCTGGCCTTGCAGGAGACGGCGCTCGGCGCCGTGGTCGGCGCGCACCGCGGCGAGCGTCGCGAGCACGGTGAGCAGCAGGCTGAACGCGCAGATCAGCCCCGTGACCAGGAGCGGGTGCCGCTCGCGGTCGGCGCGCGCTGCCCGCCGCAAAGCCGAGCGGCGCTCGGGCGCCTCCACGGGGGCGGCCACCGCTCAGCCGCCTGCTCGGACGTCGAAGATCGTGGCGAGCCCAGTGATCTCGAAGAGCCGGGTCACTGTCGGTGGTACGCCGAGCAGGACCAGCGCGGAGCCACTCTGGGCGCACTCCTTCCGCAAGCCGACCAGCGCGCCGAGGCCGCTGGAGTCGATGAACGTCACGCCGGACAGGTCGACCTCGATCGTGGCGACCCCGGCGTCGAGGCAGACCTGCGCCTGGTCGCGGAATTCCTCGGTCGTGGCGATGTCGAACTCGCCGGCGACCACCAGGGTGCGCCGGTCGTCCTCAGATGTCTTGATGCTGAACTCGGCCAAACCACGATCCGTTCGGGAGGCGATCTGTTTTGCAGCGGCCGGCTGTTGGACCACAGGTGGCGTTGAGATCTCCGCCCCACGCGGGCGACCTCGACGCACGAAGTGTTGC
>DATAZI010000067.1:0-49332 GCA_036272095.1 Marmoricola sp. | reverse complement strand
CCGATGCGGATGGCGAGGGGGGTCATGACCGTGAGCTTCATGCCCGGATTCTAGGGTCGAACTGGAACGTGTTTCACCGCGATGAGCGTCACCCACGCGGGGGTCGTGACCGACCTCACGGACGCGCGTGCGAGATCGCGTCCTCCTCCTCGGGGGACAGCTGGGTCTGGCTCGTCCAGTCGGCGACGTTCTTGGCGTACGTGCGCGACTCGTTGCGGCCCTGGATCGAGGTCAGCACGATGCCGCTGCCGCTGTCGTCGAGCAGCGCCAGCGACCAGGAGAGCTGGCCGCCGGTGTCGGTGAAGGCGTCATAGCGCACCACGGCCATGTTGCGCAGCGCCTGCGCGCTCTCGGCCTTCAGCGCGGCGACCTCCTGCCGCAGCGCGCGTGGGTCCTCCGGCAGGCTGCTGGCGTCGACCTTGCGGCGCGCCCGGCCCGGCGTACGACGGCCGGTGAGCGCAGCGACGAGCGCGACCAGTGCGACCACCAGCGCGAGGATCCCGAGGAACGTGTCCACGCCGAAAGGGTAAGGAGCAGGGCCGTTCGCCCAGTGGAGACTCGCGGGAGCCCCCTGTCCCGACGTGCGAAACTCGCAGCGTGACCAGTACCTCCGGGCCCGGTGGCCTGCGACGGATCGCCTACCAGGGCGAGCCGGGAGCCAACTCCCACATGGTGTGCATGCAGCACTACCCCGACTGGGAGGCCGTCCCGTGCGCGTCGTTCGAGGACGTCTTCGCCGTCGTCGAGGGCGGTGACGCCGAGCTCGCGATGATCCCGATCGACAACTCGATCGCCGGCCGGGTCTCCGACATCCACCACTTCCTGCCCGACTCCGACCTGCACATCGTCGGCGAGCACTTCCTGCGCATCCAGTTCGCGCTGATGGCGCTGCCCGGCGCCAGGCTCGAGGACATCCGGACCGTGCACAGCCACGTCCATGCGCTGGGCCAGTGTCGCAAGATCATCCGCGAGCACGGCCTGCGACCGGTCATCTCCGGCGACACCGCCGGCGCCGCGCGGGAGGTGGCCGAGGCCGGAGACCTCACCCAGGCTGCCATCTCGCCGCCGCTCGCGGCCGAGACCTACGGCCTGCAGGTGCTGGCCAGCGACGTCGAGGACGAGGAGCACAACACCACCCGGTTCGTCGTGCTCTCCCGTGAGTACGTCGAGGCGCCGCAGGGCAACGGTCCGGTCGTGACCACCTTCATCTTCAACGTGCGCAACCTGCCGGCCGCCCTCTACAAGGCACTCGGCGGTTTCGCGACCAACGGCGTGAACATGACCAAGCTGGAGAGCTACATGGTCGGCGGGCACTTCTCCGCGACCCAGTTCCTCGCCGAGGTCGATGGCCACCCCCAGGACCCCGGCCTGAAGAACGCGCTCGAGGAGCTCGCGTTCTTCACGACCGAGGTGAAGATCCTCGGGGTCTACCCGGCAGCAGACTTCCGCCACAGCTGAGCCCGCACTGAGTCTGCACTGTGCTGAGCCCGAACCGACCTGAAGGCTACTCCCCGTCGGGCGCCTGCATCAGGTTGAACATCGCGCCTTGGGGGTCCGCATAGATGCCCAGCCGGCCGACGCCCGGTGCGTCGAAGTTCGGGGAGATCACCGTGCCGCCGAGCTCCGTGACCCGGGCGCCGGTCGCGTCGGCGTCGGTCACGTTGAAGTACACGTTCCAGTGCGGCGGGATCCCCTCCATCATCGGCGCCATTGCCCCGCCGACGACGTCGCCGGCGGTGTTGGTGACCGTGACGTAGCCGTCCATCAGCTCGGAGCTCTCGCTGCCCATCCCGAGGACCTCGGCGTAGAACTTCAACGCGGTCGCCACGTCCGGGGAGATCAGCTCGTTCCAGATCGGCGTCCCGGGCTCGTTGGCGCGCTCGGTCCCGATCGATGCCGACGGCTGCCAGAGGTTGACCCGGGCGCCGGTCGGGTCCTGGATCGCCGACATCCGCCCGGCGTCGACGACGTCGAACGGCCCTGCCTCGACCTTGCCGCCCGCCGGCTCGACCTTGGCGGTGGCGGAGTCGATGTCCTCGACGGTCAGATACACGCCCCAGAAGGCGGGGTGGCCGGCCAGCTGCGGCATCTGGCCGCTGATCCCGCATACGGTGTCGCCGTCGAGCTGACCCTGACGGTAGACGCCACCGCCGGCCTCCTCGGGCAGCGGCATCTCGTTGATCGTCCAGCCGAAGAGGGCTGCGTAGAACTCGCCGCCTGCGGCCGGGTCGGCGGCCGTCAGCTCGATGTAGCTGGGCGTGGCCTGGGAGTAGCTGGTGAACTTCGCCATGATCGTGCTCCTCTGCGCTCGCGCGCGTCTGTCGACCCCTCGGGTTGGTAGTGCCAGTCCTACCGGCAGCCACCGACAGCGACAAGGCATCTAGGGTGAACCCTGTGGATATCGCCGTGATTGCCCTGAGTTTCGCGGCGATCTTCGTCATCGAGCTCCCCGACAAGACCTTCATCGCGGCGCTGGTGCTCTCGACCCGGTACAAGCCACTGTCGGTCTGGATCGGCGTCGGCGCGGCGTTCGGGATCCAGTGCCTGATCGCGGTCACCGTGGGCAAGGCCGTGACGTTCCTGCCGACCGACGTGGTGCACGGGGTCGCCGGCCTGATCTTCCTGATCGGCGCGGTACTGCTGCTGCGCGAGGCCCCGAAGGCCGACGGCGCCGAGCAGGAGACCGAGGACGAGTACGCGGCGAAGGCAACCGCGACCAAGACCGGGTTCGCGGCCGTGCTCGCCTCGTTCCTGGTCCTGTTCGCCGCGGAGTGGGGCGACCTGTCGCAGCTGCTGACGATCAGCCTGGTCGGCAAGTACGGCGAGCCGGTCTCGGTGTTCATCGGCGCGTGGGCCGCGCTGCTGGCCGTCTCCGGGCTGGCGATCATCGCCGGGCGGCTGCTGCTCAAGCGCATCAAGCTCTCGGTGATCCATTACATCGGTGCTGCCGTGTGCTTCGTGCTGGCAGCGATCACCGCCGTCGAATTGCTGACCTGACACAACCGGATCGCCGGGTCGTTGCGTCGTAGGAGTCAGGAAGGAGGTCACCGTGGCCCTTCATGATCCGACCTACGACGAGTACGTCGCGACCCGCTGGTCCTCGCTGTACCGCACGGCGTACCTGCTCACCGGCCGTCATGCGGACGCCGAGGACCTCGCCCAGAGCGCGCTCGTCAAGGCCTACCTCGCCTGGGCCAAGGTGATCGCCGCCGCCTCCCCTGACGCCTACGTACGCCGGATCCTGACCAACGAGTTCGTCAGCAGCCGTCGCGGCCTGCGCGTTGCCCGCGAGCGCCTGGTCGACCATGCTCCGGACGCCCCCGCGCCCGACGGCCTCGACCACGAGCGGCTGGTCCTCTGGCCGCACATCGCCACCTTGCCGCCCAAGCAGCGCGCCGTCATCGTCCTGCGTTACTACGAGGACCTCAGCGAGCAGCAGATCGCCGATGCCCTGGGCTGCACACCGGGGACCGTCAAATCCAACGCGAGCCTCGCCCTGCGCTCCCTGCGCACCAAGATCTCGAGCACCGAAGGAGTACTGCCGTGAACGTCGAGCAGACCCTCACCGAGGAGCTGGGCACCGTCGCCCGCTCGCTCAACACCCCCCCGCCGCCGTCGGCGACCGACCTGGTCAGCCGGGCTGAGCGGGTGCGCACCCGCAGGATCAGCACGACCGTGGCCGTCTCCGGGCTGCTGGCCGCAGCGATCGTCGGCGCCGTCGTGCTCGGCAACGACCTCGGCCACCCGGACTCCGCGCCGCCGATCACCAAGGTCACCGTCGCACCACTGCCGACCGGGGCAGCCCCTGCCATCCCGTACGTCGACGGCAGCACGCTCTATGTCGACGGCCGGCCTGTCGAGGGCGCCTATGGCGGCTCGACCACCGCCGGTTCGACGACGCTGGCCTACCCGGCCGGGCAGGCCGGGAACTTCACCTCGTTCACCGTCTTGTACGACGGCGCTCGCGTTGCCGTGGGCCGCGCCCGGAACGTCGTCATCTCGCCCGACGGAACCAAGGTCGCCTGGGCAGCCGTCGATGCAGCCTCCGCGCACCTGGTCGAGATCGACGGAACGACAGGGCGCGAGCTGGGCCGGGTCGCGCTCGACCGGTCGCTCTACTCCCGCGAGGGCCGCGAGGACGAGTCCTGGGAGACCGTGGCCACGGTCGGCGACGACGGCACCGTCACCTACGGCAGCACCGCGACGACCCACACCTGGCACCCTGGTCATGCACCTGTCGACGTGGCGCTGCAGAACTCAGCAGCCCCGCCCGCCGGGTTCCCCTGGGCTGCGGGCTGGGACCTGGCCGTGCAGCCGAGCGGCTGGGGAGCCTGGCTCACCAACAGCCGTGGCAGGACCAACAGCCGAGGCGTCGACGGCTGGATCAACGACGGCGTGACCGTGCAGCGGGCGCATCGTCCGGGCACCCTGGAGACGATCGTGCTGCCGAAGGGGAGCAACGCCACCGGAGTGACCTGGGAGTCGGCCACCAAGCTCCTGGTCCATGTCGCCGACGACGCCAGCGGAGACCGCTGGCACTTCCTCCGGTGCGACATCACCACGGAGCGCTGCGAGATCGCGCCCACGTCCTAGGCTCACTTCCATGTCACTCGGAGCCACCAGCGAAGTCGGCCGCCTGCGGACGGTGATGCTGCACCGCCCCGGGCCCGAGCTCAAGCGGCTCACCCCGCGCAACAACGACAAGCTGCTCTTCGACGGCATCCCCTGGGTCGATCGGGCTCAGGAGGAGCACGACGCGTTCGCCGCGGCGCTGACCGACCGCGGCGTCGAGGTGGTCTACCTGGCGAGCCTGCTGATCGAGACGCTCGCGGAGCCCGAGGCCCGGGTCAGGGCGATCTCCGACGTGCTCGGCTCGCTCCGCCTCGGGGACACCCTGCGTGACTACCTCGCGCAGGCGCTGGCCGACCTGCCGCCCGATGACCTCGGCCTGGTGCTGATGGCCGGGCTGCGCAACGACGAGGTGCGCGGCGGCTTCGGGCTGGTCACCTCGGTGCTCGCCCCCGAGGACTTCCTGATCGACCCGCTCCCCAACCTGCTGTTCACCCGCGACTCGAGCGTCTGGATCGGCGACCGGGTGGCCATCACCTCGCTGGTGATGCCGGCACGGGTCCGCGAGAGCGCCCTGACCGATCTGATCTACTCCGCGCACCCGCGGTTCTCCGGTGTCAGCAGGATCCACGGCGCCGCAGCGGAGCACGTCGAGGGTGGCGACGTACTGCTGCTGGCTTCCGGTGTGGTCGCTGTCGGAGTCGGCGAGCGGACGACGGCGGCCGGAGCCGAGCGGCTGGCCCGGCAGGTCTTCGATGCCGGTCTGGCCAGCACCGTCCTGGCCGTGCCGATCGCGCAGGAGCGCGCCACGATGCACCTCGACACGGTCTGCACGATGGTCGACGTCGACAAGATCGTGATGTATCCGAAGGTCGCCGACCACCTCCGCGCCTACGCCGTCACCCAGTACGACGGGGATCTCGCCGTCGGCGCAGCCGAGCCGTTCCTGATCGCTGCGGCCAAGGCGATGGGGATCGACGAGCTGCACCTGATCGACACCGGACTGGACGCGGTCACCGCGGAGCGCGAGCAGTGGGACGACGGCAACAACACCCTGGCGATCGCGCCCAAGCTGGCTGTCGCCTACGAGCGGAACACCGAGACCAACGCGCGCCTCGAAGCGGCCGGGATCGAGGTCATCGCGATCGCCGGCTCCGAGCTCGGATCGGGCCGTGGAGGCCCGCGATGCATGAGCTGCCCCCTGGACCGCGACGAGATCTGAGCCTCCCCGGCCCGGCTCGGAGCGGGCATGTGAAAGCCCGGCCGATGTTGACGGGGGATGCAACACCGACCGGGCATTTCAGACTCTAGAACACCGAGCGGAATTGTGCCAAGGATTCCGATACTCGGCTGTACCAGTTGGCCTCCGAGTGCCGAGGAAGGCTCGGCAGGCGCGCTCAGCGGATGGTCAGCTGCCTGCTGGCGAGCCCTGACCGGACCGACCGCTCGGCCGTCTCCAGGGGCCGCGGGTCGGCCAGCGTCGCGGTCAGCAGCTCAGCGAACGCCGCCACCGGAGCAGTCAGGGCCTCGGGCCCGGTGCCCCGCGGCAGGTCCCAGACGGGCACGAGCACGCCGTGTGCCCGGAACATCCCGATCAGCCGGCCGCCGTCGACGAGGTGGTCCTCGCCTGCAGCATGCAGTCGGGCCAGGGCATCGAGCAGGGCGTCCTCGTCCTCGGGCCGGACCCAGCGCAGGAACTCGCGCTCGCCGAGCGCGGTCCAGTACGCCGCCTCGACGCCGGTCAGCCGGGTGGTCGGCGAGGCCGCTCCGGCGGTCTGCTCGAGCAGGGCGGCCATGCTGCCGTCGGCGTCGTCCACGTCGGCTGCCCAGAAGTCGAAGCCCTCGTGCACGGTGACGTCCAGACTCCCCTCGACGAGGTCCTGCAAGGTCGGGCCGTCGGCCCCGGGTGCCTCGGTCAGGCCGACCATCGCGCCAGGTTCGGCCTCCAGGGCGGCGCTGAGCACCGCGGCGAGGTCGCGGCTGGGGTCGCCGTACGCGTGCTGGACCTGGAGGCCGAGCCAGATCGCGCCGCTCTCCCGCACCAGGGCCGGCGCGGCTCCCGGCAGCAGCGTGCACAGGAGTACGTCACGGTCGCTGCCCTTGAGCTTCAACGAGGCGGTCGCCGAAGGTACGAACTCGCGCATCGCGATCAGGTCGCACTCGCCGTCCAGGCCCGCGAACGGACGTGGCGAGAACACTGGCGGCGGGCCGGAAGGGCTGCCGTGGCAGGACTTGTACATCCGCCCCGAGCCGCACGGGCAAGGCTGGCGCGGGCCCACCTCTGCGGCTGCGCCGCTCGGTCCGTCGGGGGACGCGGCTGCGCGCGCCTTCTTGCGAGAGCTCTTACCCATGCCCGAAGGCTAGAGGAGCGGGCCCAGTCCTCAGAGGAGGGGCATCCGCACATGGACCGCGTGCACCCGGTGGTTGTGCTCCACGCACCAGCGCAGGGCCAGAGCCTGGACGATCACCAGTCCACGACCGCGCTCGGAGTCCAGCTCGGTCTCCTCCGCGACCGGGGAGCTGTCCCCGCCGCCGTCGCAGACGCTCAACACGAGCTGGTCGGCGTCATGGTGCCAACGGACCAGGACGGTGCCGTTGGCCAGCGGAGAGGCGTGCCGGACCGCGTTGCCGACGAGCTCGGTGACGACCAGGCGGGCGTCGTTGATGACCGACTCGTTGGATCCGAGATGGGTCAGCCAACTCGCGAGGGCTCGTCGTACTTCTCCTGCGCTCTCCGAGGAGAACGGGAGGTTCAGTGAGACGGGACCCTGCAGAGGGGCTGCAAGGGAACTGTTCAAGGGCTTCTCCGGCTGTCCGACCGTGGTCGTCACACCCTTCCCCTTGGGCGCCCGTTCAAACTCCCGCGCCGCAGACACGGCCCGCTCCGGGTCGTACCTAGCCGATCGGCAGCGCCGTCGACGACCTGAGGCCCAACCCCTGAGCCCCGAACCCGTCAGGCCCGACCCCTCAGGCTGAGCCCGCCAGGTAGCGCAGCGTGCTCTCGGGCTTGTCGGTGATCACCGCGGCGACGCCGAGGTCACGGCACAGGTCGATGTCGCGCTCGTTGTTCACCGTCCACACGTGCACCTCGGTGCCCGACTCGCGGATCCGCTCGATCATCTCCCGGTGCTTGCGCAGCAGCTTGATGCCCGGTCCGGCGATCCAGTCGGGCTCCGCGAACGGCCGGACCCGCGCCCAGTCGGTCGGCCCGTCCATCAGATAGACCAGCCGCAGGTCCGGCGCGAGGCGGCGTACCCGGCGCAGGGCGATCCAGGAGAACGACATCACCCGCGCCGGCGAGTCCGCACCGGTCCAGCCGAACTCGTCGAGCAGGTCCACCAGGCGGCGCTCCACCAGGCCGGCGTACCGGGTCGGGTGCTTGGTCTCGATGGCGAGCTCGACGTGGCGCGGGTACGCCGCGACCGTCTCCATCAGCCGGCGCAGCGTCAGCACCTTGCCCAGCTCGGGGTCCAGCTCGGGCGCCTCGTCGTCCAGGTCGGCCCACGGGTGCTTCCAGCTCGCGAAGTCGAGCTGCTCGAGCTCGGCGAGCTCCATCGAGGAGACCAGCCGGCGCTCCTGGGCGGTGCGCTTGAGGTTGCGGTCGTGGACGCAGACGAGGTGCCCGTCGGCGGTCAGCCGGACATCGCACTCCAGCGCCTCGGCACCCTCGTCGAGCGCGGCCACGTAGGCCCCGAGCGTGTGCTCGGGGTTGGTGGCGCTCGACCCCCGGTGCGCGACCACCTGCGGCCGGCTTCCTCCCATGCAGTCCATTGTGCCGTCCCGACCGCGCCACAGCACGGAAGGTGCGGCGGTGCGCGGCGTAAGATTCGCCGGTGACCGCCACCGACGATGCCGCCGACGCTGTCACCCCCGCCCTCGCCGCCATCGACCCCACCGACCTCGCGACGACGCTGCGGGTCCTCGGGCAGCTGCACCACCTCGACGACGACCACCCCGACATCACCACCGTCAAGCGGGCCGCTTCGCACATGTACAAGGCGCTGAAGAAGGAGCGTCGTACCCGCAAGCGCGAGGCCGAGCTCGCCGCCGACCGCGCCGTGACCGAGGCGACGGCGACCGGTTCGCGGATGCGGATCGACGACGAGACCCAGGGCATCCCCCTGGTCTCCAACGCCGCCGGCGCGTACGCAGGGGAGCTGATCAACCCGCGCGGCTGCTACATCTGCAAGTCCGACTACACCCTGGTCGACGCGTTCTACCACTACCTCTGTCCCGACTGCGCGGCGTTCAGCCACGCCAAGCGCGACCAGCGCACCGACCTGGCCGGCAAGCGCGCGCTGCTTACCGGCGGTCGCGCGAAGATCGGGATGTACATCGCGCTGCGGCTCCTCCGCGACGGCGCGCACACCACGATCACGACCCGCTTCCCCAAGGACGCCGTACGCCGCTTCGCAGCGATGGAGGACAGCAGCGACTGGCTGCACCGGCTCAAGGTCGTCGGCATCGATCTGCGCGACCCGACCCAGGTCGTGGCGCTCGCCGAGGACGTCGCCGGCGACGGGCCGCTGGACATCCTCATCAACAACGCCTGCCAGACCGTACGCCGCTCGCCGGGCGCCTACTCCCAGCTCGTCGAGATGGAGTCGGCGCCGCTGCCGGATCTCGCGGGCCTGTCCTCCGGGCTGCCGGAGATGGTCACCTTCGACCGGATCTCCGAGGCGCACCCGGCAGCGATCGCCGGAGCGCTGGAGGCCCATGCCGTCGCCCACCACGACGGCGAGAGCGTCGAGCACGCGATCAGCGCCCACCAGCTCGCCCAGACGGCTGCGTCACTGACCGGACTGGCGCTGACGGCGGGCAGCGCGTCGCTCGAGGCGCACCTCGCCGGCACCGCCGTCGACGCCGGCGGGCTGCTCCCCGACACCCAGGTCAACAACTCCTGGACCCAGGTCGTCGAGCAGGTCGACCCGTTGGAGCTGCTCGAGGTGCAGTTCTGCAATTCGATCGCGCCGTTCCTGCTGATCTCGCACCTGCGACCGGCGATGCGGGCTGCCGTCGCAGCAGGCGCGCGGCGCGCGTACGTGGTGAACGTCTCGGCGATGGAAGGCCAGTTCTCCCGCCGTTACAAGGGACCGGGCCACCCGCACACCAACATGGCCAAGGCCGCACTGAACATGCTCACCCGGACCAGCGCCGGCGAGATGTTCGAGACCGACAAGATCCTGATGACCGCTGTGGACACCGGCTGGATCACCGACGAGCGACCGCACGCCGAGAAGCTGCGGATCGCGGCCGAGGGCTGGCACGCGCCGTTGGACCTCGTCGACGGTGCTGCCCGGGTCTACGACCCGATCGTGCTCGGCGAGGCCGGCGAGGACCTGTTCGGCTGCTTCGTGAAGGACTTCAAGCCCAGCCCGTGGTGAGGGACCGTCAGCGGGACCTGGCCTGAGAGGATCTGCGCCAGCAGCCCGGCGGCCGCACCGACCAGCTCGGGTGTCATCGAGCCGCCCAGACCGGACCGGTCCACCAGCACAAGACCTGGTCCGATCGGCGAGCCGAGCACCCCGGCGATAGCAGCGTCGGCATGATCAGCCGGCAGGCCGGGGACCAGCAGCCGCCCGGCCAGGCCTCTGAACCGGCGCCTCATTGGGCCCCGGAACCCGCCCCGCGCCACACGCGAGGTCGCGACCTCGACCCGGAGCGAGCGACCGCCGGGCAGGTAGGCGCCGCCGAGCAGCAGCCGGTGCCTCGCGCCGCCCGCGGTCCGAGAGACCTCGACGACGGCCCGGGCAGGGCTCGCTGTGCGCCCCCGGCCGTTCGATGATGACGGCCGTGGCCCAGTCGGCCGGCAGGGAGCGCGCACCGATCGCGTCTGCCGCCACGACGGCCCGCAGCTCCCCGAGGCCGACCACCTGATGCTTCACGACCTAGGGACACCGGTGGCCCGCAGCGGTCACGCCCGGTGCGGAAACGAGCTTCTCCCGGCAGGTTCTCCGGCAGGTCAGCCGCGTTCGCGCAGGTACCGTCCGAAGTGCGGCACGGTGAAGGCGATCCGGCCGCGCTCGCCGGAGAAGATCAGGCCCTTCTTCAGCAGCGCGTCGCGGGCCGGCGACAGTGACTGCGGCTTCTTGCCGAGGACCGCGGCGACGTCGGCCGTCGGGACCGACCCGACCTCGTCGACCTCGTCGACATCCAACGCTGCCGCCGCGTCCGCCATCGCGCGCAGATACTCCCGCTCCCCCGGCGTCGCCCGCTCGTACCGGCTGCCGAAGAAGCCGACTGCCAGCTCGGCCTCCGCCTCCGGGGCTGCGACCGTGACGTCGGCAGCGGTCACCGGCGAGGCCGGTGCGACGTCCCAGACGGCCTTGCCGTAGGCCTGGATGAAATAGGGGTAGCCTCCGGTCACGGCGTACATCGCCTCCAGCGCAGCGTCCTCGTACGCCGCGCCCTCCCCGAGCGCCGGGGCCGCGAGGGCCAGATCCGCCGCCTCCCGGGCTAGCCGGTCGATGCGCTGGTAGCCGAAGAGGCGCTCCGAGTAGGACTTGCTCGCCGAGAGCACTGCCGGCAGGTGCGGCAGACCGGCACCGACCACGATCACCGGCAGCCCCGATTGGCTGATCTCGTGGCAGGCCGCGCAGAGGGCCGAGACGTCATCGGGCCCGAGGTCCTGCATCTCGTCGATGAAGACGGCCATGCCCTTGCCGACATCGGCCGCAAGCCCGCCGACGTCGGTGAGCAGCTCGACCAGGTCGATCTCGATGTCGCCGGAGTCGGCGCGGCCTTTCGTCGCTGGCACCTCGATGCCGGGGTTCCAGACCTCGCGCAGCCTGGTCCCGGGCGCTGCTTCGCGCTGCGCGAAGGCCTTGATCACGCCGAGGACTGCGTCGACCTGGTCCGGCTCGGGATGGCCGAGCTCGCGGACCGCCTGGTGCACGGCCGAGGACAGCGGCCGTCGCAGGCTCTGGTCCGGCCGGGCCTCGAGCTTGCCGGTCCCCCAGCCGCGGCGTACGGCGGCCGAGCGCAGCGCGTTGAGCAGGACGGTCTTTCCGACGCCGCGGAGGCCGGTCAGCACCAGCGAGCGCTCCGGGCGCCCGTTCGCGATCCGCTCGAGCACGATGTCGAAGGCACCGAGCTGCTCGTCGCGGCCGGCGAGCTCGGGCGGGCGCTGCCCGGCACCGGGCGCATAGGGGTTCCTGATCGGGTCCATGATCAGACGCTATACCGGTATCTAACAAATCCCTTAGACTTTGCTAGCGAGTCCTCGACTCCCTCCGGCGCCCCGCGCGACCGTGTCCAGCGGCTGGCACCGTTCCCGTGGCCTCGGGGTACGCCGTACGATCGACCACGTCGTGCCGGGAAATCGGGGACTTGGTGGGGAATCACGATGACATTCGCGCTCGCTTCTGACGAGCTGAACGATGCGGAGCTGTTGCTCCGGCTTCGTTCCGGCGACCCCGAATCCGCGGCCCGGCTCTGGGTCCGGCACTGGCCCGCGGCCCTCGAGGTCGCCCGCGACCTGGTCGACGTGGTCGAGGTCCCGGGACTGGCCGCCGAAGCGCTGATCGGCACCCTCGCCTCTGTCGCCGTCGGGTCCGGCCCCCAAGACCACCTCGCCAGCTTCGTGACAGCCGCCGTGCACGAGCTCGCCGAGGACGAGCTGCCGCCGGCCCCGAGCAGCACCACCATCCCGGCCGTCTTCCCCTCCCGGACCCTCGGCGAGCTCTTCGCCGCGCTCCCGACCGGCGACCAGCAGATGGTCTGGGCCGCATGCGTCGTCGGCCGGGGCGCGGCCGACATCGCCGCGGATCTCGGCATCTCCACCGGCCAGGTCGAGGCCTGGACCGAGGACGTGCTGGAGCGCGTGATCGAGGCCTACTGCCCGCAGCACGTCCTGGCCGCCGTCTCGCCCGACTGCGTCGACGCCCACGCCCTGCTCGGCGAATCGGCTGCCGACCGTTCAGCGCCGCTGCTCCCGACCCGGACCTGGATGCACATCAGCGACTGCGCCGTCTGCACCGAGGCGTTCCACGAGCTCGCGCACAGCTCGGTCGCTCTCGGTGCTCTGCTCGGCACTGCCGCCGACCCCGGCCCGGTGCCGGTCGTTGTCACGCACGTGCCTGTCCCGGTCGCTGAGGATGAGGAGCACCTCGACCCGCTGCACCCGCTCTTCGACACCGGCGAGACCTCCTTCATCGACCTGGTGGTCGACGAGCCGGCCAGCCCTGAGGCAGCCGAGCCCGAGCCGGCCCAGCACGAGCCGGCCCAGCACGAACCGGCCCAGCACGAACCGGCCCACTACGAACCAGCACAGCCTGCTGTCGCGCTCTTCAGCGACGAGCCCGAGGCCGCACTGTTCGACGACGAGCCCGATGGCAGCGCCTTCGCGCCGGCTAGCGACTCGATCATCGAGCCTGCATTCGCGGCCCTCGCCACGTCGGGCGCACCCGTCCCGGTCGAGGACCCGTTCGACGAGCCGGAGTCCCCCCGACGCCGGCACCGCACCACCCGTTCACGGGCTCGGGTGCCCCTGATCGCCGCGGTCGTCCTGCTCGCCCTGATCGGCGGCGGGTTCCTGGTCCACGACCTGGGCGGCAGCGACTCCACGACACCGTCGGCGACCGGCTCGACGAAGAGTCCCGGCGGGCAGTACACGGCTCCCGCGGTCGTCGGCTCCTCGAACCGGACCGGTACTCCCTCCCAGGGCGCGACGACCTCAGGGTCGAACGCCTCCGCGGACGCGACCACCGGAGCAGCCGACCCGAACACCGGCACCACGACGAAGCCGGCCTCGAAGCCGAGCAAGCACCCCACCACCAAGGCACCGACGACGCCGTCGCACGGCACCCCCGGCAACCCGACCGGCGTCCCGTCCTCGGCCCCTCCGTCCAGCCCGCCGTCGAGCCCCACCTCGAGCCCCACGACCAAGCCGTGCAACTTCCTGCAGCACCTGCTCGGGGCCTGCTGACCGGCTACCGTTCTTGCCATGCCGGAGCTCCCCGAGGTCGAAGCGCTGGTCAACGACCTCGCCAAGCGGCTCGAGGGGCGTGCCATCATCCGGGTCGATCTGGCCAACTTCAGTGCGCTGAAGACCTACGACCCGCCGTTGAGCGCGCTGTCCGGCGGGATGGTCGACGGCGTCACCCGGCACGGCAAGTTCCTCGACTTCGACATCTCCGGGACACATCTGGTGCTGCATCTCGCGCGCGCCGGCTGGGTGCGCTGGAAGGACGAGGTCCCCAACCTCCCTGCCAAGCCGAACAGCAAGTCGCCGTTGGCCGCGAGGATCGTGCTGGACGACCAGTCGGGCTTGGATATCACCGAGGCCGGCACCCGCAAGAGCCTGGCGCTCTACGTCGTCCGCGACCCCGCCGAGGTCGAGGGCATCGCCCGGCTCGGCCCCGATCCGCTGGCCGATGACTTCACCGTCCAGGTGCTGGCGAAGATCCTCGCTGACGCCGGCCGCGCTCAGATCAAGGGGACGCTGCGCTACCAGAGCACGATCGCCGGGATCGGGAACGCCTACTCCGACGAGATCCTGCATGCCGCCCGGATGTCGCCGTTCAAGCCATCGAACAGCCTCACGCCCGAAGAGACCGAGGCCCTGCATGCGACCATCCGGTCGGTGCTCACAGATGCCGTGCGGCGCTCCGACGGCCTGCCCGCCAGCGAGCTCAAGGGCGAGAAGAAGTCGAACATGGCGGTGCACGGACGGACCGGCGAGAAGTGCCCGGTCTGCGGCGACGTGGTCCGCGAGGTCTCCTTCGCCGATCGCAGCCTGCAGTACTGCGCGACCTGCCAGACCGGCGGCAAGCCGCTCGCCGACCGGCGGATGTCGAAGCTGCTGAAGTAGCTAGGCTGGCAGGTATGAACGGCATCCCGACGGTCTCCGTCGACCAGGTCCCGCACCCTCTCCCCGCGAGCATGACCGTGCTCGACGTACGAGAGCCGACCGAGTGGGCGCACGGCCGCATCGACGGAGCGCTGCACATCCCGCTCGGCGAGCTCGTCGAGCGCGTCGGCGAGCTCCCGGCCGAGCAGATCCTGGTCGTCTGCAAGGTCGGCGGACGCTCAGCGCAGGCGACCGGCTACCTGGTCCAAGCGGGCCACGACGCGGTCAACCTCGAGGGCGGCATGCTCGAGTGGGCCGGCGCCGGCCGGCCGATGGTCAGCGACGCCGGCGACCCGATGGTCGTGTGAGCCGTCACCCTGCCGACCGCTCGAAGGCTCGCGGCGTCGGCACGGCCAGCAGTGCCGGGAGCCGGGCGAGGTAGTCGGCCCGGTCGATCATCTGCACCCCGAGGGTGGCCAGGTGATCGGTCTGCCACTGGGTGTCGATGAGCCGGTCGCCAGCGTGCTCGTCACCGAGCAGCTGGACCAGGTGCACCAGTGCGACCTTGGAGGCGTCGACCGCGCGCGAGAACATCGACTCCCCGGCGAACAGGCCGCCGAGCGCCACGCCGTAGAGGCCTCCGACCAGGGCACCATCGGCCCATACCTCGACCGAGTGCGCCCAGCCGAGCTCGAAGAGGCGCTGGTACGCCGCGGCGATGTCGCTGCTGATCCAGCCCCCATCGCGCCCTGGGTCGCCGCACCCGGCGACCACCTCGGCGAAGGCGGTGTCGCAGGTGACCTCGTAGCGACGCAACGAGCGGCGCAGAGACTTGGAGACGGTCAGGGCGTCCAGGGGCAGCACCCCGCGGTCGACCGGAGACCACCAGCTGATCAGGTCGCCGGCGCTGCGGGTCACCGGGTCGACCGGGTCGTACGGCATCGGGAACAACCCGCGCCGGTATGCCGCGAGCAGCGTCGCCGGCGCCAGGTCCGCACCGACCGCGATCACGTCGTCGGCGTCCGCCGGCGGGATGGGCAGGTCCCACTGCGTCGGTCCGGGGTCGGTGGGCATGACGACATTGTCACCGGCGTACGGCGGTCGCCTACGCTCGGGGCATGAGCACCACCAAGCGGCTGGGGGCCGCGCTGGCACCCCGGGTCACCCAGCTCGCCCCGCACGTGTCGGCTGCCTTCGTGCACCAGGCGCTGACCAAGGCGATCTCAGGCGTCGGGCCGCTTCCGAGCGCTGCCGCCGCCGCCGACAAGCAGTCAGCCCAGAACCACGGCGACCTCGACCGGGCCAGCCACGACGTCATCGAGAACCACGTCCGGTACGCCGGGCTCGGCGGCTTCGTGACCAACATCGGGGGCCTGGTCACGATGGCCGTCTCGATCCCGGCCAACATCTCCGGCCTCGCACTGATCCAGTGCCGGATGGTCGCCGGGATGCTGCACCTGCGCGGCTACGACCTCGACGACGACCGCACTCGCGATGCCATCCTGGCCTGTCTGCTCGGCGAGGAGACGATCCTGCGGATGGTCCGGAAGCGGACGCTGCCCGGCTCGCCGATGGAGATCGCCAATGCGCTGGTGCACGACCCGACCCTGGACAACCAGCTCGCCAACGACGTTGCCTCCGAGCTGATCACCCGGGCCGCCGGCAAGCGGCTCGCGACCACGGTCGGACGCCGCGTTCCTGTGGTCGGCGGCGTCGTCGGCGCGAGCACCGACGCCTTCGTGACCTGGAAGATCGGCCGGTACGTCGAGCGCGAGTTCCTGCCGAAAGCCGCTCAGCGGTCGCGGCGCAGCAAGCGTCGGTAAGCCCCGAGCACGGACGCTGCGACGGGGTTGTCGTCGGCGAACTTCACGAAGCGCTGCTTGAAGCGGTAGAGCCGGGTGGCGTAGACGGCGTCCAGCTCGGCGTACAGGCGGCCGACCTCGAGCTCGCGCTCGGCGACGACCTCGCGCAGCCGGGCGGCCTCCACCGTCATCACCGTCAGACCCTTGAGCAGGACCGCCGCCTGCTCCTCGGGTCCCGACAGGTCCGGGTCGACGTACGGCAGCGCGGGCTGCGGGATCAGGTCGTCGAGGTCGCCGACCACGTCGTACCCGCGCGTCGCGATGTCGGCGACCCAACCGCGGCTCAGGTCATCAGCCCAGGTCCAGGTCGCCGGCGGTACCGAGAGCCGGGCCGAGGTGCGTGACTGCGAAAGGTTCTGGTGGATCAGCATTTCGCGGACCAGGGCGCGGTAGTGATCGTTGACCACGACGCCGCCGCCGAGCTGCTCGTTGAGGCTCCGGAGCGCTGCGGCCTCGGCGGCCCCGAGCGAGGCGTTGGCGCGGTTGCCCGGGGGCGCGAACTCGTCCGCATCGAGGCCGAAGACCTGCGCGAACCGGTGCCAGAGCACGTCGCTCGGCGAACCTGAGGGCGGCACCGTGACCAGGTGGACGTGATCGGGCGGAAGGGTCGAGCCCCACCGGTCCAGTACCTCAGGCGTCTCCTGGACGCCCCAGAACCACTGTCCCAGGATCGTGGGCCGGGCCGGGTCGCTGATGCCGGCGATGAACTCCCCGTAGGTCTTGGTCCGGCGGTGCTTGACGTTCTCCTGCCATTCGGCCGGGATCTGCCGGACCAGGTCGCGGGCCGAGACGACGATGTGCACCTCGCCGCCCAGCGAGGCCAGCGCCCGGGCGACCTCCTCTCGGGTGGCGCGGGCCAGGATCTCGTGACTGATGATCGCGGTGTCCGGCCAGGCGCGTACCTCGGCGGCCAGGCGGTCCCAGGCCCCGACAGCCTCAGCCTCCAGGCCGCCCCACTTGAGCTGCATCAGGTCCACCGCGGCCAGGAAGTGCGCGTCGAAGCGCTCGGCGGGGTAGAGGATCCCGTCCTTGGCGAGCCGCTCGCGCTCGGTGAAGAAGAGCTCCTGCAGGTAGGACGTACCGGTCTTCGGCGAGCCGACGTGGAGGATCACCTTCTCGGCCACCGGTCCCCCTCGGACTGCTTCTCGACGGGCCCGCTTGCACGCGGTCCCGGGAGTCTCAGGCTACCAACTCGGGCGACCGGCCCGGGCGCGGCATCAGCCGCCCAGGAGCCGCCTGGCCAGGGACCGCGCCGGGCTCTTGTGGGTCGGCACGACCTTGACGACCACTGCTGCCAGCGCGTCGATCGCGGCATCGGCGACATCCTCGGGCGCCGCCTCGTCGGGATGGACCCAGACATGGTCGGGCCCGGGAGGCACCGGCACCAGGTCCTCCACAGCACCGACGATGTCGACGCCGGACCCCTCGAGCCACTCCCGCCATTCGGCGGTGACCTCGTCGATGAGCTTCCAGCGCTGGCGCGGGACCACGACCGGGATCGGGTCGGCGCGCTTGCCGAGGGTGTCGCGGACGACCGCCTCGCGGATCAGGTCGACGTAGGTCTGACGCGGGACGCCCTTGCCGGCGAGCTGCTTGTTCAGGCGGCGGATGGTCGCGGCCTCGGCGACGCCGAGTGAGGCGTTGAAGCTGGTGCTCTCGACAGCAGCGACGGCCGGATCCAGGCCGAGCACGCCGCAGAAGCGCTTCCACAGCACGTCGGGAGGGCCGCCCTTCTGTGGCACCGTGACGACGTGCACGCGCGCGGGCGGCAGTCCGTTGCCCCACCGGGTGAGGACGTCCGGGATGCTCTGCACCCGCCAGAACCAGAGTGTCGGCGCGGTCCGCTTACCCTGCGCGACACTGTTCATGAAGCGGCGGAACGAGCTGCGGCTGCGGTGCTTGATCATCTCCTGCCACTCTGCAGGGATCTGCCTGGCCAGGTCCCGGGCGGTCAGGATGACGTGCACCTCGTCGCCGGCGAACGCGCTCATCGCGATCGAGATCTTGACCGGAGACGCCGAGGCCAGGATCTCGTGGCTGATCAGGATGTCGCCCGACGTACGCCGCGCCTCGGTCACCAGCGCCGTCCACTGGCCACGGGCGACCTCGCGCTGCCCGGCCCAACGCTCCTCGATCAGGTCCAGCGCTGCCTCGAAGTGGTTGCCGGTGCGGGTGGGCAGGTAGGTCAGACCGGCCTTGGCGATCGCGTCCCGGTTCAGAGCGAAGCGGTCCTGGAGGTAGGTGGTGCCGCTCTTCGGCGTCCCGATGTGGAGGAAGACGCGGCGCACCATCCCCGCATTCTGCCGCGCGCCCCGGTGGTGCGGAACGTTTCGCCCTCGACACGCCGTATGGAGGGGCCAACTGCTCCGGACTATCGGTCAGGAGAGGGCGGTGACGACGCGCGAGGGGCTGGGGCGGCCCAGGATGCCGGCCATCCAGACGCTCGTCTCGACCAGCGCGCCGAGGTCGACGCCGGTCGGGACACCGAGGCCGTTGAACATCCAGACCAGGTCCTCGGTAGCCAGGTTGCCGGTCGCGCTCTCGGCGTACGGGCAGCCGCCGAGCCCACCGGCGCTGGCGTCGAAGGTCCGGATCCCGTGCTGCCAGGCGGCGTACGCGTTGGCGAGCGCCTGGCCATAGGTGTCGTGGAAGTGCACGGCGAGCACGTCGTCGGGGAGTCCAGCTGCGTTGAACGCGTCCAGCAGCGCGCCGACCCGTCCCGTGGTGCCGACACCGATGGTGTCGCCGAGCGAGAGCTGGCTGGCGCCGAGGTCGAAGAGCCGCTGTCCGACCGCGACCACCTGGTCGATCGGGACGTCGCCCTCCCACGGGTCGCCGAAGCACATGCTGACGTACGCGCGGACGTCCATGCCGGCCTCGCGGGCCCGTCGTACCGTCGGGGCGAACATCGCGAACTGGTCGTCCAGGGTGCTGTTGAGGTTCTTGGCGGCGAAGGTCTCGGTGGCGCTGCCGAAGATCGCGATGTGCTCGCAGCCGAGCTCGAGCGCCCGATCCAGGCCGCGCTCGTTGGGCACCAGGACGGGCAGGTGCCGGCCGTCCTCGCCGAGCAGCTGCATCAGCTCGGCGGCATCGGCCAGCTGCGGTACCCACCTCGGGTGCACGAACGAGGTCGCCTCGACGATCGGCAGGCCGGCGGCGAGCAGCCGCCCGATGAACTCGGCCTTCGCCTCGACGGGGACGACGGTGTCCTCGTTCTGCAGGCCGTCGCGAGCACCGACCTCGTAGATCGTGACGGCTTCTCGACCGATCTCGACAGGCTCAGTCAACGGGGGTCGCCTCCACGCGGAAGAGAACCTGCTTCAGCTGGACCTGATTCCCGACCGCGGCGCCGACCTCGGTGACGGTGCCGGCGAAGGGGGCCTTCAAGGCGAGCTCCATCTTCATCGCCTCCAGCACCCCGAGACGCTGGCCTTCGGTGACCACATCCCCGACAGCGACGTCGACAGCGAGCACCGTCCCCGGCATCGGCGCAGGCACCGATCCATCGCCGGCGCCCGCGCCGGCCACCGGTGCGAACGGGTCCGGCCGGACGAAGGTGAAGGTGCTGCCCAGGAAGACCACGTCGACGCTGCGGCTGCGGACCTTGACAGCCGCCTCCCGGATCCGGCCCTCGATCTCGAGCTGCAGCCAGCTGGGCTGCCGTGCTATCAGGCGGGCCGACATCTCGCCGAACGGCCCGACGACCCGCTTCCACGAGACCGACCAGCGGGTGTCCTCGCCGTCCAGGGTCAGCAGCACCGTCGCCGGTGCGGCAGGGCCGGAGAGGCGCCAGCCGTCGGCGGTGCCGAACGGGTGGTCGGGGCGCTGGCCAATCTCGTCATCCGCGATCGCCCAGGCGGCGAACACCGCCGCGATCCGCTCGCCAACCGGGGTGATCGCCCCCGGTTTGCGGTCGAGCCACGCGGTGTCGATCTCGCAGTCGCGGAAGGCCTTGCTGGCCGCCAGCCCGCGCAGGAACCCGACGTTGGTGGTCAGGCCCAGGATTGCCGTCCCGTCCAGAGCCGTGACCAGCTGGCGCCGGGCGGCCTCGCGGTCCGGGCCGTGGACGATGACCTTGCCGAGCATCGGATCGTAGGAACTGCCGACCTGCTGGCCCGACTCCAGGGCCACGTCGTTGCGCGACCGGACAGACCAGCGGACCAGCTCGGCGGTCCCGGCTTGGGGCAGGAAGCCGTTGAACGCGTCCTCGGCGTAGACGCGGGCCTCGATCGCGTGGCCGTTCAGGGTGACGTCGTCCTGGGTGATCGGCAGCGGCTCGCCCATCGCGACCCGCAGCTGCAGCTCGACGAGGTCGAGGCTGCCGCCTTTGACCTGCACTGCCATCTCGGTGACCGGGTGCTCGACCTGGAGGCGGGTGTTCATCTCCAGGAAGTACGCCGCCTCGACACCCGGGCGGTCATCGACCAGGAACTCCACCGTGCCGGCGTTCACATAGCCGACCTGCCGTGACAGCGCGACCGCGGACTCGGTCAGCAGCCGGCGCAGGTCGGCACTGATCGTCGGCGCGGGCGCCTCCTCGATCACCTTCTGGTGACGGCGCTGCGCGGAGCAGTCGCGCTCGAAGAAGTGCAGCACGCTGCCGTAGTCGTCGCCGAGGACCTGCACCTCGACGTGCCGCCCACGCTCGACGTACTTCTCGATCAGGATGGTGTCATCGCCGAACGCACTGGCCGCCTCGCGCTTCGCGGCCTCGATCGCGTCGTCGAGCTGATCTGGGGCGTGCACGACCCGCATCCCCTTGCCGCCACCACCGGCGGCGGCCTTGACCAGGACGGGGAAATCGACGGCGTCTGCGCCCGGCCGGTACTCCGGCACTACCGGCACGCCGGCCTCGATGGCGATCGTGCGGGCGTGGTCCTTACGGCCCATCTGATCCATCACCGTGGCCGACGGGCCGACGAAGACGAGCCCGGCCTCGACCACGGCCCGGGCGAACTCGGCACGCTCGGACAGGAAGCCGTACCCGGGATGGACCGCCTCGGCGCCGGTGTCGGCGGCTGCCTTGAGGATCGCCGGGATCGAGAGGTAGGACTCGCCGGCCGGGGTCGGGCCGATCAGCACTGCGGTGTCGGCGTACCGGACGTGCGGGGCCTGGCGGTCGCCCTCGGAGTAGACCGCGACGGTGCGCAGCCCCATCGCCCGGGCCGTGCGCATCACCCGGATCGCGATCTCGCCGCGGTTGGCGACGAGCAGGGTGCCGAACTTGCGGCCGGCTCCCGCCGTTGAGCTTGTCGAGGCCATCGCGATCACATCCGGAAGATGCCGTAGGAGGGCTCCGGGATCGGCGCCAGCGCGGCGATCTCGAGGCCCATGCCGAGGACTCGGCGGGTGTCGGTCGGATCGATGATGCCGTCGTCCCAGAGCCGGGCGGTCGAGTAGTACGGCGACCCCTGGGCTTCGTACTGATCCCGGATCGGCGCCCTGAACTCTTCTTCTGCCTCTGGGCTCCAGCTCTCGCCCTTCGCTTCGAGACCGTCGCGCCGGACCGTCGCGAGCACCGACGCGGCTTGCTCGCCGCCCATCACCGAGATGCGGGCATTGGGCCACATCCACAGGAACCGCGGGTCGTAGGCACGCCCGCACATGCCGTAGTTGCCGGCGCCGAACGAGCCGCCGATGACGACCGTGAACTTCGGGACGACCGAGCAGGCGACCGCCGTGACCAGCTTGGCGCCGTCGCGCGCGATGCCGTTGTTCTCGTACTCCCGGCCGACCATGAAGCCGGAGATGTTCTGCAGGAAGACGATCGGCGTCTTGCGCTGGTTGCACAGCTCGATGAAGTGCGCGCCCTTCAGGGCCGAGGCGGAGAAGAGGATCCCGTTGTTGGCAACGATCCCGACCTGGTGGCCCCAGATGGTGGCGAAGCCGGTCACCAGGGTCTCGCCGTAGAGCTCCTTGAACTCGTGGAAGCGGCTGCCGTCGACGATCCTGGAGATCACCTCTCGGACGTCGTACGGCGTGCGGGTGTCAGCAGGCACGACGTCGTAGAGCGACTCCGGCGGGTGCTGCGGCTCGTCGATCGGAGTGGTCGGCCGCTGCGGCTGGGCGGGCAGCGTCTCCACGATCGAGCGCAGGATCGCCAGCGCGTGCTCGTCGTCGTCGGCGAGGTGGTCCACGACCCCGGACCTGCGCGCATGGACGTCGCCGCCGCCGAGCTCCTCGGCCGTGACCACCTCGCCGGTCGCAGCCTTCACCAGCGGCGGGCCGCCGAGGAAGATCGTGCCCTGGTCCTTGACGATCACGCTCTCGTCCGACATCGCCGGGACGTAGGCGCCACCGGCGGTGCACGAGCCCATCACCGCCGCCAGCTGCGGGATCCCCCGGGCGGACATGTTCGCCTGGTTGAAGAAGATCCGGCCGAAGTGGTCCTTGTCGGGGAACACCTCGTCCTGGAGCGGCAGGAAGGCGCCGCCCGAGTCGACGAGGTAGATGCAGGGCAGCCGGTTCGCGGCCGCCACCTCCTGGGCGCGCAGGTGCTTCTTGACCGTGATCGGGTAGTAGGTGCCGCCCTTCACGGTGGCGTCGTTGGCCACCACCATGCAGAGCCGGCCGTTGATCCGGCCGATGCCGGTCACGATGCTCGCACTGGGGACGGCGCCAGGCCCATCGGACGCCGTCTCGCCCCCCGCGCCGTACATGCCCCAGGCAGCGAGGGCCCCGAGCTCGAGGAAGGGGCTGCCCGGGTCGAGCAGCGCATCTATCCGGTCGCGTGCGAGCAGCTTGCCTCGGTCGGTGTGCTTGGTGCGCGCGCTCTCCGAGCCGCCCTGGCGGACTACTCCGAGCCGGCCGCGCAGCTGCGCGACGAGCTCCCTCATGTCAGATGCCACAGGCCGTCCTCGTCGAAGTTAACGATCATTAACCATCGTAGGGGCCGGACCCCCGACCTGTCACCCAGCCGTCTAGGATGAGCCGATGAGCACGCGCCGCGATCAGATCCTCGACATCGCGGCCGGACTCTTCGCCGAGCACGGCTACCACGGCGTCTCGATCGCCGACCTCGGCACTGCCTGCGGCTTCTCCGGCCCGGCGCTCTACAAGCACTTCCGTGGCAAGCAGGCGATCCTCTCCGAGATGCTGGTATCGATCAGCGAGGAGCTGCTCCGTGAAGGGCGCCAGCGGGTACGCGACGCCGAGGACGACGAGGCGGCCCTGCGATCGCTGGTCGCGTGGCACGTCGAGTTCGCACTGAACCACAAGGCGCTGATCGTCGTCCAGGACCGGGACTGGTCGGCACTGCCGCTGGAGGCGCGCGAGAAGGTCCGCGACACCCAGCGCAAGTACGTCGAGGTCTGGGTCAAGGTGCTGCGCGCCTTGCGGCCCGGGCTCGCACCAGCGCCGGCGCGTGCGACCGTTCACGCCGCGTTCGGGCTGATCAACTCGACCCCGCACAGCGCGCTGGTCTCCGACGACGTGATGAGCCCGATCCTGTCCGGGATGGCCGAGCGCGCTCTTCTGCCCTAAGGAGCAGCGCTCCTCGAGGGCAGGCCTCCTAAAGGGCGGCGGCCGCGACAGGCTCCTCGAGCTTGGCGGTCTGCCGGAGCTCCCAGGCCCGGCAGCCGATCATCACCAGCGCGGCCATCACCATGCCCACCAGCTCGTCGATGACGTAGTGCTCGGCGAAGTAGAGCAGGGTCACGCACATCGCGAGCGGGTAGGCGATCAACAGGAAGCGCCAGGCCGACTTCAACTTCCAGATCCCGTAGAACGCGACCAGGAACGCCGTGCCCGCGTGCAGCGACGGCATCGCCGCTACCTGGTTGCCCATGCCCTGCAGGATGATGTTGGCCCGTTCGAGCCCGATCGCTGCGAAGCCGCGGCTCGTGATCCGGTGCACCTCGACGATGTGGCCCTGGTTGGAAGCCATCCACGGCGGCTCCATCGGGTAGGCGAAGTAGATGACCAGGGTCGCGTAGTTCAGCACCAGGTACCGACGCATCCAGATCTTCCACGCCTCGCGGTTGCGGGTCCACAGCACCGCGGCGATGGTCAGCCCGAGGAAGAAGTGCGACGCGTAGACGATGCTGAACACCAGGTCGTACCAGTGCGTCGGCGTGCTCCGCAGGCACGGCGTCGCGCAGAGAGCGTGCTGGAGCTGGACGGTCGGGATCTGGTGCGCGAAACCGAGCGACGAGCTGAGCCAGGTATCGAAGTGGATCGGCATCATCGTGTGGATCGGGATGCCGTCGTTGTCGGCCAGGCCTCGGGTGAACCAGTAGACGGCGAGGCCGAGCAGCGCCGGCCACCAGTCCATCGGGAACCGCTTGTGGTACGACCAGGGTGCGTCTGCGTTCCAGGCGATGCCGGCCGCCCACATCCACAAGAAGATCCCGATCGGGTCGTTGGGGAGCCCGATGAAGTGGGTCCAGACCAGGAAGGCCACGACGTACGCCGTCATCGCACGGGTGCGGTGCGCGCGGGTCGTCACCGGCCGCGTCGGCGAGTCCTGGGGCCCGTCCTGTGCCCTGCCCGGGCCCCCGAGGCTGTCCTCGGGGTCAAGAGCAGTAGACATGGCGCACAGTTTAGGCATTGTTCGCTGACAGGAAACGTGGGGTTCCGCAATGTCTGAATCTGCCCGGTCAGGAACGGTTGAGTGCGACCGCCTCGCGGATCAAGGCCGCGAAGGCTTCCTCGTCGAGGTTGTCGGGGCCCGTCATGTCCACCGCGCGTCGGGTGCCGCCGTCGAGGCTGGAGTTGAAGACGGGCGCCGGGTCAGGCAACGAGGCGCCCTTGGCGAAGGTCACCTTCACCTTGTCCTTGTAGGTCTCCAGGGTGCAGACCAGGCCGGAGCAGGAGAACGTCGGCACGCCGTCGGGGTTGCTGGGCTTGCGCCATTTCGCCTCCTCGACCATCTCGGGCTCGGCCTCGAGGATGAGGGTCCGCACCCGCTCGACGACATCGGATCTCCAGTCGGCAGCCATGGGCCGAGCCTACCGACCCGCCCGCTGGTCCGCCGTCCGTCCGCCGGAGCCCGTTCGTCGCAGCCCGCACGTCGGGCCCGTCGAGACGGGGCGACGTACGCAGGAACCTCGCCATGGTTTCGAGACGCTCCTTCCTCGCTCCTCAACCAACGGGGCCGGTCAGCAACCTCCTCCACCGGCGAGGGGCGGGAGCTCGATCCCGTTGCGCAGGCGCGCGACCAGGCCTGGGACGAGGGCATTGGCCTCGCCGAGGTTGGCGACCCGCGTCCGCCAGATCGAAGGCTGGGCCTCGCCGTGCGGCATCGGGCGCACGCTGACGGTCCAGCGGCCGCGGAAGACGAGCTTGTTGCTGAGGAACCCGATGATCCCCAGGACGCCCGGGACCGCGCTGAACCACATCACCGGTCCGGTGGTCGGGGTGATCTCCTTGAGCCCGCCCTGGGGCAGGGCCACCACCAGGAAGTGGTCGCCGGACGGGGTGGTCACGAGCTCGCGTGCAGCGAAGGCCATGAGCAGAGGCTCGCACGGGTGAGCAGGCGGCCGCGACCTTTGGGAGGATCGGGGCATGAAGGTGCTGATCCCGCTCCCGGATTCCGACTTCGACACCACCGAGGTCGCCGTGCCGTGGCGCCTGCTGACCGATGCCGGTCACGAGGTCGTGTTCGCCACCGAGCACGGCGGGACGGCGCCGTCCTGCGACCCGCGGCTGCTCACCGGCGTCTTGTTCGGGAAGCTCGGCGCCGACCCGGAGCCGATCGCGTTCTACGAGCAGCTGCGTGAGCACCCAGCGTTCAACTCACCGCAGCCATGGCACGACCTCGACATCACGGCGTACGACGGGCTGCTGCTGCCCGGCGGGCACGCACCGGGCATGCGCCAGTACCTCGGGTCCGCCGAGCTGCAGGCGACGATCGCGCGGTTCTGGGAGACCGGCAAGCCTGTCGGCGCGATCTGCCACGGCGTCCTGGTACTCGCCCGGAGCACGGACGGAGCCGGGCGCAGCGTCCTGGCGGGCCGGCGGACGACGTGCCTGCCGAAGTTCATGGAGCGCGGCGGCTACTTCCTGACCGCCTGGAAGCTCGGCCGCTACTACCGGACCTACCCGCGCTACGTCGAGGACGAGGTGATCGCGAGCCTCGACAGCACGTCACAGTTCGAGCGCGGTCCGAGCGGCACCAAGCGCGGCACCCGCACTGAGGACCAGCACGCGTTCGTCGTCGAGGACGGCAACTACGTCTCGGCCCGATGGCCCGGCGATGCCTACCTGTTCGCGCGGCGGTTCGCCGCGCTGCTCGAGGCCTAGATCTGCTGCCTTAGATGGCGTCGTCGATGGCCCCGGCCGCTTCGGCGACGGCAATCGTCGCTGGCTGGTAGTCCAGCCCCTCGACCTCGTTGAGCAGGGTGTGCGCCTCGTGGTCATGCCCCGGGGTCAGCGTGACGCCTGCCAGATCGATCGCCGACACGGTCCAGACCCGGTCGCCGATCAGCAGCTTCTCGTGCAGGGTCGCGGCGATCGTCTCGACCGTCTTCGTCTCGGTGTCGACGGGGACCGGCTTCTCGGGCAGGTGCAGGCGGTCACGACGGCGGTTCACGTCCTCGACGCTCTCCTCGTTCTGCTCGATCAGGCCGCTGACCATCTCGTCGGGCTGCGCATCGGGGTTGTGCATCTCGAACGTCGCCGTACCGGCACTCGCGTCGAGCTCGAGCAAGGTGAGCGTCAGGTGCCGGGTCGCCGCCAGCGTGGCCGGCAGCTGCTGGGCCGTGCCGATGTCGAAGGTCAGGTCTTCTGCGTGGTCGTGGCCCATGGTCTCTCCGATGTCGCGTCGTCGTCTGCTGCATCCAGCGTGCAGGCCCTTGCAGCCTAGGACCCCGTGACGAGTGCGGTTCAATGGACTGGTGAGGGCGCAGGACCAGAGGCTGGGGACCGCACGCCTCCCTGGCGGCGGCGAGGTGGCCTACGCCGTGACCGGCACCGGTCCGCCCCTGCTCGTCGTGCCCGGCTGGCTCAGCCATCTCGAGCTCGGCTGGGCGATCCCCGCGGACCGGCTGTTCTACGAGTCCCTCGCCCAGGGCCGCACCCTGGTGCGCTTCGACCGGCCCGGCTGCGGCCTGTCCGGCGCGTATGACGGCCCGCGCACGATGGAGCTCGAGCTCGCCACGATCGCTGCCGTAGTCGACGCGCTGGGCATCGAACGCTGCGACGTCTTCGGGTTCTCCCTCGGTGCGGTCGTCGCCGCGCAGTGGGCGGCCGATCACCCGAGCACCGTGGACCACCTCGTCCTGTACGGCGGGTGGGCGACCGGGCCGGCCATCGGCGACGACGCCAGCCGGCACCACGTGCTCGGACTCCTCGAGGCCAGCTGGGGCCTGGGCTCGGACCTGCTCACCAACCTGTTCGCCCCCGAAGCAGATGCAGGCACCCGGCTCGCGCTCGCCGGCTACCAGCGAGCGGCATCTCCAGCACAGACCGCGGTCGCCCTACTGCGGCTGGCCTACGAGCTCGATGTCCTTGAGTCGCTGCACCGGGTCAGCGCTCCGACGCTGGTGCTGCACCGGCGCGAGGACCGGGCTGCGCCGATCTCCCAAGGCAGGGTGCTCGCCCACGAGATCCCGGGGGCCAGGCTCGTCGAGCTCGATGGCCGCTCGCACCTGCCCGCGATCGGCGACTCCGGAGCGGTGGTCGACGAGGTCCGTCGGTTCCTTGGTCTGCGGCGCGTACGCCGCGACGTACCGACCGGGCTGACCGCGCGGCAGAGCGAGGTCGCGGCGCTGGTCGCCGAAGGCCTCACCAACCGCGAGCTGGCCGAGCGGCTCAGCATCACCGAGCGCTCGGCCGAGTCGCACCTGGAGCGGATCCGGCTACGGCTCGGGTTCCGGTCGCGGGCCCAGGTCGCCGCCTGGTACGTCGCCTCCGGTCCGCACAAGTGAGGTAGTTCCACGGCTGCGCCGGGGCGCCCGGCCTACAACGATGGAGCGCATGCGCAGACGACCTCTCGACCTTGCCCTGTCCGCCGCTGCCTGGACGGCGTTCAACGCAGTCATGGTGTGGACGATGGTGTTCCTTGCTGAGGCGGTCGTGCCGCGCACGGTCGACGGTCCGGCCCGCGTCTCGGGCGGGCTGGCCGTCGTGACAGACGTCGCGCTGTTGCTCCTGTTCGCGGTCCAGCACTCGCTGATGGCGCGTGGCCAGGCGAAGACCTGGCTGCGCAGGCTCGTACCGGAGTCGCTCGAGCGCACGGTCTACGTGCTCGCCACCGACGCGTGCCTGGTGCTGCTGCTGGTGGGCTGGCAGCCGTTCGGGCCGAAGGTGTGGGACATCGGCGGCATCGCGGCCGCCGTCGTCTGGACTCTCTGCGGCCTCGGCTGGTCGCTGGCGATCGCCTCGACGTACGCCGTCGATCACTTCGAGCTCACCGGCCTGCGGCAGGCCGGCTGGCTGCCACCGCGCGAGAGCACATCGAGCGGCCTGCAGGTCAACGGACTGCATCGGCTCGTCCGGCACCCGCTGATGACCGGACTGCTGGTCGCGTTCTGGGCCACACCGCGGATGGGTGCCTCGCACCTGCTGTTCGCTGCCGTGATGACCGCCTACGTGGCGATCGGCGTCCACTTCGAGGAGCGCGACCTGCGTCGGACCTTCGGAGCCGAGTACGACGACTACGCGATCAGGGTGCCGGCGCTGATCCCTGGCGCTCGGGTGCTCCGGCGGCGTTCACGCGGGGCCGAGCAGGTCCCGACGGTTGCCCCACGGGTCGGCGAGGACAGCGGCCCGGCCGAACTGCTCGCTGCGGGCCGGTCGGACCAGCTCGCACCCTGAGGCCACGATCCGGTCAAGGGTGCCGTCGAAGTCCTCGTCGGCGCGGGCGATCACCAGGCCGGCACCGCCGTCGGCTGGCCGCACCACGACCCAGCGCTTCGGACGACCATCCGTGGTGGTCGAAGGAGTGTCCCAGGAGTGTCCCAGGAGTGTCCTGGTCGACCACGAAGCCCAGGGTTCCGGTGACGAAGCCGATCGCCTCGTCGTAGTCGTCGACGCTCAGCGAGACGAGGTCCAGGGGCATGCGCCAACCCTAGGTCTGCGCATGCCCCGCCACCTCGCAGGCGGATCCTCAGACGGCGACCGCGGCGACTGCTCCGCTGCGCGCCGCCTCGGAGTGCTCGCGGCTGTCCCGGCTCGAGATCAGGACCGCGGCCAGCACGGCCCCGACCACTGCGAAGCAGGCTCCGACGGCGAACGCGTCCGAGAATCCGGTGGTCAGCGCCGAGGCCTTGCTCGCGCCGGTCGCGAACGCATCCGAGGTCTTCGAGTTCGCGATCGTCGCGAGGATCGCCAAACCGAGCGCGCCGCCCACCTGCTGGGTGGTGTTGATCAGCCCGGAGGCGAGACCGGCCTCATGCGGCTCGGTGCCGGTGACGGCGGCGATCGTGACCGGGACGAACGACGCACCCAGGCCGATCCCGGCCAGGATCGAGGGGCCGAGAACGTCGACGGCGTACGAGCCGCCCGGCGAGATCTGGCTGAACCACGCCAGGCCGACGGCCACGAACAGCATCCCGACGATCAGTACCGTCTTGAAGCCGACCCGGGTCACCAGGACGCTCGCAGCCCCTGCGGTCAGGATGATCGCGATCGCCAGCGGCAGGTAGGCGAACCCGGCTTGCAGGGCGTCGAACCCGAGCACCTGCTGGAGGTACAGCGTGATCAGGAAGAACATCGAGAACAGCGACATCCCGATCAGCACGCCGACGATGTTGGCACCGCGCAGGGTCCTCAGCCGGAAGATCGAGAAAGGCACCAGCGGCTTGCGGGTGCGCAGCTCGATCACCACGAAAGCCACCAGCAGCGCCGCGGCGATGGCGAGGCACACGATCGTCCGAGTCGCCCCCCAGCCGACGTTGGCAGCATCGACCATCGCATAGACGCCGAGCGCCAGCCCCGCGGAGACGGTGATCGCGCCAGGGAGGTCGAGGGTCCGGTCGGTCTCCTCGGTCGCAGTCGACTCAAGCAGCCGCTTCGGGGCCTGCCAGAAGATGAACGCCCCGATCGGGACATTGACGAACAGCACCCACTCCCAGCCGGCCCACTGGGTGAGCATGCCGCCGAGCAGCACGCCGGCCGCACCGCCGGCGCCCGCCACGGCTCCCCAGATGCCGAGCGCACGGTTGCGCTCCTGACCCTCGGAGAACGTGGTGGTGATGATCGAGAGTGCCGCCGGTGAGGCGATCGCCGCGCCCAGGCCCTGGACGGCGCGGGCGGTGATCAACCAGGTCTCGTTCTGGGCCAGCCCGCCGAGGAGCGAGGCGATCGCGAAAAGCGCGATGCCGACCATGAAGATCCGTCGCCGGCCGAAGTAGTCGGCCAGCCGGCCTCCGAGCAGCAGGAAGCCGCCGAACGTCAGGGTGTAGGAGTTGACGACCCAGGTGAGGTCGGCCTGGGAGATGTGCAGCGCATCGCCGATCGATGGCAGCGCGACGTTGACGATCGAGGCGTCGATGACTACGACGAACTGGGTCATCGCGAGCAGCATCAGGGCGAGGTTCTTCGCCCTCGCTGTGCTGAGGTCTGGCTGGGACATGGGTGCTCCTGGGTGGGCTATACGGAACCGTAGTTCCTCTTCCGATTGCTACAATACGGAGGCATGATTCCGGTTGTCAATGTGAATACGGAGGTAACATTCCGGATGTCTACCGGACAGCACCGACAAGGTCGGTGAACCAAGAAGCCTGAACAGAGAGCCGAGGCCGTGACCACCGATCAGCGCCCGCTGCGAGCCGATGCCCAGCGCAACCTCGACCGCATCTGCGCGTCCGCGCGGGCGTTGTTCGCCGAGCGCGGGACCCGGGCGCAGATGGAGGACATCGCCGCCCACGCCGGTGTCGGGATCGGCACGCTGTACCGGCGCTTCCCCACCAAGGAGGCGCTGATGACCTCGTTGGTCCGGGAGCGTTTCGCCGAGTTCGCGGTGATCGCGGCCCAGTGCGAGACGATCGAGGACCCGTACGACGCCCTGTCCACGATGATGCGGCGGCATGCCGAGTCGACCGAGGGCGACGCCGCGTTCCAGCTGGCGATGATGAACATCAACAGCTTCAGCTGGGAAGGGATCGAAGAGGACAAGAGCGTCCTCAACGCGATCGTGACCCGGGTCATCAAGCGCGCCAAGTCAGCGAAGAGGATCCGTACGGATCTGAAGGTCGACGACTACGGGATGATCATGTGCGGCATCACCGCGACGATGTACTTCATGCACGACGTCGGCGGCGGTGACGCCTGGCGGCGGCACCTGGCCTTCATCCTCGACGGGCTCAAGCCGGCCTGACCTGCGCACGTCGCGTGGTCTCGACAGGCTCGACCAACGACAGCCCGACCAACAGGTCAGGCCAGGTTCAGCCCGACGCTGCGACTCTCCACCTTCACGACCGCCCGCACCCGGGTCGACGACCGATGGAGGAGCCAGATGACGAACGTGCCGATGACCGAGGCCCGGAGCAGAGCGGCGACGATGCTCAACAAGGTCCCCGAGGTCACGATCTACTTCTGGATCATCAAGGTGCTGTGCACCACCGTGGGGGAGAGCTTCGCCGACTACATCAACGAGACGCTCGGATTCGGCCTGACCAACACGACCTTGTTGTTCTCGGCGGCGTTCGTGGTGGCACTCGTCGTGCAATTCCGCCTCGATCGCTACGTCCCGGCCGCCTACTGGCTCGTCGTCGTCCTGGTCAGCGTCGTCGGCACATTGCTTACCGACAACCTGACCGACGGTCACAACGTGCCGCTCGCCTTCAGCTTCTCGGTCTTCGCCGTGCTTCTCGCTGCAGTCTTCGGGATCTGGTACGTGCGCGAGCGGACGCTGTCGATCCACTCGATCAACACCCGGCCCCGCGAGGCGTTCTACTGGCTGACGGTGCTGGTGACGTTCGCGCTGGGCACGGCGGCCGGCGACTGGACCCTCGAGCTGACCGGCTGGGGCCCTGGCGCGGCGATCCTGCTCCCCGCCGGCCTTGTTGCGGCGATCCTCGTCGCGTGGCGCGCTGGCGCTGGGCCGGTCCTGTGCTTCTGGATGGCCTACATCCTGACCCGCCCGCTCGGTGCCAACATCGGCGACTTCCTCAGCCTGCCCAAGTCGGAGGGCGGCCAGGCGTTGGGCACCCTCGGCACCAGCCTGCTGTTCCTGGGCGCGATCACGGCAACGGTCGTCTATCTGACCATCACCAGAAAGGACCGGACCGAGCTGGCCGACGCGGTCGATCTGTAGCGCTGGGCTCAGCTCTCCTGGAGGACGGAGAAGATGTTGCCGGCCGGATCGGTGAACCACGCGATGTCCGGGCCCCGGTCGTGGGCGAGCCCACGCAGCACGCCCTTGTCGTCTTGGGGAAGGCCGTCGTACTGCACGAAC
The DNA here is from genome assembly GCA_036272095.1 of Marmoricola sp. Taxonomy (GTDB): domain Bacteria; phylum Actinomycetota; class Actinomycetes; order Propionibacteriales; family Nocardioidaceae; genus Marmoricola. The sequence continues at coordinate 16,772 of DATAZI010000067.1, read as the reverse complement.
GCGGCTCCGCGTGACGTGAGCCCATCGACGGCGCCGTCGATGTCGTCGACCGGGAAGTTCAAGATCGTGTACGTCGCGGGGACGTGATCAGCCTTGGGGTAGACCAACGTGCGGCGCTCGCCGGGAAGCAGCAGGGTGAGCATCCCGTGGTCCTCGGTCACCTCGAGGCCCAAGACGTCGGTGTAGAACGCCTTGGCTGCCGCGATGTCGTCGACGGTGAAACCACTGAAGGCCACGCTGTTCCGCAACATCTCGCCAGTATGCATCGGTTGGCTGCATCTGTTCGGCGCAGCGGTGCCTGCCGGTCCGTCAGAGCAGCCGGCTGACCTCGTCGTCGTACGCCGCGACCGCGGAGTCGGCGAGCCCGTGACCGGTCGGTGCGTCCTCTGCGAGCGCCAGGATCGTGGCAGCCCGGGCCGCGGCCTCGTCGGCCTCGATAGCCGCTCCGGCCGGGTCGTGCAGCTGGTCGCGGGTCCGGCCACGAAGCAGCAGTAGAGCGTACGGATCCTCGTCGAGGTGCCAGGCAAGCTGGTAGAGCAGGGCCAGCACATGCAGGCACGGCTGCACCCACGAGTCGCACTCGCACGCCGAGTCCAGGTCGGCCGGGCCGGGCACCAGCTCGGCCCCCGACTGGTCGGCGTTCTCGATCAGATCGACGGGCAGCTCACCGGCCTCGAGCGCCGCCAGGTAGCCGGCCTCGCGACCGAGCTCTGTGACGAAGGCGTCCCACTCCTTCTGCTGCAGGCGCCGTACTCGGACCTGCGCGATCAGGGCAGTCGCGGCGCCGGCGTCCACCACCGCAGAGGCCATCCCGGAGATCACCATGACCGCACCGAGCCGGCCGGAGCGTGCCAGCGCACGGGCGGTGATCAGGTCGTTCGCCTCGACCACCGTCTCCTCGAAACTGCGGACCCAGGCCTTGCCCCACCAGGTGCTGCTGCGGGCCGACGGCCCCCGCACCCGGCCCAGCCTCGGGAAGATCATCGGGTCGCCGGCAGCACCCCCCGGTCTAGCCATGCGGCGTCCGCAGGGCGACCAGGTCACGCAGCTCGGAATCGCTGAGCTCGGTCAACGCGGTCTCGCCCTTGCCGAGCACGGCGTCCGCGAGCCCTCGCTTGCGGCCCAGCAGCTCGCCGATCTTCTGCTCGATGGTGCCCTCGGTGATCAGCCGGTGCACCTGGACCGGCCGGGTCTGGCCGATCCGGTAGGCACGGTCGGTGGCCTGGTCCTCCACTGCCGGGTTCCACCAGCGATCCACATGCACGACGTGGTCGGCGCGAGTCAGGTTCAGTCCCGTCCCGCCGGCCTTCAGCGACAGCAGGAACACGGGGACCTGACCGGCCTGGAACGCATCGACCATCTGCTCGCGCTGGCGCACCGGAGTGCTGCCGTGCAGGAACAGCGTCGGCACCCCCGAGGCGGCCAGGTGCCGCTCGAGCAGCTGCGCCATCGCGACGTACTGGGTGAAGAGGAGCACCGCGCCGTCCTCGGCGAGGATCGTGCCGAGCAGCTCGTCGAGCAGGTCGATCTTCTCCGAGCGGCCCTTGATCCGCCCGTTCGGCTGGCGCAGGTAGTGGGCAGGGTGGTTGCAGATCTGCTTGAGCCCGGTGAGCAGCGCCAGCACCAGGCCGCGCCGGGTCTCCTCGGGCGAGTTCTCGATCCGGTCCATCGACTCACGGACCAGAGCCTCGTAGAGGACGACCTGCTCCTGGGTCAGGCCCACCAGCTGGTCGGTCTCGGTCTTGGGCGGCAGCTCGGGCGCGATGCCGGGGTCGGACTTGCGACGACGCAGCAGGAACGGCTCGACGAGCTGGGCGAACTGGCGTGCCACGGCCGGGTCCACGCCGCTCTCGATCGGAGCAGCCCAGACCTTGCGGAAGGCGTTGCGCGAGCCGAGCAGCCCGGGCGTCGCCCAGTCCAGGATCGCCCAGAGCTCGGTCAGGTTGTTCTCGACCGGCGTACCGGTCAGAGCGACCCGGCCAGCCGACTCGATCAGCCGGAGGTTGCGCGCGGTCGAGGAATTGGCGTTCTTGATGTGCTGGGCCTCATCGGCGACGACCAGGTCCCAGGCAACCGCGGCAAGGCTCTCGTGATCGAGGCGCATCGTCCCGTACGTCGTCAGCACGAACCCGTCCCCGGCTTCGGACAGGTCCCGCTGGGCGCCGTGGAAACGCGACACCGGCACGCCAGGGGCGAACCGCTGGATCTCCCGCTCCCAGTTGCCGAGCAGCGAAGCTGGGCAGACGACCAGCGTCGGACCGGCCGCCAGTCCACGGTCGCGGCGGTGCAGGTGCAGCGCAATCACCGTGATGGTCTTGCCGAGCCCCATGTCGTCGGCGAGGCAGGCGCCGAGCCCGATCCCGGTGAGCTCCGCCAGCCAGGTGAAGCCCTGGCGCTGGTAGTCGCGCAGGGTCGCGTCCAAGCCCGGCGGGGCGGGCAGGGGGCTGACGGTGGCAGCGTCCACGACCCGGTCGCGCACCTTCTCCAGGGTGGCGCCGGCGTGCACCTCGACGGTGGCGCTGTCGAAATCGATCTCGCCGGTGAGCGCCGCCCGCAGCGCGACGACGGGGGCGATCGGCTTGTCCTTGTGCTTGGCCAGCGCGAGCCGGGCCTTCCGAGCCAGCGCCGGATCGATCACCACCCAGTTGTTGCGCAGCTTGATCACCGGGGTCGAAGCTGCGGCGAGGCCGGTCATCTCGTCGTCGGTGAGGGGGTCAGGACCGAGCGCGAGCCGCCAATCGAAGGAGAACAGCGCATCGTGACCGAACAAGCCGGTCATCAGCGGCTCTTCGCGCACCGCACCCGCGGGAGCCCGTACGTCGACCCGTGCCTGGGGTGTCAGCTCCTGGCGCAGCCCGCGGGGCCAATAGACCTCGACGCCGATCCGGGCGAGGGACTCCAGCCCGTGCTCCAGCAGGTCGGCGAGCTCGTCGGGCTGCAGGACGATGCGATCCGGCACCTGCCGGCGCAGCAGCCGGTCGAGCACCGGCCAGACGGCTGCAGCCTTGCGCAGTGCGACGCTGGCACTGACTCGGGCCTTGCGGGAGAAGCCGTGGTCGACCTCGAGCCACAAGGCCTCGGCGTCGGCGACGTGCGTGGCGACGTCGAGCTCGTGCACCTGCGCGACGATGCTCAAGGTGCCGGACTCGAGCTGCTCCTCGGGCGCCTCGATGCGGAGGCTGAGGAACACCTCGGCCGGCAGCTCTTGCTCCGGCGTGTGCTCGCGAGCGGTCCGGGCGAGCCGGTCGGCGAGGCTGGGGCGACCAGTTCCATCGGCGCTCTTCGTCGAGCCTGACGCGACGCTCGGCGCGCTGCCGGCGGCGACCGGACGGGTCGGCTGGCGGGTCATCGTGTCGGCGACCGCGTCCAGCAGGCTGCGGATGATCGCCTCAGCGGACTCGGGGCCGATGTCGTCGTACGCGCGCGCAACGGCGAGGGACCGCAGCCGGTCGAGGTCGTCGGCTGCAAGCGGTCCGACCGACCAGGACTCGCCAGAGCCGGCGCGGAGCAGCCTGCCGGCGGCGACGTACTTCATCGCGAGCATGGTCGCGGCGCTGAGCAGGGCCACCGAGGCGTGCGCGTCGTCGGCGCGCAGCGCCCTTGTCAGCACCGGGATCGCCCCACGCATCGGCAGACGCAGAGTCCGCCGTGGCCCGCTGAACTCGATCTCGCTGTCGCGCGGCGGGTCCGCCAGATGCAGGACTGCCGGGCCTTCCAGCGGGACGAAGCTCAACGCAGCAGTCTCCTCGGGCGAGCTCGCGGGGGTTGATCTGCAAATCTAGCGCTGGGTGCCGACAGGTGCTGCCAGCGGACCGTTCGTCGAGCTTGTCGAGACGAGGAGTCCTCAGCTCAGGAGCTCGACCCCGGTGAGTCGCTCGGCCAGCGACCACAGCCGGTCGCCTCCGGAGCGCGCGCGCTTCGGTAGCTTCGCCGGGGCGGGCGGGCCGGTTACCTCGAAGGATCCACCCGGGCCGAGGTACCCGGCGCCGGGCATCAGCGGGGCGGTGGCCGCGAGCAGAGAGGCGCCGGCCGCTTGTTCGGGGTAGTTGAGCAGAGTGCCGGTGACCCAGCCGGCGGCGGTCCGGATGCCCGGAACGCGGATGATCCACATCTCGTCGGCGATCCCGGTGAAGGACGCCCCGGGGTGGCCGCCGACGCTGATCGTGTCGGCCGTCGTACGCCGCAGCCGGCGCTCGAGCTCGACCATGAATACCAGCTCGGCCAGCTTGCTCTGCGCATACCCGCGCGGAGCGGAGTAGCGGCGCCGCTCGAAGTGCGGGTCGTCGTACCCGATCCTGCCGCCGCGGGCGGCGAGGCTGCCGACGGTCACTACCCGGCTGCCCGGCGTCGCCATCATGGTGCCGAGCAGCAGCCCGGTCAGGGCGAAGTGGCCGAGGAAGTTCGCAGCGAGGTGCAGCTCGAACCCATCCACGGTCCGCTCGTACGGCGCCAGGGCGACCCCGGCATTGAGCACCAGCAGGTCGAGCCGGTCGTAGCGATCGGAGAACTCAGCAGCCGCCGCTCGTACCGAAGCCTGGTCGGCGAGGTCGCAGAGCAGCACCTCGAACAGGCCGTCGGGGACCTCGGCGCGCAGGTCGGCGACCGCAGCGTCTGCTCGCGCCTGGGAGCGGCACGCCAGCACTACCCGGGCACCGGCCCGTGCGAGGTGCAGCGAGGTCCACCAGCCGATGCCGCTGTTGGCGCCGGTCACGACGGCGATCCGACCGGTCTGGTCGGGGAGGTCATAAGCGATCCGCGATTCCAACCGTGCTCCTGGGTCCTGATGACATCCGATGTCCTCGAGGACAGCTGGACGGTACTTCAGGTGGAGGCAGCCTGGAGGCGTTCTGACGAGGGTTGGAACATGACGATCCTCCTTTCCGACCCGCGCGTCGCCGCCGTCCCGTTGCACGAGTGCGGCGAGCCGCTGGTCGAGCTCGATGCCTTCTTCGGGCGGGCGCGCTCCCTGGTCCGCGCCGGCCTCGCCTCCCGGCTGGCCGACGCGAGCGCGCTGCTGCCAGCCGGGATCAGCCTCCGGGTGCTCGAAGGGCACCGGCACGCCGAGGACCAGCTCACGATCATCGCGCGCTACTCCGCGCAGGTGTGCGCCGCCCGGCCCGGGATCTCCGCCGACGACCTGGACGCCCTGACCAGCCGGTTCGTGGCGCCGATCGGCGTTGCCCCGCACGTGGCCGGAGCAGCCGTCGACCTGACCCTCGTCGACGCGTGCGGCGAGGAGCTCGACCTCGGCACGGACGTCGACGCGACCCCCGAGCAGTCCGACGGGCGCTGCTACTCCGCCGCCGAGGACATCAGCGCCGATGCCCGCGCGAACCGGAACCTGCTCGCCGAGGTGCTGAACCCCGTCGGGTTCGTCAACTACCCGACCGAGTGGTGGCACTGGTCCTACGGCGACCGGTACTGGGCCCTGGAAACCGGCGCCCCGGCTGCGCTGTACGGGCCGGTCCGACTGCGGACGGAGGCGGCGTGAGCGCGGCCGTGGCGACTGCGACCCTCACCAGCTGCAGCGTTGGTCCGCAGCTGCGGGTGGACCTCGACGCGGTCGCCGACAACACCCGCGTGTTCCTACGCCGCGCCACCGGCGAGGTGATGGCGGTGGTCAAGGCCGACGGCTTCGGGCACGGCGCCGTCGACGTCGCGAGGACCGCGCTGGCTGCCGGTGCGACCAGGCTCGGCGTCACCAGCATCGCCGAGGCGCTGCCGCTACGGGCCGCCGGCCTCGACGTACCGGTGCTGAGCTGGCTCAACCCGGTCGAAGCCGACTGGACAGCGGCGGTAGGCGCGAACCTCGACCTCGCGGTCCCGTCGCGCGACCATCTCGAGGCTTTGCTGCGGAGCACCGTCGGCGCCCGGGTGCACCTGCACCTCGACACCGCGATGGCCCGCGACGGCGCTGCCCCCGGAAGCTGGGCCGACCTGTGCCGCGCGGCACGTCGCGCGGAGCAGCAGGGCCGGCTCCACGTGGTCGGGCTGATGGGGCACCTGGCCTGCGCAGAGGACCCGGCGCACCCGTCGAACAGCATCGGCCGGACCCGTTTCGCGTGGGGCCTGATGACGGCTCGGGCGGCCGGTCTGCGCCCGACGCAGCGGCACCTCGCGGCGACGTCCGCGACGCTGCTCGACCCGTTGGCCCACCACACGATGAGCAGGGTCGGCGCGGGGCTCGTCGGCATCGACCCGACCCGGACGGCGGGCAGCGAGCTGCGCGGCGCCCTGACGATGACTGCTCCGCTGGTCGACGTGCGGACCGTCCGCGCCGGCACCCCCGTCGGCTACGGCCACGTCTGGACGGCTCCGCGGGCGACCCGGCTCGGCCTCCTGCCGCTCGGGTACGCCGACGGCCTGCCGCGGGTCTCCGGGGGCGCCGAGGTGCTGGTGCACGGACGGCGTGCGCCGGTGGTCGGCCGGATCTCGATGGACATGACCGTCGTCGACCTCGGCGACTCGGGGGCCGAGGCCGGCGAGCAGGCCACGGTCTTCGGGCCCGGCCTCCACGGTGAGCCGACCGTGCGGGACTGGGCTGACGCGGCCGGCTGCCTAGAACACGAGATCGTGACCGGCCTGGGGCGGCGGGCCGAGCGGGTCGTCGTCGGTGGGCCCGTCGAGCACGGCGGCTCGGGCTCGTCGGACCGAACGCCCGTCCGGGGTCTGCGGTGACCCGCGTCGCCGTCATCGGCGGCGGCCAGAACTGCGAGCACTCGGTCTCCCTGGCCTCCGCCGCGTCCGTCGCCCGCGGCCTGGCCGGGACCCACGACGTTGTCAGCCTGAGGATCGGGACCGACGGGAGCTGGCGCTCGGCGGGCAGCGTCCTCGGCCTGGCCGGCGCCGTCGAGGTCCTGCGCAGCTGCGATGTCGCGTTCCCGGTGCTGCACGGGCCGCGAGCCGAGGACGGCACCGTCGCCGCGCTCTGCGAGCTGGCCGGTGTCGCGTACGTCGGGTCAGGTGTCGGCGCCGGTGCGCTGGCAATGGACAAGTGGGCGACCAAGCTCGTCGCCGAGGCCCTCGGGATCACCACGGCCAGCGGCGTGCTGCTGACGGCCCGGACCGCGCCGGCCTACCGGTGGGGCGGGCCGGTGGTCGTGAAGCCGGTCGCCGCTGGCTCGAGCCACGGCGTCACCCTGGTGGGTGCCGCGGACCGGCTCGGCACGGCTCTGGCTGATGCCCTCGCACTCGACGACCGGGTGCTGGTCGAGGACGTCGTCGTGGGTCGAGAGATCGACATCGCGGTCCTCGGCCGCCCCGACGGCTCGCGGCTGGTGGCGCCTGCGCTGGAGATCATCACCGCCGGGCTCTTCGACTTCACGACCAAGTACGACGGCAGCGCTGACTTCCGGATCCCTGCCCCGCTGGCCGACGCCGAGCAGAAGGCACTCGAGTCCGCAGCCGTCGCGATGTACGACGCGTTGGGCTGTGCCGGTGTCGCCCGGATCGACTTCTTCTTGACCGAGGCCGGCCCGGTGCTCAACGAGGTCAACACGATGCCCGGCTTCACCGAGCAGTCCCAGGTCCCGAAGATGTTCGCCGCCGCGGGCACGTCGTACGCCGACCTGCTGGCGATGCTGGTCCGCGACGCCGCTGCATGAGGGTCGCGGGACCGGCCTCGCTGAATCCCTCCGTGATTCCCTTCATGATTCCATTGCTGCGACAGACCACCGAACCAACAGGAGGCCCGGGTGAGCCCCACGCTGCGCCCTCGGGCTTCGGCGATCTCGTGACCTGGGACGAGATCTGGGAGGACCGCGCCGACTGGCTGCCCGACCTCGCCCTCGGCCTCGCGGTGCTGGTCGTCGGGCTCTACGAGGCTGCCACCATCCACGTGCTGGTGCAGTCCCGGGTGCCGATGGCCCTGGTCGTCCTCGGCACGGCGGCGGCGGTAGGCCTGTCCCGGCGCGCGCCGGCCGTCGCGCTCGCCTTGGTCTGGGTGACCTGCACCCTGCAGGTCGTCCACAACACCCCGATCCTGCTGACCCAGCTGAGCATCGCGATCGTGTCGTTCGGCACCGCCCGCTGGGGTCGTCCGATCACGGTCGTGCTGAGCGCGCTGTCGATCCCGGCCGCCGGCATTGCGGCCGTGCTGTTCTCCGGGCTCGACATCTTCCGGCGGCTGATCAGCGTCGCGCAGTACCAGACCGTGCTCGACGTGGCGCACCGCTTCGGCAGCACCTGGCAGATCGGCGCCGCCATCCTCGGCATGGCTGCGCTCGGCGTACCGTGGCTGGCCGGTCTGACACTGCGGTTCAGCACCGATGCCGCCGAGTCCCGGGTCTCCCAGATGGCTGCCCAGGACGACGCCGCACGGGCCCAGCACGAGTCCGAGCAGGCCCACGAGATCGCTCGGCTGCGCGAGGAGCAGGCACGTCTCGCCCGCGACGTGCACGACGTCGTCGGCCACTCGCTGGCGGTGATCCTGGCCCAGGCCGAGGCCGCGCAGTACCTGCCTGATGACCCCGAGAAGCTCAAGGCCACCATGTCGACCATCGCCACCTCGGCACGCTCGTCGTTGCAGGACGTCCGCCAGGTGCTGTCGACGACGAAGCAGGCCGTCGCTCCCCAGAACGGGCTCGACACTCTGATCGACGGGATCCGGGCCAGTGGGCACCGGGTCGACGCCACCGAGGTCGGGTCGGCCCAGCCGCTGCCGCCCGAGCTCGAGGTGGTCGCGTACCGGGTGCTGCAGGAGATGCTGACCAACGCGATCACCCACGGTCGCCGCGAGCAGCCGGTGCAGGTCGAGCGGGCGTGGCCGGACCCCAAGCTGCCCAACGAGCCGGAGCTGCGGATCGAGGTCCGCAACACCGCAGGCAGTCCTGATGACACCGGCAACGTCAAGCGGGGCGGCGGCAACGGGCTGATCGGGATGCGGCGCCGGCTGGAGGCTGTAGGCGGCCGGCTCGACGTACGCCGACGCGAAGAGGCCGACGGCATCACGTTCACCACGACGGCGTGGGTCCCGGTGAGGCCGCGATGAGCGAGCCGGCAGAGATCGAGGTCCTGCTCGTCGATGACCAGGACCTGTTCCGCGAAGGGGTCTCGGTGATCGTCGGCGCCCAGGACGGGATGCGCGTCGTGGGCTCGGCTGCCGACGGGTTCGAAGCCGTGCGGCTGGTCGACGAGCTCGGCCCGGATGTGGTGCTGATGGATATCCGGATGCCGGAGATGGACGGCGTCGAGGCGACCCGGCAGATCTTCTCTCCGGACCGGGTGGCCAAGCGCGACAAGCCGGTGCGGGTGATCGTGCTGACGACGTTCAACCTCGACGACCGCGCCGCCACCGCGATCCGGTACGGCGCCAGCGGGTTCCTGCTCAAGGACACCACGCCGGTGATGCTGCGCGACGCGATCCGGACCGTGTACGCCGGCAACGCGGTGCTGGCGCCCAGTGACCTCTCGACGCTGCTGGAGGTGCAGTTCAAGGCTGCTGCGCCCACTCCCCCGGCGTACCTCGCGCTGACCGAGAAGGAGCGCGAGGTCTTCGACGCGGTGGCACGGGGTCTCTCGAACGCCGAGATCGCCGGGATGATCTTCGCCAGCGAGTCGACGGTGAAGACCCACGTAGGCGCGATCCTGCGGAAGCTCACCCTGCGTGACCGGGTTCAGATCGTCGTGTTCGCGCACGAGCACGGCCTGGTCGGGTAGGCGCAGCCCGAGCCGTCCTCAGCGGGAGAGGTAGTGGCGCAGCGTGCTCAGCCCATGCTGGGTCGGAGACTGGCCGACGACCGAGGTGGTGCCGCCCGAAGCAGGAGGCGAGACGTCGAGCACCCTCGCCCCGAACGCGAACATCACAAAGAGCAGCGCGATCTGGGCGATGAGGATGAAGGCGTAGTGAGCGGTGCGCACGGTAGGACTCCCGGGTTCTCCCTCCCAGGCGGTCATTGCGTGGTGCTCAACGTCCTCGATGGGCGTTTCGTTACGTTCGCGCAGGTCCCTGCTGCTCGACGGTGTAGACAGGCCCCGACTCGGCGGGGGTCGCGGCGTCCCGGCTGAGTAGCGTGACGGCCGTGCGGACTCTCAAGGCCCTAGTCCCTCTGGCGCTCATCGCGGTCCTGACCGCCTGCGGCGGGGCGCCCAGCTCGCTGTTCCACTCCGCGGGGTACTACGTGCGCGGAAAGACCGTGTACTACCTCGACGCCTTCCCCGGTGACGCGTTCACGATCAAGGGCGCCGACGCGAAGACGTTCAAGATCCTGGACACGACCTATGCCCGAGACAAGCACGCCGTGTACCTCGACGGCTCCCCGCTGGCCGAGGCAGATCCCGCGACGTTCGAGCTGCTCGACCAGCCGGACTACAGCAAGGACAGTGGGCACGTCTTCCTTCGCGACCGAGTGCTGACCACAGACACCGCGGACTTCAAATTCCTCGGCAGCGGCCTGACCGAGGACGGCGCCCACGTGTATGACTCCGGCGGCAGCGTGCTCTCCGACGACCCGGCGCACTTCAAGATCCTCTCCGACGCTGACCACTACCTCTTCGTCGAGGACGCCAGCACCGTGCGCGTCAACGGCAACCCGATCAAGGGTGCGGATCCGGCGACGTTCGGTGTGGACCGCGGCGCATATGCGACCGACGCGCACCGTGCCTTCTACTTCGACCAGACGATCCCCGGCGTCAACCTCGCGACCCTGACGGTCCTCGCCGGGCCCTATGCCCGCGATGCCGAGCACGCGTACTGGATGGGGAAGGTGATCCCGCGGGCCGACCCCCGCACTTTCACCGTGCTCAACGCGAACTTCGAGTGCACCGCCGACTCAACGCACGCCTACTACCGGGATCTGCTGATCAAGGGCTTCGATCCGGGCACCGTCCCCCAGGGCGCGACCGTCAACAACTGCTCGGAGACGTCGCTGAGCTACTAGGGGTGTGTCCTAGGTTGCTCAGACACCGAGTCGGGAAGCGTCGCGACGTGGGTAGGCCCAAGGTCCGGCGTGGCGACCGTGACGGTGCAGCCGCCCTGGCGCCGCCGGCACGCCGTTGGCATCATCAGTGTCATGACGACTGACCGCGGCATCCATGACCAGATCTCAGAGCTGGTTGCAGCCGAGCACGACCTGCGCCGGGCCCTGTCCGAGCACGAGATCGCCCCTGAGGAGGAGCACGCACGGCTGCGCGAGATCGAGGTCCAGCTCGACCAGTGCTGGGACCTGCTGAGGCAGCGGCAGGCACTGCGCGGCTCCGGTCAGGACCCGGATGCGGCGAGCGTGCGGCCCGCCAGCGAGGTCGAGAACTACCGCGGCTGACCCCAGGCGCCGACTCACCCTGCGAGGAACGAGAAGCGCACCTCGCGTACGTCGTTGTCGACGTTCAGGTCGACCAGGCACACCGACTGCCAGGTACCCAGCATCAGCCGGCCCTCGATCACCGGCACCGTCGCTGCCGGCGCGATGAAGGCAGGCATGACGTGCGACCGGCCGTGCCCCGCGCTCCCGTGCCGGTGCCGCCAGCGGTCATCGGCGGGCAGCAGATCGCACAGCGTGGCGAGCAGGTCGTCGTCGCTGCCGGCCCCGGTCTCGAGGATCGCGATGCCGGCGGTCGCGTGCGGCACGAAGAGATGCAGCAGCCCATCGCCTCGACCGTCGGCGAACGCAGCGGCGTCTCGGGTCAGGTCGAGGACCACCTCGGCGTCGCCGGTGCGATAGCTGTGGGTCTCGGAGTCCATGTGCCTACCTTGCCCGTTTCTGTCGCCGTTCGAGACTCTCGGCACAAGGTTGGACCTCCCGCTTGACCTGAAGCGCTTCAGGTTTCTGATACTGGGGTGGTGAGCCAGGACGGATACACGATCGCCGAGACGGTGGCCCGTTGCGGCCTGCCGGAGAGCACGCTGCGCTACTGGGAGCGGATCGGCCTGGTGCTACCCGTCCATCGGGACGAGTCCAGCCAGCACCGGCGGTACAGCGAGGACGACGTCACGACGCTGCAGACGCTGGCCAACCTGCGCGCGGTCGGGCTGAGCATCGAGGACATGCGTGCCTACCTGGACGGCGCCCGGCGCGGTGACGACGCCGCCGGCGCGCAGCGCGAGCTCTTCGCGGCCCACGCCAAACGGCTCTCAGCCGACATCGCCGCCCAGGAGCTGCGGCTGCGCTACCTCGACCTCAAGGTCGCCTACTGGAGCGCCCGCGAAGCCGGTGACAGCGACAAGGCGGCAGACGTCGCAGACGAGCTCGGCCCCCTGATCCGACGCATCAACCCGAAGGACTCCGTATGACCACGACCCGCACCACCTCGCCGTTCGACTTCTACTCCACGGCGGCTGACGTCGTCGCGGACCTGGACCTGCACGGCAAGCGCGCGCTGGTGACCGGCGCCGCCAGCGGCATCGGCGTCGAGACCGCCCGCGCGCTGGCCGACGCGGGCGCCGAGGTCCTCATCGCCGCTCGCGACCTTGCCGCCGCCGAGCAGGTTGCGGAGCAGATCCGTTCGGGCACCGGCGCCGCCGTCAGCGCAACGCACCTCGACCTGCTCGACCGGCCTTCGATCGACCGCCTGGTCGCGTCGTACGGCGGCCCGCTGCACATCCTGATCAACAACGCTGGCGTGATGGCCGTCCCCGAGCTGCGTCTGAGCACCGAGGGCCACGAGCTGCAGTTCGCCACCAACCACCTCGGCCACTTCCGGCTGACCCTCGGCCTGCTTCCCGCGCTGACGACGGCAGGAGGAGCGCGGGTGGTGTCGGTCAGCTCGCGCGCCCACCTGAACTCCCCGGTGGTCTTCGACGACATCGACTTCGGCGCGCGCGACTACGACCCCGCCCTGGCCTATGCGCAATCGAAGACCGCGAACGTGCTCTTCGCGGTGTCCGCCGCGCGACGGTGGGCCGAGCGAGGGATCGAGGTCAACGCCCTGCACCCCGGCGCGATCGCCGACTCCAACCTCGCCCGCCACTACGACCCTGCGGTTCTCACCGAGTTGCGTACGTCGGGCCGCTACACCTTCAAGACCATCGAGCAGGGCGCTGCGACCAGCACCTACGTCGCGACGTCGCCGCTGCTGGACGGCGTCGTCGGCCGGTACTTCGAGAACTGCCAGGAAACCGACCCGGAGGATCCGACAGCGGCAGGGGTGGACGCTGCGGGCGTCGCGCGGCACGCTCTGGACCCCGAGGCCGCCGAGCGGTTGTGGTCGGTGTCCGAGGCGATGAACGACTGAGCGGGTCGCCAAGACGCCTGACCACCTCGGAGGCGCGGTCTAGCCGGGCAGACGTCCGCAGACGAGACACTCAGAACGTGTCTCGACTCACCGCATCCCGATCGCACGCTCTGTGGATGCCGGCACTCGCGGCCGTACTCACGCTTGCGGGCTGCGCCGGCACTGCGAGTACGACGGGCCCGACTACGGCAAGCCGTCAGCCAAGCCACATCGACGGGCATCCCGCCGTCGCTACGTCGCCTCCGGCCCTCGGCGGCCCGGAGATGCCGGGACCCGACGTGCCGATGGTCGACGGCCATCGCGGGAACGCGAGGTGGACGGTCCGGGCGGGATCGGCTACGACACTGCCGATCAGTCTGACGATCAGCCCCTTGGGCACCCAGATCCGCTCGGTCGTGGTGATCGTCGGACACATGACCGGCGTCGGCAACGGCCCACTCCTCGGCCCGGGTGGCGATGTCGCCCGCAGTAGGTGCGTGACGGTCGCCGGACCTGGCGACCGTCTGACCAGTACCGCCGAGGTCGGGCTCCCGGCACTGCGGCCTGGCCGTACGCCGGTGTTCGCCTACGTCAGAGCGACGCGCCCCGATGGGTCCCAGGCGCCCGGCATCGTCTCGTCCGCGATTCCGATCGGGACATTGATCGTCCGCTGACCAAGCTCTAGGGAGCGCCGAGGTCATGACAGTTGTCATGCGCACCTCGTGACGTCCGGCATCCGCATCAGGAACGCGCAAAACCTAGGCTCGAGGCAACCGAATCCTCCCGCGCGCCGGCAGCCTGTCATCGCGCGGACCTCCTTGGAAGGACCTCACCGTGAGCGCCGCGGACTACATCATCGACATCCTCCTGATCGCGATCGTGGTGCTGCAGATGCGCCCCCGCAGGCAGACGTGGCAGTCGATGCTGCGACCGTTGATCCTGGTGGCGATAGCTGGTGTCCACTACCTCCGCGGCGTCCACCTCGCCGGGAACGACCTGACCCTCATCGTCGGGTTGACCGTCGTCGGCGTCCTGCTCGGCGCCGGCAGCGCGGTCACGACCGGGATGTGGCGCGATGGTGAGGGAGCCGTGATCGCGAAGGCCGGCATCGCCGCGGCGGCGCTGTGGGTCGCCGGTATGGGCTTCCGCTTCGCGTTCGCGCTCTATTCGAACTCGAACGGCGGCGGCATGCACGTCGCATCGTTCTCGCAGTCGCACAACATCACCAGCGCACAGGTCTGGGTCACGGCCCTGGTCCTGATGGCCTTCGGCGAGGTACTCGCCCGGGTCGGCTACCTGCAGTGGCGCGCACACCAGCTGCGCACCGCGTAGGACCACGGGGCAGGACCACGGGGCAGGATCGCTGATTCCGTGCCGCCGAGGCTTCCGGTGACGGCAGGATGACGCCCATGAACCGGAAGCTCCCTGCCGTCGTCGTCGGCTCGTGCGTCGTGCTGCTCTGTGCTGCGTGCGGCAGCTCCAGCCCGAAGCCCAGCACCACGTCGAGCACCGCCTCGACTGCGACCCCGAGCGCGACCCCGACTGCCACGTCGAGCTCAACCCCGGGCTCAACCCCGAGCTCGGGCCAGGCTGCCGCGGCGACGCCGACCCGGGCGCAGGTCGAGGCAGCGATGCTCGTCGCGGGCGACGTACCGGCCGGCTACAAGCTGATGCCGAACGACGACGACGACAACATCACCGGCTCAGGGCCCAACGCCAGCTGCGACGACCTGTCCAGGGTCATCAACACCACCGCCCTCCCCGGCTCGGCCTTCGAGGTCGACCGGGTCTTCGATGACAAGGCCGGCGATGAGATCGACGTCAGCGTCGCGCCGTACAAGTCGGCTGAGGCTGCGAAGGCGATGGCGCGTCGCATCGGCACGGACGCCACCAAGTGCCCCAGGCTGACCGAACGCGAGAAGGGGACCTCGATCACCTTCACGCTCGCGGTGGCGACCCCGCCGAGCGCCGGCACCGACGCGACTGCGGTGACCTTCACCGGCACCGGCAACATCGCCGGGCTGGTCGAGACCAACACCACTGTCCTAGACGGGTCGACCGTCATCGGGACCAGTGCGCCGACCGTCACCGAGGCCAACCTCCTGACCGCGCTCGCGGTGAGCAGGCTCGACCAGGTGCTGGGCTCCGGGACCGCCTGAGCCGGCGGCCCTCTGCCTAACGCGTCGGGGGCGAGGAGACCGCGAGGTACGCGACGTGGTCGATCATCGTGTCCATGGCCGCGCGCAGCGGGTCCGTGCTGCGGTGCAGCTGGCACAGCAGCAGGCCGCCCTGGAGCGACGCGAGCATGGCCGTCGCCAGGGACTCGGTGTCGACCGTCGCCGGCAGGGTGCCGTTCTCCTGCATGGACCGGAACCCATGCAGGATCGCGGCCTGCCACCGGTGGAAGCCCTGGGCGACGCCGCGGCGAGCGTCGTAGTCGAGCTCTCCCAATTGGCTCCCCAAGGCCCCGATCGGGCAGCCGCCCATGCAGTTCATCCGATCCTGGTGCGCGATCACCTCGTCGCGCCAAGCACGTAGCGCGGCGACGCTGTCGAGGCGTGCGAACACGTCCTCCTGAGCCCCGACGACCGCGTCGTTCTGGTAGTCGATGACCGCGCGCACCAAGGCGTCCTTGTCAGCGAAGTAGTGGTACACCTGCGAGCTGCTGACGCCTGCCTCGTCGCGGACGTGCTCGAGCGTCGTACCGGCGACGCCGCGGACGAACATCAGGTCTGCAGCCGCCTCGACGATCCGCGACCGGGTGGCGGCGCCCTTCGGGGTGAGCTTGGGGGTGAGCTTGGACGTCAGCGTCACGATGATTCCTTTCTGGAGTTGCTGATCCATTTTTACAGTAGCACTCTGGATCACACAAGCCAGAACTACGAGAGGAACCACCCATGAGCACCACCGAGCTGAGCAACCGGATCGCCCTGGTCACGGGATCGACCGCCGGGATCGGAGCCGCGACCGCGGCCCTCCTCGCCGAGCGGGGCGCCGAGGTCGTGGTCACCGGGCGCGACAAGACGCGGGGCGACGAGGTCGTCGCCGGGATCGTCGCTGCCGGCGGGAAGGCCCGCTTCGTCGCGGCCGACCTCGACGACCTAGCCTCGATCGAGGCGCTCGCGCGGGAGGCCGGCGACGTCGACATCCTGGTCAACAACGCCGCGACCTTCCCCGGCGCCCCGCTGGTCGACCAGGACGTCGCGACCTTCGAGGCGGCCTTCGACCTCAACGTGCGGGCGCCGTACTTCCTGACCGCTGCGGTGGCACCGGGGATGATCGCGCGCGGCCGCGGCAGCATCGTCAACGTCAGCACGATGGCGGCCAGGGTCGGTATGGCCGGCCTGTCGACCTACAGCGCGACCAAGGCCGCGGTCGAGTCGCTGACCCGCACCTGGGCCGTCGAGCTCGCGGGCGCCGGCATCCGGGTGAACACCGTGGCACCCGGCCCGACCCGCACCGATCTGGTGATGGCAGCGGTCGGCGAGGAGGGCGCAGCTGCGATCGCCGCGACGACGATCCTCGGGCGGCTCGCCGCACCGGAGGAGATCGCCTCGGTAGTCGCGTTCGTGGCCTCCGACGCGGCCAGCTACCTGACCGGCGCGACGATCGCCGCGGACGCCGGT
>DATAZI010000066.1:0-57366 GCA_036272095.1 Marmoricola sp. | reverse complement strand
CGAGTCGGCTCCCTGAGCTGGGATCCGCAGCGGAAATCTCCGGCGCGACACACCGTTTCAGGTTCGGTGGAACGGGGCACCGCAGGAGCACTGTGAAATCAGCTGTCACGGGTTTTCCCGTGCACTGTCCAACCAGGAGCTCACCATGGCTATTGGACTCGGGATCGGCCTGTTCCTCATCGTGCTCGGCATCGCCTGCGAGCTCGTTGTCACGCACCGCGAAGGGCCAGTGGCGCCAGTCGGGCAGCTCACCCCCTAGCGCGTCTGCGGGTCCACCGCCTGAAGGTGCTACTTCAGGCCCAGATCGTCGGCCAGCTGCTCCATCAGATGGTCCCAGTGCACCTGGTAGTCCAGCACGCCCTTGTGCAGGTGCCCGAACAGCTCGAGGCTGAGCTGGCCGATGACCGTCGACCACGCGAGCAGGCCGCGGATCAGGGTCGGGCCGGGCATCGGGGCGAGCTCGGCGATCGGCGCCAGCGAGGCCGAGACCTTGCGAGGCACCGGCCGTCCCGGGATGCTCGGCCTCTCCCCTGCGTCGTGGGCCTCGGTGAAGAGGGTCAGGAGCGCGAGCGTGACCCGCTGCGCCGGCGCGACGGTGTCCTCGGGAGCGGCGTACCCGGGGACCGGCGAGCCGTAGAGCAGCGCGTACTCGTGGTGGTTGGCCAGTGCCCAGGCGCGCAGCGCCGAGGTCATCGCGATCCAGCGCCTGCGGAACCGGTCCCGCGCGACGGCGGCATCCGCCTCCTGGACCGCTACCCCGCTCTCGTCGTAGGCCTCGATGAGCAGCGCGGTGATGAGGTGGTCCCGGCTGGGGAAGTACCGGTAGACAGCGGAGGAGGCCATCCCGAGCTCCCGGGCGACTGCGCGCAGGGAGAGCTGGCCGGGCCCGACCTCCGCGAGCTGCCGGCGGCCTTCGGCCCGGATCGCGCGGGTGAGCTCGATCCGGGCGAAGTCGCGTGCGGTCCGTGGTGCTGAGGGTCGATCCATGCGCCTATCCTGCACGAATACGAGAGCACTGGCAATAAACAAGAGCACTGCTCTTGACATGAGTGCGCCAGCCAGGACAGACTGAGAAACGAGAGCACTGCTCTCGAATCTGAACACCACCGAACAGGAGACAGTCATGTCGGACAAGCACGTGATCATCGGAGCCGGGCCGGTCGGCCGTTCGGTCGCAGAGGCACTGGTCGCGCAGGGCACCGAAGTCGTCCTTGCGAGCCGCTCGGGCAAGGGTCCGCAGGTCCCCGGAACCACCCGCGCGGCCGTCGACGCTGCGGACGCCGCGGCGCTGACCGCCCTTGCCGACGGCGCGGTCGCGCTCTACAACTGCGTCAACCCGCCTGACTACCACACCTGGGCCGAGGTCTGGCCGCCGATTGCTGCCGCCCTGCTGGCGGCTGCGGAGAACACCGGCGCGGTGCTCGCCGTCACCGGCAACCTCTACCCCTACGGCCAGGTGGCCGGGGGCCGGATGGTTGAAGGGATGCCCGACAGTGCGCCGGGGAAGAAAGCCCAGATCCGCGCGAAGATGACTGCGGAGGCCTTCGCCCTCCACGAGGCGGGCAGGATCCGCACGGTCGAGGTGCGCGGCTCGGACTACCTCGGCGCCGGGCCCGGCGACTACGCCCACGTGCCACGAGTGATCGAGGCCGCGCTGCAGGGCAAGACCGTCCGCGTGATCGGGTCGCCGGATCAGCCGCATACCTGGACCGACGTACGCGACATGGGCCGTGCGCTCGCCCTGTGCGCGGTGACCGAGTCGGCGTGGGGACGGATCTGGCACGCGCCGAGCAATGCGCCGCGCACCCAGGCCGAGGCGATCTCCGACATCTGCCATGCGGTCGGCAAGGAGCCCGGCAAGGTCAAGGCCTACCCGAAGGCGATGCTCTCGATCGCCGGCCTGTTCGCGCCGACGATCCGCGAGCTGAGCGAGACCGAGTACCAGTTCACCGGCCCGTACCTGATGGACTCCACGGCGATCACCGCCGAGCTCGGGCTCGAGGCGACCCGGTGGGACGAGGTCTGCCGCGCGACCGCAGGCTAGAGCCCGAACGAGACGCCGGTCTTCTCCTCGCTCAGCGTCCAGAGCCTGGCGTTCAGCTCGTCGTCCAGCGCCACCTTGTTGACCTTGGCCGGGCCGATCGGCCCCCGGCTCTCGCCACGCTTCAGCGGTCCGGTGTAGGACCCGGGCTCGCCGAGGGTGGCGGCGTACAGGGAGGGGTTCGCACCGGCCGCGGCCGACTGGAAGATGATCGGCAGGATGTAGGGACCGATGTGCCGGTAGAACCAGTGCGCGCCCATCCCGTCGGGATCGGAGACCAAGCCGGTCGCGGAGACCCCGGGGTGGGCGCCGTTAGCGGTCAGGGCACTGCCTGCCGCGGTCGCACGACGGTGCAGCTCGCGGGCGAACATGACGTTGGCCAGCTTGCTCTGGCAATAGCTCAGCTCCGGCTCGTACGCCGACTCCGGGTTGGCGTCGAGCACGGCCGCGGTCCCGCCGAGGTGGGCGATCGACGCGACGGCGACGACCCGTGGGGCGGGCGAGGCGAGCAGTGCCGGAAGCAGCCGGCCGGTGAGCGCGAAGTGCCCGAGGTGGTTGGTGCCGAACATGAGCTCGTGGCCGTCCTCGGTCTCCCGGTAGGACGGCGGCCGCATCACACCGGCGTTGTTGACCAGCAGGTCCAGCGGACCTTCCCAGCGCTCGGAAAGGGCCTTCACCGATGCCTGCGAGGCCAGGTCGAGGGCCTCGACCCGGGTGGAGCCGGGCAGCTTCGCAGCAGCCGCCTCCCCTGCTGCGGTGTCGCGGCAGGCGAGCACCACCGTGGCACCGTGCCGGGAGAGCTGGTCGGCGGTGTGGAAGCCGATGCCCGAGTTGGCGCCGGTGACCAGGGCGGTCTTCCCGGTCAGGTCAGGGAGGTCCTGCGGCGAGAACCTCATGCGTCGCCGCCGGCAGCGTCAGCGACGTGCACGAGGTCGGCGTAGTCGGGGTGCTTGCCGATCCAGCCTGCATAGAACGGGCACTGCGGGATCACGTCGTAGACGCCTGCGGCCCTGATCTCGTCCAACGACGTCCGGGCGATGGAGCCGGCGACGCCATGGCCTTCGAACTCGTCGCCGACCTCGGTATGGGTGAACACGATCGAGGAGCCGCGCAGGTGGTACTCGGCGAACCCGGCGAGACGGCCGTCGATGCGCGCCTCGTAACGGCTCAGCTCGGTGTTGTTGGAGACCT
This sequence comes from Marmoricola sp., assembly GCA_036272095.1. GTDB lineage: Bacteria > Actinomycetota > Actinomycetes > Propionibacteriales > Nocardioidaceae > Marmoricola. The sequence continues at coordinate 54,134 of DATAZI010000066.1, read as the reverse complement.
CGACGTCGCTCATGGGAAGAAACGTACTCCGGGGCTGTGTTGTCGCCCCATGCCGTCCGACGCCGCTGCCGAGATCCACCCGTTCCTCCGCGACCGGTGGAGCACCCGCCTCTTCGATCCGGACTACGAGCTCGACGAGGCCGACCTGACCAGGCTGCTCGAGGCTGCGCGCTGGGCGCCGAGCGCCGGGAACTCCCAGCCGTGGGCGTTCCTGACCACGCTGCGCGGCGACGCCGGGCACGAGCTGTTCGTCGAGACGCTGAGCCGCGGCAACTCCGGCTGGGTGCCGACCGCGAGCGCGGTGCTGGTCTCGCTCTACCGTCGTGGAGCCGACGAGGACCCGACACTGACCTACAGCGACTATGCGGCCTACGACCTCGGCCAGGCCGTTGCGCACCTGACCGTGCAGGCGCAGACGATGGGGCTCTCGGTGCATCAGTTCGCCGGGTTCGATCACGACGCGGTGGCGGCGGCGTTCGAGGTGCCGCCGGCCTGGGCGGTGACCACCGGCATCGCCATCGGCAGGCACGCCTCCGGCCGCGCCGATGCAGACCCGTCGCTGGTCCTACGGGAGCAGCGCCCGCGGGAGCGCAACGAGCTCGACTCCTTCGTCTTCGGCGCGCAGTTCGGGGAGCCGAGACCGCGCCGGCCCTGATGTGATCCAGGGCACGGAAATGTACAAGTTCCATCCTCTTGTCAAACGGCTTTACATTCCGTACGTTGTTGTCAAGTGGTCGCGCCCTCACCCCGGGCGACCCTGGATGGCAAGGAGATTTCGATGGCCGAGCACAGCGACACGATTCCCAACTCGACGGTCCCGCAGGGGTCGACCGAGGTCTGGAAGGACAAGAAGCGCTACCTGTGGCTGATCGGCCTGGTCGTGCCCAGCCTGGCGTTCATCGCGGCGGCGCTGTATATCGCGACCGGTTGGGGCGTCGTGCTCTGGATCGGACCGTTCATCGTCCTCGGCGTCGTACCGGCCATCGACCTGGTCATCGGCCTGGACCGCGCGAACCCGCCGGACGACGCGATCGAGGCTCTGGAGAAGGACAAGTACTACCGCTGGATCACCTTCCTCTTCCTGCCGATCCAGTACGCCGGCTTCATCGCCGCGATGGCGGTGGTCGCCGGTGAGAACCCGGCCGGCTGGCTGGTGAACTCCCTCGGCCTGCACAGCTGGGGTGTCGGCCTGCCGTTCGGGCACCGGCTGATGGGGGAGAGCCTCGGCCTGAGCGTCATCGACAAGATCGGTCTCGCCGTCTCGATCGGGATGATCGGCGGCATCGGTATCAACACCGCCCACGAGCTCGGTCACAAGCGTGAGGCCAACGAGCGCTGGCTGTCCAAGATCGCCCTGGCGCAGAGCTTCTACGGCCACTTCTACATCGAGCACAACCGCGGTCACCACGTCCGGGTAGCAACGCCGGAGGACCCGGCCTCGAGCCGTTTCGGCGAGTCGTTCTACGCCTTCTGGCCGCGCACCGTCTCCGGCTCGCTGAAGAGTGCCTGGAGCCTGGAGAAGAAGCGGTACGCGCGAAAGAGCCAGCACCCGTTCCGGATCGGCAACGACGTGCTCAACGCCTGGCTGATGTCGGCGGTGCTGTTCGGCGGCGTGATCGTCGCGTTCGGCTGGGGCGTCACGCCGTACCTGGTGATCCAGGCGGTCTTCGGCTTCTCGCTGCTCGAGGTCGTCAACTACATGGAGCACTACGGGATGCTGCGCCAGAAGGTCGGCACCGGCGCCAAGCAGCGCTACGAGCGGGTCGACCCGAGCCACAGCTGGAACTCCAACAACATCGCCACCAACGTGCTGCTCTACCACCTGCAGCGGCACAGCGACCACCACGCCAACCCGACCCGGCGCTACCAGACGCTGCGCGACTTCGAGGAGTCGCCGGTGCTGCCGACCGGGTACGCCGGGATGATCGTGCTCTCGCTGTTCCCGCCGCTGTACCGCCGGGTGATGGACCCCCGGGTGGTCGCCCACTTCGGTGGTGACCTGACCCAGGCGAACATCCAGCCGAGCAAGCGCGACAAGATCCTGGCGAAGTACGGGCTGACCGCCAAGGAGGCTCAGCGCAAGGCCGACATCGTCGCGGCAGCGGCTGCGGCCCAGGCCGCGCGGGTGGCGGCCGAGGTGCTCGCCGCGCGCTGCCCCGGCTGCGGCTACGTCTACGAGGTTGCCGTCGGCAACGAGCACGAGGGCTTCGCCGCGGGCACCGCCTGGGCCGACATCCCGGCCGACTGGTGCTGCCCGGACTGCGGTGTCCGCGAGAAGGTCGACTTCGTTCCGGTCGAGCCGTCGCGGGTGACGTCATGAGGATCGTGGTCGACCGCGACCTCTGCGACGGCCACGGGATGTGCGAGGCGATGGCGCACGAGTACTTCGAGCTCGACGACGACGAGCACCTGACCGTGCTGAACGAGACCCCGCCGGAGGACGACCGCGCCAAGGTGCACGCCGCTGTGCAGTCCTGCCCAGCCCTTGCACTGACCCTGCAAGACTGATGCCCATGAGTGCCGAGGTGACGCCGCGCGCAGGGCTGACTGCCCTGCTGCCCGGCTTCTCGGCGGGGTCGGCGGGTTCGGGCGGGGCCAGCAGCACCTGGCGCGAGCGACTCCTCGTCGAGGCCTCCGAGCTCACCCGTTCAGGCGGCTGGCAGGCGATCACGATGGCCAAGCTGGCCGACCGGGTCGGCGTCAGCCGGCAGACGGTCTACAACGAGATCGGGTCCAAGCAGCAGCTTGCCGAAGCGATGATCATGCGCGAGCTGGAGGTCTTCCTGCGTGACGTCGATGCGGCGTTCGCAACGCACCCGGGCGACCTGGTGTCCTCGATCCGGCAGGCAGCGGTGGGCGTCCTGCGCGATGCCCGTACCAACCCGCTGCTGCATGCCGTGCTCTCGGCTTCGCACGGCGCGGAGAGCACGCTGCTGCCGTTGCTGACCACCCAGGTCGAGCCGATCATCTCGGCCGCCGGCGTGCTGATCCGCGGCCATCTGGTCGCCTACGACGTCGCGATCCCCGAGGAGCGCATCGACGCCCTGGTCGACATGGTGATCCGGCTCGTGCTCAGCCACGTCACCGCCCCGGCGGGCTCGCCGGAGAAGACCGCCGACGACATCGCCTGGATCGCGCAGCAGGTCCTGGGCGCCTAAGAAGGGAAGACCGGCGGCGGCTGAGGGAGGTCACCGGCACCGTCCGGCAGATCATCGGGACCCAGGTCCTGGGAACATGTCCGGATTTGTCCGCTCCTGCGTAGGATCGATGAGGAGGACGGGGGACGGATGTCGACACTGAGGCGCGGGTGTGCGCTCGGGTTGGGTGCTGCCCTCGTCTTCGCCGCCGCTGCGTGCGGCACCACGACCGACCAGCCGAAGAACACCGCAGCGACCTCCCCGGCCACCGCTGGCACGACCACCTCCGCCGTGGCGATGGCGCATCCCGGTGCGTTCAAGCCGCCGCTGGAGTCGCCCGACATCCTGGTGCAGAGCCAGGACGGCCTGCCGGCTTCGGTGGTCGCTGCCGCGAAGGCGCTCCCTGGCGTGGTCGCCGTCGAGCAGTTCTCGCTGGCGACGTTCTACTACCAGGAGAACAGCGTCACCTACGCCGCAGTCGACCCGGCGACGTTCCGGCGGTTCACCCCGGGCCCGACGGCCGAGGACGACGAGGTCTGGAACCGCGTCGCCGACGGCGAGATCGCGCTGCGCCCGGACCTGAAGGCGACCTTGGCCAGCCCGACCGACTATGTCGCGATGGGCAACGACGCCGACTCCTCCGAAGCGCACATCGGCGCCTACGCGCCGTTGCTGGACCGCTCGCAGGTCGGGGCGATCGTCAACGAGCGCTGGGCCAGCAAGCTGCACATGCCGGCCGGCAACGCGTTGGTCGTCTCCACCGGCAACGCGGCCCCCGGACCGATCGTGAAGGAGCTCGCGGCGCTGGTCGGCCAGCGCGCCTCGGTCACCCAGCTCGCGCTGCACTTCGACGTGCATGCCGTGCAGACGGCGATCCTCACCGGCGGCCCGATCTCACAAGCTGTCGGCTCCTTCACCTACACAGCCAACAAGAACGGCACCGTCAACCCCGAACCGCGCTGGATCCGTGCCTACATCCGCACCGAGCAGGTGCCGATCATCGGCGACGTCACCTGCAACAAGGGGATGATCCCGCAGCTGCGCGCAGCCCTGGACGAGGTCGTCGCGCGAGGCCTGTCCTCAGCGATCCACCCGAGCCAGTACGGCGGCTGCTACGTGCCCCGGTTCATCGCGAACAACCCCGCGCAGGGGCTGTCGTTCCACACGTTCGGCACTGCCATCGACCTCAACGTCCCGGAGAACGAGCGCGGCACGGTCGGCAAGATGAACCGCACGGTCGTCGCGATCTTCAAGAAGTGGGGCTTCAACTGGGGCGGCGGCTGGCACTACACCGATCCGATGCACTTCGAGCTCGCCCGACTGGTCAAGGTCGGCTAGCGGCCCGGTAGCGGCCGAGATGCCCCTGTCGATTGTCCGTGCCGATCGCCTCTGTTGATCGCCTCAGTCGATCAGGCTCACCTGCAGGTCGGCCGGCAGCAGCCGACGGGCTGCGACGAGCCGCTCGGCAGTCAGCACCGTGATCGTCTGGGCCGCCATGATGCCGAAGAGCACCAGCGCCTGGGTGGTGGCCGCCTGGACCGGCGTACCGCCGCCGAGCATCACCCCGATGAAGGCACCGGGCAAGGTCACCAGCCCGGTGGTGGTGACCTGGTCGAGTCCGGGCAGCAGCGCCTCGGGCGCGCGGCGGTGGATGATCTCGCGGATCGCCTGGGACGGGTGCAGGCCGAGGGCAAGGGCGGCCTCGTAGAGCCGGTGCTCCTCGCGCAGCGTGGGGAAGACCCGTCGGGACACCAAGGTGTTGGCCGTCATCGCGTTGCCGATCACGATGCCGGCGACCGGGATGATCGCGATGCCTTGGAGCGGTACGGCCCGGCTGAGCAGGACCACGGCGAGCACCGGCACCACCCCGGCCAGGATCGCCAGGGCAGCCCAGACCCACGTCCGGGTCGCCCCCGTACGCCGGGAGGTGGTCAGGGTGGCCAGCGCGAACATCAGCACGACGAAGGCGGACGAGAGGGCCAGGTTGCCGATGACGACCTTGATCAGCGCCGCGACGACCGTCAGCTGCACCAGTGCCCGGACCGCGGCGATGGTCGCGGAGCGGCCGAGCCCGTAGCCGGCGTAGCGATGCCCGAGCAGGGTGATCCCGAGCAGCACGACGAGCGCGGCTGCAACCGGCCAACCCGGGTCGATGCTCATCTGCTCAGGGTAGGGCCGGGCAGCGGTAGCGTGCGGACATGCGAGCTGCCCAGGTGACCCGGCTCGACGGCCCCGCTGCCGTCGAGATCAACGAGATCGACGAGCCGACCGAGGCGGGCCTGTTCGGTCCGCAGATCGTCGTCGACGTCCACGCCGTCGGGGTGTCGTTCCCCGACCTGCTGATGTCCAAGGGCGAGTACCAGCTCAAGCCGGAGGTGCCCTTCACGCTCGGGGTCGACTTCGCCGGTGTGATCCGCAGCGCTCCGGACGGGACCGGTTTCGCGCCGGGCGATCGGGTCGCGTGCGTCGGTGCTCTGGGCGGCGCAGCGGAGGTCGCCGCGCTGGGCAAGGACTTCGTCTTCCCGCTGCCCGACAACCTGTCCTTCGACCAGGGCGCAGCGATCCCGATGAACTACCTCACCGCACAGTTCGTGCTCAAGGAGCGAGGCGGGCTCGTCGAGGGCGAGACGGTCCTGGTCAACGGTGCCGCCGGCGGCGTCGGCACCGCGACCATCCAGGTCGCCAAGGGGTACGGCGCGAAGGTGATCGCCGTGGTCTCGACGCCGGCGAAGGCCGAGGTGGCCCGGGCCGCGGGCGCCGATGAGGCGGTGCTGGTCGACGGCTTCCTGGCTGCGGTCAAGGACCTGACCGGGGGAGCGGGCGCCGACATGGTCGTCGACGTCGTCGGCGGCGACACCTTCAAGGACTCGCTTCGCTCGCTGGCGACCCAGGGCCGGCTGATGGTGGTCGGCTTCGCCGGCGGCGCCATCCCCGAGGTGAAGATCAACAGACTCCTGCTCAACAACACCGACGTCCGCGGCGCGGCCTGGGGCGAGTACGCGATGAGCCGGCCTGGCTACATGGCGACCCAGTGGCGCGAGCTCGAGCCGATGATGGCAGCCGGGGTGATCGATCCGCCGATCGGGGCGACGTACCCGCTGGAGGAGTTCGGTCGCGCGCTGGCCGAGATGGACGATCGACGCACGCTCGGCAAGACTGTGCTCCGCGTGCGCTGACGCCGGGTCGGCCGCACGATCCACAGGATCCCGTTCCACCGGACGTGATCCAGAGGACGCGAACCCCAGGAGCTGTTCATGTCGCGCATTCCGACCGCCCTCGCGGCGGCCACCATCCTGACCTTGGCGCTCGCCGGGTGCGGCTCGTCGTCCTCCTCGGCCAAGGCGCTGACCAAGGCGCAGTGGACGACCAAGACCAACGCCATCTGCAAGACCTACAGCGCCAAGACCGCGGCTCTCGAGCCGGCGAACGACGCCAGCTCCGCCGACGTCGACTCTGCGGTGAAGAAGGTCGCCGACCTGGTCGTGGAGGAGGTCGGCAAGATCAAGGAGCTCAAGGAGCCCTCGAGCATCTCCTCCGATGTCAGCGCGATGCTGGACAACCTGAAGACTGCGGCGGCGACGCTGAAGTCCCAGGGTGTCGCGGCCCTGTCGGGGACGACCAATCCCTTCGAGGACGCCAACACGAAAGCCACGGCGCTCGGTCTGACCGACTGCGTCTCGTAGTCGCACGTCCCTGACCCCTACCGCCTCGAGGAGTCCCATGAACCGCACCACGTCCCATGCTGCCGCTGCAGTGCTCTGCGCGGCCCTGCTCGCGACCGGCGCCTCGGGGTGCGGCGGCTCGAGCTCCTCGGGGACGTCGCGCAAGCCGCCCTCGGGTGGGCTCGGCGTCGCCGGGTTCAAGGCGCAGGCCAACGCGATCTGCAAGGCCGGCAACGCCGACATCAAGGCCCTCGGCGCATCACTGACCAGCTCTGCGAGCGAGTCAGCGCTCGCCGCAGTGCTCGTCAAGGCCGCTGATCGCAACGATGAGACCGTCGCCGCGGTCCGCAAGCTGAAGGCGCCGGCGAGCATCGCCGCTGATGTCACCGCGCTGCTCGACGCCATCAATGCCGCGGACAAGACCATCAACACCGAGGGCGCCAAAGTGCTCAACGGCGCCAGCCCGTTCGCTGCCGCCGACGCACAGGCCAAAGCGCTCGGACTCGACAACTGCGAGAGCACGTCGGGCACGTGAGTCGGGTCGGACGATCCTCTGACGCTGGGCAAGACGGTCATCGCCGTCGGCTGAGCCCACTACGATCGCCGGACACAAGCCCTAGGGAGATCTCGATGAACCGCACCGCTATCCGCACCGCAACCGCCATCGCCTGCACGGCGGCCCTCGCTCTCGGTTTCTCGGGGTGCGGAAGCAGCAAGGACTCGGGCCCCAAGACTCTGACCTCGACGCAGTTCAAGTCCAAGGCCAACAAGATCTGCAAGGACGGCAACGCCGACATCAAGACGTACGGCGCGGGCATCACCGACAGCTCGACCCCCACCGAGATCGTCACCGCCCTGGACAAGTCGGCGGACCGCGTCGACCAGGAGGTCGCGTCGATCAAGAAGCTCAAGGCGCCGAAGAGCAAGGCCGACGACGTCTCCGCCTTCCTGGATGCGGTCACCACGGCCACCAAGACGATCAAGGCCCAGGGTGTCGCGCTGCTCCAGTCCGGTGCCGCTGACCCGTTCACCGACTCCGATGCCAAGGCCAAAGCGCTCGACCTGACCGACTGCGTCCAGAGCGGGAGCTGAAGGACTGTCTCAGGGACTGCCCTGACGGCAGGCACTGAGGGCAGGCAGTGAGGGACGGCACTGAGCCGCTGCGCGTGGCCGACTAGAGTTTGCGTGTGACGATCCTCGATGACGCCCGTGAGGGCATGGACACCAGCATCCGCCCGCAGGACGACTTGTTCGGCTACGTCAACGGCTCCTGGCTCGAGACGGCGGAGATCCCCTCTGACCGGTCCTCGTGGGGCCCGTTCGTGATGCTCGCCGACGCGGCCGAGGAGCACGTGCGGGTGATCATCAGCGACTGCGCCGAGGGACGTGTCGAGGGCGAGGACGCGACCAAGATCGGGGACCTGTTCGCGAGCTTCATGGACGAGGCCCGCGTCGACGAGCTGGGGACCGCCCCGCTCGAGCCCAGACTGGCCGCCGTCGACAGGCTCGACAGCCTGCTGGACCTGGCCGCATTCCTCGGCGACTTCGAGCGGTCCGGCGGAGGTGGGATCTTCGGTTCCTACATCGACACCGACGATCGCGACTCTGACCGCTACCTCGTCAACATCTCCCAGGGCGGACTCGGGCTTCCGGACGAGACCTACTACCGCGAGGAGAAGTTCGAGGAGATCCGGGAGAAGTACGTCGACTATCTCGAGGCGCTGCTCAAGCTCGCCGATCGTCCGGAGCCCAGGGCGACCGCCGAGACCGTGTTCGCACTCGAGAAGCGGATCGCGGAGGGCCACTGGGAGCGGGCCGAGACGCGCGACGTCATCAAGACCTACAACCTGATGCCGTACGCCGAGCTGACTGCGGCGCTGCCGTCGTTCGACTTCGAGGTCTACACCCGCAACCTGGGCGGCAACCCAGGATCCGGCAAGGGGGCGACGCTCGCCGAGTCCGTCGTACGTCAGCCGTCGTTCCTGACCCACCTCGAGAAGGTGCTCGCCGAGACCCCGATCGAGGCCTGGCGTGCGTTCCTCGCGGTCCGGGTGATCCGGTCGGCCGCGGCGTACCTGCCGGATGCGTTCGTGCAGGTCAACTTCGACTTCTACGGCCGGACCCTGTCCGGTACGCCCGAGCTGCGGGCGCGCTGGAAGCGCGGCGTCGGCCTGGTCGAGGGCGGCCTGGGCGAGGCGGTCGGCCGCGAGTACGTCGCACGGCACTTCCCGCCGCGGTCCAAGGAGCTGATGGACGACCTGGTCGCGAACCTGCTCGAGGCCTACCGGCAGTCGATCACCACGCTGGACTGGATGAGCGAGGAGACCAAGCAGAAGGCGTTCGAGAAGCTCGACACCTTCGTGCCCAAGATCGGCTACCCGGTGAAGTTCAAGGACTACTCCGACCTCGCCGTCGACGCCGGCGACCTGGTCGGCAACATCCTGCGGATCGCGGCGTTCGAGACCGACCGCCAGCTGGAGAAGATCGGCGCCCCGGTGGACCGCGACGAGTGGTTCATGCTGCCGCAGACAGTGAACGCCTACTACAACCCGGGCACCAACGAGATCTGCTTCCCGGCCGGCATCCTGCAGAAGCCGTTCTTCTCCCCAGACGCCGACCCGGCCGAGAACTACGGCGGCATCGGCGCGGTGATCGGCCACGAGGTCGGCCACGGCTTCGACGACCAGGGCGCCCAGTACGACGGCCACGGCAACCTCAACGACTGGTGGACCGCGGCCGACAAGGCCGCCTTCGAGGTGAAGTCCAAGGCACTCATCGAGCAGTACGACGCCTTCGAGCCGCGCAGCCTGCCGGGTGAGCACGTCAACGGATCGCTGACCGTCGGGGAGAACATCGGCGACCTGGGCGGGCTGACCATCGCGCACAAGGCCTACGAGATCTTCCTCGACGGCAAGCACGCGCCCGTGATCGAGGGCGCCACCGGCCCGCAGCGGCTGTTCATGAACTGGAGCTACGTCTGGCGGACCAAGCGTCGTGCGGAGCTGGAGCAGCAGTTCCTGACCACCGACCCGCACAGCCCGCCGGAGTTCCGCGCCAACATCGCGCGCAACCTCGAGGAGTTCCACGTGGCGTTCGGCACCCAGCCTGGCGACGGGCTCTGGCTCGATCCTGAGGACCGCGTCAGGATCTGGTGATGGTGAGCGCCGAGGAGGCTGCGCGGATCCGGTCCGAGCGCCGCTCGTGGCTGCCGATCGCCATCGTGGTGGCCACGATCGTCGTCGGCCTGGTCGTGATCATCGCGACCCGGCCTGCATCGATCGACTGCGCGACCCGGACTGCTGGCACCAGCCCGCTGCTCTCGGCGAGCGGTCTGGCGCAACAGCCGGACGCACGGCTCGACAAGCTGAGCACCGCGGCTGACTCGTGGGGACCGCCGTTCGGGAAGGTCCAAGCCGGAGTCGGCTACGACTACGGCCAGTGGCTGCACCTCTACGGTCTCGCGCACGGCGTGCTCGCGCTGACCAAGGACAACGCGGCGCTGACCCTGCTCGACCCGAGCACCCTCAAGGCCCGCTGGGCTCTGGACCCGGCCACCAAGCGCACTGCCTGGGACGCCTCGACCAAGCAGTTCGCGCTGCTCGACCTGGACAGCTCGAAGCGCACCCGGCTCGCCACCTTCAACCTGAGCACCGGCAAGCAGCATTGGTGCATCGACCTGAACTCCACGCAGAAGGCCGGCCAGCCGGTGTCCACGACGTTCCTCGCAGACGGCGACCTGCTGGTCGCTCTGCCCTTCGACGGCGAGCTGCAGCTGGCCCGGGTCGACGGCGACGACGGCCGGGTGCTGTGGAGCGTGCACGCCAAGGATGCCGGTCGGGCGGACTTCCTCGAACCCCTCAACAGCACCACGGTGATCGCAGGCGGGGTCGAGGAGTACCGGCTCGCCAGTACGCCGCCGGCGTCGTCGAGCACGCCGGTCGTGACGGCCTACACCGTCAAGACAGGCAAGCAGGCCTGGACCTGGGGACCGGGCGCGGACTCCACGACGCACGTCGTCGGGATCTCTGGAGGCCGGATCATCGTGGAGACCCGGACACCGGCGGGCCGGGCGCTGGTCGCGCTGTCGGGCAGCGGGCACCAGCTCTGGCAGATGCCGCTCGCAGCTGATGCCGCCGAGGCCTCCGTGCAGGACGGCGTGGTGCTCTCCGCGCGCCAAGCCGGGCTCACGGCGTACGACGCGGCGACCGGCAAGCAGGTCTGGTACCAGGCGTTCCCGACGGGGACGACCTACTTCCCCTACGGCTTCACCCTGGACCAGATGCCGGCACTGGACGCCGACCACCTGCTGATGCCGACGACGACCTCGCTGGTCGTGCTCGACGTCCGGACCGGCACCGAGAAGAGCTACCCGCTGCCGACCGACGGCGTGAACACGACGTACTGGCCGTACCAGCTGCTGGCCACAACCGGGCTGGTCGGGGTCGTCACCAACACCGGCGGGGTGCTGGTCGGCCGGAGCTAGGCGTCGGTGCGTTCACTCGAGCAGTACGACGTCGGCTCCGGCAGCTGCGTAGGTGCCCAACGCACGCCTGTCCCGGGTCGCTAGCTGACGGCGGTGCTCGACGGCGACCGCTGCGACGAGGGCGTCGTGCACGGCACCTCCGGTGATGTTGGCTTCTGCGAGCTCTGCCACCAGGCGACCTGCTCGATCGGCCGACAGGTAGCGGGCGCGCGGATAGGTGTGCTGGAGCAGCCGATGCGCTGTCGCAGGACTGACCCGGCTCGGCTCGGGCAGCCGGGTGATGACCGCGAACGTCTCGAACACCGCATGACCAGCCAAGCCGAGGCGACGATCCCGGACGGCGTCGTAAGTCGACTGGTGGGCTGCATGACTTCGCAGCAGGAACGCCAGCGCGGCGCTGGTGTCGAGCAGGAGCTCAGCGCCGGTTGCCAAGGCGCAGCTCACGGACGTCGTCGTCGGTCATCGGCTGATCGCCGCCGCCGATGAGGAGGTGTCCGCCTACCTCGATCACGATGTCGCTGGCGATCACATCGAGCCTCAGACCAGAGCTTTCTTCTCGTATCTCCACCCGCGAGCCCGCTGATGCCCAACCGGTCGCGGAGCTCCTTGGGGATGATCAGACGGCCTGCGCGGTCACTGGTCGTGTGCATGGGCGTCATGAGTACCGTCATGCGTGGCATCGACCGCGCCGCCACCGCAGGGGTGTGGACCGACACCGGAGGGTGTCGGCGACCTGCGGTAGACAGGACAGGTGACCCTCGCTCCGCTCGTCAACGAGCTGCCGCCCGATCGTCCTCGAGCAAGCTCGGGCGATAGGTAGGCTCCGCGCGTGGATCGAGTTGCGACGCGTGCCGAGGCTGAACAGCACCTGCGGGCCCTGGTCGGCTCGGAAACCGCGTCTCTCTATGACGACCAGTGGGCGGCTATCGAGGCTCTGGCCGTCGACCGGCGCCGGGCGCTGGTGGTCCAGCGGACCGGCTGGGGCAAGTCAGCGGTCTACTTCGTCGCGACCGCGCTGCTGCGCGCCAGGGGCGCCGGCCCGACGGTGATCATCTCGCCGCTGCTGGCGTTGATGCGCAACCAGATCGAGGCCGCCGACCGGGCCGGGATCACCGCGGTCACGATCAACTCCACCAACATCGAGCAGTGGCAGCAGGTGCATGCGCAGATCTCGGCTGGCGAGGTCGACGTGCTGCTGGTGAGCCCCGAGCGACTGAACAACCCCGGCTTCCGCGACGAGGTGCTGCCCCGGCTGACCGAGTCTGCCGGGCTGCTGGTGATCGACGAGGCCCACTGCATCTCCGACTGGGGCCACGACTTCCGCCCGGACTACCGGCGGATCCGGCAGATGCTCACGGACCTGCCGTCGGGCATCCCGGTGCTCGCCACCACCGCGACCGCGAACGCCCGCGTGACCGGCGATGTCGCCGAGCAGCTGGCGGGTTTCGAGGCACGTGCTGGCGCGCCTGCACCTCAACCACCGGACAGCGAGGTGCTGGTCCTGCGCGGCGAGCTCGACCGTGAGTCGCTGAGCCTGTCGGTCATCGAGCTCAAGCGCCCCGAGGAGAGGCTGGCCTGGCTGGCCGACCATCTCGGCGAGCTGCCGGGCTCCGGGATCATCTACACGCTGACCGTCGCAGCCTCCCAGGAGATCGCCGGGTTCCTGCGCGATCGCGGCTACGACGTCGCCGCCTACTCCGGGCAGACGGACCCGACCGAGCGTCAGGCGCTCGAGCAGGAGCTGCTCGGCGGACGGCTCAAGGCCCTGGTCGCGACCAGCGCGCTCGGGATGGGTTTCGACGCACGGCTCGGGTTCGTCATCAACGTCGGGGCGCCTTCCTCCCCGGTCGCCTACTACCAGCAGGTCGGCCGTGCCGGACGTGGCATGGAAGGCATCGGGCAGGCCTCGGTGGTGCTGCTCCCGGCGTACGAGGACCGCGACATCTGGCGGTACTTCGCCTCGCTGGCGTTCCCGCCCGAGCAGCACGTCCGCGCCGCGCTGTCGGCCCTGGAGCACGAGGGCGGCGTCATGTCCACGGCGACGCTGGAGACCTACGTCGACCTCTCCCGCTCGCGGCTGGAGATGATGCTGAAGGTGCTCGACGTCGACGGTGCCGTACGCCGGGTGCAGGGCGGTTGGACTGCGACCGGTCAGCCGTGGGTCTACGAGCAGGAGCGGTACGACCGGGTCGCGGCCGCTCGACGCGACGAGCAGGCCCTGATGCTGGAGTACATCGCGACCGACCGCTGCCGGATGCGCTTCCTTCGTGAAGCGCTCGACGACCCGGGCGCCAAGGACTGCGGGCGCTGCGACAACTGCGCCGGCCCGACCCTGTCCGCTTCGGTATCGGCCGCTGCGGTCGAGGGCGCCGGCGACCGGCTGGCGCGGCCCGGCGTGGCGGTGCAGCCTCGGAAGATGTGGCCGACCGCGCTCGCCAACCTCGGCATCGACCTCCGGGGCAAGATCGCCGTCGGCGCCGAGGAGGGCCGGGTGGTTGCCCGGCTCACCGACCTCGGACTGGGCCAGGCGCTGCGCGACCTGTTCCGACCAGGCTCCGCCGACCAGGAGGTGCCGGCCGCCTTGGTCCAGGGCGTCATCGCGACCCTGAGCGACTGGCAGCCGGGAGCCACCGGCATCGTCGGGTTCGAGTCACGCAGCCACCCGCTGCTGGTCGACAGCCTGGTCGAGGGGCTGTCCCGGGTCGGGCGGCTGCCGGTGGTCGGGCGGATCGCGATCCGCGACGACAGCGTCGGCCCCGGCCATGGCTCGGCCAACTCCGCCCAGCGCATCGCCGCCGTCATGCGCCGGTGCACGCTGGACGACCAGGGCGCCAGCGGCCAGCGTGTGCTGCTCGTCGACGACCTCATCGCGACCGGCTGGTCGATGACGCTCGCGGCCCACTGGCTCGCCGAAGCAGGCGCCGAGGCGGTGCTGCCGCTCGCGCTCGGGTCCGAGACCTGACTGGACCGGTACTCGACCAGCGTGGTCGAACCGGGCAGGCTGGCGTCCGTGATCGAGGACGAGGCCCACGCCGGTGGCACTTCGACATCGCGGTGCGCATCGGGCGGCCCCGGCGATCGTCGTGGCCGGGCTACTGCAGCCGTCGGTGCCGCCCTGCTGGTGGTCGTCGCCTTCAGTGGCTGCTCGGGACACTCGTCGGAGGCTGCGCCGAACAAGCACCCCAAGGACCTCGCCGACCTCCCCGCGCAGAAGGGGCCGGTGCATGCGCCGTACGTCGTGGGCAGCACGCTGTACGCCGGCGGGCAGACGATCAAGCTGGCCGGCCCGGTCCGCACCATCGCACCGATCGACCACGGGGTCATCGTCGAGTACGACGACGGCCACCAGGACGGGCGCGACGAGATCGACGAGGTCAACCTCACCACCCACGCGATGACTCTGCTGACCAAGGGCGCCGACAACCTCGTCTCTGACGGTTCGCGCTACGTCGCCTGGCGGACGGTCGGGACCTCGACGACCAACGTGGTGGTCCACCAGATCAAGGAGGGATTCGTCGACACCGACATCCCGGCGCCGGGCCAGTGCTGCGGTTCGCCGTTCGTGATCGATGGCATCACCCCCTCCGGCCAGCTGATCGGGGGGATGACCTCGCTGGACCGGTACTGGAGCTGGTCGTTCGTCGACGCGGACGACGGGGAGCTGTCGGACTCCGAGCCGGCCGCCGTGATCAGCGGCCTCCGCGGGCAGTCGGTCGCCGCAGTCGTCGGCGACAAGATCGTCGTCAGCCGCACGACAGGCACCTCGAGGGTCGCGACCATCGCCGCCGACGGCACCCTGTCGGCGGCCGCGACCTGGGCTTCGGTCGCACGCGATGCTGCTCTGAGCGCGTCGGGTCGCGAGTACTCCTCGAGCCTCGCCGGAGACGTCTTCGCATCCAAGCTCGGCGCGACCAGGTCGGACCCGGTCCGGCTCTGGCTGCCCCGGGGCGTGCACGTGAAGCAGGCCATGTCCGACGATGCCACCCACGATGTCCTGCTGATCAGCACCCCCGAAGCCGATGCCAGCACGACCGACGCCCTGGCGCGCTGCGACTTCGTGACCGGCGCCTGCACCCTGATCCAGACCATCCCGGCTCCGTCTGCTGGTTGAGGTGGTCGAAACCACCTGCGACGATCGGATCGTGTCCGACGACGAGACCAGGGCCAGGATCCTCCTGCATTGGCGCGCGTCCGAGGAGGGGGACATCGCGACGGAGCACGCGATCTACGCCGAGGATGCGGTGCTCGACTACCCGCAGTCCGGCGAGCGGTTCCACGGGCGCTCGACGATCGCGGCGCAGCGCGGAGGGCACCCGGCCGAGCGGCACTTCACCGTAGGCCGGGTCAGCGGTACGGGCGGGCTCTGGGTCAGCGAGTGCGTGATCACCTACGACGGGCTCCCGACGCACACAGTCAGCATCATGGAGCTTCTCGACGGGCTGGTCGTCCACGAGACGCAGTACTTCGCCGATCCGTTCGAGGCACCGGCCTCGCGGGCGGCACTCTCGACTCCGCACGAGTGAAGCGGCCTCAGCCGACGTGGACGTGAGGGCGCAGGTCCCGGTCGGGCTCTGCGCGGCGGAGGACCTCGCGCGTGACCGGCGCGACCTCGCCGACGCCGAAGAGCAGGAAGCGGACCAGGTTGGTCAGCGGGCTGCCCTCGGTCCACTCGAAGTAGATGTGCGGCCGTACGCCGGTCCGGTCGCGGACGTCGAGCAGCAGCGCCGCGATCGCGTTCGGCACGGTCGGCGAGGCCAGCCGGATCACTCGGAAGGCGCCGTGCACGACCTCGCCGCGAGCCTCCAGGACGCTCTCGAAGTCCGACGGGTCTGTCACGGTAACCTCGACGAACAGCACGTCGTTGGCGTCCGGAAGGTCGTTGTCCAGCAGGATCTGCTCGCGCTTGAGCCGGTACTCCTCGGCGTCGCCGGCATCGGGCTCGTTGGCCACGATCCGGATGCTGCGCCGCGCGCAGTCGCGTAGGAACATTGCCACGGTGTCATCGATCTCGACCTTCGTGGTCCGCAGCTCGAACGCCCGGAACAGCCGCGAGGCGATCGACAGCAGCACGATCATCGCGATGAAGAAGCCGCCGATCTTCACGCCGTCGGGCCGCTCGGTGATGTTGTCGATCGTCGTGTAGGCGAACACCAGGGTGATCACGGCGAACGCGATCTTGAGCTTGTGCTGGCCGGCCCGCCGCGCCGCCAGCGTCACAGCGGTGCCCGCCGAGGTGAACAGCACCAGTACGCCGGTCGCATAGGCGCCGCCCTGGGCGTCGACGTTCGCGTGGAACCGGATCGTCACCACCACCGCGATCGTGGTCAGCACCAGCACCAGCGGGCGTACTGCCGCGGTCCACTCCGGCGCCATCCCGTAGCGGGGCAGGTACCGCGGGATCAGATTGAGCATCCCCGCCATCGCCGAGGCGCCGGCGAACCAGAGGATCGCGATCGTCGAGACGTCGTACACGGTGCCGAAGCCGCCGCCGAGATACTGGTGCGCGAGGTAGGCCAGTGCGCGCCCGTTGGCCTCGCCGCCGGGCTTGAACTCCTTCGCCGGGATCAGCCAGGTCGTGACCAGGCTGCTAGCGATCAGGTAGACGCTCATGATCGCCGCGGCGGTCGCGAGCAGCTTCTTGGTCTGCCGGATCCGCCCGGTCGGCACCGCCTCGGTGTCGGCCGGGTCGCCCTCGACGTGGCTCATCACCGCGACGCCGGTCTCGAAGCCGGACATGCCGAGGGCGAGCTTGGGGAAGACCAGCAGCGACATCGCGATGATCCCGAGCAGGCTCGGATGGGCGGCGTGCAAGGCGTTGGTCCAGTGCGAGATCACCGAGGGGTGCTCGATCACGTGCGCGAACGCGACGCTGATCACGACCAGGTTGAGCGCCAGGTACAGCACCACCAGGACGACCGCGACCCCGATCGCCTCCCCGAACCCGCGCAGGAAGACCAGGCCGAGCAGCCCGACCAGGACCAGGGTGATGACGACCGGGTGGGAGCCGATCGCGCTTGGCACATGAGGGTTCTCGGCCAGGTGCGCGGCGCCGTCGGCCGCCGAGAGGGTGATCGTGATCATGAAGTCGGTGGCCGCGAAGCCGAGCAGCACCAGCACGAACAGCTTGCCGCGCCAGAACGGCAGTAGCCGTTCCAGCATCGCGATCGAGCCCTGCCCGTGCGGGCTCTCCTGCGCGACCCGCCGGTAGACCGGCAATGCGCCGAACAAGGTCAGCGCGACGAGCACGACGGTGGCGATCGGGGCGAGCGTGCCGGCAGCGAGCGCCGCGATCCCGGGCTGGTAGCCAAGGGTGGAGAAGTAGTCGACGCCGGTCAGGCACATCACCTTCCACCATGCCTGCGGCCGGTCCTGCGCGGCGCCGTCGGTCGAGGCCGGGCCGGGCATCGTGGTGCTCACCGAACCATCGAAGCACCGGTGCAAGGGCCCTAACGCGTTCCTAACGAACCCCTAACGCGGGCGCGCGCCGAGTCGCTGCGACGGGGACGTGTCAGGAATCCCGGCGTCCTGGTTAGGGGTCCGTTAGGAGCGGTCGCAACTGTCTCGAACGGCGCTTCGATGGCGTCATGCACACATCGACTCCACCGCGGATGGCCGACGATCCAGGGATCTGGTTCGGGATCTCGATCGGCCTGGTCATCTGCGCGTACCTGGTCGCGGGGGCCCTGCGACTGGACCCCGTCGAGACGGCTTCGGCCGCCATCGTCGTCGCCGGCCTGGCCGCCGCCCGCCTTCCCGGTCTGGTGACCGTGATCCTGGGCATCGTCGCCTGGGCCTTCTTCACCGGGTTCACCGAGAACGCCTTCGGCCAGCTGACGTTCGCGGGCCACGACCTCGAGCACCTCGCGGTGTTCGCCGGGGCGACCACGGCTATGGGCCTGGCCTGCCGCTCGCTGCGCGGAAGGAGCCGGGCCCATGAGTGACCTCGCCTACGTCGGCCTGACGGTCGCGCTCTTCCTGGTGATCCTGCTCGTGCTCAAGGGAGCTGACCGGCTATGAGCGCGGAGAACGCCATCGGCCTGGTCCTCAGCATCCTCATCCTCGGCTACCTCGTAGTCGCCCTCCTCTTCCCGGAGCGTTTCTGACATGTCCGACACCACTGCCGGTCTCCTGCAGATCGGCGCCCTGATCGCTGCCCTGGCGATCTGCTACCGCCCGCTCGGCGACTACATGGCCAAGGTCCTGGCCAGCGAGAAGGACCTGGTCGCCGAGCGCGGGATCTACCGTCTTGTCGGCGTCGACGCGCGCGCCGAGCAGCGCTGGACGGCGTACGCCGCCTCGGTGATCGCGTTCTCCTTCGTCGGTGTCGTCGGGCTCTACGTCCTGCAGCGGGTGCAGAGCCACCTGCCGCTCTCGCTCGGCTTCAAGGGCGTCGACCCGGCGCTGGCGTTCAACACCGCCGCGTCGTTCGTCACCAACACCAACTGGCAGGCCTACTCCGGCGAGTCCACCATGGGCCACCTGGTCCAGATGGCCGGTCTCGCTGTCCAGAACTTCCTGTCTGCCGCTGTCGGCATCTGCGTCGTGGTCGCCCTGATCCGCGGCTTCGTCCGGTCCCGGACCGACGTCCTCGGCAACTTCTGGGTCGACTTGGTGCGGATCCTGATCCGGGTGCTGCTGCCGTTGGCGGTCCTCGCTGCTGTGGTCCTGATCCTGCTCGGCGTGGTCCAGAACTTCTCCGGCGGCGAGCACGCCACCACGCTGCTCGGCCAGCACCAGACGATCACCGGCGGGCCGGTCGGCTCCCAGGAGGCGATCAAGGAGCTCGGCACCAACGGCGGCGGCTTCTACAACGCCAACTCGGCGCATCCGTTCGAGAACCCGACGGCGCTGAGCAACCTGTTCGAGATCTTCCTGCTGCTGCTGATCCCGGTCGCCCTGACCCGGACCTTCGGCACCATGGTCGGCGACCGTCGCCAGGGCTACGGCCTGCTCGGCACGATGACAGTGCTCTGGGGCACCTTGGTGGTCGCCGTCACCCTCGCCGAGGTCAAGCACCACGGCGCGGCGCTTCAGGCGGCGGGCGCTGCGATGGAGGGCAAGGAGACGCGGTTCGGGGAATGGGCCTCGGCACTGTTCGCGGTCTCTACGACGGGCACGTCGACCGGCGCTGTGGACTCCTTCCACTCCTCCTTCACCGGCCTGGGCGGAGGCGCGCTGATCTTCAACATGGGACTCGGCGAGGTCGCGCCGGGCGGTGTCGGGTCCGGCCTGTACGGGATCCTGGTGCTCGCGATCATGACCGTGTTCATCGCCGGCCTGATGGTCGGTCGGACGCCGGAGTACCTGCGCAAGAAGATCACCGGGCGCGAGATCAAGCTGGTCTCGATCTACATCCTGGCGATGCCGTTGATCGTGCTGATCGGCACCGGGATCGCGATGTCGTTCGCCCGACCCAAGGCCTCGATGCTCAACAGCGGTCCGCATGGGCTCTCCGAAGTGCTCTACGCCTTCATGTCCGCGGCCAACAACAACGGCTCTGCGTTCGCGGGCCTCTCGGCGGACACCACGTTCTACAACGTCGCGCTGGGGATCGCGATGCTGCTCGGCCGGTTCCTGCCGATCGTCTTCGTGCTCGCCCTGGCCGGATCGTTCGGCAGCCAGCAGAAGGTGCCCGAGACGCCAGGGACGCTGCGCACCTACGGTCCGCTGTTCGTCGGGATGCTCACCGGAGTCACGGTGATCGTCGCCGGGCTGACCTTCTTCCCCGTCCTCGCTCTCGGTCCTCTTGCGGAAGGTCTGTGACCATGTCTGGAACCTCACCTCGTCTCGCCGAGCCGACCGCCTTCACCGAGGAGTCGACGTCCGCGGACGTCCCCACGCGGGTCGCCGGCGGCCTGCTGGATCCCAGGATGCTGCTGACCTCGGCGCCGGACGCAGTGCGCAAGCTCGACCCCCGGGTGATGCTGCGCAACCCGGTGATGTTCGTCGTCGAGATCGGCGCCGTGTTCTCGACCTTCGACGCGATCGTGCACCCGAGCGCCTTCGCGTGGACGGTCGTCGTCTGGCTGTGGCTGACCGCCGTCTTCGCCAACCTGGCCGAGGCGGTCGCCGAGGGCCGGGGCAAGGCGCAGGCCGCGACGCTGCGCAAGGCCAAGGCCGAGACGATGGCCTACCGGCTGGTGCCGGGCGGCGGCGGAACGACCGAGGAGATCATCGCGAGCGCGCTGTGCCTCGATGACCTCGTGGTCGTGGTCGCCGGGCAGGTGATCCCCGGTGACGGCGACGTCATCGAAGGGGTGGCGAGTGTCGATGAGTCGGCGATCACCGGTGAGTCGGCGCCCGTGATCCGGGAGTCCGGAGGCGACCGCTGCTCGGTCACCGGCGGGACCCGGGTGCTCTCGGACCGGGTCGTCGTCCGGATCACCGCACGGCCGGGCGAGAGCTTCATCGACCGGATGA
Source organism: Marmoricola sp. (assembly GCA_036272095.1). Taxonomy (GTDB): domain Bacteria; phylum Actinomycetota; class Actinomycetes; order Propionibacteriales; family Nocardioidaceae; genus Marmoricola. The sequence goes on along the minus strand of DATAZI010000066.1, from coordinate 33,432 downwards.
TCGCGCTGGTCGAAGGCGCCAGCCGGCAGAAGACCCCGAACGAGATCGCGCTGAACATCCTGCTGGCGAGCCTGACGATCGTCTTCGTGGCCGCGACCGCCACCCTGCAGCCCTTCGCTGTCTTCTCCGGTGATCAGCAGTCGGTGATCGTCCTGGTCTCGCTGCTGGTGTGCCTGATCCCCACCACGATCGGTGCGCTGCTCTCCGCGATCGGCATCGCCGGCATGGACCGGCTCGTCCAGCACAACGTGCTCGCGATGTCGGGCCGTGCAGTCGAGGCGGCCGGTGACGTCGACACGCTGCTGCTCGACAAGACCGGCACCATCACCCTGGGCAACCGGCAGGCTTCCGAGCTGATCGCGGCACCCGGGGTCGACGTACGCCGGCTCGCGGATGCCGCCCAGCTCTCCAGCCTGGCCGACGAGACCCCCGAGGGCCGCTCGATCGTCGTCCTGGTCAAGGAGCAGTTCGGGCTGCGCGAGCGTGCTGACGGCGAGCTCGTCGATGCCGTGTTCGTCCCGTTCACGGCGCAGACACGGATGTCGGGCCTCGACCTCGGTGGTCGGCTGGTGCGCAAGGGAGCTGCCGCCGCCGTGCTGGCCTGGGTCCGCGCCAACGGCGGCCAGGCAGCGCCCGAGGTGGGCGAGGCGGTGGACGGTATCTCGGCCAGCGGCGGTACGCCGCTCGTGGTGGCCGAGCTCGTCGACGGGCTCGCCGTCGTCCTCGGAGTGGTGCATCTCAAGGATGTGGTGAAGGCCGGCATGCGCCAGCGCTTCGAGGAGATGCGCCGGATGGGCATCCGCACCGTGATGATCACCGGCGACAACCCGCTGACAGCCAAGGCGATCGCCGAGGAGGCCGGGGTCGACGACTTCCTCGCCGAGGCGACGCCCGAGGACAAGATCGCGCTGATCAAGAAGGAGCAGGCAGGTGGCCGGCTCGTCGCGATGACCGGCGACGGCACCAACGACGCCCCGGCGCTGGCCCAGGCCGACGTGGGCGTCGCGATGAACACGGGGACCTCGGCGGCGAAGGAGGCCGGCAACATGGTCGACCTCGACTCCGATCCGACCAAGCTCATCGAGATCGTCGAGATCGGCAAGCAGCTGCTGATCACCCGCGGGGCACTGACGACCTTCTCGATCGCCAACGACGTGGCGAAGTACTTCGCGATCATCCCGGCGATGTTCGCCGGGGTGTACGGCGGCCTGGACAAGCTCAACATCATGCATCTAGCCAGCCCGGAGTCGGCGATCCTCTCCGCCGTCGTCTTCAACGCGCTGATCATCGTCGGCCTGATCCCGCTGGCACTGCGCGGCGTCCGCTACACCCCGTCGTCGGCGACGCAGATGCTGCGCCGCAACCTCGCGATCTACGGCCTCGGCGGCATCATCGCGCCGTTCGTCGGGATCAAGCTCCTCGACCTGGTGATCTCGCAGATCCCCGGATTGACCTGACCGGCTCCTCGACTCCGCACCGCTTCTGAGAAAGGCATTCCTGTGTTCACCTCCGTACTGCGCCAGCTCGGCCCGTCGGTCCGCGCCCTGCTGGTGCTGACCGTGCTGCTGGGCTTGGGCTACCCGCTGCTGCTGACCGGCTTCGCCCAGGTCGCTGTGGGCGGGAAGGCTGACGGCTCGCTGATCCGCGAGCACGGAAGGCTGGTCGGCTCGTCGCTGATCGGCCAGTCGTTCGTCGGTCGTCCGACGTACTTCCAGTCCCGTCCTTCGGCAGCCGGCGACGGCTACGACCCGCTGGCCAGCGGCGCGTCGAACCTCGGCCCGACCAGCCGGGTGCTGCTCAAGCTGGTCGACCAGCGCCGAGCCGCGGCCGCCAAGCTCGACGGCGTAGCGCCGGCCGATGTCGCGCCTGACGCACTCGAGGCCAGCGGCTCCGGGCTGGACCCCGACATCAGCCCGGCGTACGCCGCGGAGCAGGTCGACCGGGTCGCCCGCGAGCGCGGGACAACTGACGCCGCCGTACGCCGCCTGGTCGCGACGTACACCTTCGGCCGGAGCCTCGGCTTCCTCGGCGAGCCGTACGTCAACGTGCTGCTGCTGAACCTGGCGCTCGACCGGGCGACCGGAGCGGCACACTAAGAGCGTGGGTACCCGTGGCAGGCTCAGGGTCTACCTCGGCGCAGCGCCGGGTGTGGGCAAGACCTACGCCATGCTCGGCGAGGCCCGGCGTCGCGCCGAGCGGGGCACGGACGTCGTGGTCGGGTACGTCGAGACCCACGGCCGCGAGCACACCGCCGCCATGCTGGAGGGCCTTGAGCAGGTGCCGCGCCGGTCCCTGACCCACCGCGGAAGCACCTTCACCGAGATGGACCTCGAGGCCGTGCTCGCCCGCCGCCCCAAGGTCGTCCTCGTCGACGAGCTCGCGCACACCAACGTCCCGGGCTCGCGGCACGAGAAGCGCTGGCAGGACGTGGAGGACCTGCTCGAGGCTGGCATCGAGGTGATCACCACCGTCAACATCCAGCACCTCGAGTCGGTCAACGACGTCGTGGAGAAGATCACCGGGATCGTCCAGCAGGAGACTGTGCCGGACGGCTTCGTCCGGTCGGCCGACCAGATCGAGCTGCGCGACATGACCGCCGAGGCGCTGCGCCGACGGCTCGCGCACGGCAACGTCTACGCACCCGAGAAGGTCGACGCCGCGCTGTCGAACTACTTCCGCGCCGGCAACCTCAACGCCCTGCGCGAGCTCTCCCTGCTGTGGACCGCCGACCGGGTCGACGACGCGCTGCAGCAGTACCGCGAGCAGCACGAGATCGACAGCACCTGGGAGGCGCGCGAGCGGGTGGTGGTCGCGCTGACCGGTGGCCTGGAGGGCGAGACGCTGATCCGCAGGGCGGCCCGGATCGCCGCACGATCCAGCGGTGGCGACCTGCTTGCGGTCCACGTCGCTCGCTCCGACGGTCTCGCCCGGATCGACCAGGGCGTCCTGTCCCGGCAGCGGCTGCTGGTGGAGTCGCTCGGCGGCAGCTACCACCAGGTCCTCGGCGACGACGTGCCCCAGGCGCTGCTGACCTTCGCCCGCGCCGAGAACGCGACGCAGCTGGTCCTCGGCGACAGCCGTCGGCCGGCATGGCAGCGGCTGCTGCGCCAGGGCACCGCGGCCGGCACGATCGGCGAGTCCGGCGACATCGACGTGCACATCGTCACCCACCAGCACGTCGGCCGCACCGCGCCCCTGCCCGTACGCCGCGGCAGCCTCGGACGGAGCCGCCGCCTCCAGGGCTTCGCGCTCGCGATCGTGCTGCCGCCCTTGCTGTGCCTGGCGCTCTCGCCGTTCGACAACCACGTCAACCTGGTCAGCGACATGCTGCTGTTCCTGCTGCTGACCGTGGTCGTCGCGTTGATCGGCGGCCTCGCGCCGGCGCTGATCGCCGCTGTCGTCGGGTCGATGCTGCTCAACTACTTCTTCACCCCGCCGCTGCACACGTTGAGCATTCGCGAGACCAACAACGCTCTGGCGCTGTTCGTGTTCGTGCTGGTCGCGATGCTGGTCTCCTCGACGGTCGACCTGGCTGCTCGGCGTACCAGGGAGGCAGCGCGTGCTGCTGCGGAGTCGCGGACGCTGGCCAACCTGGCCGGCAGCGTGCTGGCCGGATCCTCCGCGCTCGACGAGATGCTGGAGCGGGTCCGCGAGACGTTCGCGCTGACATCGGTCGCCCTGATGGAGAAGGACTCGGACAAGGACACCGGCTGGGCTGTGCGCGCGGTGTCGGGTCCGGCGCCCGCGCAGCCAGATCCGGCGGACACGACGGTGCCAGTCGCTCCGGGCCGGGTGCTCAACTTGCACGGGCGTCTCCTCGAAGCGGACGACCAGCGGCTGCTCGGTGCGTTCGCGGATCAGCTTGCCGTGCTGCTCGACCGGATCCGGCTCAGCGAGGAGGCGGCCGCGGCTGCACCGCTGGCCGAGGCCAACAAGATGCGTACTGCTCTGCTTGCTGCGGTCGGCCACGACCTGCGGGCCCCGCTCGCCGCAGCGAAGGCGGCTGTCTCCAGCCTCCGAAGCCCGGACATCGTGCTGCCCGAGAGCGATCGGTCCGAACTGCTCGCCGGCGCAGACCAGTCGCTGGACAAGCTGGCCGCGCTGATCGACAACCTGCTGGACATGAGTCGGCTCCAGGCCGGTGCGCTGAGCATGGAGGTCGAGCCGGTGGCGCTGGAGGAGGTGGTCGCGCGAGCCGTCGACGACCTCGGGCCTGCTGCTAGCCGGATCGTCGTCGACCTGGTCGACGACCTGCCGCTGGTGCTGGCCGATGCCGGGCTGGTCGAGCGGGTACTGGCCAACCTGGTGGCGAACGCCGTGCGCTACACCCCGGACGGCTACGACCCGCGGGTGACCGGCAGCCATCTCGGGGACCGGGTCGAGGTCCGTGTCGTCGATCAGGGTCCCGGCATCCCCGAAGCCGAGCGCGAGCGCGTGTTCCTGCCGTTCCAGCGGATGGGGGACACCGACAACACCACCGGCATTGGTCTTGGCCTGGCGCTCTCCCGCGGGCTGACCGAGGCGATGGGCGGCACGCTGGAGCCGGAGGAAACGCCGGGTGGAGGACTGACGATGGTGATGACGCTGCCCGCCGTACCGAGCCAGGTGCGCGATCCGGGTCGCCGCGAGCGGACGGCGGCTGCCGGATGACGACGGTGCTGGTCGTCGATGACGAGCCGCAGTTGCTGCGCGCGCTATCGATCAACCTGCGCGCCCGCGGTTATGAGGTGCACGCCGCTCCGACCGGGGCGGAAGCGCTGCGGTTGGCGGCTGCGCACCCGCCGGACGTGGTGGTGCTCGACCTCGGCCTGCCGGACATGGACGGCACCGAGGTCGTGGCCGGGCTGCGCGGCTGGACGGACGTCCCGGTGCTGGTCCTCTCGGGCAGGTCGGACTCCAGCGACAAGGTCGACGCCCTCGACGCCGGCGCTGATGACTACGTGACCAAGCCGTTCGGGATGGACGAGCTGCTGGCCCGGCTGCGCGCGATGCTGCGTCGCAGCGGGGGCAAGGACGAGCTGCCGGTGATCGAGTTCGGCGGCAACGTCGTCGACCTGGGCGCCCGCCGCGTGGTCCGCGACGGCGTCGATATCCGCCTCACCCCGACGGAGTGGCACCTCCTGGAGGTGCTGGTCCGCAACCCGGGCAAGCTGCTGAGCCAGAAGCAGCTGCTGCTCGAGGTCTGGGGCCCCGGCTACGAGACCGCTCGCGGCAACCTTCGCCTCTACATGGCGCAGCTGCGCAAGAAGCTCGAGGACGACGCCACCCGCCCGGTCCACCTGCTCAACGAGCCGGGCATGGGCTACCGCTTCGAGCCGTGACGGCCTTCGTTGGTCGAGCCGGTCGAGACCTGTCGAGGTGCGGCGAGCGCTAGCTCAGGCGCCGTCGTCCGCGTCTGGCCCGGTGCGCAGCTTCTCCAGCCTGGTGGTCAGCATCTCGACCCGGTGGGCGTTGCCGTGCAGGTCGACGTAGCCCTGGCCGAAGACTGCGAGCAGGGCGTCGTCGAGGCGGCGTACCGCGCCAGGCGGGTACTTGTAGGCGAGGCGGGCGTTGATCACCTCGCTGTCGACCGAGGTCAGCAGCCCGGCGAGCTCCTCGATCGAGGTGATCCCGAGCTCGAGCAGCAGCCCGGAGATCCAGGAGTAGTGGTCGGTGCGCGACCAGCCTGCGTCGGCGTACTGGCCGGAGAGGAAGGAGGCGAGGTCCTGGGCAGAGAGCCGCGGGTCGGCGGCGTCCTCGCCGTCGCGGTGCTTCGGGGTGGCTGCCTGCAGTCGATCGCGGATCTCGGAGAACTCCCGGTCGGCGAGCTCGAGCAGTCCGGCAGCCAAGGTGAACCGCCGGTCCAGGTCGGGGACGAACTCTTCGGGGATGGTGCCCTTGTAGCGGATGTCGTGCTCGAACTCGGCCCACGCGTGCTGCAGCACCGTTCGGATCTGCACCGACGCCGGCCGGATCAGCGGTGCGCCGTCGTCGGGATCGAGGTCGACCAGGACGTGCCGGCTGGCATAGCCGAAGCTGCCCCGGCTGGCGGTCTCCTGGGCCATGTCGCGGTCGTCGAGCACGACGAGCTGGGCCGAGAGCAGGTCGGCGACGGCGGCCACGTCGCTGAGCACGTAGGTGATCACCCGGACGCCGACCTGGTCGGTGATGCCGACCAGCGGGTCGTCGTAGGCCGGTGTGTCGGGACGCGAGCGGTTGGCCTTCGCTGCAAACGACGCGACGCTCTTGGCGCGGCCGGTGACCGAGAGGTAGTTGATGCCGGCGTCGTCGAGCAGCTGGGTGATCAGCTCGACATAGGCCTCGGTGATCGGGGCGAGCTGCGGCTGCAGCTCGGCGTACGCCTGGACGGCGGCATGCACCGGCCCGGCGCTCTCCGCCTCTGCTTCCCTGCTCGCCGCTTCGTTGGTCACCGCCCCATCATGGCGGGTCGGGCCCGTTCGTGCGCAGAGGCGATCTGCTCAGTCGCCCAGCAGAGCAGCGGCGACACCGACGATCCGGCCGCGGTCGGCCCCTGGCTCGACGACTGCTGCCAGCAGCGCATCGATCAGCCGGGCGCTCGCGACGATCTCTGCGACCGGTCCGACCAGCCCGATCGCGGCCGGCACCGGGGCCGAGGGCCAAGCGACGGCGATGCAGCCGAGCGAGGGGTGCACCTCGCCCCGCTCCCGCGAGGTCCCGGTACGCCGGACCTCCGCGATCGCCGCGTCCAGCTCGGCCCGGTCGGTGATCCGTCGGCCCGGCTCCGCCCAGCCCTCGGCATCAGGAGGGGACGGCTTCGGGTAGGCATCCGGCGCCGGCCTCGCGGACATCGTGCTCAACGGCTCGGGGAACGGCTCGGAGGGCAGCAGCCGGCCGAGTTCGTCTGGGCCCAGGCCGGCCGCGATCGCCCGCCCACTCGCGGTTCCCCAGATCGGCAGCGGCAGTGCGAGCGCGGAAGGCAGCTGCACCCCTAGCTGGCCCGACGAGAGCACCGGCACCACCTGACCCCCGATCAGCCCGCAGGCCTGGGCGAGCATGCCGGTGATCCCGGCGGCCGCGTCGAGCAGCGGCCGCACCTCACGCATCGTGACCGCCATCGGCGTGTCGTAGCCGAGCACCGGCAGCCTCGCCCCGAGCCGGACACCCTCCTCGGAGCGGACCAGCCACCCGTCGCGCTCGGCTGCGGCCACCATCCGGGACACCCCGGACTTGTCCGCCCCGAGTCGGCGGGCCAGCTCCGAGACGCCGATCGGACCCTCGGTGCCGACTATCTCGAGGAGCTGGAGACCGCGCAGGAACGTCGAGGACATCGGGGGCCTTTCGGGCAGAGCGGAATCTTGCTACGCTTTTCGTCCACAGGTGTTGTCAATATAACAACAGGGGAACCGATGATCAAAGCAGTGCACGTCGTTGCCACCGCAGCGGTCGCGGCCGTCGTCTTGACCGGTTGCGGGTCGTCGAGCAAGGGATCGTCGGGATCGGATGACACCAGCGGCACCTCGGGCAACCCGGCTGCTTCGAGCTCCACCCCCGCCAGCTCCACTCAAACCAGCAGCGGTGACCAGTCCGCCGGTGGGATGACCTTCACCGGTGCCTTCTCGGGCTCGATCGAGGCGACGCTGTGCACAGGCACGATCGCCTCGATCGAGGTGAAGGTCAAGGGCGACTCAGAGAGCTACCGGGGCTCGATCAGCGCGACGTCCTTCGGGTTCGTCGGCCCCGAGGCAGCCGACTACACCCTCAAGGAAGGCAGCGCGAAGCCGACGGTCTCCGCCGACGACTCGACGTTCTCGGTGCACAGCACCACCCTGATCGACTTGATCAGCAAGAAGTCCGTGGTCGTGGACGGCAGCGTCACCTGCCCCTGAGCGACGCCGTCAAGGTGCGGGAAACGCTGACCGGCCATCGAGCGGGGCCGTAGATTACGAGCATCTCCCCTCCGGGACTCGGCTCGGGCTCGTGCTGCGGAAAGCCCCGTGAAAAGTCCTGTGAGAAATCATGCCCGGCGTCGATCGCTCCGGATCCTGCTGCTGAGCGGGCTGATGCTGTGCTGCTTCGCTGCGCGCGCTGATGCACTGACCGTCGTACCGCCGGCTCCTGTCGGGACGTCTCTGCACCCTGGCGACGAGGTCGTCATCAGCGGCTCGGACAAGGCGGCCGGCACGACGCTCAAGATCTGGGACGGGGGCGCGTACGACTTCTGCGACGGCCTGCCGGCTGCGGGCGACGCGGGCGCGTGGTCGTGCTCCTTGAACGGCCCGTTCGGGCCGGGGACCTACGACTACGCGGTCCGGGTCTTCGACGCCTCCGACAACCAGATCGGAGCAGACATCCCGGTCAGCTTCACCGTCGTCTCCCGGCTGCACGTCAACGCCGCCTCGCTACGGGCTACGTCGGGCAAGACGCTCACGATCACCGGCCAGGCCGACGGTGGTGAAGCTGTCCACGCGTTCGTATCGAGCCAGGCAGACAGCTCGCTCCAGCTGCCGCTGACCTGCTCGGTCGACGACTCGGCGAACACGTTCTCGTGCACGGACACCAGCGGTACGTCGGGCCGTCGGTCCCGGGCTGCGGCCCTGCCGGTCGGCGCCTATCTGCTCCACGTCACCGAGGTCGACTCCGAGCTGGGCCAGATTGCGGAGCTGCAGCAGGACATCACGGTCGGCCCGCCGGTCGCGACCCCGCCGACCCACACCGCGACGCCCACCCCAGCTCCGACGCCGACCGCATCGCCGAGCCCGACGACCGCTCCGACTCCGACGGCCAGCCCGACGTTGTCGGCCAGTCCGAGTGGGACGCCGAGCGCGACCCCCACGGTGGTGGAGCCGGCACCGGCCACCGGCACTCCGGTGGCACCGGTCACCGAGGCAGCGCCCCCGATAGAGCCGATCAGCAACCCGCTGCGACCGACCGCTCCGTCGCCCGACCTGAGCGTGCTGATCGGACTGCTGATCGTCGGGTTCGTGACGATCACGGCGTCGGGCGGGGCTGCGTTCTCGCGCCTGCGGCTGATGCCGGTGATGCCGGTGATCCTCAGCTCCGGCTCGGACGACGAGGACCTCGACCGCGAGACCGACCATCGCAGCGATCTCGGTTGGGGGGATCGATCGTGGACATGGCGGTTCCCCGGGCACGTCGTCGCCGACCGCCTCGGCCGAAAGGACTCGCACACCATCGCGCCGCGCAGCCCGCTGGTCGGCCGGCTGCTGGCCGACGCCGGCTACCTGCGCTCGATCCTCGGCATCGCCTGGCTGCTGCCGACGATCGCCGCCGTTGCGCTGGCCGGGATGGCGCTTGCCGACGTGCACGGTCGCCCGCTGCCGCCGGCGGTCGGGCTGGTCGCGGCGATCATCGTGCTCGCGTGCGTCGACGCGATCGCCGGCGCGATCGCTTCCGGGGTCTTCTGGGTAGGCGTCATCGTGAGCGGGGGGCTCGGCGATGCTGCGAGGCCCGATGCCGCCGGCTCGATCGGCGTACTGCTGGTGCTGGGGCTGCTGTGGACGGGGCTGCCGTTGATCGGCTCGGCCGCTCGCCCGTTCCGCAGACGGTGGAGCAGGCGCCGTCGGGCAGCCGCGGAGAGCAGCTACGGCTGGGACCGGCTCGCGGACGCGTTCATCGCCGCCGCGCTGTGCGGCTGGATCTCCTACAAGCTCACCACGGCGCTGCCGGCGTTCGTCGGGTTCAAGCTCGAGATCGCCCAGCATGCGCTGACGGTCGGGATCGCCACCGCTGCCGGAGTGGCCCTGCGGATCCTGCTGGAGGAGGTCGCCGAGCACGGCTACCCCCAGCGCCTCCACGAGGTCGAGACGCCGGGCAGCCTCCCGGATCCCTCGATCGTGGTCGACATCGGCGGTGCGCTGTTCCGTAGCGGGCTGGTCACGCTGATCGCCTATGTCTTCCTGCACGACTGCTGGCAGCTGTGGGTGGGCGCGGCGCTGGTCGGCATCATCGAGGTCGGGACCGTCTTCAAGGCGCGGCTGCCGCAGTCCCAGCAGCTCGGCCGGGCGCTGCCGCGCGGCATCACCGAGATCCTGGTGATGCTGATCGTGTGCACCGTCGTGGCGAGGCTCGCCGCGACCAAGCCGGTCGATCTGACCGAGCTGCGCAACGCCTTCGTGATCATGGCGGTGCCGTCGTTCGCAGTCAGCCTGGCCGGCCTGTTCGCGAAGGACGTCGAGCCGCTGCCGTGGCGCTGGCGCCGCCAGCTCGCCGGTGCCGCCGTGTACGTCGCGATCGTGCTGACCGTGGTCTACGGCTGGTAGGGCACTGCTCGCTCAGCGGCCTGTCCCGAGAAAGGATCCTGAGAAAGGGTCCTGAGCAACGTTCTGGGAAAACGGCTCGACCTCGCACTGCCGCTGACGTGAGAATGCGGGGGATGAGCAGCTCCGTCTCGGATGCACGACCTGGCTTCTTCCGCCGGCTGATCCCGCCGACGGTGACGTCGCGACGGCTGGCGACGCAGTCGATGCTCTTCTCCACCGGCGAGGGCGCGTTCAACACCGGAAGCGCAGTGTTCCTGACCCAGGTCGTCGGGATGTCGGCCTCGCGCGTCGGTCTGGCGATCACGATCACCGGGGTCGCGGAGTTCCTGTTCGCCTACCCGGCCGGGCGGGTCGTGGACCGGTTCGGGCCGAAGCGGGTCTGGACGGTGAGCACCTGGGGTCGTGGCGCCTGCTTCGTCGCGCTGCCTTTCGTCGGGTCGTTCGACCAGTACCTGCTGGTCGGCCTGCTGTTCGCGCTGACCGGGTCCGCCGGCCACTCCAGCAACCAGGCCTACGTCCTCGACGCGCTTCCTACCAAGGAGCGGATCGAGACCCAGGCCTACCTGTACTCCGCCTTGAACGTCGGCTTCACGCTCGGCGCGATCATCGGCGGCGTCTCGCTCGCGTTCAACGACATCTCGATCGTGCGCTGGACGCCGTTGCTGGCAGCGGCGCTGATGGTGACGAACGGGTGGTGGATCAGCCGGCTCCCGCAGGCGCCGCACGACCTGCTCGTCGCCAGCGGCGAGACCAGGGAGCGGCCGCCCGGTCCCGGCCCGCTTCGCAACATCGGCTGGATCCTGGTGACCTTCTTCAACGGCGTGCTCTGGACCAACCAGGTGCTGCTCAACATCGTGATCCCGCTGTGGCTGGTCAAGGAGACCGATGCGCCGCACGTCCTGCTGGCGTTCCTGTTCGGCACCAACACGGTGCTGTGCATCTTCCTGCCGGCGTACACCTCGAAGGGCGTGCGCAACCTGGGTGATGCGATGCGCTACGTCTGGATCTCGACGGCGTTCTTCGTCGGCTCCTGTCTGATCACCATGGTCACGCACTCCACGGTCGGGCTGCTGACGGTGCTGCTGGTCTGGCTCGGCCACGTCACCGTGACCGGTGCCGAGCTCTTCATCTCCGGCGCGAGCTGGTCGTTCCAGGCCGAGCTGATGGACCCCCGGCGGCGCGGGGAGTACCAGGGCGTCGGGGACGTGACCCGCACGCTGGGGTCGATGTGGGCGCCGGCGCTCTACACCTTGCTTGCGATCTCCTGGGGCTCCGGTGGCTGGCTGATCATCGGCGGGATCATCGTGGCTGCCTCAGCGCTGATGATGCCGTCGGTCAAGCTGGCGGCGCGCTTCGCTGCCACCCACTTCCCGGTCGAGCCAGCCGAGGAGCACGCCGCGGTCGAGCTGGTGGAGCCGATCACCGCGACGGATCCGGCGCCGTCAGCCTAGGCCTCAGTACGCGAACGGTTCCCAGTCCACGAGCAGGCCTGCGTTCGGGTCGTCGGCGACCTCTGCCGGCATGTTGCGGACCTTCAGGCCTGCAGCCGCTGCGGCAGCGAGCTGCTCGTCGTTGTAGCCGTTCTTGCGCCAGGCCTCGACCATGTACTTGCGGGTCTTGAGGTAGTCGCCGTAACGCTGTGCGTGGGTGTCGACGGCGCCGAGGTGCGCGAAGATCGCGATCCGGTCGCCGTCGGGCTTGGTGACCTTCCAGCCCGGGATCGCGTCCTGCTGCTTGGGGCCGGGGACCTGCTTGAACGGCCAGCGCAGCAGCATCCCGTTGCCGGAGTGGGTGATGCGCATGCTCCACACCGCGAGATCACCGGGCTTGACCTTGACGTAGCGCAGAGCGCCGGAGCGGAAGTCGACGATGTCGTGCGAGCCCTCGCGCAGGTTCAGGCCGCCGGTATGGGTCGTGTGGTCCTGGCAGTAGATGCCGAAGCGGAGCTGGGTGTAGCGGCCCTGGGTCCAGTCTGGCCCGTCCGGGTCGCGGCGATCGGTGTTGTCCTTGTGCCAGCCGCGCTGGGTGCCGTTGATCGTGAACGAGCTGTCGCCGCCGTAGTGGATGTCCTCGACGCCGAGGAGCTTGCGCGCCACGGCGACCATCCGGCCGTCGGTGAGCACGGTGCTGAGCCGTGGGTTGGCCAGCAGATCGCCGCCGAGCCCGCGGGAGGCGTTGGCGCTGGCGCGGAACTCCTTGATCTCCTCGGCGGAGTACATGCCAGGCAGGACCGCGTAGCCCTTGGTCCAGAAGTCGTCGACGTCGAGGCGCTCTATCGACGCAGCGTTCATGGTTCATCCTCCGAGTTGCGGGCGGTTGTCGCCCGATCACCTTAGCCAGTCGGGTACGTCGGCACGTGTCTGCCGCGGGCGAACGGCATACGCTCGGTGCATGACTGAAGCGTCGGAGCCGATCGCCTACACAGCCCTGCGGCACGGGACACCTGTTCAGACCAACGACGGCCACACCTTCGGGAAGGTCGAGACGGTGCTGGTCGTCGAGGAGGTCGATGTCTTCGACGGCATCGTGGTCGCGACCGACTACGGCATCCGTTTCGTCGATGCCGACGACGTGGGAGCCATCTTCACCACTCACGTCGAGACGACCCTGTCCCTCGCGCGGGCCGAGAGCCTGCCGCTCCCCGCCCAGGACCCGACCTACGAAGTGCACGCCGACGATGACGCCGGTCAATCGCTGGCCGACCGCTTCGGCCGGATGTTCGGCCGCGGGAAGTGGAAGCAAGAGCGCTAGGTCTGCAGCGCTGGCGTTCAGCCCTCGTCGTAGTCGGAGATGCGCTCGTCCCCGGTGGAGAAGAACGTCGCGAGGTACTCCTCCGGCTCCAGGGTCGAGTCGCGCATCAGCGAGAAGATCTCGGCGCCCTGCCCGGGTACATCGAAGAGGTGGAAGCTCTGCGCCAACCCTAGGTAGGTGACCGGGTTCTCCTCGATCTGCCCGGCGTAGTCAACCGCCTCGACCTCGGCCTTCTCGATCGCCTTGCGCGCGTCGCGGGCGTGCCACAGAGTGACCCGCTCTTCGTAGGTCATCGAGCCGTCGTCCCACGGCCCGGCGCCGAACACGCAGCGGACGGCGTACCAGCCCTTCTGCTTGTCCTTGTCTGCCATGCCGTCGATGCTCGCACGTGGTGGCGGGCACTCGCGGCTCCGCGCGCCCCGGCTAGGTTGAGACAGTGTCCCGATCCTTCACCGCCGACCCGCACTCCTGCTCGCGACCCAACGAGATCGTCGTACAGCACCTCGCCCTGGATCTCGAGGTCGACTTCGAGTCCCATCGCCTGTCGGGGAGCGCGACGCTCGACCTCGAGCACCGCATGCCCGGTGCCGATCAGCTGCTGCTCGACACCTGGCAGCTCGAGATCCAACGAGTCACCGACGTTCACGGCGCCGAGCTGACCTTCGCGGTCGGCGAGCACGACCCCGCCCTCGGCAGCGCACTGACGATCGACGTCGGCGACCTCGACGAGGTGGTCGTCCACTACGTGACCAGCCCGGAGGCGCGTGCCGTCCAGTGGCTGGAGCCCGAGCAGACCGCGTCCGGCAAGGCGTTCCTGTTCACCCAGTCCCAGCCGATCCTGGCTCGCACCTGGATCCCGTGCCAGGACAGCCCGGCGGTGCGGATCACCTACGCCGCGACGATCGGCGTGCCCGCCGACCTGCTCGCCGTGATGAGCGCCGAGAACCCGGTCGAGCTGAGCGAGGACGGGATCTACCGGTTCTCGATGCCGCAGCCGGTGCCGTCGTACCTGATCGCGCTGGCCGTCGGCGACCTCGAGTTCCGCGACCTCGGGAGCCGCAGCGGGGTGTACGCCGAGCCGAGTGTCGTCGACGCGGCCGCATGGGAGTTCGCCGACACCGAGCAGATGATCGAGGCGGCCGAGCGCCTCTACGGCCCGTACCGGTGGGGTCGCTACGACATCCTGGTGCTCCCGCCGAGCTTCCCGTACGGCGGCATGGAGAACCCGCGGCTCACGTTCGCGACGCCGACGATCCTCGCCGGCGACCGATCGCTGGTCACGCTGATCGCTCACGAACTGGCGCACTCCTGGTCGGGCAACCTGGTCACGAACTCGACCTGGAACGACATCTGGCTCAACGAGGGCTTCACCGTCTACTTCGAGACGCGGATCGACGAGGAGCTGTACGGCGCGCCGTACGTGAGCATGATCCTGCGGCTCGGACGCAACGACCTCGAGCGGGCGGTCCGTGACGAGGCGCCGCGCGACACCTGGCTCGAGCTGGACCTGGCCGGCAGGGACCCGGACGAAGGCCCGACCAAGATCCCTTATGAGAAGGGCTCGCTCCTCCTGCGGCTGATCGAGTCGAAGGTCGGGCGGGAGCGTTTCGACGAATTCCTGCGCGACTACTTCGACCGGTTCGCGTTCGAGTCGATGGACACCCCGACCTTCCTGGACCACCTCGCCACCGAGCTGCTGCAGCCTGCCGGTGTGAGCGCCGAGGAACTCCAGCTCGAGGCCTGGGTGCACGGGCCTGGCGTGCCCGACAACGCTCCCGAGTTCACCTCCGACGCCTTCGATCGCGTCGACGAGCAGGTCGCTGCGCTGCTGGCTGATCCCGACCCGGGCTCGTTGGTCACCGCTGACTGGGTGAGCCAGCAGTGGGTGCACTTCATCCGGAGCCTCCCGGTCGGCGCCAGCCACGAGCTGCTGGCTGCGGTCGACAGCCGGTTCGGTTTCAGCACCAGTGGGAACATCGAGATCGCGACCGCGTGGCTCGAGCTCGCCGTCGCCTCCGGCTACGTGTTCGAGGAGCCGGCGGTCGACCAGGCCCTCGAGGGCTTCCTGACCAGGCACGGCCGCGCGCTCTACATCAGCCGCGTCTACCAGCGGCTCGCGGCGTCCGAGCGCGGGCGGGCGCGGGCCCGGGAGATCTATGCGACCGCCCGGCCGACGTACCACTCGGTCTCTCAGGGGGTCATCGACCGCGTGCTCGGGGCCGAGTGACCCGATGGCGAGACGTCGCCCTCGATTGCAGCTGATCAGCCGTCGAGCCGCCGGAAGGCCTGGGTAGCCAGTACCAGCTCGCCGAGCTCGTCAGTGGCGTCGACATCGATCAGCGCCTCGATGATCCAGTCGTGGTGCCCCTCGGGGTCGTGGACGGTCTGGACGACGGTCCAGGAGCGGCCGGTCTTCTCCACCCTGAGCAGGTCGGGCCCGCGGGCATCGCCGTCGAGACGGACCTCGTCGTGCTCGGCGTAGTAGGCCTCGATGCCCGCATCCCACGCCGACCGCGTCATCACTACCTCAGCCGGCGGGTCGGTGCGGTCCGCTGCCGCCCGCTCCAGCGCCATCAGTCCGTCGAGGTCGTCGCGGGCGACCAGCTGGACGCGGCGGAACATGGCGTTGCGGACCATCACCGCGAACGGGCGCTCCTGCTTGGAGATCGGCCGCGGGTTCGTCGGGGGCTTGAGCTCGGACAGCTCGAGTGCGTGCCGCTGCACGGCCTCGGGATCAGTCAGCGCCTCCCACTCGTCGAGCAGCGAGGAGTCGGTCTGGCGGACGGTCTCGCCGAGCCACTCGATCAGGTCCTCGAGCTCCGGGGTGCGGAAGTGGTCCGGGACGGTCTGGCGCAGGATGCGGTAGGTGTCGGTGAGGTAGCGCAGCACCAGGCCTTCGGAACGGGCGAGCTGGTAGCGGGAGACGAAGTCGGTGAACGCCATCCCCTGCTCGTACATCTCGCGGACGATCGACTTCGGCCCGAGCGCGTCCTCCGGGAGCCACGGATGCCGCTCGCGGTAGATCGCGTACGTCGCCTCCAGCAGTTCGCGCAGCGGCATCGGCCAGGTGACCTCTTCGAGCAGCGTCATCCGCTCCTCGTACTCGATGCCGTCTGCCTTCATCTCCGCGACCGCGAGTCCGCGGCCGACGTACTGCTGCTGGGAGAGGATCTGGCGTGGCGCCTCGAGAACCGCCTCGACGACCGAGAGCAGGTCCAGGGTGTGCTCCTCGGACTCCGGGTCGAGCACGTCGAAGGCGGCGAGCGCGAAGTGCGAGAGCGGCTGGTTGAGGGCGAAGTCGTCGGGCAGGTCGACGGTGAGCACGTAGCGGCGGTCGAACTCGTCGACCTCGTCGAGCCGGGTCAACACCTCCGAGTGCACCAGGCTGCGCGCTAGCCGCAGCGCCCGACGGGCGAGCCGCAACTGGTTGCCGCGGCTCTCATGGTTGTCGGTGAGCAGCCGGCGCAGCACTGCGAAAGCGTCCTCCTCGCGGGTGACGACGTTGATCAGCATCGCGTTGTCGACCTTCATCCGGGAGACCAGCTGCTCCGGCGTACCGGAGACGAGCTTGTCGAAGGTCGCCTCGGTCCAGACGATCTCCCCGTCGGCCGGCTTCTTGCGGCGGACGCTCTTCTGCTTCTTCGGGTCGTCGGCGAACTTGGCCAGCGCCTTGGCGTTGTCGATCACGAACTCCGGAGCCTGGACCACGACGTAGCCGGCGGTGTCGAAGCCGGCGCGGCCGGCGCGTCCGGCGATCTGCAGGAACTCGCGGGTACGCAGGACGCGCTGGCGCGACCCGTCGAACTTCGCCAGCCCGGTGAACAGCACGGTCCGGATCGGCACGTTGATGCCGACGCCGAGGGTGTCGGTCCCGCAGATCACGACCAGCAGGCCGGACTGGGCCAGCTGCTCGACCAGGCGGCGGTAGCGGGGCAGCATCCCGGCATGGTGGACGCCGATGCCGCGACGTACGAGCTTCTGCAGGGTCTTGCCGAAGCCGGCGCCGAAACGGAAGCCGACCAGCCGCTCGTTGATCGTGTCGCGCGTCTCCCGCGAAGCCTCGACGCCGCCGCGGGTCGCCATCAGCGAGGTGGCGTGCTCGACCGCGGCCAGCTGGGTGAAGTGGACGACGTACACCGGAGCCTGATGGGTCTCGACGAGCTCGGTCAGGGTCTCGGCGAGGTGGGTCATCGCCCAGGTGAAGGACAGCGGCACCGGCCGCTCGGCGTCGGCGATGATCGCGGTCGGGCGCCCGTTGCGTCGGGACAGGTCGGCGGCGAGCTCGGTCATGTCGCCCAAGGTCGCGGACATCAAGACGAACTGGGTCCTGGTCAGCTCGAGCAGCGGGACCTGCCAGGCCCAGCCGCGGTCGGGCTCGGTGTAGAAGTGGAACTCGTCCATGATCACCAGGCCGACGTCTGCGTCCGGGCCCTCGCGCAGCGCCAGGTTGGCGAGGATCTCAGCGGTACAGCAGATGATCGGCGCGTCCGGGTTGACCGAGGCATCGCCGGTGAGCATCCCGACGTTCGCGGCGCCGAAGGTCTCGCAGAGGGCGAAGAACTTCTCGCTGACCAGCGCCTTGATCGGGGCGGTGTAGAAGCTGACCCGGTCGCCGGCGAGGGCAGCCGCGTGCGCCGCCATCGCGACCAGTGACTTGCCGGACCCGGTCGGGGTCGCCAGCACGACGTTGTTTCCGCCGAGGACCTCGATGATGGCCTCGTCTTGGTGCGGGTACAGCGTCAGGCCCTGGGTCTCGACCCAGGTCGTCAGCGCGTCGTAGACGGCATCCGGGTCATCGGTACGGGGGACCCAGTCCGCTCCGTCTGCCTGCACCGCTGACCTCCCAGACCGCGCCGGCCGCCCGGCGCGACGACGGTGCGAGGGTATCGCCCGTGGCTCAGACGCCGGTGGTGAAGCGGTAGGTGGTCTGGCCGAAGGGGTCGCCCTTCGTGTGCCCGTACGCCGTGCTGGGCGTCACCTCGAAGACGATGCTCCGGCCGACCATGTCCGGATCGGCCAGACCGCCGTCGCGCACCACCAGGCCCCAGCGTCCGTCCCAGCGCTCGGCGTACAGACCGGCGATGGTGGCCAGCAGGACCTCGTCCTCCACCCTCTGGGCGTCGCCTTCGATGACCACGTCGAGGCCCTGATCCCAGTGGGTGTCGCCGGCTAGGACCAGCACGTGCGGGTTGGTCTGCAGGTTGGCGAACTTCTGCTCGTGCTCTCCCGTGTGGAAGTACGCGCGTCCGTCGTGCCACACCGCGACCAGTGGTGTCGTGTGGGGCCGTCCGTCAGCCCTGACGGTCACCAGCCACGCGACCTGGGCGTCGGCGACGCGCTGCTGGGCGACCAGCCAGTCGACGGCCTCGCCGGCCGGGTCGCTGTAGCGGGGGTCGAGCGTCGCCTTCACGGTCATCGTGTCTCCTGGACTGGTGCGGTGCTCGGACGCTAGCACCGGCCGATGGCCTTGGCAGGGGGTCAGCCGACGGGTTGGGCCAGTGCGACGGTGATGCCCTCGGGTCCGCGGACATAGGCCATCAGCCAGGCGCCTTCGTACTCGCCGAGGCCGCCGATGAGCCCGTACCCGTCGGCCGCCAGCTCCTCGATGGTCGCTGAGAGGTCGTCGACGACGAACGCAACGCTGCGCAGGCCGAGCTCGTTGGCCATCGCGTCGGGAGAACCGGGCACGTGATCAGGCCGTACGAAGCTCGAGAGCTCCAGCGCCGTCCCACCGCCCGGCGGCCGCAGCATCACGATCTCCGAGCGCGAGTCCGGGATGCCGGTGACGGTGTCGATGAACTCGCCCTCGACGAAGCTCCTGCCCTCCAGCTCCAGGCCCAGGCCGACGAAGAACGCCGCCGCCGTATCGAGGTCCGCGACGGTGATGCCGATGTGGTCGAACTGCTGGATGTGCGCCATGGCACTGATCTTCCCAGTTCGGCGAGCCGGGAACCGGAAGGACGACGACTCGCCTGGGCGGATCCTGTGAGTGCCCTAGGAGAGGCGAGGCGTAGCCTCGATGGGTGAGTAGCTGGTTCACCTCCCTCCGTTCGCCGCTCTGGGTCAGCCGCATCGTGTTCGTCGTCGGACTCGTCAGCCTGCTGAGCGCCTACCTGCCGACCATCGCTGTCCGTACCCGCCTGATCGACGAGATCGTCCCCGCGGCGTTCCCTGCCGCAGCCACGACCGGTGGTGCCGCCATCGGCGTCGTGCTGCTGCTCCTGGCGCGCGGCCTACGCCGTGGCAAGGCGCGGGCATGGATCGTCGCTCTCCTGCTCACGACGCTGGCCGCCGCGATCCATGTGCTGCGCGACCTCCAGGCCGAGCAGGCCTTCTTGTGCCTGCTACTGATCGGCCTGCTGCTGGCGTCGCGGAAGAATTTCACCGCACGCCCCGAGCCACGATCGTTGCGCCGGGTGCTCGGCATCCTGGTGGTCGGCCCGCTGATCGGCACCGCGCTCGGCTGGCTCTGGCTCCTGGTCGACGGCAACGGCCAGGTCCACGGCACGACCTCCGGCGACCGGCTCGCCCAGGCAGCCCTCGGCCTGTTGGGCATCCCTGGCCCGGTGCAGTTCACCTCGGACCGCTCCGAGACGGTGGTGACCGTCGGACTCGCCGTCCTCGGTGCCGCCGTCCTGGTGCTGGCCGTGGTCAATGCGATGGCGCCTTCCGGGGGCCCGCACCGGCTGACGTCGCAGGAGGACGCCGAGCTCCGCGGGCTGCTCGCCGAATGGGGCTGGGTCGACTCGCTCGGCTACTTCGCCACCCGCGACGACCGCTCGGTGGTCTTCAGCGCGACCCGGCGCTCTGCGGTGTCCTACCGGGTGATCGGGGGAGTCTCGTTCTCCGCCGGCGATCCGCTCGGGCACCCCGACGACTGGCCGCAGGCGATCGCGGCCTGGTTGGAGGAGGCCAAGCACTTCGGCTGGGCCCCGGCCAACCTCGGCTCCAGCGAGCGCAGCGCGCACATCTACCACCAGGCCGGCCTCGAGGTGCTCGAGGTCGGCGACGAGGCGATCCTCCGGGTCGAGGAGTTCACCCTCGAGGGCCGTCCGATGCGGATGGTGCGCCAGGCGATCGCCCGGGCCCAGCGTGCCGGATTGACCGTCTCGGTCCACCGCGTCGCCGAGCTGTCCTTGACGGAGAAGGACGAGCTGCGCGCCCGCGCCATCGACTGGCGCGACGGCTCCATCGAGCGCGGTTTTGCGATGGCGCTCGGCCGGTTCGGCCAGGCCCGCGACGACGAGGGCACCGTGGTGGTCGCCCGTGACGAGTCAGGGGCGGCCGCCGGCTTCCTCTCCTTCGTGCCGTGGGGTGACGACGGACTCTCGCTGGACCTGATGCGCCGGCACCCCGAAGCAGTCAACGGGATCGTCGAGCTGATGGTCAGCGAGCTGATGGCAGCGTCCGAGAGCATCGGGGTCACCAAGGTCTCGCTGAACTTCTCGGCGTTCCGCAGCGTCTTCGCCCGCGGCGAGCGGCTCGGCGCCGGCCCGATGCTCCGCGCCTGGCGCGCGATCCTGCTGTGGGCGTCGCGGTTCGCGCAGATCGAGGCGCTGTACCGCTCCAACGTGAAGTACCGCCCGGAGTGGGTGCCGCGCTACCTCGTCTATGGCGATGTGACCGACCTGCCGCGGGTGGTGGCTGCAGTCCTGCGGGCCGAGGCTCTCGTGGTCGCGCCGGAGTGGTACCGGCGACTGAGCAGGAAGCCGTCGCGTGCCGGTGCTGTCGAGGAGATCCCGGCCGTGGACGCGGGCATCATGGTGTCCGAGCAGGTGTCCGAGCAGGTTTCCGAGATGGTGTCCGGGCAGGTCGTCCCCGAGCAGCGGACCGCGGCCGAGGAGGAGCAGGTACGCCGGCATGCCGGCAACGTGGACCGCGACACCTCCGACTGCGGCTGAGCGCCTCAGAGCCTGCGGCTGAGCGCCCGAAAGCCGCGGCGGAGGCCTGGCTCTTACGGTGTATTCAGGGTGAAGGTCTAAAGTGCGAACTTGTGATTCGGCGCCGGTTGACCTCAATGGTCGCAATTGCCGTGGTCATGTCGGTCGCGGCGGTCGCGTGCAGCCAGTGGGTCGACGTCCCGCTCCACGACCCTGACGGTTTCCTCGGGCCGGCGTACCTGCGGATCCCGCTGCTGCTCGGCGCCGCCTTCCTGGTCGACCTGATCCCGCGGACGCTGTGGCTCTCCCACGGCGTCCCGGCACGATTCAAGCCGGTGGCACGGGAGATCATCGACCGGCACTGGACCCGCGAGCGGATCGTGCTGGTCGTCGCCGGCCTCCTCTCCTTCTACTTCACCTACGTCAGCTATCGGAACCTGAAGAACTTCCTGCCGTTCGCGCGCACCCAGGACGGCGGCAAGCATCCGCTGACCTATGACCGGCAGCTCCACAACCTCGACCGCTGGCTGCTTTTCGGGCATGATCCGGGCGTCATCCTGCACCGGCTGCTGGGCACCGGGTTCGTCGCCCAGATCCTGGCTGCGGACTACCTGCTGTTCCTGCCGCTGGTGCCGGTGACGGTGACGGCCTGGCTGGTGTGGTCCTCCAAGGTGTCCTTCGGCTACTGGTACGTCATCGCCGACTGCGTCTGCTGGGCGCTGGGCACCCTGAGCTACTACCTGGTGCCGAGCCTCGGGCCGGCGTTCGCCTTCCCGTGGATCTACAAGAGCGTGTCGACCACGGGCGTCACGTCGTTGCAGAGCGCGTTGATCGACGGACGGCTGAACCTGCACTACGACCCGACGATCAACGGGGTCCAGTCGGTGGCTGCGTTCGCGTCGCTGCACGTCGCGATCACCTTGATGATGGCGCTGGTCGGTCAGCAGACGATCCCGTTCCGTTGGATGCGGAGAAGCCTCTGGGTGTACTTCGCGATCACCACCGTCTCGACCACGTACTTCGGCTGGCACTACATCGCCGACGACGTCGCCGGGGCGCTGATCGCGTTCATCGCCTACTACGTCGGCGCCAAGGCCACCGGCAACGACCCGCGTCTCCGGGTCGCCGACGAGACACGCTCCGACGCGGGACCCTTCGACCTGGTCTCTGCTGAAGCGTAGGGCTGAAGCGTAGGGGCTGAATCCGCGAGATCGGGCTCAGCTGCCGCCTGCGGGCAACTCCTCGAGCAGGACGTCGGGGTTCTCCCGGGCGGCATTGTTGGCCCGCCACTTGTCGGCGAAGAGCGCCAGGTAGGTGCCATCGGTGCGTTGCAGCACTTCGGTGCCGCGGATGCCGTTGAGCACCTGCGCGCCCGCGCCGTCGGTACGGCGGGCTACGCCGTAGTCCAGCCTGGAGAGCCGGATCGGGGAGTTGAACTCGTTCTTCATCCGGTCCTCGACGACCTCGAACTGGAGCGGTCCGACTGCCGCGAGGACGGGGCTCTGGTCGCCGCGGAGGTCCGAGCGCAGCACCTGGACGACGCCCTCCTGATCGAGCTGCTCGATGCCCTTGCGGAACTGCTTGTAGCGCCCGATGTCGCCGGCCGAGGCCGTCACGAAGTGCTCGGGGGCAAAGCTCGGCACGGGCGGGTAGTCGATCGGCTCGCCGACGTACACGGTGTCGCCGACGCGCAGGGCGGTGGCGTTGACAAGGCCGATGATGTCGCCGGGCGAGGCCTCCTCGACCGAGGTGGCCTCGCGGCCGAAGAGTGCCTGGGCGAACTTGGTCGCGAACGGCCTGCCGGTCGTGGCGTGGGTGACGATCATCCCGCGCTCGAAGGTGCCGGAGACCACCCGCGCGTAGGCCATCCGGTCGCGGTGCGAGCTGTTCATCCCGGACTGCACCTTGAAGACGAAGGCGCTGAACTCGTCGTCGACCTGGCGCACCGAGCCGTCGACGCCGGTGGTG
Source organism: Marmoricola sp. (assembly GCA_036272095.1). GTDB lineage: Bacteria > Actinomycetota > Actinomycetes > Propionibacteriales > Nocardioidaceae > Marmoricola. The sequence goes on along the minus strand of DATAZI010000066.1, from coordinate 10,592 downwards.
GCGCTCGGGCCTGGGGCGAGTTCGAGGAGCAGGTCCAGCAGCTGTGCGACACCGAAGTTCTGCAATGCCGAGGCGAACATGACCGGCGTCGTCTCGCCCGCCAGGAACCGCTCCTGGTCGTGGTCGGCGTCGTCGAGGGAGAGCAGTTCGTGCTCGTCGGCCGCGTCGGCCCAGACCGCCGCGTCGGCCTCCTCGACCTCGCCGGCCGCCATCCGCCGCTCGGGGGCACGGGTCGCGCCGCCCGCCGTACGGGTGTACTTCACGAACTCGCCCGTACGCCGGTCCAGCACCCCGCGGAAGTCGCCGGCCTGGCCGACCGGCCACGTCAGCGGTGTCGGCCGCAGCTTGATCTGCTGCTCGATCTCGTCCATCAGGCCCAGCGGCGACAAGCCGGGGCGGTCCCACTTGTTGATCACGGTGATCACCGGGATGCCGCGCAGCGCGCATACCCGGAACAGCTTGAGCGTCTGCGGCTCGAGGCCCTTACCGGCGTCGACCAGCATCACCGCGGAGTCCACCGCCGAGAGCACCCGGTAGGTGTCCTCGGAGAAGTCGCTGTGACCGGGGGTGTCGACGAGGTTGATGACGTGGTCGCGGTAGTCGAACTGGAGTGCCGCGGACGTGATCGAGATGCCTCGGGCCTTCTCCATCGCCATCCAGTCCGACACGGTGGCGCGCCGGTCGCCCTTGCCGTGCACGGCGCCGGCCTCGGTGATCACCCGCGCGTGCAGTGCCAGCGCCTCGGTGAGCGTGGACTTGCCCGCGTCGGGGTGGCTGATCACGGCGAAGGTACGGCGGGGGCGCTTGTCGGACACCGGATGAATTTACCGGGCGTCAGGGCTCCTGCAGGACTCCGGCTGTCTTACCGGCGGTTGAGGTGCGAGCGGAGCGAGCCTCGGACCCCTGCCGCCGCCGAACGTAGAGGTTGATCAGCACGCTGCTCACCGCCGCCCAGACGCACCACAGGGACACCACCGCGGACTGTGCGAGCCAGATCAGGAACGCGACCACGACAGCGTTGGCAACACCGAAGATCCGCAGGGTCGTGGTGTTGGACAGCAGCCCGGGCGCACAGGTCGCGATGATGTAGAGCCCGAGCGTGAAGGGCACTACGGGCGTCCCCACGTGGTAGTTGATGTGGTGCCCGTCGATGGTCGGGTGCATGTGCCCGAAGATCAGGGTCAGCAGCAGGATCCCGCCGGAGACCACGCCGGCCCCGACCAAGGCCCAGCCGACCCGCACCGACCGGATCGCGCCTGCGCGCACGAACGCGAACGGCACCAGCACCGGGACGACGCTCAACGCGATCATCGCGTAGATCCACGCTGCCGGCTTCCCGACGCAGGACGACACGTTCCCGCGCAGGTGCCACCACACAAGCGTCTCGACCAGCTGGTGCACACCGAACACCAGCGGAAGGGCGGCCAGTGGGAGCAGCTCGCTGCGCGTCGTACGACGCAGCGTGTCGACGCCGATCGCAGTCACGACCACCCCGGCCACCAGATCGGCCTGCGGTGCGAAGCACATGGCCCCCTTTCTACCTGATGCCGGCCGATGCCGGGTCCGTGCTGAGCACCCGGATCGCCAGCGACGTGGTCGCCTCGATGTTGAGGAAGCCGACGACCCGGCTCACCCGATGCGGATCGAGCGGCAGCAAGCCGGGGGTGCCCGGTACCTCGGGCGTGAGTCCGAGGTCGAGGTCGTCTCGCCCCGACATGATCGCGACGTTGAAGTCGAAGCGCCGGCGGGCGCCGGGTGCGCAGAGACGGCGTACGACGGTCGCCCCGAGCCGCCGTCCGCCCGTGTCGGCTGCCCAGTCGTCCAGGGTGGCGGCGATCGTGCGGCCCTCGTTCTGGTCGATGTCGGCCCATACGGCCTGCATCGAGCCGACCTGGCTGAGCAGGGCGGCCGCGGACTTCTCGCCGATCCCGGAGACGCCGGGCAGGTTGTCGCTGGCGTCCCCGCGCAGCGCGGCGTACTCCAGGTAGTGCTCGGCGGCTACGCCGTACAAGGCGAAGAGGCGCCTCGGATTCAGCAGCGGCGAGCCGTTGATGCCGCCGTCGATCAGCCGCAGGACCTGGGTGTGGTCGCTGATGTGCGCGAAGGCATCCCGGTCGGAGGTGATGATGACGCAGTTCCAGTCGTGCTCGCGGGCCCAGGTTGCCGCTGAGGCGTTGACGTCGTCGGCCTCGAGTCCCGGCGGCGTCAGGGTGGCGAGGCCGAGTGCATCGAGCAGCGCCCCGGCTCGCTCGAGCTGGTCGATGAGCGCAGCGTCCTTGGCCGCCCGTCCGGCCTTGTAGTCGGGGTAGAGATCGGAGCGCACCGAGGAGACCCGGTCGTCGAGACCGAAGATCACCGCGTCGGGTGCGAAGGCGTCGATCGCCTCGAGGATCTGGCGCAGCATCCCCTCCAGCGCCCACGCGGGCCGGCCCGACCGGTCGGTGATCTGGGTGTGGGCCCGGGCGTGGTGGTGGCGGTGCAGCAACGAGGGGGCATCGACCGCCAGCAGCAGCTTGCGGGGGCGGTCAGAGGGTGGCGGCATGGGAATCCTCGCCATCGTAGGCCGGGGCGAGGGGTGTCGCCCGGTGCGGGGTTCCGACACAATCCGGGGATGGCCCTCTCCCCGTTCGGTGTACGCGCGACGGCCGGCACCCTGCGCGATGCCAAGGGTGTCGTGCTGTCCCATCCGTGGTCGGAGGCCGGCGTGGTCGCCGGCCCGGTCACGAACGGAGCCCAGGTGCTGCACCTCTCGGTGGCGCTCTGCGTCCTGAATGACACCTACCGCGAGGCGCGGCGACTCGGGATCGCCGTGGGCGGGGTCGCGGTCGAGGCGGACGGCGGCTTCGACGACCAGTGGCAGTCGACGGGCATCACCTACGCCGTGACGCTCGACGCCGTGGCGTCGGCCGACGACCTGGCGCGCCTGACCTCCGAGGTCGACGAGGTCGCCGAGATCCCGCGGGCGATCCGTGCTGGCGGGACGGTCAGCCGCCGGGCGTGAGGCGCGGCAGCGGTGTCGCCGCCAGCGCTACGTCGGCAAAGCGGCTGGCACCCAGCCAGCCCGGCAGGGCGGCGCACGACTCGGCATCGCCGGTGACCCGCAGGTCTTCGGACCGTAGGGCGGTCGACCACGGCCTGTGCCCGATCCAGACCTGCGTCAGGGTCGGGGCATCGGTCTGGATCCAGACCGTCGCATCGCTGCCAGGGTCGGTGTCGCAGACATCCAGGCCGGTGCTTCCGAAGATCCACCACCAGCGCTGGTAGCGCCGCGGGACCCCGGTCAGGTCGAGCTGCACGGTCGTCGGCCGCGGCGGCAGATCATCAGTGCGCAGGGCTACTTCGCGGGCGATGTCGAGCATCAGTACCGCGGGGTCGTACTCGTCCTCGCGCAGCTCCTGCATCCAGCGCTGTCCCCAGGCTCCCGCCAGCTCGACCAGCGGCTGCAGCTCGAGGCCGGCCTCGGTCAGCCGGTAGCGAGGCTCGCCGTCGAGCAGCTCGCGGACGACGATCCCGCTGCGCTCCAGCTCGCGCAGCCGGGTCGAGAGCAGCGACGGCGACATCCGTGGGACCCCGCGTGCGATGGCGTTGAACCGGTCGCTGCCCCAGAGCAGCTCTCGGATCACCAGGAGGGTCCAGCGCTCGGCGATGACCTCAGCGGCGCGTGAGACCGGGCAGTACTGGCCGTAGTGCTTCATCGCGGTCCTCCATCGGTGGGGCTACAGAAACTGTACTGATGGTGTGCCGCTGCGAGGCCTGGTCGAGCGCTCCCACTCAGCTACTGAACGGGTCGGGAGTCGACGTCCCACACCGCACCGCCTTTGACCAGGATCCCCCGAGCCGGCAGCGGGAAGCCGCCGATGTGCGGGTTCTCCTCGAGCCGGACGGGGGAGCCGAGGTCGACACCGTCCAGGGTCGCGGTGGCGTCGTCGACGAGGAGCATCTCCTCGGGCATCAGCCGGCCGTGGTGCCCGCTGGGCATCACGCCGTCGAGCTCGATCCTGCCGGCACCGAGTGCCCGGGCTAGCAGCTCGCGCATGCGCACCATTGCCCGGGGACGCCAGCTCGCGGCCGGCAGCCGTCGGCTGACCGCATTGGCGGTCCTCAACGCCGGGCCGGCTCGGGTGCTCAACGTCCAGTCGAGCGCAGGGTCGGCCATCCGCACCTGCACGGTGCTCGGCGTGATCTGGGTGACCTCGATGTCGGCGTTGGCGGTGTGGGTGCAGACCGCCCCGAAGTAGCGCGGACAGGCCTCGTCGAGCGGTGCGCCCTCGACGTAGATCGACCAGTCGCCTGCGGGGTCGCGGTGCCACACCGCGACGTACGGGCGGCGGAAGCTGTTGTCTGCGAACACCCGCAGCGCGAGCACGTGACCCGAGCTGAACGGGAGGGCGAAGACGCCCCAGCCGTGCACGTACTCCTGCCCGTCGAGCGGAACCCGCCACCGGGTCAGGTGGTGGGCCCCGAGAAGGGTCCGATCGCGGCGCGTCCGCCAGTTCGGCTGCATGCCTCCAGCGTGCGGGTCCCGACTGTGCGCCACTAGTACGGTTTCTGTAGTGCCAGGGCTACTGCCACTCACGGCGCAGCAGCCCGTAGACCCAGGAGTCCGACACGTAGCCGTCGACGACGCAGTCCTCACGCAGCGTCCCCTCGAGCACGAACCGGTTCTTCTCGAGGACCCGTGCGGAGGCCACGTTCCGGGTGTCGGTCTCGGCCTGGACGCGGTTCAGGTCCAACGACGCGAACGCCCAGCCCAGGAGGGCGTGCACCGCTTCGGTCGCATAGCCGCGACCCCACGACGCCTCCCCCAGGCAGTAGCCCAACGACGCACCGCGGTGCTCGGGGTTCCACCGGGTGAGGCTGCACCAGCCGACGAACACACCGTCGGAGAGCCGGTCGATCGCCAGCCGGGCGCCGCTGCCCTCTTCTGCCAGCTGCCGGCAGGTGGCGAGGAACCGTTGGGCACGGGCCGGCTCGGTCCACGGCGGGGCGTCCCAGTACTGCAGCACTCGTGCGTCGCTCTGCAGGGCGTAGAGAGCGTCCGCGTCCGCGTCGGTGAAGGGGCGCAGCAGGAGTCGTTCGGTCTGCAGGGTGGGAGTCGGCAGGGTCGGGGTCGGCAGGGCCACGGTCTCATCCTGCCTCGTCGGTACCGTTGCCCCATGAACATCGAGCGCGGCATCGCCGGCCCGATGCCGTGGGCGGCCATCGGTGCGGGCCGGCCGATCGTCGTGCTCTCCGGGTTGTCGAACAACACCGGAGTCAAGGGCGATCTGTTCGTGCGCGGTGTCCTGGCCCCCGTGCTGTCACTGGCCAAGCAGCGGCGCCTGGTGGCGACGAACCGGTGGCGCGGCCTGCCGGCCGACCTGACGATGGGCGATCTGGCTGCCGGTCACGCCGCGGCGCTACGCGAGCTGTTCGACGAGCCGGTCGACGTGGTCGGCATCTCGACCGGCGGCAGCATCGCGCAGCAGCTTGCCGCCGACCATCCCGACGTTGTACGCCGCCTGGTGTTGATCAGTACCGGCCACACGCTGGGACCACTGGCCCGCGACGACCAGCTCGCCGTTGCCGAGCTGTTGCGGGCCGGCGATGAGCGCCAGGCGGCGGCGACGCTGGTCGAGCAGCTGGTCCCGCTCGGCCCGCTCGCGCGCAGCGCCGGCAGGCTGGCGGCCCCGTGGATGTTCAAAGCGCCGACCTCAGCAGCTGACCTGCTCGCGACCCTGGATGCCGAGGACGGCTTCGACCTGGCCGGGTGCGGGCGCCCCATCGCGGCGCCCACGCTGCTGATCGGCGGCGAGCGTGACAAGTTCTACCCCGCCGAGGTCCTGCGCCGTACGAGGGAGCTGATCCCCGGCTCGACGCTGCTGCAGGTGCCGCGGCGCGGGCACATGACGGTGATGCAGAGCAGGCGCGCGACGGCCCATGCGGCCGGGTTCTTGATGAGCGAGGTTGAACTACCGCGAGAGCGGTAGGTGCATTTGCCCGTCCATGCCCTACTGTTGGTGGTGTTGAAGGGACGGCTCTGCAAGTCGTCCTGGTCGCGTACATGTCGCGGCCTGTATCTCGTACTCCTGGTTTTCGGTTCGCTGGACATCAGCACAGATGGATGTCTTCAGCAGCCCGGGGCACAGTGCCCCCGGCATCGAACAAAGGAAAAGATCATGGCTCAGGGAACCGTCAAGTGGTTCAACGCCGAAAAGGGCTTCGGCTTCATCGCTCAGGATGGTGGCGGCGAGGACGTGTTCGTCCACTACTCCGCGATCCAGAGCAGCGGTTACAAGTCGCTGGACGAGAACCAGAAGGTCGAGTTCGACGTGACTGCCGGCCCCAAGGGCCCGCAGGCCGAGAACGTCCGCGTCTCCTGATCTCACCCGAAGAGCCCCGACGCACTGCGTCGGGGCTCTTCGCCTGTCCTGAGCCAGAAGCGCCCTAGCGGCGCCGGGCCACAGCGCTGTCACAACTCCTGCTCGTGCGTCGTCTTAGAGCGACAACGACCAAGGAGAAATTGTGAAACACCTCAGTGCTCTCTCGGGTTCCGTCGCTCTCGCGGCGGCGGCACTCACAGCTTTACCGGGCGCGGCCTTCGCTGGCGACCCGGCACCCATCCACACTGTCGTCACCTCGCCGTCCGACGGCACTGCCGTCGGTAGCGCCGGCTCGTTCGCAGTAACGGGTCAGGCCTACAACGTCGACAAGATCGAGATCGTCTGCGTGGCCGAAGTCGCTGGCACTGCTACCGCTCTCCTGACGCTCGACGACGTCACGGTCGCGGCGGACCGCAGCTTCAAGGGTGTGTTCAGCCAGGTGCCGAGCGTGCCCTGCCGGCTGCGAGCGGTGCCAGAGGGGACCACGGTCGCCTCGGGCTACCTCGGCAGCTTCAGCGGACCGGTGATCTACCCGTACTTCACCTCGACGGGGAAGGACGGTGAGGGGCATTTGAACTCATTTGTCGTCATCACCGGGGCCGGCGACGGCAAGACCGCTCTGTCGAGCGCTGGAGACTGCGGCATCGCCGACCTGGAGACAGTGCAGCGTCCAGCCCTGCGCACCGACGGGAGCCTGACCGATTGCGCCCTGGACCTGGGCCAGGACGGCGCCGTCTCGGTCGACCACCAGGCGGCCTACCTACCCACGACGGCGTACAACGACTTCGGTCAGCTGCAGGGGGCGGGAGCCATCGCGTTCAGTACGCGCCGTGCCACCAACGGCGACACCACGGTGACCGAGTCCGAGGCCCTCACCAGGTGCACGACCGCGTCGAGCTGCGGGACGCTGGTCCCGACCGGCGTGACGTACTCGCGGACCTACGTCTTCGGCGCTGATGGGCACCAGGTCAGCGTTCGCGACGTCTTCGCCTCGAACGACGGCCGTGCCCACAATGTGGCGCTCTCCTACCAGACGCTGGTGACCTCCGATCGTGCTGGCTACGTCGTCCCGCGCCACAGCAACGGGTTCGTGCCAGCACCAGCGAGCACTACCTGGACCGGCTTCGGCACCGGATCAGGGACGGTCCTGATCCGATCGGACCGGTTCGCCGGCTCCCAGGACCCGGCCGCCTCGACACTCGGACTGACGTGGTCGAGGCCCCCTGCCTCGGTCACCTTCAACCCGGTCCGCAAGGCGGTGCGTCCGAACACACTCGACGACAACGACGAGCTCGACCTCAACTACGGGCTCTCGGTGCCCGCTCACGGCCGCGCCGGTATCGGACTGGCGCTCTCCGAGGGAGTCGCGACCTCGAGCGTGCAGAGCCTGGCGGCATCGGCGCGCGCGGCGATGATCAACGCCCCGGTCGTGACGACCCCGCATCAAGGTGCCCGGGTCCGTGCCCGGTTCGTGGTCGTCGGGACGCTCCCATTCGGCGCGAACGGCGTGCCGATCGGGGTCACTGTCGGGGGCCGTCGCGCGACGCTGACGGCGACCAGCGCGACCACGGCCCGATACCGGGCGACGCTGCACATCCCAGGACGCGGACGGCACACCGTGCGCGTGGTGGCGACTGACGTGGCCGGCAACACCGCGGTGCGGACGCTGATGGTCAAGCGGCGCTGAACGGGCCCGCTTCTGGGCCGGCTTCTGGGCCGGCTCTTGGGCCGGCTCTTGGGGCTGCCGCGTGTGCTGGGTGCGATCGACTCCGGCACACGCGGCTTCAGCGTTCCGCGAGCTGCTTGAGGTTGAGCAGCTGCCGCCGCGCCATCACCAGGCCGCCGACGCTCGCGAATGGCGCCAGCCGCCGTCCGCGAGCCGTCACGACCTTCGGCAGCAGCCGGGTGATGGCGTCTTAAGGCACCAGGACGTAGGACATCGTGGCGCCCATGACCGTGGCGGTGAGGTGCTCTCCCGGCACCACGGAGAGGACGCGCTCGACAGGCCGTCCAGCGGTGCTGCTGAAGGGGTCGCCGATCACGCTCCGTTCCACCGCAACAGCTGTGGTGGCGCCAGGAAGCGCCGTGCGACCTCACGCCCGCAGTGGTACCGCGCTGGTGACTAGCCCAGGTACGGCGGCGCGACACCCCAGCCCCAGCGCGGGACCGGTGCGTGCTCGAACGGCGTGGCGCCGAGCTGGGAGTTCTCCGCCGCGAGGCGGGTGCCCCACTCGAGGTAGCCGATGATCGCCGCCCGGAACTCGGGGTCGGCAGGCAGCCCGGCCTCATCGGCGGCGAGACTCATCGTGGCGGCGAACGCGCGCCGCTGCGAGGCGGTGATGGAGAGGTCGAGGTGGTGGGTCAGCATCGCGTCGTACCCGCCGTGCTGCTCGGTGTATGCAGCGGGCCCGCCGAGCACTTCGGCCCACCAGTCCGCGACGTGTGCCCGGTGGTGCTCGGAGACGCCATCGGGGAAGAACGGCGACAGGTCCGGGTCTTCCTCGACGTGGTCGTAGAACGTGTCGATCATCCGGCGCAGCGGGTCCAACCCACCGGCCCACTCGAACAGGGTGGGCAGCCCGGGCTCATCGACTCCGCTCATGTGCCTAGTTGAGCGCATCACCGCCCGCAGCGCACCCATTCTTGCCGCGACAGGCCCCGTGAAGCCGCGGTGAAACCATGGTGAAACCGCCGGCCCCTACCTTCAGGATGTGGCGTTCGACCAGGACGCCCCCCACGAGAGGAGGTCTACCCATGACCACCACCCCCCTGGAGACTCCCGCCGCGCCGCGCACCTACCCGTCGCTGCGCGCGGCCTGGGTCCCCCTTGCAGCGCTCTGCCTGGCGTTCTTCGTCGAGATGGTCGACAACACGCTGCTCTCGATCGCACTGCCCACCATCGGCCGTGACCTCGGCAGCGGCACCACCGCACTGCAATGGGTCACCGGCGCGTACTCGCTGACCTTCGGCGGGCTGCTGCTCACCGCGGGCTCGCTGGCCGACCGCTTCGGTCGCCGCCGGGTCCTGCTTGTCGGCCTGGCCGTGTTCGGCGCGCTCAGCCTCTGCGTCGTCGCGGTGACCACTGCCGGCGAGCTGATCGCGCTGCGCGCCGCCCTCGGCCTGGCCGCCGCGGCGATGGCGCCGATCACCAACTCGCTGGTCTTCCGGCTCTTCGACGACAAGGCCCTGCGGATGCGGGCGATCACCGTGATGATGATCGTCGGCATGTCCGGCTTCGTCCTCGGCCCGCTGCTCGGCGGCACCGCCCTGGCGCATGTGCGCTGGGAGTGGCTGCTGGTCGTGAACGCGCCGATCGCCCTGATCGCCTGCATCGGCGTGCGGCTCGGCGTACCGGCTGATGACCCTGCGGGCCTGACCAAGGACTCGCTGGACCTGCCCGGCGCGCTGTACAGCATCACGACGATCGGGCTCGCCTGCTACGCGATGACCAGCGGCGTCCAGCACGGCTGGCTGTCGATCGTCACGATCGCCTCGATCCTCGGCGCGATCGCTGCTGGCCTGGCCTTCGTCCGCCACGAGCGGACCACCGCCGAGCCGATGCTCGACCTGAAGCTGTTCACCAGCGGCACGGTGCGCGGCGCCACCATCGCGCAGGCCGGTACCTCGATCGCGATGGCCAGCGTGATGTTCGGCCTGATCCTGCACTTCCAGTACGCCTACGGCTGGAGCCCTGTGGCGGCCGGCCTGGCGAACCTGCCGCTGATCGTCACGATGCTGGCTGCCAGCCCGCTCTCGGAGTGGCTGGCCAAGCAGTTCGGCCACCGGATCGCCTGCCTGATCGGCGCCGCCTTCCTGGCCGGCTCGCTCGTGTTCTTGTCGTGGGGCGTCTACCACGGCTACCTCGCGATCGCGATCGCGATGGTGCTGATGACGATCGGCCTGCGGACCGTGATGACGATCTGCGCAGTCGCGCTGGTCGATGCGATGCCGGCCAACCGCACCTCGATCGGCGCTGCACTCAACGACACCGCACAGGAGGTTGGCACCAGCGTCGGCACTGCGATCGTCGGCACCTTGATCGCCGCGCTGGTCACCAAGAGCCTGCCCGTCGGGGCCTGGAGCAGCACGCTGGTGCACTCGTTCTTCCACGGCGAGCGGATCACGTACGCCGTCCTGGCAGTCGTCGTCGGACTGGTCGCCGGCTATGGCGCGCTGTGCCTGACCGACTCGCACTCGGTCGAGGAGCACCCAGAGGAGGACCCAGAGGAG
>DATAZI010000065.1:0-8965 GCA_036272095.1 Marmoricola sp. | reverse complement strand
CTGCTGCTGCGGGCGCCGTTCCTGGTCGTCGTGCTGGTAGCCGCGCTGACGGCGGCACTGATCAGGCTGGTCTGAGGGCGAGGAGCCCGCACCCCCGGTGCGGACCCCTCGCGTGAGGGGTCCGGCGCCTGCTGGGGTCCCGGCCCCTGCCCTGAGGGCGGGGCCGGGACGAGGGTCCCGACCCAGGGAGGTGGGCCGGGACAGGTCTCAGCACGGCCCGCGTTCTCCCAAACGCCGACCAGATCCCGGGGGTGCACGCCGTTGGCCGGCCCACCGTGCTCGTGGCAGCGGCGGCGGACGGTCAGGACGGGCCTGGGGGTCCCAGGACGAGGAGCTGTAGCCGAGAAGCTCCTCGCTCTCAACCCTGGCCTGCAGCAGGCCTGCGCGGAACCCGTCAAAAGCTGCGGTGCACGAACCTGCAGCCTGGTCCGGACCAGCGCTGGTTCCGCTCTCAGCCGATGACCCAGCCGACCTTTCGGTCGATCTTCTAGGCGAGGTCGAGGAACGCCTCGAGGCCGACGGTCAGGCCCGGCGCCGCGCCGATCCGCCGCAGTCCGAGCAGTACGCCGGGGACGAAGGAGATCCGGTCCATCGAGTCGTGGCGGATCGTCAGCGTCTCCCCCGGCCCGCCCAGCACCACCTCCTGGTGTGCGACCAGGCCGCGGATCCGCAGGCTGTGCACGTGGATGTCCTCGACGTCGGCGCCGCGGGCCCCCTCCAGTCCGGTCGAGGTGGCGTCCGGCGGTACTGCCAGGCCGGCGTCGCGGCGGGCCTGGCTGATCAAGCGCGCCGTACGGGCGGCGGTGCCCGAGGGCGCGTCAGCCTTGTCCGGGTGGTGCAGCTCGACGATCTCGACCGACTCGAAGTAGCGCGCCGCCTGAGCGGAGAAGCGCATCATCAAGATGGCGCCGATCGAGAAGTTCGGCGCGATCAGGACCCCCGAGCGCGGGCTGCTGCCGAGCTGGGCGCGCAGGGTCGAGAGCCGTTCGTCGTCGAAGCCGGTGGTGCCGACCACAGCATGGATGCCGTGGTCGATGCAGAAAGCGAGGTTGCCCATCACGGCATCCGGATGGGTGAAGTCGACGATCGCGTCCGCACCGGCCGCGAGCAGGTCCTCCAGTGCATCGCCGACGTCCAGGCCGGCGACCAGTTCCAGGTCGGCTGCCGCCTCGACACCCGCGCAGACCTCGCGCCCGACCTTGCCCTGGGCGCCGAGGACGCCGACCTTCATCGCAGTCACCGGTCCAGCGTACCGGAGTAGGTTCTGCCCTTCATCTACGTTTCATAAGGTACATTCCTTAATAAATCACAGATAAGGACGGAGGCTGTCATGACTCTGGCGATCCTGACCGTGGACCAACGCGGCAGCCAGCATGGCCCGGACCTAGTGCCGGACGTGCTCGAGGCGCTCAACGACAGTGCTCTGGGCGCCCCTGCCCGCGCCTTCGAGCGCACTGCCGGCGACGAGGTCCAGGGCGTCCTGGACGCCGGCTCCGCGATCGTCGGCCGGATCGCGCTGCTGCTCCGCTCCGGCGCCTGGAACGTCGGCCTCGGTCTCGGCGCCGTCGAGCTGCCGCTGCCCGACTCGACGCGAGCCGGCCGTGGGGAGGCGTTCGTCCTCGCCCGCCAGGCCGTCAACCGGGCCAAGCAGCAGCCCAGCCGGCTGGCAGTCGTCGGTGCCGGCGCGGCCGCTGATGTCGGCGGGCCGGCGTACCGTGCTGAGCAGATTGAGACCGTCGCCTGGCTGTGGGCCGGCGTGCTGACCCGGCGCAGCGTCCGGGGCTGGGAGGTGGCCGACCTGTACGCGCGAGGACTCACCCCTGCCGAGACGGCGCAGCAGCTCGGGATCAGCCAGTCCGCGGTGTCCCAGCGGGCGGCGGCGGCCGGGCTCACCGAGGCGGACCGCGCATCGCGCCTGCTCGCCGCGATGATCGACGAGGTACTCGGCGAGGCGGGCCGATGACGATCGCCGTCCTGCTGCTGGCTCTGGCCGGCACCCTGCCCGGCTGGTTCCTCGCCGACCGTGATCGCGCGCACCTGCTCGGGTCCGTGCTGGGCACCGTCGTCCTGGTCGGCCTCGGCGGATGGACGCTCTACGACCCGTCGTACGCCGCCCATGACGATGCGCTCCGCGGCACCTTGACGATCCTGACCGCCGTGCTCGCCGCGTTCGGCGGCGGCCCGGTCACCGCAGCCGTGCTGCACCGCGTGGACAACGGCGGTCCGGTCGAGCAGGCCGGCGACGTACTCCGCGGTGGCGCCTGGATCGGCGCGATGGAGCGGATCGCGATCTTCGCGACCCTGGTCGCCGGCTGGCCCGAGGGCCTCGCGGTCGTGCTCGCCATGAAGGGCCTCGGACGCTACCCCGAGCTCAAGCAGCCCGGCGCCGCCGAGCGCTTCATCATCGGATCGTTCACGAGCGTGCTCTGGGCGATCGGGTGCGCAGCCGTGCTGTTCGGCATGCTCAACCACTGAGCTGCCCGAGGAGCCCCAGCATGAGCTCCCGGGTCAGGCGGGGCCGACGACGGCGAGCGTCTCAGGCCGCTTGAACAAGTCGCCCGCGAGCTGGTGGACGTCGTCGAGGGTGACCTGGTCGAGGCGGCCGAGCACCTCGTCGAGAGACAGCAGCCGTTCCTGGAAGAGCTCCACCTCGCCAAGGCGGGTCATCCGGGAGCCGGTGTCCTCCAGGCTCAGCACCATGCCGCCTCGCATCTGGCCGCGGCCGCGGTCGAGCTCCTCGGCGCTCAGCCCGGCCTCGATCATCCGGGTCAGCTCGCTGCGGACCACGTCGAGGACCTCGGCCGACTTGCTCGGCAGCGAGCCGACGGCGACACCGACCATCCCGGCGTCGGAGTAGCTGCTAGCGAAGGAGTACACGGAGTACGCCAGGCCCCGGCGCTCCCGGACCTCCTGGAACAGCCGAGACGACGAGCCGCCGCCGAAGGCGGCGTTCAGGACGCCGAGCGCATAGCGCCGAGGGTCGGACCGCGTCATCCCGCGCATCCCGAGGACGAGGTTGACCTGCTCGAACGGCCGAGTCGTGTGCTCCTCGCCCGGCCGGGTCGCCCGCGGCTTGTCGGCCAGACGCGGCGGCAGCGGCCTGGCGTCGAGGTCAGCAAGGAAGTGGTTGCGCGAGAACGCCTTGCGGACCAGTCGTACGACGTCCTTGTGCACCACGTTGCCGGCCACCGCCACCGTCATCGCCGGTGCGGTGTAACGGGTCTTGTAGTACCGGTTGATCTGCGACCGGTTCAGCGCGCGGATCGACTCTGCGGTCCCCGCGATCGGCCTGGCCAGCGACGTGCCGCCCCAGGCCTTGGCCGCGAACAGGTTGTGCACCACGTCGTCCGGGTCGTCGTCGTGCATGGCGATCTCGTCGAGGATGACCTCGCGCTCGGCCTCGACGTCCTCAGGCGTGATCAGCGACGCGGTCAGCATGTCGCCGAGCACGTCGACCGCCATCGGCAGGTCGGCGTCGAGCACGCGTGCGTGGTAGCACGTGTACTCGCGCGCCGTGTAGGCGTTGAACTCGCCGCCGACGGCGTCCAGCGCGGAGGAGATGTCCATCGCCGAGCGGGTCGGGGTGCCCTTGAACAGCAGGTGCTCCAGGAAGTGCGAAGCACCGTTCAGCGCCGGAGTCTCGTCACGGGAACCGACGCCGACGAAGACCCCGATGGCCGCAGAGCGGACACCGGGGACGTGCTCGGTCACGACCCGCAGCCCTCCCGGAAGGACAGTCCGTTGGACGCCTTCGATGAGGGTGCGGGTCGTGCCGGGCTTCTGCTCAGCTGCGAGCGTCACTCGCCGTCGGACTCCTCGACATCGGAGTCTTCAGACCCTGCGGCGCCGTCCTCGATGTACGGGATCAGCGACAGCTTGCCGCGGTCGTCGATCTCGCCGATCTCGACCTGGATCTTCTGTCCGACCGAGACGACGTCCTCGACGTTGTCGACCCGCTTGCCACCGGCCAGGCCGCGCAGCTTGCTGATGTGCAGCAGGCCGTCCTTGCCGGGCATCAGCGAGACGAACGCACCGAAGTTGGTCGTCTTCACGACGGTACCGAGGTACCGCTCGCCGACCTCCGGCATCGTCGGGTTCGCGATCTGGTTGACGGCCTGGCGAGCTGCCTCGGCAGCCTCGCCGTTGGTCGCCCCGATGTAGATCGTGCCGTCGTCCTCGATCGAGATGTTGGCGCCGGTGTCGTCCTGGATCTGGTTGATGACCTTGCCCTTGGGCCCGATCACCTCGCCGATCTTGTCTACCGGGATCTTCACCGTGATGATCCGCGGCGCGTACAGCGACATCTCCTCGGGGCCGTCGATGGCCTCGGCCATCACCTCGAGGATGGTCAGACGCGCTTCGCGCGCCTGGGTCAGCGCACCGGCCAGCACGTCGGCGGGGATGCCGTCGAGCTTGGTGTCGAGCTGCAGCGCCGTGACGAACTGCTTGGTGCCGGCGACCTTGAAGTCCATGTCGCCGAACGCGTCCTCGGCACCGAGGATGTCGGTCAGCGCGACGTACTCGGTCTTGCCGTCGACGGTGTCGGAGATCAGGCCCATCGCGATACCGGCGACCGGAGCCTTCAGCGGCACGCCGGCCTGGAGCAGCGACAGCGTCGAGGCGCAGACCGAGCCCATCGAGGTGGACCCGTTGGAGCCCATCGCCTCGGAGAGCTGACGGATCGCGTACGGGAACTCTTCACGAGTCGGCAGCACCGGCAGCAGGGCGCGGCGCGCGAGCGCACCGTGCCCGGTCTCGCGGCGCTTCGGCGAGCCGACACGACCGGTCTCACCGGTGGAGAACGGCGGGAAGATGTACTTGTGCATGTACCGGCGGTGCTTCTCCGGGGAGAGGCCGTCGAGCTGCTGCTCGAGCTTGAGCATGTCCAGCGTCGTGACACCCAGGATCTGGGTCTCGCCGCGCTCGAACAGCGCCGAGCCGTGCACCCGCGGGATGACCTCGACCTCGGCCGAGAGCGACCGGATGTCGGTCAGGCCACGGCCGTCCATGCGGATCTTGTCGCGGAGCACACGCTGACGCATCAGCGCCTTGTTCAGCGAGCGGAACGCCGCGCCGATCTCCTTCTCGCGACCCTCGAACTTCTCGCCCAGAGCCGAGAGGACGTCAGCCTTGACGTCGTCGAGCTTGTCCTCGCGCTCGGCCTTGCCGACGATGGTCAGCGCCGCGGCGGTGGCGTCGGTGGCGTGGGCGGCGACCGCGTCGTACACGTCGTCCTCGTAGTCGAGGAAGATCGGGAACTCCTGGACGGGCTTGGCCGCCTGCTTGGCCAGCTCGACCTGTGCCTCGCACAGCTGCTTGATGAACGGCTTGGCCGCTTCCAGCCCGCTGGCGACGACCTCTTCGGTCGGCGCGGTGGCACCGTTGGCGATGAGCTCGATGGTGTTCTCGGTGGCCTCGGCCTCGACCATCATGATCGCGACGTCACCGGTGTCGGTGACCCGACCGGCGACGACCATGTCGAAGACGGCCTTCTCGGTCTGGCTGTACGACGGGAAGGCGACCCACTGGCCCTCGATCAGGGCAACGCGGGTGGCGCCGACAGGGCCGGTGAACGGCAAGCCGGAGATCTGCGTGGACGCGGAGGCCGCGTTGATGGCCAGCACGTCGTACTGGGCGTCGGGGTTGAGGGCCAGAACCGTGATGACGACCTGGACCTCGTTGCGCAGGCCCTTCTTGAACGTCGGGCGCAACGGGCGGTCGATCAGGCGGCACGCGAGGATCGCGTCCTCGCCCGGGCGGCCTTCGCTGCGGAAGAACGAGCCGGGGATCCGGCCAGCTGCGTACATCCGCTCCTCGACGTCGATCGTCAGGGGGAAGAAGTCGAAGTGGTCCTTGGGCTGCTTGCCGGCGGTGGTCGCCGAGAGCAGCATCGTGTCCTCGTCGAGGTAGGCAGTCACGGCGCCAGCCGCCTGCCGGGCCAGGAGGCCGGTCTCGAACTTGATCGTGCGGGTGCCGAACTTGCCGTTGTCCAGAACGGTCTCGACGGCGGAAATAACGGGTCCCTCGTTCAAGGGTTTCCCTTTCTCTTCGCGGAGCGTTCCGCGAGCCCATGATTAGCCCGCAAGGGCTACGAGTGAGGCACTGCCTGCGACCTCACCGATTGTGAGGGGTAGGTGGCCGGTCTTCGATCGAGGCCCGCGGAACGCTGCTGCGCTCCGAGAGCCACTACCGAGGACCGGGCCGGCGTTTCGCGGGCCGCTCCTGTTAATGGTTTGTATTCAGTTGTGCAGGTGCAAAGGTTCTGCGCCTGTATTAAAGCGACACGGCGGCCCGCCTAGAAGGCGAACCGCCGTGCGAAGATCATCGACGCAGGCCGAGGCGCTGCACGATCGAGCGGTAGCGCTCGATCTCGGTCTTCTCGAGGTAGTTGAGAAGACGGCGACGCTGGCCCACGAGCAGAAGCAGGCCACGACGGCTGTGGTGGTCGTGCTTGTGGGTCTTGAGGTGCTCGGTGAGGTGCGCGATGCGGTGCGAGAGCAGCGCGATCTGGACCTCGGGGGAACCGGTGTCGCCCTCGATGGTGGCGTACTCGGCGATGATCTTCTTCTTGGTCTCTGCGTCGGTACCGATGGACACGCGGACTCCCTTCGATGATTGCTGCGCGGCGCGCCGGGGCTTGTCCCTCCGGGCACTTGGATCCGCGGCCGATATACGGCAACGACCAAGACTATCAGCGGGGAGTTCAGGGGTGAAATCGCCGCCGCCGGGCCATAGCCCTCGGAGCGGAGCGCGTGCGACGATCCGGATCATGAGCACCTCCTCCCCCGCCGGTCCGGGCTTCACCGGCACCAAGACCGGCGTCTGCAACCTCTGCGAGGCCATCTGCGGGATCCGGCTGAGCATCGAGGACGGCGTGGTCACCAGCATCCGCGGCAACGAGGCGGACCCGCTCTCCCGCGGGCACATCTGCCCCAAGGGCGTCGCACTCGCCGATGTCTACACCGACCCCGACCGGCTGCGGCGCCCGGTGCGGCGTGCCGGCACCGGGGCGGAGGCGACCTGGGCCGAGATCAGCTGGGACGAAGCGCTGGACACGGTCGCGGCGAACCTCGCAGCCGCGATCAACGACCACGGCCGCGACGCGCTCGGCATCTACCTCGGCAACCCGAGCGCCCACTCGCTGGGTGCGATGACCCACGGCATCGGGCTGATCAAGGCGTTCCGTACCCGCAACAAGTTCTCCGCCTCCTCGGTCGACCAGATCCCGCACATGTACGTCGGGATGCTGATGTTCGGCCACCAGCTGCTGCTACCGGTCCCCGACATCGACCGGACCAGCTACTTCCTGGTGCTCGGAGCCAACCCGATGGCCTCCAACGGCTCTCTGATGACCGTCCCGGACTTCCCGAACCGGGTCCGCGAGCTCAAGGCGCGCGGCGGTTCGATGGTCGTGCTGGATCCGCGCCGGACCGAGACCGCCAAGGTCGCCACCGAGCACCACTTCGTCCGCCCGGGCAGCGACGCGGTAGTGCTGCTGGCGATGATCAGCACCCTGTTCGACGAGGGCCTCGCAACGCCCCCGGCGTACCTCGACAACGTCGAGACGGTCCGCGAGGCAGTGGCCGGGTTCACCCCGGAGTACGCCGAGGCCGCCAGCGGCGTGGGCGCCGAGACGATCCGGCGGATCACCCGTGAGTTCGCCGCGGCCGAGGGGGCTGCCGCGTACGGACGGATCGGCCTGTCGACCCAGGGCTTCGGATCGGTGTGCCAGTGGGCGGTCAACCTCCTGAACCTGCTCACCGGCAACTTCGACCGTCCCGGCGGGGTGATGTTCCCCGAGCCGGCGATCGACGCCGCCAAGAACGGGCTGATCAGCGCGGGGCACTTCGACGTCTGGCGCAGCCGCGTGCGCGGGATGCCCGAGTTCAGCGGCGAGCTCCCGGTGGCGGCCTTCCGCGAGGAGATCGACACCCCGGGCGCGGGCCAGATCCGGGCGGTGCTGACGCTTGCCGGCAACCCGGTGCTGTCCACCCCGGACGGCCGTCGGCTCGCTGATGCCTTCGACGGCCTGGACTTCATGGCGAGCGTCGACATCTACCTCAACGAGACCACCCGGCACGCCGACGTCATCCTGCCACCGACCTCGGCACTGGAGCGCGATCACTACGACCTGGTCTTCCACATGCTCGCCGTGCGCAACACCGCACGGTTCACCCCGGCAGTCTTCGCCAAACCCGAGGGCGCGATGCACGACTGGGAGATCTTCCGCGAGCTGACTGTGCGCACGACCGCCCTGTTGGACCGCAAGAAGCCGCTGTTCCAACGGACGATCGAGCGGGTGCAGCTCTCGCTGAGCCCGACGCTCCTTATCGGCGCCCTGCTCACAGGGGGCCGCAAGACCTCGATGCGCGCCCTCCGCAAGCGACCCGAGGGCGTCGACCTCGGTCCGCTGCGACCGACGATGCCTGCTCGGCTGCACACTCCCGGCAAGCGGATCGACGCGGCGCCGGCGTCCCTGATCGCCGACCTCGCCCGGGTGCGCGACGCCGTCGCGGTCCCGGGCCCCGGCGAGCTGGTGCTGATCGGGCGGCGGCACAAGTCCGACTGCAACTCGTGGCTGCACAACTCCGAGCGACTGACCCGCGGGCGTCCTCGGCACCAGCTGCTGATGAACCCTGCCGACCTCGCTGCCCGTGGCATCGCCGACGGTGCGATGGTCCGGATCACCTCGAGGGTCGGCTCCGTCGAGGTCGACGTCGCCGCCGCGGACGACATGATGCCCGGCGTGGTCTCGCTCCCGCACGGCTACGGGCACCAGGTCGAGGGCACCCGGATGGGTCACGCGGCGACCGTGGTGGGGGTCTCCATCAACGACCTCACCGACCCCGAGAGGATCGACCTGTCCGGGAACGCGGCGCTCTCCGGCGTACCGGTGACCGTCGAGGCGCTGATGGTCGAGAAGGTGCCACAACACATCTGAAAGCCGTTCGCCGAGCCTGTCGAG
>DATAZI010000064.1:0-18292 GCA_036272095.1 Marmoricola sp. | reverse complement strand
CTTCGCGGCGATCTTGGCGATCGGGAACCCGGTCGCCTTCGAGGCCAGCGCGCTGGACCGGGAGACCCGGGGATTCATCTCGATGCAGACGACCCGCCCGTCGGCCGGGTTCACGGCGTACTGGATGTTGCAGCCGCCGGTATCGACGCCTACGGAGCGGATGATGCCGATCGCGAGGTCGCGCAGGTGCTGGTACTCGCGGTCGGTCAGGGTCAGGGCCGGCGCGACGGTGATCGAGTCGCCGGTGTGCACGCCCATCGGGTCGAGGTTCTCGATCGAGCAGATGATCACCACGTTGTCGGCGGTGTCGCGCATGACCTCGAGCTCGTACTCCTTCCAGCCGATGATCGACTCCTCGAGGAGCACCTCGGTGGTCGGGCTGGCTGCGAAGCCGGAGCCGGCGATCCGCACCAGATCGGCCTCGTTGTAGGCGATCCCCGAGCCGGTGCCGCCCATCGTGAAGGAGGGGCGGATCACGACCGGGAAGCCGCCGAGCTCCTCGACGCCTGCCATCGCCTTGGCCAGCGCGTGCGCCACCTTGCCGGGCTCGTCGGTGGCGGTGTAGCCCTCGGCGTTGCAGATCACCGACTTGGCGACCTGGCCGCCGAGCTCTTCGACGATCCGCTTGAAGCTCTCCCGGTTCTCGCCGCGGTTGATCGCCTCGATGCTGGCGCCGATCAGCTCCACGCCGTACTTCTCCAGCACGCCGGCGGCGTCGAGCTGCATGGCGCAGTTCAGTGCCGTCTGGCCGCCCAGCGTTGCCAGCAGCGCGTCCGGGCGCTCCTTGGCGATGACCTTCTCGACGAACTCGAGGGTGATCGGCTCGATGTAGGTGGCGTCCGCGAACTCCGGATCGGTCATGATCGTGGCCGGGTTGGAGTTCACCAGGATGACCCGGATGCCCTCGTCCTTGAGCACCCGGCACGCCTGGGTACCGGAGTAGTCGAACTCGCAGGCCTGGCCGATGATGATCGGCCCGGAGCCGATCACCAGGATCGACTTGATGTCTTCGCGCTTCGGCATCAGGCGGTCGCCTTCCGGTCGTTCATCAGTTCGCTGAAACGGTCGAACAGGTAGGCAGCGTCGTGCGGGCCGGCCGCGGCCTCGGGGTGGTACTGGACCGAGAACGCCTTCAGCGCACCCCCGTCGTCGCGCAGCTCCAGGCCCTCGACGACGTCGTCGTTGAGGCAGACGTGGCTGACGCTCGCCTCGCCGTACGGCGTGGTGGTGCTCCCGGTGCGCGGGGCGTCGACCGCGAACCCGTGGTTGTGCGCGGTCACCTCGACCTTGCCCGTGGTGCGGTCCATCACCGGCTGGTTGATTCCGCGGTGGCCGTACTTGAGCTTGTAGGTCTCAAAGCCGAGGGCGCGGCCGAAGAGCTGGTTGCCGAAGCAGATCCCGAAGTACGGGAGCTCTCGTTCCAACGCCTGCTTGAGCAGCTCGACCTGCCCGGTCGTCGCAGCCGGGTCGCCGGGGCCGTTGGAGAAGAACAGTCCGTCGGGCTGGACGGCCAGGACGTCCTCGAGGGTCGCAGTCGCAGGCAGCACGTGCACCTCGATGCCGCGCTCGCTCATCATCCGTGGGGTGTTGGTCTTGATGCCGAGGTCCACCGCCGCCACGGTGGCGGTCTTGGTGCCGACCGCGGGGACGACGTACGCCTCGGTGGTGCTCACCTCGCTGGAGAGCTCGGCGCCGGTCATCTCGCCAGAGGCGAGCACCCGTTCCAGCAGCGCCTTCGGGTCGGCCTCGACCGAGGAGATCCCTACCCGCATCGCTCCGCGCTCGCGCAGGTGCCGGGTCAGCGCCCGGGTGTCGATGCCGCTGATGCCCACGACGCCCTGGTCGCGCAGCGCATCGTCGAGCGAGCGCTGCGAGCGCCAGTTGCTCGGCACCCGGGCCGGGTCCCGGACGACGTACCCGCTCACCCAGATGCGCTGCGACTCGGGGTCCTCGTCGTTCATCCCGGTGTTGCCGATGTGCGGCGCCGTCATCACCACGACCTGGCGGTGGTACGACGGGTCGGTGAGCGTCTCCTGGTAGCCGGTCATGCCCGTGGAGAAAACCGCCTCGCCGAAAGTCTCTCCCTCGGCGCCGTAGGTCTCGCCGCGGAAGGTGCGGCCGTCCTCGAGCACCAGGATCGCCTCGTTGGTCATGCGCTGCCCTTCTTCGATTCGCGAGCCATCTTCGAGATCGTGCGGACCCAGGCACCGACGTCGGGCTGGATCGTGGAGCGGGTGCGGCCGAGCTGGGCCTTGGCGGCGTCGCGGACGCTGCGCGCCGGGTCGAGGCGCACGCCCGTGTCCCAGAGCCGGCCCTCGTGCTCCCAGCGGATCACCAGCAGCTCGGCCACCGGCTTGCCGGCGAACGCCTCCGCGCCGCGGGCCCCACGCAGGCCCTCAGCCGGGATCCGGAACGAGCCTGCGATCCGGACCACGTCCACGGCGCCTGCCGAGAGCGACAGCCGGACAGCGCTCCGGGCCGCCAGGCTGTGCCCGATCACCCGGACCGGAGCCGCCCCGCCCTCGGGGACGGTGAACGTGCCGAGGTAGCGCCCGGAGGCCTGAATCTTCGACGGCGGGAGATCGGCGATCGGTGGGATCGGTACGAGCTCCGGGATCCCGTCCGAGGCGTGCTTGAACAGCCGCATCAGGCGAGCTTCCCGTCCAGCACGGTCGGCTTCCCGCGAAGGAAGGTCGCGACCACGCGCCCGGGCAGCTCGCGGCCGGCGTAGGGGGTGTTGCGCGAGAGCGAGGCCAGCTCGCCCGGATCCACGACTCGTAGGGCGGTCGCGTCGTACAAGACGATGTTCGCCGGCTCGCCCACCTCGACCGGGCGTCCGTGGTCGGCCAGCCGGCCGATCCGCGCCGGAGCGTAGGAGAGCCGCTCGGCGACCCCCGCCCAGTCGAGCAGGCCGGAGTCGACCATCGTCGCCTGCACGATCGAGAGCGCCGTCTCGAGGCCGAGCATCCCGAAGGCGGCCGCCTGCCACTCGCAGTCCTTGTCCTCGTGCGGGTGCGGGGCATGGTCGGTCGCGACGATGTCGATCGTCCCGTCGGCCAGACCGGCTCGCAAGGCATCGACGTCGGCCGCGGTGCGCAGCGGCGGGTTGACCTTGTAGATCGGGTCGTAGGTCGCCGCCAGCTCGTCGGTGAGCAGCAGGTGGTGCGGGCAGGCCTCGGCCGTCACGCTCCAGCCGCCCTGCTCGGCCGCCTTCGCCTTGGCCCAGCGGACGATCTCCACGGACCCGGCCGTCGAGACGTGGCAGACGTGCAGGCGCGAGCCGACGTGCTCCGCCAGCAGGCAGTCCCGGGCGATGATCGCCTCCTCGGCGACCGCCGGCCACCCGCGCAGCCCCAGCCGGCCCGACAGCACGCCCTCGTTCATCTGGGCGTCCTCGGTCAGTCGCGGCTCCTGGGCGTGCTGGGCGATCACGCCGTCGAAGGCCTTCACGTACTCCAGCGCCCGGCGCATCATCACCGCGTCGGAGACGCACTTGCCGTCATCGGAGAACACCCGCACCCGGGCCGCGGAATCGGCCATCGCGCCGAGCTCGGCCAGCCGCTCCCCGGCGAGGCCGACCGTGACCGCGCCGACAGGGAAGACATCGCAGTGGCCCGCTTCGCGACCGAGCCGCCAGACCTGCTCGACGACACCGGCAGTGTCGGCGACCGGGTCGGTGTTGGCCATCGCGTGCACAGCGGTGAAGCCGCCCAGGGCCGCGGCCCGGGTGCCGGACTCGACCGTCTCGGCGTCCTCGCGGCCCGGCTCGCGCAGGTGGGTGTGCAGGTCCACCAGGCCGGGCAGGACGATCAGCCCGTCGGCTTCTACGACGTCGGCGCCAGCAGCCTCGAGCCCGGAGCCGATCGCCGCGATCACACCGTCGGCGACGAGCAGGTCGGTCGGTGCTCCGCCGAGGATCGAGGCACCCTTGATCAGATAGCTGGTCACGCGTTGTTCTCCTCGCCGGTCATCAGGGTCGTGGGGCTGTCGGTGCCGATAGCGGGCTCGCTGCCGCCGAGCAGCAGGTACAGGACCGCCATCCGCACAGCGACGCCGTTGGTCACCTGCTCCACGATCACCGACTTGGCCGAGTCGGCGACGTCGGCGGTGATCTCCATGCCGCGGATCATCGGCCCAGGGTGCATCACGATGGTGTGATCCTGCAGCGTCGCCATCCGGCGCGCGTCCAGGCCGTAGCGCCGCGAGTACTCCCGGGTGCTGGGGAAGTAGGAGTCGTTCATGCGCTCGCGCTGGACGCGCAGCATCATCACCACGTCGGTCTTCGGCAGTACCTCGTCGAGGTCGTAGCCGGTCGTGACGCCCCAGGTCCCGACGCCGTAGGGCAGCAGCGTCGGCGGGGCGACCAGTGTCACCTCGGCCCCGAGCGTCTGCAGCAGCAGGGCGTTGGAGCGGGCGACCCGGCTGTGCAGCACATCGCCGACGATCGCGACCCGGCGGCCGTCGAGCCGCCCGAGATGGCGGATCATCGTGAAGGCGTCGAGCAGGGCCTGGGTGGGGTGCTCGTGGGTGCCGTCGCCGGCGTTGACCACGGTGGAGTGCGACCAGCCAGCGTGCGCGAGGTTGTATGGCGCGCCGGAGGCCCAGTGCCGGACCACGACGGCATCGGCGCCCATCGCCTCCAAGGTCATCGCGGTGTCCTTCAGCGACTCGCCCTTGCTGACCGAGGAGCCCTTGGCGGAGAAGTTGATGACGTCGGCCGAGAGCCGCTTGGCCGCCGCCTCGAACGACATCCGGGTACGGGTGGAGTCCTCGAAGAACAGGTTGACGACGGTCCGCCCGCGCAGCGCGGGGAGCTTCTTGATCGGCCGGTCGGCCAGTGCGCGCATCTCCTCGGCGGTAGCCAGGATCAGCTCGGCGTCGTCGCGGGATAGGTCGCCGGCGCTGAGCAGGTGGCCGATCTTCATGCCGGTCATTGGATCGTCACCCCGTCCTCGCCGTCGTACTCCGCGAGCCGCACGGCCACCGTCTCCCCGGTCGAGGTCGGCAGGTTCTTGCCGACGAAGTCGGCCCGGATCGGCAGGTCCCGGTGGCCGCGGTCGACCAGGACAGCGAGCCGGACCGCCTGCGGCCGGCCGATGTCGTTCATCGCGTCGAGGGCCGCGCGGATCGTCCGCCCGGAGTAGAGGACATCGTCGACGAGCACGACGATCTTGTCGTCGATCCCACCGGGCGGGATCTCGGTCGGTGCGAGGGCTCGCGCAGGCCGCATCCGCAGGTCGTCGCGGTACATCGTGATGTCCAAGGAGCCGACGGGCACCTCGACGCCCTCGACCTCCGCGATCCGGGCTGCGATCCGCCTGGCGAGGTGCACGCCACGGCTCGGGATGCCGAGCAGCACGAGGTCCTGGTGGCCCTTGTTGCGCTCGAGGATCTCGTGCGAGATGCGGGTCAGCGCCCGGGCAATGTCACCGGGATCGAGGACCATGCGTCCGGGGACGGGTCCGGGGGTGGTGCGGGTAGGCGGCTGCACAGACATCGGCGCCTGACCTCCTTCTCCGCCTCACAGGACGGCTCGTTAAAGGATGTCGAACTCTGAGCGGACTCTAGCATCACCGCGGACGTCGTCAGTCGGGGCCAGAGGTCCCGGCATCGCGCGCCGCCCGGGTCAGAGCAGGTCACGCATCACAGGCTGCACCGCCCGGTAGAACGTCGGGTAGGCGTAGTGCATCTCGGCCAGCGTGCGGATCGGGATCTCCGCGTGGATCGCTGTGGCGAGCATCGCCATCACCTCTCCCCCGGTCGAGCCCACCACGCTGCCGCCGACCAGCACGCCCCGCGAGCGATCGGCGACGAGCTTGACCATGCCCTCCTCCTTGGCCAGCCAGCCGCGCGAGCCGAGGTCTCCGGTGGCGACCTGGACGTCGATGCCGGCCTTGCGGGCGCCCGCCTCGGACAGGCCGACGGAGCCGACCTCCGGGGAGGTGAACGTCGCGCGCGCGACCGCCCGGTAGTCGGCCCACGGGCCGTCCTCGTCGAGGATGTCGCGTACGACGACATCGGCCTGGTACATCGAGACGTGCGTGAACGCGCCCTTTCCGGTGATGTCGCCGACCGCCCAGACGCCCTCGGCGACCCGCATCCGCTCGTCGGGCTCCAAGACCCGGGCCTCGGGATCGAGGCCGACCTGCTCCAGGCCGATCCCGGCCAGGTTGTTGCGGCGGCCGGCGGCGACCAGCAGCCGCTCCGAGACGATCTCTCGGTCTCCGACCACGACGGTGAACGCGTCCCCGGAGTGCTCGACCCGGGAGATGCTCGCACCGACGACAACGTCGATGCCCTGCGCCTCGAAGGCCTTGGTCAGGATCGTCGACGCCTCCGGCTCCTCCACCGCGATCAGCCGGTCGGCGACCTCGACGACCGTCACGGCGACGCCGAAGGTCGCGAAGACCTGGGCCAGCTCGCAGCCGATCGGGCCGCCGCCGATCACGGTCATCGAGGCCGGGAGCTCGGTGACCTTCACGATCTCCCGGTTGGTCCAGAAGGGCGTGCCGGCCAGGCCCTCGATCGGCGGAGCACTCGGGGCGGTCCCGGTGTTCAGCACGATCCCGCGCTTGGCGACGTAGGCGACACCGTCGACGGTCACCTCGCGCGGGCCGGTCATCGAGCCACGACCACGGACGAAGGTGGCTCCCGCGTCGACGAGCCGGTCGACCGCGACCTTGTCGTCCCAGTCGTCGGTCGCCTCGTCTCGGATCCGCGCCGCGACCGGCGCCCAGTCCGGGCTGACCTCCGCGGAGCCGGCGAGCTCGGAGACCCTGCGCGCCTCATGAAGGGTTGTTGCGGCGGCGATCATCATCTTCGACGGCACGCAGCCGAAGTAAGGGCACTCGCCACCGACGAGGCGCTCGTCGACGGCGACGACGTCGAGCCCCTTCCCGGCCAGCAGCAGGGCGGTGTGCTCGCCGCCCGGTCCGAGTCCAAGGACGATGACGTCGCACTCACGCGGGTTCTGGGTCATGGAGCCAGCCAAGCAGGCCAGCCGGCGCTGGACCAGACCAGGGCGATGACAAGGCGGTGACGGCCCCGGTCTAACCGATCAGGGACGCCTTGTCGCGAGCGACGTGGCCGAGGACCCCGTTGACGAAGCTCGGCGACTCGTCGGTCGACAGGTCGCGCGCCAGGTTGACGGCCTCGCTGACCGCGACCGCGTCCGGGACGTCCTCGACGTAGAGCACCTCGAAGATGCCCAGGCGCAGCACGTTGCGGTCGACGGCCGGCAGCCGATCGATCGTCCAGCCCACGGCGTACGTCGAGATCAGCTCGTCGAGCCGCGCCCTGTGCTCGTGCACGCCGCGGACCAGCTCGAGGGTGTACTCGTTGGCCGGGCCCTCGCCGTCGTCGAGCTGACGGGTCAGCAGATCGTCGGCCGAGAGGCCCTGCGCCTCGGCGGCGAAGATCAGGTCGAGGGCGCGCTTGCGGGCCTTGGAGCGGGCGCTCACAGATCGGCCTGCAGGTGGACGGATGCGGTGGACAGCCGACTCAGCCCTTGACGCGGCCGAGGTAGGAGGAGTCGCGGGTGTCGACCTTGATCTTCTCGCCCTGGTTGATGAACAAGGGCACCTGGATCTCGTGGCCGGTCTCCAGGGTGGCCGGCTTGGTGCGGCCGGTCGCCGAATCGCCGGCGAGGCCGGGCTCGGTGAAGGTGATCACGAGCTCGACCGAGGCGGGCAGCTCGACGAAGAGCACCCGGCCCTCGTTGGTCGCGACGATCGCGTCCTGGTTCTCGAGCAGGAAGTTCACGCCGTCGCCGAGGACCTCCGGGCTGACCTCGAGCTGGTCGTAGGTCGCGGTGTCCATGAAGACGAAGTTGGACCCGTCGTTGTAGAGGTACTGCATCGTGCGCTTGTCGACGTTCGCCGTCTCGACCTTGGTGCCGGCGTTGAAGGTCCTGTCGACGTTCTTGCCCGACTCGACGTTGCGCAGCTTGGTGCGGACGAACGCCGGGCCCTTGCCGGGCTTGACGTGCTGGAACTCCGTGACGGCCCAGAGCTGACCGTCGATGTTGAGAACCATGCCGTTCTTGAGGTCGTTCGTCGTTGCCATGCGTGCGAGAACCTTGTCTGTGTGGGTCGTGGGGCGCTGGAGGCGCCAGCGGAGGAGTCTATCGGTTGGCGAGGTGCTCGAGTGCCATCCGGTACCCCTCGACGCCGTGCCCGGCGATCACGGCGCTGGCGTGCGGGGTGACCACCGAGGTGTGCCGGAAGACCTCCGGACGCGATTCCGGGTCGGAGATGTGCACCTCGACCAGCGGCGCCGACAGCTGGGCGCAGGCGTCGAAGAGCGCGTAGGAGTAGTGCGTCCAAGCCGCAGCATTGAGCACGACCGGTGTCGCCTCGTCGGCAGCCTCGTTGAGCCAGTCGAGCAGGTCGCCCTCGTGGTTGGTCTGCCGGACCTCGACCTCAAAACCGAGCTCCCGGCCCCAGCCGGCGCAGAGGGCTGCCAGCTCGGCGTACGTCGTGGAGCCGTAGATCTCCGGCTGCCGACGACCCAGCCGACCGAGGTTGGGGCCGTTGAGGACCAGGACCTTCATCGCGGCCGTCATCACACACCCGCCAGGTGGTCGTACGCCGCCCGGAGGTGGTCCTCGGGCGGATCGGTCAGGATCGAGGGCTCCGCCAGCCCGTCGAGCACCAGGAACCTCAGGTGCGAACCGCGAGCCTTCTTGTCCACGCGCATCGTGGCGAGCAGCTCCTCGAACGGCGCTCCGGAGAACCGGGTAGGCAGGCCGACCGCCGAGAGGGCCTCTGCGTGGCGCGCGGCCGTCTGGTCGTCGAGCCGGCCGGCCAGCCGGGCGAGCTCGGCCACATAGACCATCCCGAGCGCGACGGCCTCGCCATGCCGGACCCGGTAGGAGGTGGCCTTCTCGATCGCGTGCGCCATCGTGTGGCCGTAGTTCAGCACCTCGCGCCCCGGGTGCCCCTGGCTGCCCCCGGTCTCCTTGAGGTCGTCGACGACTACCGCGATCTTGACCGCGATGGCCCGCTCGACCAGCTCGCGCAGCTCCGCGGAGCGCGGCTCGAGGGCGTTGGCCGGGCACCGGTCGATGAGGTCCAGGATCACCGGGTCCGCGATGAAGCCGCACTTCACGACCTCGCCGAGGCCGGCGATCAGCTCGGGCTCGGCCAAGGTGCCGAGGACGTCGAGGTCGCAGACCACCCCGGACGGCTCATGGAACGACCCGACCAGATTCTTGCCGGCGCCGGTGTTCATGCCGGTCTTGCCGCCGACAGCCGCGTCGACCATCGCCAGCAGCGTGGTGGGCACGTGCACGACCGGTACGCCGCGCAGCCAGGTCGCCGCGATGAAGCCGCCCATGTCGGTCGTCGCTCCCCCGCCGACGGTGACCACCGCGTCGGACCTGGTGAAGCCGGCGGCGCCGAGCTGCTCCCAGGCATCGATCGCCACCGCCCCGGTCTTGGCGATCTCGCCGTCGGGCAGCACGATCGGAAGGACCTCGTAGGCCCCGAGCTCTGCGATGACCCGGGCGGCCAGCCCGGCCAGCGGCTCAGCGTGCACTACGGCGACACGCTGCGGCGCGGAGCCCGGCAGCGCGTTCAGCATCGCCTGCACCTCGGGGAGGACGCCGTGGCCGACCACGACGTCGTACGGGCTCGCTCCGGCCACGTGCATCCGGCGCGGAGCTCCCTGGTCAGCCATGCGCTCCATCCTGCACCAGTGCGATCACCTGGTCAGCCACGTTTGCGGCGTCCAGGCCGTCGGTCTCGACGGTGAAGCGCGCCAGCGAGGCGTAGACCGGGGTGCGCTCGTCGAGCAGCTGCTTGATCCGACCACGGACGTTGCCCAGCAGCATCGGCCGGGAGACACCGAGCCCGACCCGGGACGCTGCGTCGCTCAGCCCGACCTTGAGGAAGACCACCTGGTGCTCGGCGAGCAGGGCGCGGGTCCGCTCGTCCAGGACGGCGCCGCCGCCGAGCGCGAGCACTCCGCCGTGGGTGCCGAGAGCCTCGGCGACCGCTGTGCGCTCGAGCTCACGGAAGTGCCCCTCGCCGTCGTCGACGAAGATCTCCGACACCGGCTTGCCAGCGGTAGCCTCGACGACGTGGTCGGTATCGAGGAATGGCACGCCAAGACGCTCGGCGACCAGGCCTCCTACGGTCGTCTTGCCGGCACCCATGGTGCCGACGAGCACGACCACGGGTCGGCTCACACGTACCTCAACGAGGACAGGTAGCTCTCCAGGTTGCGCTTGGTCTCGCTGAGCGCGTCGCCGCCGAACTTCTCCAGCACGGCGTCGGCGAGCACCAGCGCGACCATCGCCTCCGCGACGATGCCAGCCGCCGGCACGGCACACACGTCGGAGCGCTGGTGGTGGGCCACGGTCGCCTCGCCGGTGACGACGTCGACGGTGCGCAGCGCGCGGGGCACAGTCGCGATCGGCTTCATCGCTGCCCGGACGCGCAGCGTCTCGCCGGTCGACATGCCGCCCTCGGTGCCGCCGGAGCGGCCTGAGGTACGCCGGAGCAGGCCGTCGGTGGTGACGATCTCGTCGTGGGCCTGGGAACCCGGCGTCGCCGCGAGCTCGAAGCCGTCGCCGACCTCGACGCCCTTGATCGCCTGGATGCCCATCAGCGCACCCGCGAGACGCGAGTCGAGGCGGCGGTCCCAGTGCACGTGCGAGCCGAGGCCCGGCGGCAAACCGTGCACGACGACCTCGACGACGCCGCCGAGCGTGTCACCGTCCTCGTGCGCGGCGTCGATCCGGGCGACCATCGCGGCTGAGGCGTCCGGGTCGAGGCAGCGGACCGGGTCGGCATCGAGCCGCACGGTGTCGCCCCGCTCGGGAACGGAGCCCGCCGGCGCCCGCACACCGCCGAGCTCGACGACGTGGGACAGGATCTCGATCCCACCGACCTGGGCCAGGAAGTTCGAGGCCACCCGGCCGAGCGCGACGCGGGCTGCCGTCTCGCGCGCCGAGGCCCGCTCGAGGACTGGCCGGGCCTCTTCGAAGTCGTACTTCTGCATGCCGGCGAGGTCGGCGTGGCCGGGCCGCGGACGGGTCAGCGCCGCGTTGCGGCCGGTCTCCTTGAGCAGCGCCGGATCGACAGGGTCGGCCGACATCACCGTCTCCCACTTGGGCCACTCGGTATTGCCCACCGTGATCGCCACCGGCCCGCCCTGGGTACTGCCGTGCCGGACGCCGCCGGTGAGGTTGACCTCGTCCTGCTCGAACTTCATCCGGGCACCGCGGCCGTAGCCGAGCCGCCGGCGCGCGAGCGCGTCAGCGAGATCGGCCGTCGTCACCTGCACATGGGCGGGCAGCCCTTCGAGGATTGCGGTCAGGGAGGGGCCGTGGGACTCCCCCGCGGTGAGCCAACGAAGCATGGCGTGAGTCTTTCACGGCCCAGACCCGCCCCCGACCCGGCGCGTCAGTAGCCGAGACCGGTCGCAATCCACGGCCCGAACGCAACGCCGAGCAGTGCACCGACGACCAGAGCCGGACCGAAGGGTATCCGGGCCTTCAGGAAGCCCCGGTCGCGCCGGACCAGGGCGATGCTCAGCCCGGGCAGCACGAAGACGATGAAGCCGGCGTAGATGCCGATGACGACCTCGGACCAGCCGAGGTAGCCCAGCCCGAACGCCAGCAGCGCGGAGAGCCGGACGTCGCCGAACCCCATCGCGGAGGCACGCAGCCACCAGAGCACCCAGAAGACCGAGCGGACCACCGCCATCGCGATCACGGCGCGGATCAGCGGGTGCGCATCTCCGGCCGCCCAGGCTGCCGCACCGGCGAGCACGATCGCGACCGCGTGCGAGGGCAGCAGCACCCGGCTCGGCAGCAGCCGGGTGTGCAGGTCGACGTACCCCAGAACGACGCAGACGGGAGCCAGCGGCAGCGCTACCAGCAGTGCCCAGTCGTGTCCGATACTCGCGGCCAGCACGGCCGCCCCGACGCCGGTGGCGATCGCGAGGCGCAATGCCAGCCCCGAGGACGCGCCCAGGTCGGCATAGAGCGGCTTCGGCGGCAGCGGCTCAGCAGGCGGGGCGGAGTCCGCACCGGACTCGGGGTCCGCGCCCTGGTCGGACTCGGGATCTGGCGCCGACTCTGGCTTCGGTTCTGGCTTCGGTTCTGGGATCCGGGCGATCACCCGCGGCAGCAGCGCGCCGACCAGCACGCCGCCGAGCAGACCGAGCAGAGCAGCCAGCGGATGCCCCTGATCGGTCCACGTCATCGCTGCGACCGTGCCGCCAGGGCGCCCTCGCCTGCAGCGCGCATCGCCGCGATCGGCGGGGTCTGCCGGGTCATCAGCTCGACCTGGATCGCAGCCTGGTTGACCAGCAGGTCGAACCCGCTGACCAGGATCCGCCCTGAGACCAGGGCCGCGGCAGCCAACGGCGTGGGCCACGGGTCGTAGAGCACCTCGAAGACGACCGGGCAGGACTCGGCACCGGCCACCAGCTCCGGGGTCTGGGCTGCAGCCGGGATCGTCGAGACGACCAGGTCGGCCGCGCCCACGGGATCGGTCAGGGCCTCGACGATCAGGGCAGGGCCGGTTGCCGAGCGGCCGACCGCGGCGACCGTCTCGGCCGCACGGGACGGGTCGCGCACCAGGAGCCTGGCCCGCTCGCAGCCCAGCAGGCCGAGTGCGATCAGCACCGAGGTCGCGGTAGCGCCGCCGCCGAGGACGACCGCCTCGGTGAACGGCCCCCGGACCCGCTCACGCAGCGCGGCGACAGCGCCGAGGATGTCGGTATTGAAGCCGTGCCGGACGCCGTGGTTGATCACCACGGTGTTCGCCGCACCGGACACCGTGGCCCACTCGTCGAGATCGTCGAGCAGGGGCAGCACCGTGCGCTTGAGCGGCATCGTCAGCGACAGGCCCCGCCAGGACTCGTCCAGCCCGTCGAGGAAGCGGCGCAGCTCGTCGCCCTCGATGTCGACCGCCGAGTAGCGCCAGCGCAGGCCGAGCTCGGCGTACGCGGCCCGGTGCAGGACCGGGGACAGCGAGTGCTCGATCGGCGAGCCGAGCACCGCGCACTGGCGGACGTCAGATGCAGGCATCACTCAGCAGGCGCTCGAGGTCTCGCAGTACTGGTGCAGCAGGGCCACGTTCGCCTGGTGCTCGGCGTACGTCGTGGCGAACCGGGTCTCGCCGGTGCGCAGGTTGACCACCACCCAGTACAGCCACGGACCCTTGACCGGGTTCAACGCGGCCTTGATGGTCGCCTCGCCCGGCGAGCCGATCGGCCCAGGAGGCAGGCCGGCGTGCACGTAGGTGTTGTACGGCGACGGGTTCTCGCGCTGGGCCGAGGTCGTGTAGACCGTCCCGGACAGGTTGTTCGCGTAGGCCACCGTCGCATCCGACTGCAGCCGCATCCCGATCTTGAGGCGGTTGTAGATGGCCTCGGCGATCTTCGGGTAGTCCTGGTCGCGACTGCCCTCGTACTCCAGGATGCTGGCCAGCGTGATCACCTGGTGCGGGGTCAGGCCGACAGCGGCCGCCTTGGCGGCGACGCCGAGGGAGGCCTCTTCCTGCTTGCCCTTGTCGACCATCTGCTTGAGCAGGGTCGCGGCGGTCTCGCCGGGCAGCACGTCGTAGGTCGCCGGGAACAGATACCCCTCGGGGTTGCCGCCGGCCTCGGAGGGAAGTCCGAGCGCCTTGGTGTCGTGCAGCGCGGCCTCGACCTTGGCGCGGCTCAGGTCGGTCTTCGCGACGATGGTCTTCACGATGTCCTTGACCCGGAAGCCTTCGGGGATCGTGACGCGGGTCTGGATCAGGTTGGCCGGGTCGATCAGGACCGCCAGCGCTGCGGTCGCCTTCATCTTCTCGCGCATCCGGTAGTAGCCGACCTGGATGCCCTTGGACCGGGAGTTGCCGTTGGCTGCGTCGATGAACGCCTGGACGCTCTTCACGACGCCTTGGGACTTCAGCGTCTGGCCGATCGCTGCCGAGGAGTCACCCTCGTGGACCTGGACCACGACCGAGCCGGTGCCGCTGCCGGAGTAGTCCGGGCTGTCGCCGGTCAGCGACTTGATCTTGTCCAGCGCCCAGCCGCCGCCGAACCACGCGACGACCAGGATGATGACCAGCACCAGCAGCATCGGCAGGCAGCCGCGGCCTCGCCGCTGGGTGCGTTCGGCGCGCCGCGAGCCCGACCGAGGCGGGTCCGCTGCCGGTACGTCGCCGGAGAGGCCGCCGGAGAGGCCGCCCGAGACGCCGCCAATTGCCGACAGCGGCAGGATGCCCTCATCGGGCCCGACTGGCGGGACGTCGGCGCGACGGGTACCGACGTACTCCGGCTCGATCGGCTCCGGCGCGCGCGGAGCCACGTCGTCGGGATCGAAGTCGGGTCCGAAGTTGCTCACGTGTTCCTACTCCTCGGTGCTCTGCAGTGCGGTGCTGCTGCTGGGAGGGCTGCTGGGTCCTGGTTGGAGGACCACAAGCTCCCCGGTCGGTCTTCCCGCGATCCGCTCGGTGTCGATCGCACCCTGCAGGATGACCACGGCGGCGGCCTGGTCGACCACCGCCCGCCGCTTCTGGCCCTTCTTGCCCTGGCTGCGGAGCATGGCCTCGGCGGTGACCGTGCTCATCCGCTCGTCGACCAACCTCACCGACAGCGGCGCGACCCGGGCAGCAAGTTCCTGCGCGAACGCTCGCACCTTACCTGCAGCGGGCCCCTCGCCCCCGCGCAGCGACCGGGGCAGTCCGACGTAGAGGAAGACTGCGCCGAGCTCATCGGCCAGGGCCGCGAGCCGGTCCAAGTCGCCTTCCCCACGGCTGACGGTCTCGACCGGCGTGGCCAGGATCCCGGCCGGGTCGCAGGTCGCGACCCCGATCCGGGCATCGCCGGGGTCGATCCCGAGGCGCGCGCCGCGCGGGTCGAGGTCCGGCATCTCAGCGCGTGCCGAGGGCGGCGCGTGCGGCTTCCAGCGCCTCGTCGACCTTGGTCGCGTCGGTGCCGCCGCCCTGGGCGACGTCGGCCTTGCCGCCGCCCTTGCCGCCCAGTACGCCGGCAGCGGCCCGGACCAGCTCGTTCGCCGAGACGCCCGCGGCCTGGCCGGCGTCGTTGACCGCCGCCACCATCGAGGGCTTGCCGTCGACGACTCCGATGATCAGCACTGCTCCGGACCGATCGGACGGCATCCGGCCGCGCACGTCGAGGGCCAGCGTCCGTACGTCCCCGCCACCGGCGCCCTGGACGACCCGCGCCACGAACGAGGTGCCGTGGACATCGGTCGCTGCGGCTGCGAGCTCTCCGGCGCCGGCGAGCAACTGTGCGAGACGGCCCTTCTCGAGCTCCTTCTCGGCCGCGCGGAGGCGCTCGACGAGGTCGCCGACCCTGCCCACGAGGTCGTCGGGCTGGGTCTTGAGGAGGCCGGTGAGCTGGGCG
This sequence comes from Marmoricola sp., assembly GCA_036272095.1. GTDB lineage: Bacteria > Actinomycetota > Actinomycetes > Propionibacteriales > Nocardioidaceae > Marmoricola. Next base: position 2,920 of record DATAZI010000064.1, on the reverse strand, counting down.
ACCACGTCGCGCTCGCGGGCCAGGTAGGCGAACCCCTCGTAGCCGGTCAGGGCCTCGATCCGTCGGTTGCCCGATCCGACGGACGACTCGGACGTCAGCACGATGGTGCCGATCTGTGAGGAGTGGTCCACGTGGGTGCCACCACAGAGCTCGCGTGACCAGGGTCCGCCGATCTCCACGACCCGGACCAGGCTGGCGTCGTAGGTCTCGCCGAACAACGCGATCGCGCCCCAGTCCTTGGCCTGGCTCAGCGTCATGTACTCCCAGCCGACCGCGAGGTCAGAGCGCAGCGCGTTGTTGGAGACCTCCTCGAGGTCTCGGAACTGGGCCTCGCTCAGGCCACTGGTCCAGCCGAAGTCGAGACGCAGGTACCCCGGCCGGTTGTAGGACCCGGATTGCAGAGCGGTAGGCCCGAGCACCTCGCGCAGGGCGGCGTGCACGACGTGGGTGCCGGAGTGGGCCTGGCGTGCTCCGGTGCGCCAGTCGGGGTCGACCTTGGCCTCGAGCAGGCCGGCGGCGGCGAACTCGCCCTCGACGACCCGCACCTGGTGCACGACCAGGCCCTTGATCGGGCGCTGGACGTCGAGCACTTCCAGCACGCCGCCGTCGAACACGATGGTGCCCGCATCGGCGACCTGGCCACCGGACTCGGCGTAGAACGGAGTGCGGTCGAGCACGAGCTCGCCGACCTCGCCCTGGTGCAGCGCGGCTACCTGCCCACCGCCGGCGAGCAGCGCCAGCGGCCGCGACTCGGTAGTCAGCGTCTCGTAGGCGAGCCACTCGGTGGGGCCGTTGGCATCGAGGATCCCGCGGTAGACGCTGGTGTCGGCGTGCTGGCCCTTCTTGGACTTCGCATCTGCCTTGGCCCGCGAGCGCTGCTCGGTCATCAGGGCCCGGAAGCCCTCCTCGTCGACACTCAGCCCGTTCTCGGCCGCCATCTCCAGAGTCAGGTCGATCGGGAAGCCGTAGGTGTCGTGCAGCGCGAACGCCTTGTCACCGGCGAGCACACCGGACCCGGCGGCCTTGGTCTCGACAGCAGCGTTGTCGAAGATCTGGGTGCCCGAGCGCAGCGTCGTGCGGAAGGCGTCCTCCTCGGCGTACGCGACCTGGGCGATCCGCTCCCAGTCCGAGGCGAGCTCGGGATAGCCCGGCGACATCTTGTCCCGGCTGACCGGCAGGAGCTCGGGCAGTGCGCGGTCCTCGTAGCCCAGCAGCCGCATCGAGCGGACAGCGCGCCTCAGCAGACGGCGGAGCACGTAGCCACGGGACTCGTTGCCGGGCGTCACGCCATCGCCGATCAGCATCATCGAGGAGCGGACGTGGTCGGCGACCACCCGGAAGCGGACGTCGTCGAGCGGGTCGGCACCGTACCTGCGGCCGCTGAGCTCCTCGGCGCGCTCGATCACCGGGAACATGGTGTCGATCTCGTACATGTTGTCCTTGCCCTGCTTGAGGAAGGCAACACGCTCCAGGCCCATGCCGGTGTCGATGTTCTGCTTCGGCAGCGCGCCGGCGATGTCGAAGTCCTCCTTGCTGCGGACCGCGGACAGCTCGTCCTGCATGAAGACCAGGTTCCAGAACTCCAGGTAGCGGTCCTCGGCGCTGAAGTCGCCGTCGGCGCCGTACGCCGGGCCGCGGTCGTAGAGGATCTCCGAGCAGGGGCCGCCGGGGCCCGGGACGCCCATCGACCAGTAGTTCTCGGTCTTGCCGAGACGGGCGATCCGGTCGTCGGGCAGGCCAGTGATCTTGCGCCAGAGCAGAGGCGCCTCCGGGTCGTCGACGTAGACGCTCGGGTAGAGCCGGCTCTCCTCGAGCCCGTAGCCGCCGTCGGCGACCGGCTTGGTGATCAGCTCCCAGGCCAGCTCGATGGCGCCTGCCTTGAAGTAGTCGCCGAAGGAGAAGTTGCCGCACATCTCGAAGAAGGTGCCGTGCCGCGTGGTCTTGCCGACATCCTCGATGTCCGGGGTGCGCACACACTTCTGCACGCTGACGGCGCGCGAGTACGGCGGCGTCTCCTGGCCCAGGAAGTACGGCTTGAAAGGCACCATGCCGGCATTGACGAAGAGCAGGTTCGGGTCGTCGACCAACAGCGGCGCCGACGGCACTGCTGTGTGGCCGGCGGCTTCGAAGTGCGCGACGAAGCGGCGTCGGATGTCGGCCGAGCTCAGGACCGGGTCCATCAGTGCCTGCCTTCCAGGGCTGGGGGCGCCGGGATCTCCTCGGCGTCGTGGGCTGAGGCCTCCAAGGCAAGGGGGCCGTCGAGAACGTAGCCGAAACGCTCGCGGAGCTCTTCCTCGCGCTCCACCATCCCGGTCCGGACCTCTTCGGCGAAGAGCTGGGCCCCGACCTGCAGGCTGTCGATCCGGTCGCGCAATCCTTCGGGGGTGAAGATCTCAGCGGCTCGGCGGGCCTTGACCATGATGTAGACGCCGGCTCCGGCTCCGGCGACGAACCAGAAGCCCCGCCTCACGCCAGACCCTCCTGGGCCCGCTCGTCGGCACGTGTCTGGCGCAGGTGCTCGCGCACCTGACGGCGGCGGCGCTTACGCGCGCTGCGTACCTCGCGTCGCATCTCGAACCGGATCCGGTTGCGGGACTCCGGGGACAGCGCCCGGCGTACGCCGTGCCCGAACGCGGCGACCTTGACCAGCGGAGCGCCGAGCGTGGCACTGAGCACCAGCCGGTCCGGTACGGCGACCTGGTCCTCAGGGTTCACCTCGCCCGGGACGGCGCCCGCGTCGGTGATCAGGTAGGCAGCGGTCTCGACCGGCGTCGAGCCGCGCGGTGGCCGGGCGGACGGAGCGGCCGGACCGAGCAGGACGGTGAGCTCGTCGAGCCGGGCGCGGAGGTCATCGCTCTCCCGTTGCGAGGCGTCGAGCAAGGCTTCGAGGTCGGTGCGGGAGCGGCTCTGGCGGCGCAGC
>DATAZI010000063.1:0-43984 GCA_036272095.1 Marmoricola sp. | reverse complement strand
TTTACAGAAATGAACCATTCGGGTTACGGAAGCCGTGGGAATTTCGGGACTCCTGGTCTAGGCCGGGGACCCGCCGGAGAGCGTGCTCAGGTGGCGTCGAAGTCGTACGGAGGGCTCTCGCCCGGTTCCAGCGCCGGGCCGCCGACCTCTGGTGAGATCAGGCCCTCCTGGGCGGTCAGGTCGTCCTCGTCCATCCCCTCGAGGATGTGCTTGCGGATCGCGGCGCGCGGGTCGAGGTCTCGCAGATTGAGGTCGGCGTACTCCGGGCCGAGCTCGGCGCGCAGGTCGTTCTGGGCGTCTTTGGCGAACTTCCGCAGCTGTCGGACCATCCGGCCGGCCTGACGGGCATAGTCGGGCAGCTTGTCGGGGCCGAAGACGACCACTGCGACAAAGAAGATCACTGCCAACTCGGGCAGCCCGACGCCAAACATGGGGTGAGTCTACGGTCCTGGTCGCGGGCCGAAGATCAGAACCGCGAGGAGGGCGTGAGGCCGAGCTGCATCCCAGCCAGACCGCGGCGGCGGCCGGAGAGCTGCGTCGCGATCGAGGTGAGCGCGACCGCCGCCGGCGAGGTCGGGTTGGCCTCGACGACGGGCTTGCCGTCGTCACCGCCCTCGCGCAGCGAGATGTCGATCGGTACGTCGGCCATCAGCGGGACGTCGTACCCGAGCCGCTGGCTCAGCGTCGCGGCTACACGCGCGCCGCCGCCGGAGCCGAAGATCTCCAGTCGGTGCTCCTTGCCCTCCTCGGTGCAGTGCGGGCAGGGCAGATAGCTCATGTTCTCCACGACCCCGATCACCCGCTGGTGCATCATCGAGGCCATCGTGCCGGCACGCTCGGCGACCTCGGCGGCAGCCTCCTGCGGAGTCGTGACCACGATCACCTCGGCGCTGGGCAGGTGCTGGCCGAGCGAGATCGCGACGTCTCCGGTGCCCGGGGGCAGGTCGAGCAGGAGCGCGTCCAGGTCGCCCCAGTAGACATCAGCGAGCATCTGCACCAGGGCCCGGTCGAGCATCGGGCCGCGCCAGGCCACGACCTGGTCGCGACGCGGCTTGAGCATGCCGATCGAGATCACCGAGATGCCGCTCGCGGTCGGGACTGGCATGATCAGGTCGTCGACCTGGGTCGGCCTGGTGTCGGCGAGGCCGAGCATCGCCGGGACCGAGTGGCCGTAGATGTCGGCGTCGATGACCCCGACCCGCAGGCCCTGCGCGGCGAGCGCCAGAGCGAGGTTGACGGTCACCGAGGACTTGCCGACGCCGCCCTTGCCGGACGCGATCGCGTAGACCTTGGTCAGCGAGTCCGGCTTGCCGAACGGGATCTCGCGCTGGGCCTGGCCGCCGGAGAGCACGTCCTTGAGGCCGGCACGCTGCTCCGCGGTCATCACGCCGAGCTCGAGATCGACCGCAGTGACCCCGGCGACGGTCGAGACCGCGCCGGTCACGTCGCGGGTGATGGTGTCCTTGAGCGGGCAGCCGGCGACGGTGAGGAGGACCTTGATCGCGACCTTGCCGGTGTCGTCGATGTCCACGGACTCGACCATGCCGAGCTCGGTGATCGGTCGCTTGATCTCGGGGTCGTTCACTGTCGCCAGGGCAGCCTGGACCTGCTCGAGAACGGGGGATGTCATCAGGTCAGGATACGTGCTGGCTCAGGCCGGCTCGTCGGCCGATGGCCCCCGGCGCCGATGATCCTGCTCACTCTGCTCGAGGTCCTCGGAATCGGTCGGATCGACCTCCCGCTCGCTGAGCTCGGCAAGCAGGCTGCGCAGCTCCGAGCGCAGGAAGTCGCGGGTCGCGACCTCGCCCAGTGCCATCCGCAGCGAGGCGACCTCGCGGGCCAGGAACTCCATGTCGGCATGACCGCGGGCGTTGGCCTGCCGGTCCTGCTCGGTCATCACCCGGTCGCGGACCTCCTGGCGGTTCTGCGCGAGCAGGATCAGGGGCGCGGCGTACGACGCCTGCAGGCTGAGCATCAAGGTCAGGAAGATGAACGGGTAGCCGTCGAACCGGGCGCCGTTGGGGGCGACCGCGTTCCACCCGATCCACACGACCACGAAGAGGGTCATGTAGATCAGGAAGCGCGCGGTCCCCATGAACCGGGCGAACTGCTCGGCGAAGGAGCCGAAGCGGTCGGAGTCGACGGACGGCCTGCCGACCAGCGAGCGCCCGACCAGCGAGCGCCGGATCTCCTGCGGCTGGTCCAGGCGGGTACGGGCGCGCTCCTCGGACTTCTTGTCGCCTGCCTTCTTCTCAGCGAGGCGCTTGTCCATCGACCGGCGCTCGGGCTTGCGGGGCTCGGACTTCCGGGGCTCGGGTGTCATCGCCGGCTCACCCCTTCTCGATCTTGCGGTCGCGCCAGCCGTCGGGCAGCAGGTGGTCGAGCAGGTCGTCGACGGTGACCGTGCCGAGCAGCCGGCCCTCTTCGTCGACGACCGGTGCCGCGACCAGGTTGTAGGTGGCCAGGAAGGTCGCGACGTCCTCGAGCGAGGCGTCCGCGTGCAGGTAGTTCAGGCTGGTGTCCAAGACGCCAGCGACGAGCTCCGAGGGTGGTTCGCGCAGCAGCCGCTGGATGTGAGCGACGCCGATCAGCTTGCCGGTCGGCGTCTCCAGGGGAGGGCGGCACACGTGCACCAGCGCGGCCAGTGACGGGGTGAGCTCCTCGCTGCGCACCCGTGCCAGCGCCTCGGCCACGGTGGCATCGGGGGAGAGGATCACCGGCTCGGGCACCATCATGCCGCCGGCGGTCTCCTCGCCGTAGGACAGCAGCCGGCGTACGTCGTCGGCCTCGTCGGGCTCCATCAGCTCCAGTAGCCGGGCGGCGGTCTCGGGCGGCAGGTCGGCGATCAGGTCGGCCGCGTCGTCGGGGGACATCTCCTCCAGCACGTCGGCCGCACGCTCCTGGCTCAGGTACGCGAGGATCTCGACCTGCTCCTCCTCGGGCAGCTCCTCGATGATGTCGGCGAGGCGGTCGTCCTCCAGCCCGACGACGACCTCGCGACGGCGCTCGGGGGGGAGGTCGTGGATGACCGCGGCAGCGTCAGCCGGCTTGAGGTCGCCGAGCGAGGCGATCAGGTGGGTGGTGCCCTGCACGGCCTCGCGGCGGTGAAGGCCCTCGACGTCGTCCCACTCCACGACATGGGTCTGGCCTCGGCGGCGGAAGCCTTTGCTGCCTTCTTGCAGCGCGACCCGGGAGAGCACCCAGTCGCGGGTGCGGGCCTGCTCCATCGCGACGTCGAAGACCATCCCTTCGATGCCGGTGCTCTTGACCTTGACCTTGCGGTCCAGCATCTGGCCGATCACCAGGGTCTCGGTCCCGCGGAGCTCGAAGCGGCGCATGTTCAGCAGGCCGGTGGTGATCACCTGGCCGGAGTCGATGTTGGTCACCCGGGTCATCGGGGCGAAGACGCGGCGCCGGCCGAAGACCTCGATGACAAGTCCGACCACCCGCGGCTGGTGGACATCGGTACGGAGCACGACGACGACGTCGCGGACCTTGCCGACCTGGTCGCCTTGGGGGTCGAAGACCGGCAGTCCGACCAGGCGCGCGGCGAACACGCGCGACGGTGCCGTGCTCACGCGCAGTCCCTGTGGAGCCGGGAACGCGACGAGCGACGACGTGGGGTGTTCACGAGGTTCAAGCCTAGGGGCAGTGGCGAGGGGTTAAGTGCAGGATGGGCCCATGCCCGGGACCTTTCTCGGCGCGCGGACACTCGTGCTGCTCGCCATCGGCGTCGCCGCGGTATCGCTCGCCGCTCCGCTGATGGCGTCCCTGGTGGTGCCGCCGCTGGCGATCGCGTTCTGGAGGAACGCCCTGGCCACTGCGGCGATCGCGCCCGTCGCCGTGGTCTCGCGGTCCGCCGAGCTGCGCTCGCTGGACAGCCGGCAGCTGCTCGCCCTGGTCGCGGCGGGCCTCTGCCTCGCCTCGCACTTCGGCTTCTGGGTGACCTCGCTGACGATGACCTCGGTGTCCTCGAGCACCGCGATCGTCTCGCTGCAGGTGATCTGGGTCGTCGGGTACGACGTCGCCCGCGGCGCCACCCTCGGGCGCCGGGTGCTGCTCGGGGTGCTCGTCGCAGTCCTCGGAGCCGTAGTGGTCTCCGGGGTCGACCTGTCCATCTCCTCCCGCGCACTGGCCGGCGACGGGCTCGCGCTGCTCGGGTCGGTGGGAGTCGCGGCGTACGCGGTGATCGGCGGGCGGGTGCGTCAGAGCGTCTCCACCACGAGCTACACGTTCGGCTGCTACGGGACCGCAGCCGTTGCCCTGCTCGTCGCCGCGCTGCTGCGCGGCCAGCCGCTGACCGGGTACGCCGCGCACCAGTGGGTGCTCCTCGGCGTCCTCGCCGCGACCGCCCAGCTGCTCGGGCACTCGGTCTTCAACCACCTGCTGGACCGGGTGACGCCGATGGTGGTGTCGCTGGCGATCCTGCTCGAGATCCCGGGTGCCTCGCTGATCGCGGCAGCCTGGCTGGGCCAGGTCCCGGATGCCGGCGCCCTGATCGGGCTGGTCCTGGTGCTGGTCGGGATGGCGACCGTCATCCGCGGCGGCCAGCCCTCAGTCGAGGTCCCTGCTTGAGGACCCGCGTGACCACTGGTCTCGGGTGATCACGAAGTACTCCGACGGCTCGTCGTACCAGGTGTGCACGATGCCGCGGTGCTCCATCCCGATCTGGCGGCAGACCGACATCGAGGGCTCGTTCGTCAGGTGCGTGACCGCGTGGATCTCCTCCAGACCGCCTTCGAACCCGTGCTGGAGGATGGCGCGGGCCGCCTCGGCGGCGTACCGGTGGCCCCAGGCGTCCGGATGCAGGTGCCAGCCGATCTCGATCTCGCCGTTCTCGTTGCCGGGCAGCGGCACCAGCAGCACCGCCCCGATGGCACGGCCCTGGAGGGCGCCGGGCTCGGTGACCTCGATCGCCCAGAAGCCGAGCGGCGGATCCTCGCGCATCAGCCAGCCCCCGATCCGCTCGGTGGCCTCGCCGAGGTCCTTCATCAGCACGGGCTCGCCGTCGCCGAGCCACTGCACGACCTCGACGCGGCTGTGGATGTCGAGCACCGCAGGGGCGTCGTCGATGGTCCAGTCCCGGATCCGCAGCCGCGGCGTTGCGATCATCACGGACTCACTGTGGACCCACTCTGGACCCGTTGGACCGGCCGGCGCAGCGGCTAACGACACTGAAGATTTCCGCAAGCCGCGCTTAGGGGGTCCTCAGCGTTGTCCTTTAAGTTTGTAGACTCCGTGATTCGAGACCGCGCGACGGCGCGGTCCAAAGCGGGCAAACCGCGCACTGGTCCGTGCGGTGCCCATGGAAAGGGAGGGCCACGTGGCCATCCAGGTCGTCATCCTTGCCGCGGGCCTCGGAACCCGTCTCGGCAAGCCGCACCCCAAGCCGCTCACGCCGCTGACCTCGGGAGAGAGCATCATGCGGCGGGCGGTGAACTCGCTGCGCGATGCCTACGGCGACGAGGTCTTCGTGACCGCCGTCGTCGGTTTCAAGCTGGACCTGGTGATCGAGGCGATGCCGGACATCTCCTTCGTCTACAACGAGGTCTACGACTCCACCAACACCTCCAAGAGCCTGCTCAAGGCCCTCAGGCTGTCCCAGCCCGGCGGTGTCTTGTGGCTCAACGGCGACGTGGTCTTCGACCCGCGGGTGCTCGGCCTGATCCACGACAAGATCGAGGCCGGCCGCAGCTTCGTGTGCGTGAACACCGCCTCGGTCGCTGACGAGGAGGTCAAGTACACCCTCGACCCGGACGGCTACATCGCCGAGCTGTCCAAGAGCGTGGTCGGCGGGCTCGGCGAGGCCGTCGGGATCAACTACATCTCCGCTGCGGAGAAGGCCGCCTTCGTCGAGCGTCTCGGCGAGGTCGACGAGCAGGACTACTTCGAGCGCGGGCTGGAGCTCGCGATCGAGAAGGACGGGATCCGGATCGAAGCGGTCGACATCTCCCGCTACGAGATCGTCGAGGTCGACTTCGACGACGACCTGACCAGGGCCAACACGTTTGTTGCGAACGCGCAGGTTGCGGACACACACAGCGTGCAGGGCTGACCCGGTGGCGGCCACCTCCGTCCCCAAGGTCGACGGCATCCGTGTCGACGACGCCGGCTTCTGGTTCTCCACCGCCGTCGACGAAGTCGTCGACGTCCGGTTCGACGGCCGCAGGGTCTGGTCGTTCTGGCTGCTGCGCGACTCCCAGCCCAAGAGCGGCGCTCGGTTCACCCCGTGGCCCAACGCGCTCAAGCGGTTCCTCAACGGAGTCGTCGAGCTCTCGATCGTCGCGCACGTCACCGAGACCACGCTGTACTCCGAGGAGCTCACCCTCGGCGAGGGCACTGACCGGATCGCCGTGGTCAACCAGGCCGGTGCCCCGCTCGGCCTGGACAAGACCAACAAGCTGATGCTGACCTTCGACACCCGCAGCGCCGAGCACGTCGCGCCGCTGCTTGATTCGATGGAGACCGTGCTGGCAGCCCTCAAGGCTGCGGGCATCGATGCCTTCGTGGCCTACGGCTCCCTGCTCGGCGCGGTCCGCGCCGGCAAGCTGATCGGCCACGACAGCGATGCCGACCTCGCCTACGTCAGCAACTTCACCGCCCCCGTCGACGTGATCCGCGAGTCGTTCCTGGTCCAGCGCCGGGTCACCGAGGCCGGGTTCAGCACCTACCGCTACAGCGGCATCGCCTTCCGGATCGACATCGTGGAGAGCGACGGCACGATCCGCGGCCTCGACGTCTTCGGCGGCTTCATCGCTGCGCCGTACGGCGAGGCCCCGGCGATGCTCTACGTGATGGGCGAGGTCGGCGCGCCGTTCCAGCGGGACTGGGTCTACCCGCTGAGCGAGGTCACCCTGGAGGGCCGCACGTTCCCGGCCCCGGCGGTCCCCGAGCGCCTCCTCGAGGCGATGTACGGCACCGGCTGGAAGGTCCCGGACCCGGCGTACCACTTCAGCACCGCGCGGACGACCGTACGGCGCCTGTCCGGCTGGTTCCGGAGCACCCGGCTGATGCGCAACGAGTGGGAGCGGCGCTACAGCCACGTGCGCAACACGATGCCCGCAGGGGCGCCGAGCGACCTGGCCCGGATGGTCGTCGACCGTGAGGGCGGGATCCCGCCGTTCGTCGTCGACATCGGCGCCGGCCGGTGCGGCGACGCGCTCTGGTTCGCCCGTCAGGGTGCCAAGGTCAGAGCCCTGGACTTCGTCTTCGTGGCCTCGCAGGCGGTCCAGAAGGTCGTGGCCGACGAAGGTGTGGACCTGGAGATCCGCGAGATGAACCTGAACTCGCTGCGCAGCTGGATGGGGGCAGGCGCCAGGCTCGCCCACTCCTCCGGCCCGCGGGTGCTGGTCGCGCGGCACCTGGTCGACAGCCAGTCCGATCCAGCGCGGAAGGCGACGTGGCGGCTCGCCGAGATGGCACTGCGCGGGACCGGCGGGCGGCTCTACCTGGAGTTCGTCTCCGGGCCGCTCGGAGGTCCGCAGGGCCGGGAGCTGCTGACGCCGATCTCGGCCGAGGATGTCGAGGCGGAGCTCACGCGGCACGGTGCAGTGATCGTGGCGCGCGAGGAGATCGAAGAGAAGGTGCCGAACGGAGAGCCCGGTCGGCCGATGACCCGAATGGTGGCGGAATGGCGAACGTAGAGTCCAAGGAAACGTTCCGGACGCGCCTGGTGCGGCTCGTTGGAGGCGGTGCCGTCGACGAGCTGGTCAAGCGGATCAACGATCTCGAGGCCGAGGTCCAGGAGAACCGGAACCTCAACGTGCGGGTCGCCGAGCTGGTCGATGTGATCTCCGAGCTGCTGCTCCCGATCGCGACCCAGGACCAGGCCCGGATCGCGGCCGCTATCGCGAAGTTCGAGAGTTCGCTCTAGTCTTCTTGTTCGATGAGCCAGACCGTCTTCCTGCACCTCGGACTGCCGAAGACGGCGACCACCTACCTGCAGACTCTGATGTGGTCGGGCCGCGAGCGGCTGGCTGATCAAGGCGTCCTGCTGCCGGGCGCGAGCCGGCGCGATCACCTCTGGGCCAGCCGCGCGGTCCGCGACGACCCTCGGCTGCATACCTTCGACGAGTCACGCCGGACCGCCTGGGACCGGATCCAGGCCGACGTCGCGGCCTGGCCGGGGACCTCGGTGATCAGCCACGAGTTCTTCGCGGCTGCCTCGACCGAGCAGGCGGAGCGGATGCTGGCCGCGCTCGCACCGGCCGAGGTGCACCTGGTGCTGACCGCACGCGAGCCGGTCGGGATGCTCGCCAGCAGCTGGCAGGAGAGCCTGAAGAACAGGTCGTCGGTCACGCTGACGAGCTTCGGGCAGGCGCCGGCCTCCGACGAGCCGGCCGCGATCTGGAACTGGCGGACGCTCGACCTCCGCCTGGTCCTGGAGCGTTGGGGTCCCACGGTCCCGCCGGAACGGGTGCACGTGCTGCCGTTGCCCGGCCCCGCGGCGGCGCGCACGCTGATCTGGGAGCGGTTCGCCGCCCTGGTGGGGTTCGACCCGACCGGCTTCGATCTCTCAGCGAGAGCGAACCCGTCGATGGGCCTGGTCGAGGCTGAGACGCTGCGCCGGCTCAACACGCACCTGCAGGACGCGGACTTCGAGACGGCGCGTGATCGGGCGCGCTTCATCCGCACCTTCCTCGCCGACCGGCGCCTGGTCACTCGCGCCGGCGAGGCCTTCTGGCCCTCGGCGTCGGCGATCGAGGACTGCCGGGAGCGTGGCCGGGCCAGCGTCGAGCACATCACGGCGGCGGGGTACGACGTGATCGGCGACCTCGAGGACCTGCTCGTGCCGCAGGTGCTGGAGCCGCGACGTACGTGGTCCGACATCACCGAGGCGGAGGTCGCCGATGTCGCGGTCGAGCTGGCGGGTCGGCTGCTGCACGACGTGCGGTCGCTGACGCTCGCCAAGGACGGGCTCGTCGCCGAGAACCGCAGGCTTCGCGAGGAGGCAGGCCTCCGGGCCGCCGTACGCCGCCGCTTCGGGCGTCTGCGCGGGTCCTCGTAGGCCTGCGAGGGATGCTGCCGGTTCGCCGCAGCGGGTGACCGGTGTCATGCTCGACCGGGTCGAGGGCATCGATACCGACGGGTAATATCGACCGGGCCCCGTTGTCTCCGTGGGCCGTTCACGTGACCGGAAGGACGTCATCACCATGGTTCGACTCTGCGAGACCGAGGGCCTCGACGAGATCCAGACCGAGATCCTCAAGGCGGTTCGTGAGTTCACGAACGAGAGGATCATCCCGGTCGCCCAGGAGCTCGAGCACGCTGACGAGTACCCGACGGAGATCGTCGAAGGGCTCAAGGAGCTCGGTGTCTTCGGCCTGATGATCCCTGAGGAGTACGGCGGCCTCGGCCAGTCGCTGCTGACCTACGCGCTGTGCGTGGAGGAGATCGCCCGCGGCTGGATGAGCGTGTCCGGGGTCATCAACACGCACTTCATCGTGGCGTACATGGTGATGCATCACGGCACCGAGGAGCAGAAGCAGAAGTACCTGCCGCAGATGGCGACCGGCGAGATGCGTGGCGCGTTCTCGATGTCCGAGCCGGGCCTGGGATCCGATGTCGCAGCGGTCTCGACCAAGGCCGTCAAGCAGGACGACGGCAGCTACTCCATCACCGGCTCGAAGATGTGGCTGACCAACGGCGGGGAGTCGCGCCTGGTCGCCACCCTGTGCAAGACCGACGAGGGCGCCGACTCGGTCTACAAGAACATGACGACCTTCCTGATCGAGAAGGAGTCCGGCTTCGGCGAGACCGCGCCCGGCCTGACCATCCCGGGCAAGATCGACAAGATGGGCTACAAGGGCGTCGAGACCACCGAGATGGTGCTCGAGGGCCACGTGGTTCGCGCCGACCAGGTCCTCGGCGGCGAGCCCGGCAAGGGCTTCTACCAGATGATGGACGGCGTCGAGGTCGGCCGCGTCAACGTCGCCGCCCGCGCGTGCGGCCTGGCGTGGCGGGGCTTCGAGCTCGGCATCGCCTACGCCCAGCAGCGGCAGACCATGGGCAAGCCGATCGCCCAGCACCAGGCGATCCTGTTCCGCATCGCCGAGATGGCCACCAAGGTCGAGGTCGCGCACACCATGATGGTGAAGGCTGCGCGGATGAAGGACACCGGCCAGCGGATGGACGTCGAGGCCGGCATGGCCAAGATGGTCGCCTCGGAGTACGCCCACGAGGTCGTCGAGGACTCCTTCCGGATCCATGGCGGCTACGGCTACTCCAAGGAGTACGAGATCGAGCGGCTCTACCGCGAGGTCGCGTTCATGCTCATCGGCGAGGGCACCTCGGACATCCAGAAGATGATCATCGGCAACTCGATGCTGAAGGAATACAAGCTGCGCAGCTGAGCGGAGCGCCGAGCTGAGCGGAGCGGAGCGCCGAGCGAAGGACGAGCTCGAGTGATCCCGAAGCAAGCAGTTTGTTGGAGCGAAGCGGGACCCAAGCTGCGCAGCTGAGCTGCGCCGGCGCCGGTTGGCCGTAACCACCGGTTCACGCTGGCTGAGTAGCATGCGCGTGACCGTGTGGATGCAGAGCGACCGGAGGTGGGCCCCCGTGGCGTCGAGGCTCGTCATCCATATCGGAGCGATGAAGTCAGGTACGTCGTTCATCCAGCAGGTCCTCCGACTCAACAGCAGGCTGCTCGGCGAGCGCGGTGTCTTCTTCGGCAGCGCCCCGGGCCACGGCCAGTTCGGTGCCGCGAAGGAGCTCTTCGTGCACGGCGGCGACAACCAGGAGCCGTTCGACCCCGATGGGCCGTGGTTGAGCCTGGTCGGCGCGATCGACCGCTGGCCGGGGACCGCCGTGATCTCAGCCGAGCTGCTCGCGACCCAGTCCCCGAAGAAGGTCGCGATCATCCATGATGCTTTCGCCGGCGCCGACATCCAGGTCATCCTGACTGCGAGGAACCTGACGGCCGGGGTGCCGTCGACCTGGACCGAGTCGATGCAGAACCGCGGCGTCGCGGACTGGTCCGACTTCGTCCGGGCGCTACGCGGCCGTCCTGCGTCCAAGGCAGGTGCCAGCCTGGCGAAGTCCTTCAACCGGCAGCAGAACATCCCCGGGATCGCCGCGCGGTGGCGGACGGTCTTCGGTGACGAGAACTTCACCCTGATCACGGTGCCGCCGCCGGGTGCCGACCCGTCGGTGCTCTGGGAGCGGTTCTGCGGCGTTGCCGGCATCGACCCGGTCGGGATCGATCTCGAGGTCCCGGGCAATCCTTCGCTCGACGCTGCTTCGGCCGTGGTGCTCCGACGGCTGAACGCCAGGCTCGCCGGGACCAGCCTGCCCAAGGTGCAGTACGAGCGGGTGGTCAAGGACGTCCTGGCGAAGGAAGGCCTGGCCCGGCGTACGGCCAAGGGGCCGCGGGTCGGGTTCAAGGCCGGCTGGATGCAGCGCCGTGCCGAGGGCGACCTGGAGCGGCTGCGCGGGCTCGGACTGCGCGTCGTGGGCGACCTTGACGAGCTGCGCCCGGTGCCCGTGAAAGGGATCCGTCCCGAGACGGTGAGTGTCGAGGACCAGCTGGACGCGGCGATCGAGGGCCTCGAGGTGCTGGTCCTGGCGCTCGTGGAGGCGCGGCAGTCACGCGCCGCGGGTGCCCGCTGATGGCTCGCTTCTTCGGCCGCCGGCCCGCTCCGGCCGACACACCGGGCGAGAGCTCCGTGGCTCCTTCGGGGCCGGTCCGGCTCGCCGTCTTGACGATGGCCCGCGACGAGGCCGTGCTGCTTCCGAAGTGGCTCGGGTACTACGGCGCGCAGGTCGGGGTCGAGAACCTGTACATCGTCGATGACAACTCCCGCGACGGCGGGACCGATGGCCTTGCCTGCAACGTGCTTCGAGTCCCCGAGATCCGCGGCGGCCAGTTCGAGGTGGCCAGGTCGCGGGTGCTCGGGGGCCTGGCTGATGCGCTGCTCGCCCTGTACGACGCGGTGCTGTTCGTGGACGTGGACGAGTTCGTGGTTGCGGACCCGTTGCGGTTCGACAGCCTGCCCGCGTTCGTAGCCGAGCACCGCAATGCGTCCGCGGTCGGCGTGCTGGGCCTCAACCTGGTCCACCACCTCGGGGTCGAGGCGCCGTTGGACCTGTCCCGTCCCGTCCTGGAGCAGCGCAGCCTGGCGAAGTTCGTGCCGATCATGTGCAAGCCGAGCCTGAACCTGAGCGGCGCCCGCTGGGTGGCCGCCTCGCATGGCATCCGGACGGCGTACGAGGTCAGCCCGCATCTGTGGATGTTCCACCTCAAGTTCGCCGATCGGGATCTGCTGGAGGACGCTGCCACCCGGCGCCTGGACATGGTCGAGAACTTCGGCCGGTCGCCGAAGTCCAGCTGGAGCAAGTCCGGTGCCGAGCTCGTCGGACTCCTCGAGGAGATCACCGCCCAGATCGACCAGGGGGACCAGGTCAGCGAGTTCGCCGCTCCGACCGGGCAGGCGCTCGCCGACCTCGTCGTACGCGATGAGAAGGGCAACCACCGCTCGCCGAAGGGCGGGCAGGTCGAGGTGATGCGACGGCGGCCGTTGGTGCGGGTGCCGGCGCGGTTCCAGCACCTTGTTTGATCGGCTGGTTTGAGCGGATCGTGCGATCGGCTCGCCGCGCCGGACCGCGTCTCGACGCGGCTTCGGTAGGGGTGGCATCGTGTCCACGTGACCGACCAGATCAGCTGGTTCGGGACAGTGCAGCGGCGTAGTGCCGTCGGAGGAGGGTCCTGACATGCTCGTGGTCACCACCAACGATCTGCCCGGCTGGGAGATCCAGCGGGTATGTGGCGAGGTCTTCGGCCTCACGGTGCGCTCCCGGAACGCGTTCTCCCAGATGGGTGCCGGCTTCAAGTCCCTGGTCGGCGGCGAGCTCAAGGGGATGACGACCAACCTGATCACCAGCCGCAACGAGGTCATGGGCAGGATGTTGGAGGAGGCTCGCGCACGCGGCGGCAATGCAGTGATCGGGATGCGCTTCGACACCTCGGAGATGGGCGACGTCTGGACCGAGCTGTGCGCCTACGGCACGGCAGTCGTCGCGACCCCGGTCACCGAGGGCGCCAAGGAGACTGCCCGGTCCTTGGGCTACACCGTCTGAGGCCTCGACCACCCCGCCGCATCGTCCGCCGCCGGTAAGGCGTTCGACGCCGTTCGTCGCCGGGTGGCAGGCTGGCCCCAGAGACCGTGCACGACGAGATCGACGATCAAGGAGCCACCATGGCCGACCAGAACTCCAACGACGACCTCAAGGCAAAGATGCGCGAGGCGCTGGACCGCAAGAAGGCCAACGACCGCGGCGTACCGAAGGACGGTGCCGCCAAGGAGAAGGCGCACGGTTCCGAGGTCGTCGGCGGCGGCCCGAAGATGCATCGGCGCAAGGCCGGCGGCGGCGGTTCCTGAGGTCGTGAGCAATCCCACCCCGCGCGGGCTCGCGCCGGGGTGCGGTCGTTCGGCAGGATGGCACGGTTGTCCGCGAGCAGAGAAGGTGTGCCATGCAGTTCGGTCGTAGCTATGAGGAGTTCGAGGTCGGTGCGACCTACAAGCACTGGCCCGGCAAGACGGTCACCGAGTACGACGACCACCTGTTCTGCCTCCTCACGATGAACCACCACCCGCTCCACCTCGACGAGAACTACGCCGAGAAGACCACCCAGTTCGGCAAGAACGTCGTGGTCGGCAACTACGTGTACTCGATCCTCCTCGGCATGTCGGTCGCCGACATCTCCGGCAAGGCGATCGCGAACCTCGAGGTCGAGTCGCTGCGCCACGTCGCCCCGACCTTCCACGGCGACACCCTGTACGGCGAGACCACCGTGCTGGAGAAGACCGAGTCGAAGTCGAAGGACGACCGCGGCGTCGTCTACGTCGAGACCATCGGCTACAACCAGGACGGCAAGATCGTCTGCGTCTTCCGCCGCAAGGTCATGGTCCCCAAGGACAGCTACCTCGCCGAGCGCGGCGGCGAGCAGCCCGGCCGCCCCGTGCCGGTGCCCGACAAGAACTGGGCGGGCCCCCAGGCCTGAGTTTGCCTGTGACGAATTCACATGCCGGCATGTGAATTCGTCACGATGAACATGAAATTCGGTGTTCATCGTGCAGAGTTGATGTCGCTCAAGGCGCGGTTCGTGGGCGCACGGCAAGTGCTCGACGTGTTCGTTCGGCGGTCTGCTCCTGCCTGGAGAGATCGGACCAGATGTAGCGGATGAAGCCGTACCCGGTCGCCTCACGCATTTGGTCCTCGCGGATCTTCTCCCGTACGACGACGTCAGCTGAGCTCTCGCCCGGTCGTAGGAGCTTTTCGTACTTGATCCGGCCATCGAACTCACCGAGAACGCCGTACTCCGGCCAGGCGAAGTCGGCGGTGCCGATCACGCCGGAACCATCGCTGACGGCGTACTGCAGCTGCGGTCTCGGCAGACCATGCCTCCAGAACAGGAACCGCATCCGAGACTCGCCGACCGATTGCGCGCCAGGTTGCGCGATGCGAAGTGTGATGTTGAGCCGTGCGGACCCTGGCCATCGCCGATGCTTCTCGTACTCGTCTCGAATGTCGTCCGGCGTGCAGATCCCAAGTGCATACGCAGAATCGAGGATGACAACACCTGCTTCCACGCTTGCCAGGCAGATCGCTCCGTAGACCGCCTCGGCAGCCGGCCTGACCGTGGTTCCCGAGATCTTGGCTGAACCCGCGACGACGCCACGGTGGTAGACGATGTCGCGGTGCTTGCGGCCGACCGTGTCGACCGGTCGGATCAGGTGCACTCGAGACAGATCGACACCCCACACGTCGACTCCGTGAGCAATCGCCGCGGACACGTGACTGAGCGCCATCGGCTGGCCATGAACCAGGCCGGCAGCGTGTGCCCGCAAGAGGTGCTGCTGCTCTTCATTCGAGGCTCGCCACTTCTCGCCGCTCATGTAGGCGCCATGTCGAACGCGTGCCAGCTTTCCGGAGGCTAGTCCGGAGTAGATCGCGCGGTCGTCATACCCGGCGTCGAGTGCTTCCCGGCGCAGGTACACGCCGTGGTCGCGGAGTCGTGAGAGCTCGTCCATGCAACGAAGGATGGGGTCTCGCTACGACGCCATCAAGGGCCGATGTCGCTAATGTGCACAGCCGACCTCACGTGAACCTTGTGGACGGACCTCGACGACATCAACTACTCACGATGAACATGAAATTTGATGTTCATCGTGCCGAATT
Source organism: Marmoricola sp. (assembly GCA_036272095.1). Lineage (GTDB taxonomy): Bacteria > Actinomycetota > Actinomycetes > Propionibacteriales > Nocardioidaceae > Marmoricola. The sequence goes on along the minus strand of DATAZI010000063.1, from coordinate 28,807 downwards.
CACATGCCGGCATGTGAATTCGACGAGGCAGGAGCAAACGCGCGGGCCAGCGGCACCATCCCCAGGATCAGCACCATCGGCACCGCGAACCCCGCGCGCAGGTCGTGCTCGCCGACCGCACCGGTCAGGACGGCGCCGATCAGGGAGCCGGCGTAGTTGAACTGGTTGAAGCGTGCGATGACGGCGTCGACCCGCGCCTGTCGGGTGGCCGGGTCGAGCTCGCTGCCGCCGGCGATCCGGGCGGCGGCCGAGAAGCTCAGCGGCGCGATCACGCCGACGCCGCTGCCGAGCACCAGGAAGCCGAGCACGGCGACCGGCCAGGAAGGTGCGAAGACGACGACCGCGAGGGCGGCGGAGGCGACCACCGCGCCGACGCGGAGGATGGGCACGGCGCCGTACCGGGCCACCAGCCGGTCCCCGGCGAGCCGCATCCCGCCGCTGGAGAGCAGGTAGGGGAACACCGCGAGCGCGAACAGCCCGCGCGGGGTGTTGCTGAAGACGTTCTTGAGGAACAGCGGTCCCCAGGTGAACGCGGCCGTGTCGACCATGTAGAACAGCACCATCCCGAGGCCGACGAGGATGATCGGGCGCCACGGGACCTCGACCTTCGGAGCATCGGCCGCCGGGTCTCCGACGCGGCGCAGGAACGATCCGAGCTGCACGACCAGCGGCAGTACGACGACGATCGCCAGGTACTTCACCGACAGCGACGACGTGGCCAGCGCGAAGCTCGCCCCGAGCAGCCCGCCGAAGGTCCAGGCGCCGTGGAACGACGGCAGGATCGGCCGCCCGAAACGGTGCTCGAGCGCGACAGCCTGCATGTTCGTGGTCGCGTCGACCATGCCCAGCCCGACGCCGTAGACGGCCATCGCGGCGATGAACAGCGGCATCGCGGTCATCGTGGCGATCAGGCCGACCCCGGCCGCGATCAGGTACAGGCCCGTACGAAGCAGGCGTGCCGACTCGGTCCGCTTGGCGCGGGTCTCGGCGAAGACCGAACCGGCCCCGGCGAGCAGCACCATCATCAGCAGCAGGCCGGACAACTCGCCGTTGGACAGGTTGAACTCGTCGGTGAAGTCCGGCAGCCGGGTGGTCAGGCTGATGAAGACCATGCCCTGGGTGGCGAACGCCGCGGCCACCGCGAGGCGAGCGCGATGCAGCTCAGGGGTCGTTTCCGACATTTTGGTACTTGTCACCGGGCCATGATCACAGAAGGCTCTCCCCTATGAGTGCGAACGCTCCTGGGGAGCTGTGGATCGTCCGGCACGGTGAGACCGAGTGGAGCGCGTCGGGACGGCACACGTCGCGCACCGACCTTCCGCTGACGACGGCAGGGGAGGATGCGGCCCGGGCGCTGGCGCCGCGACTGGCCGGGACGACGTTCGACCTGGTGCTGACCAGTCCGCTGGGACGAGCCCGGCGGACCGCGGAGCTCGCGGGCTTCGCCGAGGCCGAACCCGACCCGGACCTGGTCGAGTGGGACTACGGCGACTACGAGGGCGTGACCACGGCGATGATCCGCGAGTCGGTCCCGGGCTGGACGATCTGGGACGGAGCCTGCCCGGGCGGGGAGGACGCCGCGGCGGTGGCCGAGCGGTTGCAGCGGGTCGTGGCGCGGGCCCGCGCCCACGGGGGTCGTGTGCTCGTCTTCGGGCACGGGCACGCGAGCCGCGCACTGGCCTGCTGCTGGCTGGGCCTCCCCGTCGCCGACGGGCGCCTGCTGTGCCTGGACACCGCCACCGTCTCGGTCCTGGGGTACGAGCACGAAGACGCTGCCGTCCTGCGCTGGAACGCCTAGCCCCGAAGCCCCTAGGATCGCGCACGTGGCGCTCGCGGCCTCCTGCCCCCGTTGCACGTCCCCGGTCACCGAGGCGGACGGCCGCTACGCCTGCGGTGTTCACGGCACGATCCACCCGCTGTGGCGGCCGGCGGTCGCCGACTACGAGACGTTCGCCGAGCTCGTCGGGCGCAGCGAGGACCTGCCGACGTACCTGCCGTGGCCGATGAGCCCGGGCTGGTCGATCGCCGACTTCGGCTGCGTAGCGGGTGCCGGACGCACCTACGCGACGGTCACGACCACGGTCGGGACCAGCGACCTCGACGGCCCGGTCGAGGTCACGGTGATCTCCGAGGATCCCGGCGTCGGGCTCGGATCGCGCTGCGCCGGCACGACGTACGACGACCCGGGGGAGCAGATCGGACTCGGACCGCACGCCATCCACGTCCGGGCCGGCGGGCGCCAGGTCCCGATGTGGGCGGTCGACTCGACGCTCGAGGACGACCTGCTCGCCAAGTCGGTCTTCGCAGGCGAGGCCGACGGCCGCTGGCTGTGGCTGGTGATCCGACCGGCCTCTGCTGCGCTGCTTCTGCGCGACGAGTGGCTGCTGGCCGACGTCACCGGCTTCGGCCCCGAGGCTCTGGAGATGCCGTTCGGGGGCAGCAGGCCCACCTGGTGACCGCGCTCACTTGTCTGGCGCACGAGACGCTGAGCGTGAGAACGGCCCTTTCTGGTTCGTCGCACCGCGCCCGTGGCCCCTAGGCTGATCTGCTATGGAATGGGTACTGCTCACGGAGGTCTTCGTGACTCTCTTCGTGATCATGGACCCGGTCGGCACGGTTCCGATCTTCCTGTCCCTGACCGGTGGACGGACCCCCGCGGTCGCGCGCCGGCTGGCCTGGCAGGCGGTCACCGTCTCGCTCAGCGTGATCAGCGCGTTCGCGTTCTTCGGCCAGCAGATCCTGGAGTACCTGCACATCTCGCTGCCGGCCCTGCAGTGCGCCGGCGGGCTGCTGCTCCTGCTGGTCGCTCTGGAGCTGCTGACCGGCAAGGAGTCCGAGCAGACTGCGGCGCTGGAGACGAACGTCGCCCTGGTGCCGCTCGGTACGCCGCTGCTCGCCGGCCCCGGTGCGATCGTCGCGACCATGGTCTTCAGCAAGCGGGTCCACGACTTCCCAGACTTCTTCGCAGTCGCGCTCGGCGTCATCGGCGTGCACCTGACGATCTGGCTGGCGATGCGCTTCTCGCTGCCGATCCTGCGGCTGATCCGCGAGGGCGGCGTCATGCTGATCACCCGGATCGCCGGGCTGCTGCTCTCGGCGATCGCCGTCCAGATGATCGCCGACGCGGTCCGCGCGTTCATCGCCGGCAAGGGGTGAGCTCGTGGTGACGCCGGGCGGGCACCTCACCACATCTCGACACACTCGGTCACGACCTCGTCCCTCGGTCGTGCTCGCTGCTCGATGAGTGATCCGCTGGCGCGTCTCACTTCCGCCCGAAGCTCTGGAACTGCTGCAGCAGGCCGCTCGGCACGTACTTCGCGCCGGTGACGATCGCCTTGTAGCGCAGGCTCGGGATCGAGACGGCCTTGCCGGCGTCGAGGTCGGCCATCGCAGCGGTGACGAACTCCTCGGTGTCGAGCCACAGGAACGACGGTGCCGAGTCGCGGCCGACGTTCATCCGCTCGTGGAACTCGGTGCGCACGAAGCCGGGGCACAGCGCCATCACGTGCACGCCCTGGGGGCCGTACTCGTTGTGCGCCCACTCGCTGAACCGGGTCACGTAGGACTTGGCCGCCGAGTACGTCCCGCGGGGCAGATAGCCGGCCACCGAGGAGACGTTGACGATCGTGCCGCTGCCGCGCGCGACCATCGGGCCCAGGGCCGCGTGGGTGAGCCGCATCGGGGCTGTCACCAGTACGTCGAGGTGCGCCTGCTCGGCCTCGATCGAGTTCTCCAGGAACGAGCCGCGCAAACCGAATCCCGCGTTGTTGACCAGCAGGTCGACCGGGCGCTCGGTATCGGCCAGGCGCTGCTCCACCACGGCCAGGCTGGCGCGGTCTGCGAGATCGGCGATGAGGACCTCGGTCCGGATCCCGTACTCCGAGGCCAGCTGCAGCGCCACCTCGCCGAGGCGCCCCTCGTTGCGGGCGACCAGGACCAGGTCGGAGCCGCGGGCGGCGAGCTGGCGGGCGATCTCTGCGCCGATACCTGCGGTACCGCCGGTGACCAGTGAGACGGCCGGGGCTTTGTGCGACATGCGGCACAGCATCCCCGGGCACGGTCCGCGCGCGCAAGGCATGTGCGGCATGATGGGGGTGATGTCCTCCCAGACCCGCGTGATCGCCGTCGCCAACCAGAAGGGCGGCGTGGCGAAGACGACCACCGTTGCCTCGCTGGGCTCGGCGCTGGCCGAGCTCGGTCAGCGGGTCCTGCTCGTGGACCTCGACCCGCAGGCGTGCCTGACGTTCAGCCTGGGCGTCGATCCGGAGGACCTCGAGCTCTCGATCCACCACGTGCTCACCAAGAGCGTCCCCGCCACCGACGTCATGGTCACCACCGAGGACGGCGTGGACCTGCTGCCGGCCACGATCGAGCTCGCGCGTGCCGAGGCCGACCTGCTGACCCGGACCGGCCGCGAGTACGTGATCCGCAGCGTCGTGGAGGACCTCGACGGCGAGTACGACTGGGTCCTGCTGGACTGCCCGCCCTCGTTGGGAGTCCTGACCGTCGCCGCGCTCACCGCCGCGACCGGCGTGCTGATCCCGCTGCAGTGCGAGACCCTCTCGCACCGCGGCGTCGGCCAGCTGCTCGACACCGTCCACGACGTACGCCGGTTCACCAACCGCGAGCTCGAGGTCTGGGGAGTCCTGCCCACCTTGTACGACGGCCGCACCACGCACGCGCGGACGGTCCTGGAGACCATCTCCGCGACCTACGACCTGCCGGTGATCGAGCCGCCGATCCCGAAGTCGATCCGGTTCGCCGAGGCTCCCGCAGCTGGTCGCTCGATCCTGGCGACCTCGTCGTCGAACAAGGGCGCCGAGGCCTACCGCGCCGTTGCCGCCAACCTGCTCGGGCGGCGCTGAGCCATGTCCAAGCACCGGCTCGAGCCGCCGACCCGGGTCCGTCCGCGGGTCGGGCGGATCGCAGCGGCCGGGGTGTCCCTGGTCGTGACCGTGATCGCGCTGCTCGGCGCGGTCGGGATCATCCCGCTCGGCGGGCCCGGCTCAGCAGCGAGCAGGACCAACGACAAGCTCGCCGCCTTCGGCAACGCCATCAGCTCCACGACCGCCCCGACGCCGCGCAGCACGCCAACGACGCCGACTCCGTCAGCGACGGCGACCGTGAAGGCGCCGGCCAGCGCCGAGCGGGTCGTGCAGACCGTCAAGAAGGCGGTGACGACCGTCGCGACCGCGCTGCCCGCAGACTCCGGGAGCGGGCGCCGCGTCGTGTTCTCGATAGCCGACCAGCGGGTCTGGCTCGTTGACGCCAAGGGCGCATCGTTCTCGACGTACCTCGTCTCGGGCAGCCTGACCGACAACCTGCAACCGGGGCACTACTCGGTCTTCTCCCGCTCGCGCTGGGCGGTCGGGATCGACGACTCGGGCGTGATGCAGTACTTCGTCCGCTTCGCTCACGGCAAGAACGCCGCGATCGGCTTCCACACGATCCCGACGCAGAACGGCAAGCCGGAGCAGACCGTCGCCCAGCTGGGTACGCCGAGCTCGCACGGCTGCATCCGCCAGAAGACGTCGGACGCCATCCGGATGTGGGGTTTCGCCCAGGACGACACCCACGTCGTCGTCGTTTCCTGATCCTCAGACGTCGGTTTCGAGGCACGCCCTAACGGGCCTGCACCTCAACCACCGCGAGGCACTACTCGGCTGCGGGCTGCGCCTGACCTGCGCCGCCGGTGCCACCGCGGGTGCGGCGACGGTTCCGGTTGCGTGAGGAGCGTGCGGGCCGCTCGCCGGCCTCGGCAGCAGGAGCTGCAGGGGTCTCGGTGCGGCCTTCGCCTCCACGCGACCGGCCGCTGTTCCCGCCGTCACGGCCTCCGCGTCCGCCGCCGTCACGGCCTCCACGACCGCCGCCGTCACGACCGCCACGGTCGTCCTTGCGGGGCTGGCGCGGGATCACGATCTGGCCCTCGGGGATGACCCGGCCCTTGGTGCCCGGGGCGATGCCCATGTCGTGCAGGAAGTGCTCGGAGCTGGAGTAGGTCTCCAGCGGCGCGTCGAAGGGCAGGTCCAGCGCCGTGTTGATCATCTTCCAGCGGTGCAGGTCGGGCCAGTCCACGAAGGTCACGGCGATGCCGGTGGCGCCGGCGCGGCCGGTGCGGCCGATCCGGTGGACGTAGGTCTTCTCGTCTTCGGGGCAGGTGTAGTTGATGACGTGGGTGACGCCGGTGACGTCGATGCCGCGCGCGGCGACGTCGGTGGCGACCAGCACCCGGAGCTTGCCCTCGCGGAACTTGGTCAGCGCCTTCTCTCGGGCGGCCTGGGCCATGTCACCGTGCAGCGGGCTCGCGTCGAAGCCGCGCTCGGTCAGGTCGTCGGCGATCCGCTGCGACTGGCGCTTGGTGCGGGTGAAGACGATCGTCAGCCCGGAGCCCTCGGCCTGCAGCATCCGGCCGATCATCTCCGGCTTGTCCAGGTCGTGCGCCTGGTAGATGAACTGTGCGGTCGCCGGCACGGTCGCGTTCTCATAGGACGACTCGGCACGGATGTTCATCGGGTGCCGCATGTGGGTGCGCGCCAGGGAGACGATCGCAGCCGGCATCGTCGCCGAGAACAGCATCGTCTGCCGCGTCTCCGGCGTCTTGGCGAGCAGGCGCTCCACGTCGGGCAGGAAGCCGAGGTCGAGCATCTCGTCGGCCTCGTCGAGGACCAGGGACTTCACGTGCGAGATGTCCAGGGCCTTGCGGTTCATCAGGTCGATCAGGCGGCCCGGCGTGCCGACGACAACCTCGACGCCGTTCTCCAGGGCGTCGAGCTGCGGCTCGTACGGGACGCCGCCGTAGACGGTGAGGACGCGGATGCCGCGGTCCTTGCCGGCCAGCTGGAGGTCGCTGGAGACCTGGAGCGCGAGCTCACGGGTCGGAGCGACGATCAGGGCCTGGGGCTTGCCGGGCGCTGCGAGATCGGCGAAGTCGGGGTCGTGCTGGGCAACGGCCCGCTGCAGGACCGGGATGCCGAAGGCCAGCGTCTTGCCGGTGCCGGTGCGTGCCTGGCCGATCAGGTCGGTGCCCATCAGGGCGACCGACAGGGTCATCTCCTGGATGGCGAAGGGGGTCGTGATGCCGCCGCGCTCGAGGGCGTCGCAAATCTCGGGGAGTACCCCGAGCTCTCGGAAGGTAGTCAGGATCTTGCCGTTCTGTGAATGCTCGATTTCTCGAGTGGGTCGAAGGCGCGGCTTCTTCCCCGTTCGCCTGAGCGGTGTCGTCCAGGTGTGTTCCCCGGTCGTGTCCGGGCGCTGACGGGGGCCGTCTGCCGGTTCAAGTCTATCGGTACGCTCCCCCCATGACCGAATCTGCCAGTTCCGGGCCCGAGGCGCCGACGCCGGCAGGCACCAAGTCGGCTGAGGTCCCGGTGGCGTTCCAGGACCCGGGCTACCGGGCTGCGGTCGTCGACTTGCTGGGCGCGATCGCGTACGGCGAGATCTCGGCGTTCGAGCGCCTGGCCGAGGACGCGAAGCTGGCGCCGACGCTGGCCGACAAGCTCGCGCTGGGCAAGATGGCGACCATCCAGTTCAACCACGTCGAGCCGCTGATCGCGCGGATCGCCGAGCTGGGCTCGGAGCCGATGGAGGCGATGGCGCCGTTCGTGAAGCCGTTCGACGTCTTCCACGCCAAGACTGCGCCCAGCAATTGGCTCGAAGGCCTGGTCAAGGCGTTCGTGGGCGATGGGCTGGCGGCTGACTTCTACCGGGAGATCGCGGCGTTCCTCGACGCGGACACCCGCAACCTGATCACCACCTCGCTGGCCGACTCCGGCCACGCGCACTTCGTCGTCGAGCGGGTCGGGCAGGCCATCGCCGCCGACTCCCGGGTCGCCGGCCCGATCGCGCTCTGGGGCCGCCGGCTGATGGGCGAGGCCCTGTCCCAGGCGCAGCGGGTCGCTGCGGAGCGGGACTCCCTGGCCGCACTGCTGGCCGGAGGCGTGGACCGGCCCGGCCTCGACCTGGTCGCGCTCGGGCGGATGTTCAACCGGTTGACCGAGAACCATGTCGCGCGGATGGCCGAGCTGGGCCTGTCGTCCTAGCAGTTCCGTCGAGCGGGCGCAGATGTCCCGCTGGATCCCGCTGAGCGGGCGCAGATGTCCCGCGTGAGCGAACATCTGCGCCCGGTCGGCGAAGCTGGCCGGGACATCTGCGCCCGGTCGGCGATCAGACCTTGAACCCGACCTGGCCGACGGTGCTGTTCGCGATCTCGATGTAAGCGATCTTCTCGACCGGTACGACGACCCGTCGGCCCTTCGCGTCGGCGAGGCTCAGCACACCGCCGTCGGCGAGAGCAGTGCGGATCTGCTCCTCGATCTGGTCGGCGTCGTGGGCGGTGTCGACGACGAGCTCGCGGTTGGCGTAGGTGACGCCGATCTTGACCTCCATGCGGAGGACCTCCTGTGCTGGTTCGGGTGGGTCGTGCTCGGTGAGTCTGTGCGGCCTCAGGCCGGCTCGTCGGTCCGGGGGTATCCCCGGATGCCGCGCCAGGCGAGTCCTGCCACCAGGCTGGCGGCATCGCTCTGAGTGATCGTGTCACTGCCGGACAAACGGTCCTGCAGCCAGAACCGGGCGCTGACCTGGCCCATTCCCACCAGCGCCACGGCCAGCAGCTGGGAGGCCTCGCCGGGCAGGCCGGTGTCGTCGTGGATCACGTGCGCGATCAGGTCGGCGCAATCGCGGGTGACCCGGTCGATCCGCTCGCGGACAGCGGGCTCGTTGGTCAGGTCGGACTCGAAGACCAGCCGGAACTCGCCCTGCTCGCTGGCGACGTAGGAGAAGAAGGCGTGCATCGTCGCTGCGACCCGCTGCTTGTTGTCCTCGGTGGACTCCAGTGCGTCCCGGGTCCCGTCGATGACCTTGTCCACGGCCTGGTCGAGCAGCGCGAGGTACAGGTCGAGCTTGCCAGGGAAGTGCTGGTAGAGGACAGGCTTGGAGACGCCGGCGTTCTCGGCGATGTCGTCCATCGCGGCGGAGTGGTAGCCCTGCGCGACGAACACCTCGAGGGCCGACTCGAGGAGCTGGGCACGTCGGGCGCGCCGTGGAAGCCGGGCACCTCGTACGGGCTGTTCGCCGCGGGTCGCCGGGGTGGTCACGTTCGGGTGCCTTCCTGATGGCCGTCGGAGGTATCGCCGTCGGAGGTAACAGAGTGGGCGCGAGCCTACTCCGTGGCTTCGACGGCCGGGTCGCAGGCGGTGCCGCGAGGATGCGGTTCCAGATGGCGGACCGGGGCTCGGTGGTGCGTCCCTCGCGGGGAACACTGGAGTGGTCCGGGGTGTTCACACCAGGACAGACGAGAACCACCGCATCGAGGAGCGCCGTGTCCCTGCCCGCACTGGTCGAGCCAGCCGCTGAGCTGACGATCGACGAAGTCCGCCGCTACAGCCGTCACCTGATCATCCCTGACGTGGGCATGACCGGGCAGAAGCGGCTCAAGAACGCGAAGGTCCTGGTGATCGGCGCCGGCGGCCTCGGCAGCCCGGCGCTGCTCTACCTGGCCGCAGCCGGGGTCGGCACCCTCGGGATCGCCGAGTTCGACACGGTCGACGAGTCGAACCTGCAGCGCCAGGTCATCCACGGCGTCAGCGACATCGACAAGCCGAAGGGCCAGTCGGCCAAGGAGTCGATCGCCGAGATCAACCCGTACGTCAACGTGATCCTGCACCCCGAGCGGCTCGACAACGACAACGTCTTCGACGTCTTCAAGGGCTACGACCTGATCGTCGACGGCACCGACAATTTCGCGACCCGCTACATGGTCAACGACGCGGCGTACTTCCTGGGGATCCCCTACGTCTGGGGCTCGATCTACCGCTTCGACGGCCAGGCCAGCGTGTTCGCGCCGATGCTGGCCGACGATGCGCCGTGCTACCGCTGCCTCTACCCCGAGCCGCCTCCGCCGGGCATGGTCCCGAGCTGCGCCGAGGGCGGTGTGCTGGGCGTGCTCTGCGCCAGCATCGGCTCGATCCAGGTCAACGAGGCCATCAAGCTGCTGACCGGCATCGGCGACCCGCTGGTCGGCAAGCTGATGATCTACGACGCCCTCGAGATGGAGTACCGCAAGCTGAAGGTCCGCAAGGACCCCAACTGCGCATTGTGCGGCGAGCACGCGACCGTCACCGAGCTGATCGACTACGAGACGTTCTGCGGCGCGATCAGCGAGGACGCGGCCGACGCCGCAGCCGACGCGACCATCTCGGTCGTCACCTTGGAGCACATGCTCAAGGAGCGCGAGGAGGGCGCCCGGGACTTCATCCTGGTCGACGTCCGCGAGCCGAACGAGTACGAGATCAACCGGATCCCCGGCTCGGTGCTGATCCCGAAGGGCGACTTCCTCAACGGAAGCGCTCTGGAGCAGCTGCCCTCGGACAAGCAGGTCGTCCTGCACTGCAAGTCCGGAGTCCGGTCCGCCGAGTGCCTCGCGATCGTGAAGGGTGCCGGGTACGCCGACGCCGTGCACGTCGGCGGCGGCGTGGTCGCGTGGGTCAACCAGATCGATCCCTCGCAGCCGGCGTACTGATCCTGATCGGCGTGCCCGACGAGGACTACATCGAGGCAGTGCTCACGATCGTGGAGCAGATCCCGGAAGGGTGCGTCACGACGTACGGGCTGATCGCGGAGGCGATCTTCCCGCTGCTCGGCCGCGGTGGCCCGCGCCAGGTCGGTGCCGTGATGGCCGGGTACGGCGGCCCGGTGCCGTGGTGGCGGGTGGTCCGCGCCGACGGGTCGTTGCCGCCATCGCACGATCACCACGCCCACCAGGAGTACCTCGGCGAAGGGACGCCGCTGCGTCCTTCGGGCGCCGTCGACCTCCGCAAGGCCATCTGGCTGCCGCCGGAATCCAGTACTGAAAAGCCCTGAGATATCCACAGCGCGCGACCCGATCGGTGGACAACTACGGCGTTCCTGTGGACGACACGCCGACGAGTGAGGATTCGCAGAAATAGTTGGCGAAAACCTCTTGCGCACGGTTCCGCACAGGCATAGAAATCTCTCACGCGAACCCTTCGGGGGGAGCCGATCAGCTCGGAGCAGAAGATCCATCCGACGGGGAGACTCGTCGCCGCGGCGGTGATGCGCAGCGGGGGTCCGCAGCGAGGAGAAGGTCGATCTGAGGCATCATCCGAGGATCAAACCGAAGGCCCCGCCCAACTCATACTTGGACGGGGCCTTCACCCTTTTCCGGAGCCCGGTCCCCAGACCCGCCGGGCGCCGGTCACGTGTCGGACGGGACTGATTGAGTAGGCCAGTGAGCAACCCGACGTACCGCCTCGCAGCTCCGCGCGGACGCGTCTCAGCACCCACGCTCGACGAGCACCAGCAGCGGGTCGTCGATCATCCCGGGGGGCCGTTGCTGGTCCTGGCCGGTCCCGGGACCGGGAAGACCACGACCCTGGTCGAGGCGGTCGTGGACTGCATCGAGCGCCGCGGCGCTGCGCCCGACTCCGTGCTGGCACTCACGTTCAGCCGCAAGGCGGCCGAGCAGCTGCGCGACCGGATCAGCGCGCGGCTGCAGCGCACCACGTCGGCATCGATCAGTGCGACGTTCCACTCCTTCGCCTACGGCCTCGTCCGCCGCTACGCGCCCGCCGACCTGTACGCCGAGCCGCTGCGGCTGCTCTCGGCCGCCGAGCAGGACGTCGTGCTCCAGCAACTGCTGACCGATGCGCCGGAGTCGGTGCGCTGGCCCGACGGCTTCAGGGCCGCGGTGGGCACCCGAGGCTTCGCGCGCGAGGTGCAGAACGCACTGGCCCGGGCTCGCGAGCGCGGCCTGGAGGGTGAGGACCTGCGCCAGCTCGGCACCGACCAGGACCGGCCCGCGCTGGTCGCGGCGGGGTGGTTCCTCGACCAGTACCTCGAGGTCCTCGACAACGAGAGCGCTATCGACTACCCGGACCTGATCAGCCGTGCCGTCCTGGTCGCCGAGCAGCACCGCGAGGAGCTGCGCGCCCAGTACCGCCACGTGTTCGTTGATGAGTACCAGGACACCGATCCGGCCCAGGTCGCCTTGCTGCGTGCTCTGGCCGGCGATGGCCGCGACCTCGTCGTCGTCGGCGACCCGGACCAGTCGATCTACAGCTTCCGGGGCGCCGAGGTCCGCGGCATCTTGGACTTCCCGGCCGAGTTCCCCGCGGCTGACGGGTCCAAGGCGACCGTCGTCCCACTGCGCAGCAGCCGTCGGTTCGGCGAGCGGATCGCGCTGGCGACCAACAGGATCGCGTCGTCGATCGCGGTGTCGGGCTCGATCGACCTGGCCTCCTTCCAAGCATTCCGATCGCCGATCACCGACCCCGAGGCCCCTGCCGGGCGGGTCGAGGCGCGCACGTTCGACACCGCCCGCGCAGAGTCCGAGCACATCGCCGACCTGCTCCGCCGAGCGCACCTCGAGGCCGGCGTCCCCTGGTCGCAGATGGCTGTCCTGGTGCGTTCCGGGCGGGGCAGCATCCCGGGGCTGCGACGTGCGCTGGGTGGCGCCGGCGTACCGGTGGAGGTCGCGGCCGACGACACCCCGCTGGTCCGGGAACCAGCGCTGCAGCCGCTGCTCGATGCGCTGCGGATCGTCTCGGGCGGCGATGTCGAGGACCGTGCCGTCGGCCTGCTGTCCTCGCCGCTGGCTGGCCTGGATGCGATCGCGATCCGACGGCTGGCCAGAGCTCTGCGAGTCCGGGAGAAGGCTGCCGCCGAGGCCGAGGGCCGATCAGCCCGGACATCGACCGATCTGCTGCGCGATGCGATCCTCGACCCTGCCTCGCTCGACGCCGATGACCCTGGTGTGGAGCGGGTCCGGGCGCTGGCCGGGCTGCTCGGCTCGGCCCGTGCCGAGCTCGAGGCAGGTGCGACCGCCGAAGAGGTGCTCTGGACGCTCTGGTCGGGGACCCGTTGGCCCGAGCGTCTGCGCCGCGCCAGCGAGGGCGGCGGTGCCGGTGCTCGGCTGGCTCACCGCGACCTCGACGCCGTGTGCGCTCTGTTCGAGGCGGCCGCCCGGGCCGAGAGCCACCGGGTCCGGACCAGCGTGCCTGCGTTCCTGGAGACCCTGGTCGCACAGGAGATCCCCGGCGACACCCTGGCCGACCGGGGGGTGCGCGGCGAAGGGGTCCGACTGCTGACGGCCCACCGGTCCAAGGGCCTGGAGTGGGACCTGGTGGTGGTGGCCTCGGTCCAGGAGCAGGCCTGGCCCGACCTGCGACGGCGGTTCAGCCTGCTGGAGGCCGACCGGCTCTCCCGCGGCGCGCTGCGCGAGCCGGAGACCGCGGCCGCGATGCTGGGCGAGGAGCGGCGGCTGTTCTACGTCGCGTGCACCCGTGCCCGGCGCCGCCTGGTCGTGACCGCCGTAGCCTCGCCCGAGGACGACGGCGACCAGCCGTCTCGCTTCCTACGCGAGCTGGGAGTCGAGATCGTCGCCTCGATCGGGCGGCCCGAGCGCCCCCTCTCGCTCGGCGGCCTGGTGGCCGAGCTGCGGCGGACGGTGACCGATCCGGAGACCGGTCCGGCGCTCCGGGCCGCTGCGGCCGGTCGGCTCGCCGGTCTCATCGGCGAGCGTGCCGGGGAGCGGCTGCTGGTCGCCCAGGCAGACCCGGGCAGCTGGTGGGGCACCCGGGCGCCATCGCTGGCGCCGTCGCCGATCCGGGCCGCCGATGCGCCGTTGCGGCTCTCGGCGAGCGATCTGGAGGCGATCGACCAGTGCGCGACGAAGTGGTTCCTGGAGAAGGAGGCCGGCGGGACGACGTACTCGACCAGCGCGCAGGGCGTCGGCCTGATCGTGCACGCCCTCGCCGACCGGATCGCGCGCGGCGAGCTGCCTGCCGAGCCAGGGGAGCAGGACGGCCTGATGAGCTACGTCGACCAGGTCTGGGACCAGATCAGCTTCCGGACGCCGTGGGCCAAGGGCCGCGAGCACGACGCCGTCCGCCTCGGGCTGGTGCGGTTCGTGGACTGGCACCTCGGCGAGCGCGGCCGCACCCTGATCTCTACCGAGCAGCGCTTCGTGACCCGGATCGACCTGCCTGACGGCGAGGAGATCGAGCTGCGCGGCTTCGCCGACCGGCTCGAGGTCGACGCCGAGGGCAGACTGGTGGTGGTCGACCTGAAGACCGGCAAGTACGCGCCGACCGGCCCCGGGGTCAAGGACCACATCCAGCTCGGCCTCTACCAGTACGCCGCCAACCACGGCGCCTTCGCCGAGGTTGCCGGCGATGCCGAGTGCGGGGGTGCCGAGCTCGTCCAGCTCCGTGCGAGCACGACGGCGGATGCGAAGGTGCAGACCCAGACTTCCGGCGATCCCGGGCACACCGGCATCGAGGATCGGCTCGTCGAGGTCGCGGCGATGATCCGCACCGAAACGTTCACCGCCACGGCCGGGGACCACTGCCGCTACTGCAGCTTCGAGGTGCTCTGCCCGGTCAAGGGCTCCGGGACGGTGTTCGACCGATGACGACGATCAACGATCCCGCGGCCCTGCAGCGCCTGATGCAGGCGGACTTCCCGGTCAGCGACGAGCAGTGGGCCGCCATCTCGGCGCCGTTGGAGCCGGCCGTGATCATTGCCGGAGCCGGCTCCGGCAAGACGACCCTGATGGCCGCACGGGTGATCTACCTGGTCTCCTCCGGACAGCTCGCCGCCGGTGAGGTCCTGGGCCTGACCTTCACGACCAAGGCCGCGGCCGAGCTGCGTACCAGGATCAGGAAGGCGCTGCTCGCGGCCGGCCTGCTCGCCGACCTCGACGTCCCCGAGCCGACGGTCGCGACCTACAACGCCTACGCCTCGACGCTGCTGACCGAGCATGGGCTCAGGATCGGCCACGAGCCGGACACGCGCGTGCTCGCGGATGCGTCGCGCTACCAGCTTGCTGCCCGGGTGGTGGCCAGGCACCGGGGCCGGATCGACGCGCTCAGCGACCACCCCGAGACGGTGATCGGCTACGTCCTCGCGCTGGACAGCGCGATGAGCGAGCACCTGGTGAGCGCAGAGCAGGTGCTCGCCCTGGACGAGGAGTACCGGGCCGGCTTCCTCCGGGCGATCGAGCAGGAGCAGGCCGGCGCAGGACGCAAGGGCCACATCGAGGCGCCGGCCAAGGCGGTCTCGGTGATCGACCGGCGGCGCGAGCTGCTCGGCCTGGTGGCGGACTACCGCGAGGCGAAGCTCCGCTACGGGCTGATGGACTTCTCCGACCAGATCGCGCTGTCGGCCACCCTGGCCATCGAGCAGCCGGACGTCTCCGCCGCCGAGCGCGGCCGATTCCGGGTGGTGCTGCTCGATGAGTACCAGGACACCTCGGTCGCGCAGGCCACGATGCTGAGCCGGTTGTTCTCCGGAGCGAGCGCGACCGACGGCCGCGGGCACCCGGTGATGGCCGTGGGAGATCCCAACCAGGCGATCTACGGCTGGCGCGGCGCCTCGGTCTCCAACATCGTGCACTTCGGCGAGGACTTCCCGGGCGCTGACGGATCGACCGCCGTGCCGTCGTATCCGCTGCTGACCAACCGTCGCTCCGACGCGCGGATCCTCGAGGTCGCCAACACCCTCGCGGAGCCCCTGTACGCCGTGACCCCTGGCGTCGCGCCGCTGGTCGCCAAGCCGGGGGCCGCGCCCGGGGACGTGACCGCGCTGGTGCACGAGCATTCCACCGACGAGCTGGCCTGGCTCGCCGCGAGGGTGCAGGCAGCGCACGCGGCGATGAGCGAGCCGCTCTGGTCGGAGATCGGCGTCCTGGTGCGCGACAACGCGCATGCCGCCGACGTCTTCGACGTGCTGTCGCGGTCCGACGTGCCGGTCGAGATCGTCGGCCTCAACGGCCTGCTGCGGCTGCCCGAGGTGGCCGAGGTGGTCGCCACGCTGCGACTGCTCAGCGACCTGACGGCCAACGACGCCCTGCTCACCCTGCTGGCCGGGCCCCGCTGGGCGATCGGCCCGCGCGACCTGGCACTGCTCGGGCGCCGAGCCGGCGAGATCGCCGGCGCCCGCGGCCGCGACCGTCCCGAGGATGTCGTCGCCGAGCTCGGGCAGGCGGTGGAGGGTCACGACCCGACCGAGATCCCCTCGCTCTCCGATGCCCTCGACGACCCGGGGCCGCACGGCTACTCCGACTCCGCACGAGAGCGCTTCGGCTTGCTGTGCGACGAGCTCCGCTACCTGCGCGGCCACGTCGGCGAGCCGCTGCTGGACCTCGTCCGACGGATCATCGACACCTGCGGCATCGACGTCGAGCTGGCGGCCGCGGTCAGCGCCGCGGCGAGCGCCCGGCGCGACAACCTGGACCTGTTCGTCAAGGCGGTCGCGGAGTTCGAGGCGGTCGACGGCGACGTCAGCCTGACTGCGCTGCTGGCCTACCTGACCGCTGAGGACGAGCTCGGCACCGGGCTCGATGTCGCGACACCGACCCGTGCCGACTCGGTCAAGCTGCTCACGGTGCACCGCGCCAAGGGCCTGGAGTGGGACGTGGTCTTCATCGTCGGGGTCGGCGAGGGCCGGTTCCCGACCACGACATCGCGGACGCTGTGGACTAGCAGCCCCTCGGTGCTGCCGAGCCCGCTGCGCGGCGATGCCCGCGACCTGGCGCGCCTCGACGGCTTCGACAAAGCGGCGCTCGACGCGTTCCGCGCAGCGTCCAAGGCCAAGGACGCCGAGGAGGAGCTCCGCCTGGGCTACGTCGCGTTCACCCGGGCGCGGCACGAGCTCTGGGTCTCGTCGTACCTGTGGGGGTCGCGGGCCACTCCGTACGGCCCGTCGCCGTACCAGCAGATCGTGCTCGAAGCCATGAGCGGCTGGGGGGAGGCGCCGCCCGCCTGGCTGGAGCGACCGGCGGCCAAGACCGCGAACCCGTGGGCCGGTCTCGGTCAGCGCAAGGCGTGGCCGGTGCTGGAGGCGACGCGCGAGGCCGAGCTCCGGGTGGCTGCAGCCGAGGTCGTACAGGCGGCGGTCGCGGCCCTGGTGTCGGGCGGCGGATCAGTGCCGACCGATCCGTCGGTGCCCGACCTGGACGTGATCGAGACTGCGCGGGTCGCTGAGTGGGACGGGGAGATCGAGAGGCTGCTGCGCGAGGCGCGAGCCGACCGGGCGGCGTCCATCGTGGTGCCGCTGCCCTCCAGCCTGTCGGCGACGTCGCTGGGCCGGCTGGCTGAGGATCCCGAGACCTTCGCAGCAGAGCTCGCCCGCCCGATGCCGCGCCGGCCGTCGCGGGCAGCACGGTTCGGTACCAGGTTCCACGCCTGGGTCGAGCAGCGCTTCGGCCAGCAGCACATGCTCGACCCCGACGACCTGCCCGGGCGGGCCGATGTGGGGATCGAGGACGATGCCGATCTGCTGGCGGCCATCGCCGCCTTCGAGGCCGGCCCCTTCGCAGACCGGGTGCCGCACGCCACCGAGGCGCCGTTCGCGCTGGTGATCGGCGGCCAGGTCGTGCGCGGGCGCATCGATGCCGTCTATGCCGAGGACGACGGCGGCTGGCTGGTGGTCGACTGGAAGACCGGTGCCGCTGCGAACGCTGACCCGGTCCAGCTGGCGATCTACCGGTGCGCGTGGGCCGATCTCGTCGGGGTGCCCGACGAGGACGTCCGCGCTGCGTTCCACTACGTCCGCAGTGGCGAGACCGTCGAGCCCGACCTGGTCGGTCGCGAGCAGCTGGCTGGGGCGCTCAGCTCAGCCCAGCCATGAGCGCGATCTCCACCATTGCGCCGAACGTGTGCT
The DNA here is from genome assembly GCA_036272095.1 of Marmoricola sp. GTDB lineage: Bacteria > Actinomycetota > Actinomycetes > Propionibacteriales > Nocardioidaceae > Marmoricola. The sequence continues at coordinate 11,128 of DATAZI010000063.1, read as the reverse complement.
CACGCTCCGCCGCGGTCGTCTCCTCGCCGGTGACGATGTGGTCCGAGACCGTGCAGATCGCCAGCGCCTTGCGGCGGTAGGACGCGGCCAGGGTGTACAGCGCCGAGGCCTCCATCTCCACGGCCAGCACGCCGTGGTCGACCAGCGGAGGGCTCAGCTCGGCCGCGCGGGGCGAGTAGAAGCTGTCGGAGGAGAAGACCAAGCCGACGTGGCAGACCACGTCAGTGCGGGACACCGCTGCGTCGTACGCCGCTCGGAGCAGTCCGAAGTCGGCGATCGGTGCATAGTCGAGACCTGCGAACCGGATCCGGTTCATCGAGGAGTCGGTGCACGCTCCCGCCGCGATCACCACGTCGCGCACGGCGAGGTCGGTGGTCAGCGCGCCGCAGGAGCCGACCCGGATGATCTGCTCGACGTCGTAGTCGCGGAACAGCTCGTTGACGTAGATCGCCATCGACGGCTGGCCCATCCCCGATCCCTGGACCGAGACCGGCCGGCCGTGCCAGGTGCCGGTGAAGCCGTACATGCCCCGGACATCGGAGTAGCAGACCGCATCGGTCAGGAAGGTCTCCGCGATCCATTTCGCACGCAGCGGATCGCCGGGAAGCAGGACGGTCGGCGCGATCGCGCCCTTGTCGGCACCGATGTGCGTACTCATGCCCGCGAACCTACAGCGCCATCATCCACAGGCTCCCGCAGCGGTGGGTTGTCCACAGGCACACACGCAGGCCGGCCCACTGCGCGGCTGTGCATCCGAAGGTTGCGCCTCCATCACCAGAACCGGAGGACACTGCGTGCACACCGTCAGAGCATCGTGGGCCGTCAGGCTCGTGTCGGGATCAGTACTGCTAGGAGCGCTCCTGCTCGGGATGGTGCCGCTGATCGGGGCACCAGCGGCCCAGGCCGCCACCGTCGTCGGGACCGCGAGCTGCCGTGCGCTTGACCCGAACCTGGTGCACGGGGTCTGCCTGCGGTACGCCGGCCGAACTGGCACCGGCTACACCTGGATGGGGACGCTGCGCGCCGCGAACGGCAAGGTCTTCTTCTGCATCGACTACCTCTACGACTCGCGGATCTCCGGGCAGCCTCGGACGATCAGCACCCAGAGCCTGGTCAACCAGCTCGGCAGGCACGTCGGCGACGCCGAGGTCGCCGCCCTGAACTACGTGATCTCGACCTGGGCCGGCGCCGGCTCGACCGGCAACGACCACCGGGACGCGGCGATCGCACTGATCATCCGCGAGGTGATGGGCGACGGCGTCAGACCGGACGGCGTCGTGGTCTACCCGCGCGGGCTCAAGGTCGGTGCGGTGCCGGCACCGCCGATCGGCGGGCTGTCGGGGCAGGTGCTCACGATGGCGCGGGCGATGTGGAGTGCCGGCTCTCACTACCGCGGCGGCTACCAGGTGTGGATGACGAGCACCGCGGCCGGGAATCTCGAGCTCGGCACGTCGCGCAGCTACCAGGTCTCGGTGGTGTCCGCCGCCGGGTACGCCGTGCCGGGCATCCGGGTGCAGTTCACCTGCAGCGGCCCGATCCGGTGCCCGGCAGGGTCGACGTCGGCGTCGAAAGCGACAGCGGTGAGCATCACGCCGCAGGCAGTCGGCGCCTACCGGGTCCGGGCGACGGCGACCGGTCCCGGGTCGGACGGACGGCTCTACGTCGTCGGCAGCTGGCACACCCACTCAGGCACGACGGCTGGTGATGCTGGTGTCCAACGCGGCTGGATCGCGGGCAGCACCCTGGCGAGTGCCGAGGTCAGCGCGAGCGCCGAGATCGTGAAGGGCACGCCGTCGGTGACCACGACGACCTCTGCGACGAGCGCAGTTCCGGGGACCGCGGTGACCGACCAGATCGTCAGTACTGGTGTCCCGGTCGGCTACCACGGAGCAGCCACAGCGACCCTCTACGGCCCGTTCGACGAGCAGCCGGCGTCCGACTCCTGCACCGCGGACAAGTCCGCCGGCTCGGTGACGGTCCCCATCACCGGCAACGGCAGCGTGAAGACGCCTCCGGTCACCGTCACCGCTCTCGGCTACTACGTCTGGGTGGAGTCGCTGCCCGGCGACGTCCGGACCAACGCGGTGGTCACGCCGTGCGGGCTGGTGCCGGAGACGACGCTGGTGGCCAAGGTGCCGGCCGCACCGACGGTCCGCACCCAGGCGTCGAGTACCGGTGCCGTCCTGGGTGGCACCGTCCACGACACCGTGGTCGTCGACGGGCTCGCTCCGGGCTCGCCGGTCCAGGTCACCTGGGTACTGCACGGCCCGCTCCGCCCCGTACGGGGCTCTTGCGCTGGGCTGGACTGGGCGAAGGCAGGGATCGTCGATCACGGCTCCTTCCTGGCCGATCACGACGGGACGTACCAGACCGCGGCGACGGTGCTGCGTCGGAGTGGGTGCGTGACCTACAGCGAGCAGCTTCCTGCGACGGGGTCCGCACCGGGCGCCAGCACGGCGCCAGGGATCGCGACCGAGACGACCCTGGTGACGAGGGTGGTGGCGCCGGCGGCTCCGTCGGGTCCGGTGATCCCCGAGATCCCTTCCGGCCCCGAGGTCGCGGGCACGCCAGGCCACGGCCGCTGGATCGGGCTAGCTGCTGGGTTGGCAGTACTGGTCGCTGTCGGCGGCTCGCTGGTCGTACGGGCAGCACGCGGCCGGTGGTCTCGATGACGCGTCAGGCCAAGCACGCAGCCCGTGGGCGGCGCTTCTCACGCACGGCCGTCGCAGCCGGGCTGGTGCTGACCGCCGGTACGGCGGGTGCGGTGACACTCCGCCTAGCCGCCGAGGCCTCGTCGGTAGCCTCGATCGCCGGGCCGGGTGCTCTCGCAGCGGATCGGCAGGCAGCGCCCACCCCGGCCCGGCCATCTGCCACATCGCTTGCTCCGCGCTCCCTGACCAGCGCCTACCACGCGCCGCAGCGCCTGATCGATGTCGGTGGCGGCGGCACGCTGCGGATCCCGAGCATCGCCGTGTCCGCGCCGGTCGACGCGGTCGGCCTGGACGGCAACGCGATGGCGATCCCCGACAACCCGGATCGCGTGGGGTGGCTGGACACGACGGCCCCGGCCGGCAGTCCGGCCGGGTCGAGTGTGATCGCCGGCCACGTCTCCGACGAGCACGACGATCCCGGGGCGCTCTGGCCGCTCTCGGAGGTCAAGGTGGGTGCGCAGGCGACCTGGACCGATGCGGCGGGGGTGGCACGCGTCTTCGTGGTGACGGCGAAGGCGCACTACCCGCGAGCGACCGGCCTTCCCGCCGCGACCTTCGCCGCGACCGGGGCTCACGTGCTGCGGCTGGTGACCTGCGCCGACCGGATCAGCACCGCGGGCGGTGGATTCCACTACGCCGACAACCTCGTGGTGACCGCGGTCGAGGCACCTGTTCGCACGGGCTAGCCTCGGTCCCATGACGTCGTTGGTGCCGCTGTCCCTGCCCGCTGAAGCTGGTTCCTGGCCGGGATGGCTCGACGAACGGGGGCGCGGGTCGCTACGCACGGCGGCCGACCAGATCGCAGCCCTGAAGGCAGCTCCGGTGGGTGGCGCGGCGATCTTGCAGCTCTGGAACGACGCGGACATCTCGCTGCGCAACGCCGCGGCGGTGACCAGCCTGCTGTCCTCGGTGCACCCGGACCCGGAGATGGTCGAGCTCGCCGAGGCGATCGAGGTCGAGGTACGCCGCTTCGCCAACGACCTGCTGCTGGACCGTGCGGTGTTCGACCAGCTGTCCTCGATCAGGTCGGAGCCGTTGGATGCAGGTGCCCGACGGGTCCTGGCCGATGCCGTCCGCGAGTTCAAGCGCGCCGGGGTCGATCAGGACGACACGACTCGCGACCGTCTCCGCGAGCTCAACGAGGCCGAGACCGAGCTGAGCCAGTCCTTCTCCCGCAACATCCGCGATGGCCGTCGTACGGCGCACGTCCCGGCAGCTGCTCTCGCCGGGCTTCCCGAGGACTTCGTCGAGGGGCACCCCGCCGACGCGGACGGCAACGTCGCGATCACCACCGAGTACCCCGACGTGCACCCGTTCCTGACCTACAGCTCCGACGCCGAGGCGCGCCGCGCTGTCGCGGGGGAGTACTTCAACCTGGCCTGGCCCGAGAACGACGCCGTCCTCGGCGACCTGCTCCGACTGCGGCAGGAGAAGGCCCGGCTGGTCGGCTACGCCGACTGGCCGGACTTCGACGCCGAGATCAAGATGATCAAGAAGGGCGCCGAGATCGCCGAGTTCATCGACCGGGTCGCCGCCGACTCGCTCGAGGCCGGCACCCGCGAGCTCGCGGTCCTGGCTGCCCGCGGTGCGCAAGACGGCATCGAGACCATCGACCAGTCGAACTGGCGCTACTGCTTCGAGGCGGTCAAGCGCGAGCAGTACGGCGTCGACGCGCAGGAGGTTCGTCGCTACTTCGACTTCGCGAAGGTCCACCAGGGCCTGCTGGACGTCACCGGCCGGTTGTTCGGGCTCTCCTACGTGCCGGTCGATGCCGTCACCTGGCACCGAGACGTCACGTCGTACGACGTGCACCTCGACGAGGCCGACGGCGACACCTACCTCGGTCGGATCCACCTCGACCTGCACCCCCGCGACCGCAAGTACAACCACGCGGCGCAGTTCGACCTCGTGCCCGGCATCGCGGACCGGCAGCTGCCCGAGGGCGTGCTGGTCTGCAACTTCGCGCGCGGGCTGATGGACCACGACGAGGTCGTGACGCTGTTCCACGAGTTCGGCCACCTGATGCACCACGTCCTCGCCGGCCGGCACGAGTGGGGCCGGTTCTCCGGGGTCGCGACCGAGTGGGACTTCGTCGAGGCGCCGTCGCAGATGCTCGAGGAATGGGCTTGGGACGCCGGGGTGCTGCAGGTCTTCGCCACCGACGAGGCAGGCACGCCGATCCCGGCCGACCTGGTCGACCGGATGCGGGCAGCCGACGAGTTCGGCAAGGCGTTCACTGCGCGCACCCAGATGCTCTACGCGGCGATCTCCTACCGCTTCCACCTCGAGGTCCCCGACGATCTGACCGCGCGGATGCTCGAGCTCTTCGATCAGTACAGCCTGGTCAGGCCGCTCGCCGGCACCCACTTCCACGCCGGGTTCGGGCACCTGGACGGGTACACCTCGGCGTACTACACCTACATGTGGTCGCTGGTGATCGCGAAGGACATGTTCAGCGCCTTCGATGCCGTCGACCTCTTCGACGTCGACCGTGCCCGGCGCTACCGAGACACGGTGCTCGCGCCCGGAGGGTCACGAGATGCAGCCGACCTCGTCGCCGAGTTCCTCGGCCGCCCCTACGACACTGCCGCCTTCACCGCCTGGCTCGCCCGATGAGCGCCGACGCCGGCAGCCAGATCGCGCTGTCGCGGCACCCGCACGACCGGATCGCCGAGCGGCGTACCGACGAGGCGTGGCTCGCCGAGGCGTGGGCCGATGAGACGACGCGGGTCCTGGTCATCGCCGGGACCCGGATCCTGCCCTTCGACGGCGCCGTGGCCTGGGTCCCGCCCTCGCAAGCGCCTGAGGGCACCCAGGTGCTGCTCGGCGAGCGCGACGGTCACGTCTGGTTCGCCGTCATCACCGGCGGCGACCAGGCCGGCGACGGCTGGCTGCCGTTGCGTGGGCTGGTCCCGGCCCTGGCGGAGGACCCCGAGGACCACGCAGCCCTGCTGGTGCACGCGATCGGGATCGCGGAATGGCTCTGGGCCACCCGGCACTGCATCCGCTGCGGAGGGACCTACGAGGTCACGCATCTCGGGCACGTGCTGCGCTGCACCAGCTGCGGCCGCGAAGAATTCCCGCGCTCGGACCCGGCGGTGATCATGGTCGTCACCGATGGCGAGTACCCCGACGACCGCTGCCTGCTCGGCCGGCACCCGGCCTGGCCCCCGGGTCGCTACTCGACCCTGGCGGGCTTCGTCGAGCCAGGGGAGTCGATGGAGCAGGCCGTTCGGCGCGAGGTGCTCGAGGAGTCCGGCATCCGTGTCGGTGACGTGGAGTACTTCGGATCCCAACCGTGGCCGCTGCCGCGCAGCCTGATGATCGGCTTCGTCGCCCGCGCCCTGTCCACCGAGGTGTTCGTGGACGGCGAGGAGATCGAGGACGCCCGCTGGTTCACCCGCGAGCAGATGCGCGAGGAGGCCGAGGCGGGCACCCTGGTGCTCCCAGGAGGCATCTCGATCTCTCGGTCACTGGTCGAGCATTGGTACGGCGAGGCGCTGCCCGGCCAGTGGTAACCCGTCGACTCGGGTTGTGTGCCTGAGCCCGCGCTAGAGCGCGTCGTGGGGCACACGACCCGCGTCAGCTGGCGAGAGAGGCGAGCTTGGCCTTGACCTGGGCTACGGAAGGGTTGGTCTGGGCGGAGCCATCGGCGTAGACGAGGGTCGGGACGGTCTGGTTGCCGTTGTTGACCTTCATGACCAGGTCGGCGGCCGACGGGTCCTGCTCGATGTCGACAGTCTCGAACTCGATGCCTTCGCGGTTGAGCTGGCTCTTCAACCGGTGGCAGTACCCGCACCACGGCGTCGAGTACATGGTGAATGTGCCTGGGTTCTGCACAGCGTCCTGGTCCGGCATCTGCTTGTCCATCCTCACAACTAGTCTTGCCACACCCAACCAGGACCAGAGGTGAATCCTTCCCGTGACTGCCGAGAGACTGCTCAGTGAGCGCTTGCTGGAGGCGCTGGATCCTGAGCAGCGGCAGGTGGCGGAAGCGCTGCGCGGACCAGTCCGGGTCCTGGCCGGGGCCGGCACCGGCAAGACGCGGGCGATCACGCACCGGATCGCCTACGGCGTCGCGACCGGTGTCTACAACCCGGCCGAGGTGCTGGCTGTCACTTTCACGACCCGGGCAGCCGGCGAGATGCGCACCCGGTTGCGCACGCTGGGGGCTCCGGGCGTCCAGGCCCGCACGTTCCACTCCGCGGCGCTGCGCCAGCTGCGCTTCTTCTGGCCCAAGGTGTACGGCGGGGAGCCGCCCGAGCTGACCGCGTCGAAGATACCGATCGTCGCGGGCGCCGCCCGACGCAACCGGCTCGAGGTCGATCAGGCCCGGCTGCGCGACCTGGCCAGCGAGATCGAGTGGTCCAAGGTGACCAACATCCGCCCCGATGACTACGAGCGGATGGCTCCGCAGCGCGGCCGCGAGGTCAGCGGCCTCGACGCCGCGACCGTCGCGCACGTCTTCTCCACCTACGAGGAGCTCAAGCGCGAGCAGGGCCGGATGGACATGGAGGACGTCCTGCTGATCGGCGCGGCGCTGCTCAGCGAGGACGACAGGGTCGCCGCGGCAGTGCGCTCGCAGTACAAGTGGTTCGTGGTCGACGAGTTCCAGGACGTGAGCCCGATCCAGGCGGCCCTGCTGGACCTCTGGCTCGGTGGCCGCAACGAGATCTGCGTGGTCGGCGACCCGGCCCAGACGATCTACTCCTTCGCCGGTGCCCGCGCGTCGTACCTCTCGGACTTCACCAAGAAGTACGCCGGCACCACCAGCGTCGAGCTCGTCCGCAACTACCGGTCGACGCCGCAGGTGATCGCAGCGGCCAACAACCTGCTCTCCGGCACGGCGACCGGCTCGGTGCAGCTGCGGGCCCAGCAGCCCTCGGGCGCAGAGCTGACCTGGCGGGAGGCGCCGGACGAGGTCGCCGAGGCTGCTGCCGTGGCCGAGGAGGCCGCCCGGCTGCGTGCTGCCGGCGTCCCGCTGCGGGAGATGGCCGTGCTGTTCCGGATCAACGCCCAGTCGGAGTCCTTCGAGGAGGCGCTGACGGCACGGTCGATCCCGTACGTCGTCCGTGGCGCCGCTCGGTTCTTCGAACGCGCGGAGGTGCGTCAGGCCCTGGCCCTGCTTCGGGCCAGCCTGCGCGCCGGCGAGGCTGCCCGAGAGGACCTCCTCGGACAGGTCCGCTCGGTGCTCGCCGGGATGGGCTGGAATGCCGAGGCGCCCGCCGCGCGTGGCCAGGCCAGGGACCGCTGGGAGTCGTTGACCGCCCTGGTCTCCCAGGCCGAGGAGTACACGGCGGCGGAGCTCGCGCCGACACTGGAGGGCTTCGTCGCCGAGCTCGATCGTCGCGCGCACGAGCAGCATGCGCCGGTGGCTGAGGGCGTCACCCTGGCGACGCTGCACACCGCCAAAGGCCTGGAGTGGGACGCCGTGTTCCTCGCCGGCATCCAGGAGGGCTCGATGCCGATCACCTATGCCGAGGGCCCGGCTGCGGTGGAGGAGGAGCGACGACTCCTCTATGTGGGCATCACCCGCGCCCGCAAGCACCTGATGATCTCCTGGTCCCTGGCCCGGAACCCCGGTGGCCAGGCGCGGCGCAAGCCGTCGCGGTTCCTGGCCGGGATGCGCCCGGAGTCGGTGACCGACCGAGCTGCAGCAGCGTCGACCTCGAAGAGCTCGCGCCGGCGTGGCAAGGCGCTGATGTGCAAGCTCTGCCAGCAGCCGCTGGCCAGCTCGCGCGAGCGCAACCGCGGTTTCTGCTCGACCTGCCCGATCCCCTATGACGAGGAGCTGTTCGAGTCGCTGAAGGCTTGGCGGAAGATCCGCTCCGATGCCGACAGCGTCCCGGCGTACGTGGTGTTCTCCGATGCGACCCTGGAGGCGCTCGCCGAAGTACGCCCGCACGACCGCGGATCCCTGGAGGGGATCAAGGGAATCGGGCCCTCCAAAGTGGAGAAATACGCCGACGAAGTGCTCGCAGTTCTGGCTGGAAAAGATTCTCCATAAATGATTTGCACGCTCTGTTAGCGCGGGCGTACCTTGTCCTAGCCCGCACAAAGACGCGCATCACGGCACCGACAATGCCAGCGCACGAAGATCCGAAGGAGGTGCACGACCCATGAACGTTATGACCATCACCAGCCAGTCCTGGCTGAACCAGTCCGCCTCGTGGCAGACCGGGACGCTCACGACCTCCGTCGTGCGCACCTCCGGTTTTGGCATGGGTGACGTCTGCTCCCCGACTGCCGGCTACACGTCCGGCACGTCGACGCACAAGCGTCACGCGGATGCCATGAAGGCAAACCCGGTTGCGGGCCGCCTGCCTTGGAGACCACCTGTCACATGAGTTCACACTCAGACCGGCACCTCCAAGGCCGCGGATCCCGACAAGGGATCCGCGGCCTTCGTGTTTCCCCCACAAGTTTCACCAATCAGCGATCGATTGAGAAGGAAGAGGTGTCACATGAGCATCAGCGTTCTCGACCCGCAGGGTCCTGACGTCGAGCTGCTGCCATGTCGGGTCAACGCGGCGGAGCTGTTCTTCGCCGAGTCGCCCAGTGATGTGGAGCTCGCCAAGGCGTTGTGCCAGAGCTGCCCGGTGCGAGCGGAGTGCCTAGCCGGCGCTCTCGAGCGCCGGGAGCCGTGGGGCGTGTGGGGCGGTGAGCTGTTCCTGTCTGGAGTGGTGATCCCCCGCAAGCGCCCGCGCGGCCGTCCTCGCAAGAACGAGGTGGCGGCGTGAGCCGTACCAGCGCGAGCAACCCGGACCAGTGACCAACGAAATGACCATGAATCAGACTTTTGAGCGGAGAAATGACATGTACCTCCTAGGAGAGGACCTGGCGCGCGCCCATATGAACGCGCGCCTCGAGCAGGCGCAGAAAGCGCGGCGCGGGCACCAGCTCGCGGCCGCACGGCGCCTGTCTCGCAGAGCCGAGCGCGCCGCAGCCCAGGCGCGTCTGGCACTTGCCCGCGTGATCTGAGCAGCATCTGACTTCTCGTCGATCGCGGGAAACAGAAGGCCGGATCGGTGACGACACGTTCGTCACCGATCCGGCCTTCGTCGTACTCCGGGGCGCCTACGGGCGTAGCGTCGGCCAGGTGGAGCCGAGCGGAGCGAGCTGCGCCTACTGCGGAGCCGTGTGCGCCGACCCGCGGCCGCCGCTGACGTGGACCTCGGCCACCGAGCGCGGTCGGCTCCAGTGGTACTGCGACCAGTGCTCGCGCGAGCATCTGCGCGCGATGGAGGGCAATCTCGACAGCGCGTGGTGGTGAGGACCCTCAGCCAGGGCTAGCCGGTCTCCTCGGCGAATCCGGGCAGCGTCTCGAGCAGGATCTGACGCAGGCCGATCGTGGCGCCGAGCTGGCTCAGCACGCCGCCGGCTCCCACCCAGGTGCGGTGGATCAGCATGTACGACGGCGGCATGTTCAGCCGCAGGAACACCGACTGGGCATCGCCCTTGGGGTCGTTGATCCTGCGGAACTGCTCCCGCATCCAGGCCCGGGAGAAGGTGAACTGCTCGACCCGGCCGGGTTCGACGAGCGGGTCCAGGGACGAGCGCAGCTTGCCGGCGTCGACGTTGATCCGGTCCCGGATGAAGCCCTCGGAGCGGAAGACGGTGATCAGGCCGTCGTAGTCGTCAGCACAGGCAAGCCGGATCGAACGGCCCAGCGCTCGTGGGAACGTCCGCTCCGGCAGCCGGGCAACGGCTCCGAAGTCCAAGACCCCGAGCCGGCCCGGCGAGCCGTCGGCGGCCGGGAGGAGCCGGAAGTTGCCCGGGTGCGGATCGGCGTGCAGCAGCCCGGTGCGGCCGGGCGCACCGAACAGGAACCGCGCGAAGAGCTCGCCGTAGTGGTCGCGCTCGGCCTGGCTGCCCTCGCGGACGACCTGGGCCAACGACGCAGGGCTCTCCAGCCAGGTCGTGACCAGCACCGTCTGGGTGCCGGCGACGACGTCGGGCACCACGATGTCGGGGTCATCGGCGTACGCCGCCGCGAAGACCCGCTGGGCCTCGGCCTCGAGCCGGTAGTCCAGCTCCTCCTCGGCGCGGTCCTGGAGCTCGGCGATCAGCGGCTTCACGTCGATCCCGGGGAAGATCGGGCCGAGGGTGCGCGCGACCCGGGCGAGCTGCTTGAGGTCGTTGCGCAGCGCGTCGCCGGCGCCGGGGTACTGCACCTTGACCGCGACGTCGCGGCCGTCCCAGCGAGCGCGGTGCACCTGTCCGATCGAGGCCGCGGCGGCCGGCTCCGGGTCGAGGTCGGTGAGCCGGGACGCGTCTGGCCCGAGCTGGTCGAGGAGGATCTGGCGCACGGTGATCGTGGGCATCGGCGGGGCCGAGTCCTGCAGCTTGGTCAGCTGCTCGCGGTACGGCGCCGCCACCTCGTCGGGGAGCGCGGCCTCGAAGATCGACATCGCCTG
>DATAZI010000062.1:0-15173 GCA_036272095.1 Marmoricola sp. | reverse complement strand
GGACCGCTGGCGCGCGGTCAACGGACCACACCTGGTCGCGCTCGTCCGCGCCGGCGCCACCTTCGAGGGCGGCAAGCTCGTGGAACGACCCAACGACCACCACCAACCGGAAGCCGCCTAAAGATCTTCATCCACAGGTCTGGACTATTGCCCTCTTCCAATCCGGGCGGCGAACTCGGCGTTGGCGTGCGGTGGGATGGTCCAGCACTGCTTCAGATGAGGACGCAGTTTCGTTTTTTTAGGACCCGACCGATGGTGGAGTGGTCCAGGTCGGGCAGATCCTGCGACAGGGTGACGTGACGCTCCAGCAGCCGCAACGACCAGCGTGTGAAGCCTTCGGGTGGGGTCGAGCAGGCCAGCTTGATCAGGCGGGCCTCGACATCACCGGTCACGATCGGCGTCACCGGCGGGGTCGCACGCGGTTTGCGTCCGATCGTGGTCAGAATGTCGCCGTCGGTCTCGGCGAAGCGCTTCGCGATCGCGCGCACCGTGGTCGTCGAGGCCCCGACCCGATCGGCGATCACCGCCCGATCCGACACCGGTCCGGCGTCGTCGTCCAGCTCCAGCAGCACTCGAGCCCGCATGATCATCCGCGCCGGATGCACACCGGTCGTGCTCAGCTTGACCAGGAACTCGCGATCAGCAGCTGACAAACCGACCGTGAACACCTTCGGGCGTCCCAACGTGGGTCATCCTCTCAGCGGCAGACATGTACTGCCGAGAACCACTACACCAGATAGGGACAATTTTAGCGGCGACACGCTACTAGTCACCCGGTTGGGACCGGTCCGAACTGCCTGCGCAGCGACGGGCCGGGTCAGACGGGGCTGTCCGAGGCCGCGCCTTCACGGGGCCTGGGCGCAGTGGTGGGTGCGACGGCATCGTGAACAGAGGGAACGACGAGGGCGGCGAGTGCTCCCAGTAGGGCCGGCAGGATCCAGACTGCGAAGTTCCAGGAGGCCGACAGCCCGAGGGCGAGGAACCCTCCGCCGCCGAGTGCCGCGACCACCCCGCCGATCCGGGCGACCCCGAAGGTCACGCTGAGCGCGGCGGCCCGAGCACGGGCGGGATAGGCCTGCGCAATGAAGCCGTTGAGCAGGGTGAGCGAGCCGATCGACCCGAACCCGACGATCGCCACGAGCACCGCGAGCAGGGCCGGCGGTGGGCTGGTGAGACTCAGCACGATCAGCGCCACCATCGCGGAGCCGAATGCGCAGGTGGTCACCGGCCGGACCCCGAACCGGTCGGCGAGCGGAGCCGTGCTGACCGAGCCGATGATCGCGCCGAGGTTCATGGCCAGCAGGAACGCCAGCGACGAGGTCAACGAGTACCCGGCGAGCTTCATGATCTGCGGCAGCCAGGTGTTCATGCCGTAGGTGAGCAGCTGGCCGAACACTCCGGCGCAGCAGAACACGATCGTCGCGGCGAGGAACCGGCCGTGGTGCAGAGACGGGGCAGGTCCGTCGGCGGCGACCGCGACCTCGGGTGTGTCCGTGAGCCCGTACCGCGCCGCGACCCGGGCTGCCTCGTCGATCCGCCCCCAGCGGAGCAGGTCGGCGGGCGACTCGGGGAGCAGGGCGATCGCGAGCGGGACAACGAGGACCAGCGGGAGCGCGCCGAGCGCGAACATGCCGCGGAAGCCGAGCGGTTCGAGCAACCAGATCGCTAGGAGCGAGGCGATGATGCCTCCGACCGAGTAGCCGGAGAACATCACGGCGTTGCTGAGGTTCTTGCGGCCGGTCGGGGCGAAGTCAGCGGTCACGGCGATGCAGGTGGGGATGGCCACGCCGAGCCCGACGCCGGCAAGGAAGCGCACCGCCCCGAAGAGCTCCGGGGTCGGCATGAGCGCTGTGACGGCCATGGCCACCGAGAACCAGGCCATTGACACGATGATCGCCCTGCGCCGACCGAGCCAGGCGGCGATCCCGCCGGCGGAGAGCGCGCCGACGACCATGCCGATCAGCGCGATGCTGCCGACGAGACCTGCGGTCGCCGGGGTCAGGTGCCACGGCTCGTACGCGAGCAGCGAGGGGACGATGGCTCCGTAGACGATCAGGTCGAACCCGTCGAAGATCAGGACGGCGAAGCAGATCGCGACGACGAGGGCTCGCCGTCGTGCCGGTCCAGTGGTGACGACCACCGCATCCTCCTTGTTGCGAGCACGTTGATGTGCACGACGGCCGAGGGCTGTCGTGGGATTGTCTGTGGGGCTGGCAGGGGTGTTCTCCGTCCGCCCGTCAGGAGTCGCCTGGGAACCCGGCCGCCCAGGGGAAGACCGGCGGAGTGGCCCGCGCGGCCTCCGCAGCCCGGGAGCGGGGGGTCTCCTCGAGCGCGGTGAGCAGGCCCTCCTGCAGGACGACCAAGCGGGCCAGGACCTCGGGGGTCAGCCAGTGCGGGCGTAGCCCGAAGGCGAGGTCCTCGGTGGAGGTGTTGCCGCCGGCGCCGGGGGCGAACGGGCAGCCGCCCAGGGCGCCGAGGGTGCCGTCGACCATCTCCGCTCCGGCGGCGACTGCAGCGAACGCGTTGGCCAGCCCTTGTCCCCAGGTGTCGTGGCCGTGGAACACGATCCGGCGGGCCGGCGTCTCGTCTCCGACGCGCCGCACGAGGCTGGCGACCTCGGTCGGCACGGCCTGCCCGAGGGTGTCGCACAGCACGATGTCCGCGGTGCCCTCGGCTCGCGGGTCGCGGGCGATGTTCAGGACCCGCTCGGGATCGACCGGGCCGTCGAACGGGCAGGTGAAGGACGTGGCCAGACACAGCTCGATACGTCCACCGGCCGCGTGCACCGCCTCGATCGACTCGGGCAGCGCGGCGAGGCTCGTCTCGGTGTCGCGGCCGAGGTTGGCCCGGTTGTGCGCGTCGCTGACCGAGAGGCAGTACTGCAGGTTTCGGATGCCGGCGTCGAGAGCGCGGCGCACGTGCCCGGGCGTTGCGACCCACACCCAGCAGCGTGCGAGCTCCTCCTCGGTGAGCGCAGCGACGACGTCGAGCGTTCCGGCCATCGGGGGCACCAGCCGGGGATTGGCCAGCGACCCGATCTCCAGCTCCGGGACGCCGGCGCGAAGCAGCTCGCGGGCCAGGGTGATCTTCTCGGTCGCGGGCAGGACGGTGCCGGCGAGCTGCAGCCCGTCCCGCAACGTGACGTCCCGGATCACGGACATGACAGTTCCCCCAGGATCTCGTCGTTGTGCTCGCCGAGCTCGGGACCAAGGCTGCGGACCGGCAGCGACCGGTCGCCGATCACCGGCACGATGCCGGGGAACCCGACGCGGTGCACTCCGTCGCCGGTATCGACGTCGCGGTACTGGATCATGTTCCGCGCCGCGTACTGCGGGTCGGCGACGATGTCCGCGGCCGTCGAGATCGGCCCGGCGGGAACCCCTGCCTTGGCGAGTGCCGCGAGTACATCGTCACGGGGTCGGGTGCAGGTCCACTCGTCGATCGCGGTGTCGAGCTCGTCGACGTGCGCCCAGCGGGCCGAGTTGTCTTGAAGGTCAGCGCGTTCGGCCAGGTCGGGGCGACCGATCGCCTCCATGAACCGGTGGAAGATCGCGTCCCCGTTCCCTGCGACCACCACGCTTGACCCGTCCAGGCAGGGGTACGCGTTCGACGGGGCGATTCCCTCGACCCGCCCGCCGCTGCGACGGCGTTCCACCCCGTACGCGAGGTGGTCGGGAACCAGCGACTCGGTCACGGAGAGGACCGCCTCGTTGAGCGCGACGTCGATGATCCGCTCGGCCAGCGGAGGGACCGGCGCCTGGGGGTTCCGGGCCTGGACCAGGAGCACGACGAGGGCGCCGAACGCGCCGTAGATCCCTGCGAGCGTGTCCCCGATCGAGACGCCGGTCCGGGCCGGTGGCCGGTCGGGTTCGCCGACCAGTGCGCGCAGGCCGCCGACCGCCTCGGCAACCGCGGCGAACCCTGGCTCACCGGCCAGCGGGCCGTTCTGCCCGTAGGCCGACACACGGACGACGACGATGCCGGGCCGGACCTTGTCGAGCTGCTCGGGCCCGAGGCCCCAGGACTCGAGGGTGCCGGGACGGAAGTTCTCCAGGACGACGTCGCAGCCCGCCGTGAGCGTGAGCGCGGCGACCCGGCCCTCGTCGGACCGCAGGTCGAGTTCGACGGACTTCTTGTTGCGATTGAGGGTCCGGTGCAGCATCGAGGTGCGGCCTCGATAGAGGCGCCATGTGCGGATCTCGTCGCCACGGTCGGGGCGTTCGACCTTGATCACCTCGGCGCCGAAGTCCGCGAGCAGGCGCCCGGCGGTGGGAGCGGCGATGTAGTTGCCCAGCTCCAGGACCCGCAGCCCGGCCAGGGGAAGCGCGGTCATCGCGGCTGCCTCACGAGATCGACCTCGACATCGTTGCGGTCGGTGGACAGCCGCAGCTTGGCGATCTTGTTCGTCGCGGTGAGCGGCCAGGCGTCGACGAACTCGATGTACCGGGGCTGCTTGTACGTTGGGAGCCGGTGCGCGCACCACTCAGCGAGCTCCGCCGCGGTGACGGTGCGCCCCTCGGCGGTCCGCACGAACGCCTTGACGTCCTCCTCCGACAGGGTGGACGGCACCCCGACGACCGCGCTCGACGAGACGGCGGGGTGCGCGCCGAGAACGGCCTCGACCTCGGCGGGGGACAGGTTCTCGCCGCGGCGGCGGATCAACTCCTTGATCCGGCCGGCGAAGGTGAAGGTGCCTTCTGGGCTGCGGCGGACGAGGTCGCCGGTGCGCAGCCAGCCGTCCTCCTTCAGTGCGGCAGTCTCCTCGGGCATACCGGCATACCCTGGAGTGATCGCCGGATTGCGCAGCTGCAGCTCGCCGACCGCTCCGTCGGGGACCGCCGCGCCGCTCACCGGATCGACGACCCGGGCCTCGTTGACCCGGCCGAGCCGCGGGTGCTGGCGAGGCCTGCCCATGGAGCCGTACACCGGGGGCTCATCGACCTGGTTGATCAGCCCGTACGGCGACTCGGACTGCGCGTAGCCGATCAGCAGCCGGAACCCGAAGCGCTCCTCCATGGCCCGGTGCCGCTCCCCGGCGGGGGCCGGCGCGGAGTAGCAGAGCCGGATCGCGTGCTCGCGCTCGGCCGGTGTCGGGTCCTGCGCCATGAGCATCTCGAGCATGGCGCCGATCATGTTCACAACCGTCGCGCTGCTCTCCCGGGCGGTCTGCCAGAACGTGCTGACCGAGAACCGGGGTGGGAGTACCAGTCGTGCCCCGCAGCCCCAGGAGCCCAGCGTGGAGTAGGCCTGCGCGTTGAGGTGGGCCAGCGGCAAGGTGGTGAGCAGGACGTCGTCCTCGGTCAACCCGAGCCAGTGGGAGAAGCCCTCGCCGGCCATCGTGTACATGCCGTGCGTCTGGATGATGAACTTCGGCCGACCGGTGCTCCCCGAACTCTGGATGTAGCCGGCGTGGCTGTCCGGTGTGGATGGGATGGCATCGTTCGGGCTGGTCGCGATGAGTGCTGCCACGGTGGCGACGTCCACCCCTTCCGGTACGACGGCGTAGGGCTCGGTCACCACGACCGCCGGGTCGGTCGCGCCCAGGACGGCGGGCAGCTCGGATTCCGCGGCCTTCGGATTGACCGCGACGGCGACGGCCCCGGCGAGGGTGGTGCCGAGCCAGGATCGCAAGAAGTCCAGGCCGTTCGGCAGCATGATCACCACCCGGTCGCCCCGAGCCACTCCAGCGGCCCGCAGGCCCGCGGCGCAGGCGAGCGCGTCGCCGTACATCTGCGCGCGGGTGGCCTCGCCGTCCGGGCCCACGCACCACGGCCGGTCGGGCCAGCGGGCAGCGCCCTCGGCGAGGAACTCGGGCAGGGTCAGAATGCCCGTCATCGCTGCACTCCCTCCAGATCGTCCGAGCGGACCGGGGTCGGGATCCCGATCTGCCGCAGCCACTCCTCGCGGTCGAACAGGGTCCGGACGGACCGGACCGCACCGCCCCCGACCTGCACGACGATGACTCCCGGTATCCGAAATCCCTGCCCCGTGCCGCGAGTGGTCACGCCCGCCCAGGTGAGCTCGCCGGTGAATGCGCCGGTGAACTCCACCTCGGCGAGCACGCGGCCGTCGGCCGCGGCGGGCGTGTGACACAGGGACATCGCCATTCGCCTGAACGATGCGTTGACACCGAGGTAGTGCGCGACCGCCGCCTCCCGCCCACGCGCGGGCGCGGGCTTGAACAGCGAGTGGACGGCCGCGTCCTCACCGAGCGCGGCCGCGAGCCCTGCCACATCCCCGGACTCGTGGGCGGTGTACCAGAGACCGAAGACCTCGAGGGTCATGGCATCGGCGCTGCGGGTTCGGTCCACCGGTCGACTCCTTCAACGTCACTTCAATCTGTATACGATTCCCACACTAGGAATGGCATCTCGTGCTTGTCAAACGAGGACGAGTTCGTAGTTCATGAGAAGTTGTGTACGATCAGGCGGATCGTCTGCCATACTCGGGCCGGTTCCTCAGTCGAGTGCGCAAGGAGGCGACTATGACGGTCGACGATTCGTCGACGAGCCGTGCGGCGACCAACACCCCGGTGTCCGGGGACGTGGAGTCCCACATACGGACCCGGGAGGCGCTTCGGTACGCGGCGATGGAACGTGCGGACGTCGCCGCCCTCGCCGGCCTCCTCGCCGAGGACCTCCGCTACACCCATTCACGCCAGCACCGACTCCAAGGCCGAGTATTTGGAGCGCGTGGGCGACGGGACGTTCGACTACGGGCCGATCGAGTACTGCGTCACGTCAGTGACCGTGATCGGTGACGTCGCCCTCTCCTTCGGAGAGATGCGCACCGTGGCCCAGGTACGCGGCAGGCCCAAGAGCATCCACAACGTCGGACTCTCGGTCTGGGTGGCAGGCGGCGAGGGCTGGCGCCTCGCGGCCTACCAACCCACTGCCGTCCCTGCAGGCCTGACCGCGCCCGGCATCTTCTCGGAAGGTGGTCGTCGATGACCGACCCCACATTGCTGCGCACCTCCATCGGGCACTCCACCGCGGACGCCATCGAGGTGTGCGGACACGATCTCACCGGCGAGCTCATGGGCGAGGTCGACTTCGCCGCTGTGTTCTTTCTGCTGGTCAGCGGCCGGATCCCGGGGAAGGGCGAGGCTCGGCTGTTCAACGCGATCCTGGTTGCCCTGGCCGATCACGGCCTCACGCCCAGTGCGTTGGCGGCCCGGCTCACCTACACCGGGGCACCGGAGGCGATCCAGGGTGCGGTGGCGGCGGGGCTGCTCGGGGGCGGTTCGGTGTTTCTCGGGGTGTTCGAGGACGCCGGCCGCATGCTGCGTGCCGAGTCCCCGACCGACGACTCCGATCTGGACGCGATCGCGGCCCGGCTCGTCGACGACCACCGCAGCCGCAAGGTGCGCCTGCCCGGCCTCGGGCACCCGACCCACATCCACGGCGACCCGCGCACGGCGCGGCTCGTGCAGATCGCCGAGGAGGAGGGTCTGCTGGGCCCACACATCCAGCTGATGCTGCGGATCCAACAGATGGCCTCGAGCACGAAACCCTTGCCGCTCAACGCAGGTGGGGCCAGCGGAGCGCTGCTCTGCGATCTCGGCGTCGACACCGCTGCCCTGCGTGGCGTTGCGCTCGTCGCCCGCTCGGCGGGTCTCGTCGGGCACCTCGTCGAGGAGGCACACGCCCCGCTCGGCCGCTGGCTCTGGGACACCGCCGAACGCGAGACCACCTACACCCGACCCCACTGACGGAGCAGACTCATGGACTTCACCGAAGAGCAGTCCGCCGACGTCGTCGCGGCCAGCTTCGACGCCATGCCCGACGTGCGACTGAAGGAGGTCATGCAGAGCGCAGTGCGGCACCTGCACTCCTTCGTTCGCGAGGTGCGGCCCAGCACCGCGGAGTGGGGGAAGGCGATCGAGTTCCTCACCGCCGTCGGCCAGGCCTGCACCGACACCCGTCAGGAGTTCATCCTGTTCTCCGACACCATGGGCGTCTCGATGCTGGTCGAGACCATCAACGGTGCCGCGGTGGACCTCCCGGAGGGAGACGGACTCCGGCCCACCGCACCCACGGTGCTGGGCCCGTTCCACATGACCGAGAGCCCGGTGCGCGACCTCGGCGAGCTGATCAACACCACCGGCGAGGGCACGCCGCTCGTGGTGGAAGGGCGGGTCGCTGATCTGGGGGGAAAGCCGATCCCGGGGGCGCGCGTGGACACCTGGCACGCGAACGGAGAGGGTTGGTACGACGTCCAGGAGCAGGGCGGGCTCCCGTCCGGCACCGGCCGCGGCCTGTTCACCGCGGACGACGAGGGCTGCTACTGGTTCCGCAGCGTGATGCCGCGGTTCTATCCGATCCCGGTCGACGGGCCTGCCGGTGACCTGGTGGTCCGTGCCGAGCGCGAGCCCTACCGCCCCGCCCACCTGCACTTCATTGTCGAAGCCGAGGGCCATCAGTCCGTGACCACGCACGCGTTCGTCTCCGATTGCGATTACATCGAACGGGACGTCGTGTTCGCGGTGAAGAGCGACCTGATCCGCGACTTCGTCGTGGTCGAGGACGCCGATCAGGCGGAGCGCTTCGGGGTCACGGCGCCGTTCCGGTACGTGCGGTTCGACGTCGTCCTGGCTCCCGAGGAGGGCTGAGCAGATGGGCACCCTTGCCGTCCGGACGGGCAGCGCGGCCCGACTGGGCGCCGATCGCTCGCCGGCGGGGCTCGTGATCGAGGAGATGGCCGTGCCGGCCGCGGGGCCGGGTGAGATCGTCGTCGACGTCGTGGCGGCCGCGGTCAACCGAAGTGACGTGCTCAACGCGCTCGGCGCCTTCCCCAACGTGCCCGACGGGCGGATCCCAGGGCGCGACTTCGCCGGAACCGTCGTCGACGGGCCGGGCGAGCTGATCGGGACCGAGGTGTGGGGGACCGGTGGCGGCGATCTCGGCATGACCCGCGACGGCAGTCACGCCCGCTTCCTGCGGATCCCCGTCGAAGCTGCGGTCGTGCGGCCGCCCGCGCTCGACCCCTTCGAGGCAGGGGCCGCGGGCCTCGCCTTTCTGACCGCCGCCCTCGCGCTGGCCGAGGTCGGACCGGTCGGTCCGGGGACCGTCGTGCTGGTCACCGGGGCGGCAGGCGGGGTCGGTGGCGCGGTCGTGGGACTAGCGAAGGCACGAGGCGCACAGGTCGTCGGGGTGGTCCGAGGCGCAGCGAGCGTGGCCGCGGCGACCGCACAGGGAGCCGACGAGGTGATCGACCTCGACACGGCGACGCTCCCCTCCGGGGGGATCGGGGTCGTCGTCGACACCGTTGGCCCACCCCTGCTCGACGCGCTCGTCCCGTTCCTGTCGACGGGCGGCCGCCTGTGCCTGATGACGGCCCCGCAGGGCGGCACCCTGCAGGTGGACGCGCTGGACTTCTACCGCCGGGCGCTGCGCATCGTCGGGCTCAACACCCTCCGGCACGACGCCGTCCGAGCCGCAGCGGTGCTGCGCGAGGTCTGCCCGGCGATCGAGCAGGGCCACCTCAAAGCCCCGCTGGTGGCTCGAACCTTTCCACTGGCGGAGGTCCGGGAGGATACGCGACAGTCCAGGCGGGAAGAACGGGAGGCCGCGTGGTCCTCGATCCAAGTAAGGGAGGATGGCGGTTATGAGCGGATCGGCGAGGGAGCACGCGTACGACGTGCTGCGCCGTGGAATCGCCGACGGCACCTATCCGGCCGGCAGTTGGCTGCGCGAGGAGGACGTCGCGGCTGCTGCCGGGGTGAGCCGCACGCCGATCCGCGAGGCGCTGCACCGGCTGCAGGCCGAGGGGCTGGTCCAGCTCATGCGCCACCGGGGCGCGCTCGTCGTCGGCTGGACAGAGGACGATCTCGACAACCTCTACGAGCTGCGCACAACCATCGAGGGCTACGGAGCCGGCCGCGCTGCCCTGCACCGCACCTCGGACCAGCTCGAGCACCTTCAGAAGCTGTGCACGACGATGGACGAACTGCTCCCCACCGCAGGCGAGGAGGAGATGCAGCAGCTCGGCGTCCTGTGCGTGGAGTTCCACAACGAGATCCACAGGGCGTCGGGCAACCGTCAGCTCGCCGCCCTGATGCCGTCGATCTTGGCACCGCCGTTCGTGAGCGAGGCCTTCCACCACCACACCCGACTCGAGCTCGAACGCTCGTTCGACCACCATCGCGAGCTCGTCCAGGCCATCGAGGCCCAGGACCGGGAGTGGGCAGAGGCGATCATGTGCGCCCATCTGCGGCACGGCCGTCAGTCGTTGCGCCGCATGGAGCGCCACCTGCCGTTCACCCCGGGCGAGGAGTGATTCGCGTCCTCAGATCTCGAACAGGGGCCGATGTGTGGCAACCGGGGCCGGTCTCAGCAACGTCCGGCCGAAGCCTCGGGTGATCGGAGCGACCCGCCGATGATGCGCCAAGGGCGCGGCGGGGTGGAATCGGTACTGCAGGACGCGGTGCAGCGGGCCGAGGAAGCTCAGGTAGGTGCCCAGAAGCTCGTCGGTCGGCTCCGTCGAGAATCGTGGCGCGGTGCCAGGGCGGAGGTCGAACCGTTCCTCGACGATGTCGACAGGTGGCCCGATCGGCCGGGTGGCCTCGGTCAGGACGGATGTGCCGAGGGGCCGGTAGTACGCTGTCTCCTGCGCCACCAGCAGCTCCCGAGCCTGTGTGAAGTACTCCGCTGGATGATCGCGGTAGAGGATGGCGTAGGTCTCCTCCCACTCGCCCAGCGACTCGAACCGGTGCAGGTGCACGATCTGCTCGGCGGGTCCGGCGACCGTCTCGAAGTAGCAGATGGTGTGGCTGAGCAAACGCGTCATCGCGGAGGTGCCGCAGTAGCGGCGCTGGAGCTCCCAGAAGTCCGGGGCGGCGCCGGGGAGAAGGGTGTACGCCCGTCGTTCGACGATCATGACGTGTCGCGGGGGCGGAGGCGTACACCGAGCCGAAGCGTCTCGAACTGGCGGAAGAATCCCGGCGCGTAGCTCGGCACGGCATCGAACTCCACGCTCTCGAGCCGGTCGAACAGCACACCCAAGGCGATGGGCAACTCCATCTGGGCCAAGGGAGCCCCTGTGCAGCGATGGATGCCGACGCCGAAGGAGAGCTGACTCCTCGCGTTGGAGCGTCGGATGTTGAAGACGTCGGGAGCGGCGAACTCCCGGGGGTCGCGGTTGGCCGACGCGATGCACAGGCTGATCAGCGTTCCCGGTGAGAGGGCGACACCTTGCAGTCCGACCTCTTCGGCGAGCACCCGGGTCATGCTCTCCACCGGGCTGTCGAAACGAAGGATCTCCTCGGCGGCGTTCGGCAGTAGCGAGCGGTCGGCGTTCAGCGCATTCGTCTGGTCGCGGTTGTTCAGGAGGAGGTGAAGACCGATCGCGAGCGCGCTGGACGTGGTCTCGTGCCCGGCAAGGATGAGGGTCTGAACGGTCGCCCACAGCTCGTCGGATGTGATCATGTTGCTGTCCTGCGCGACGACGAGATCGGAGAGGATGTCGTCGTCAAGTGGCCGAGCGCGGCGCTCCTCGATGCGTTCCTCGACATAGGCCCGAAAGTGTGCGTTGACCTGCTGGCTGATCTCGACTGCGTCGGGTCCGGCCGGATGGGTCTGCGGCGAGAGTTCCGCAATCAGCGGCGTGTCGCTCTCCGGGAGGTGCAGCAGGCCCATGACGACCGAGACCGGGAGAGTGAAGGCGAAAGCCTTCGCGAAGTCCACGACACCATCCTCGGGGAAGGCGTCGATGAGGGCGTGGGCGCTGTCGTGCACGACGGGGACGAGCTTGCGAGCGAGGCGACCGTTGATGGCACGAATCGCCTGACGCATGGCGGTGTGGCGCGGAGGGTTCTGCACGATCAGGGCATGCGACTGCCAGTCGAAGAGCGGCCCCTCGGTGCACCCGAGTGATGCCACCAGCCCGGTCTCGACGTTGCGGAACCGTTGGTGATCGAGGAAACACGACCGGACGTCGGCATAGCGGAGAACGCTGACCCTGCCGAACTGGTCGACTGCCAGTGACGGCGCTTCTTCGCGAAGCTCGTTGAGGAACTCGTAGCGCTGCGCTCCGGTGAAGCGGGGATCGAGGAAGTCGAACCGGGAAAGGGAGGGAGCGGTGGAGTGCGGACTGCTCATCGTCGAGGTCCTTCCTGGTGCTCGGAGACTCCGGTGGGTCAGGCGGTGGTCAGCGTGCTGAGCACCCAGCCGGCGGTGAGAGCGAGGTGGGCGGGGGATTCGAAGGCGCGGTCCTCGTGTCCGGCCCCACCGACAAGCAGGAGGGTGGACTCGGCGCCCGCCCGGACGAGCGCGTCGTGCAGGATCTGGCTCTGGCTCACCGGGGTGACCCGGTCGCGATCCCCGTGCGCGATCAGGAAAGGCGGAGCCGACGCGTTCACCCAGGTCAGCGGGCTGGCTTCGCGGGCGAGGTCGAGATCGCCCAGGAACACGGCCTCGAAGTCGAACGGCAGGATCTGCTGCTCCAGCCAACTGCGCGAGGCTGTGTCGGCGAGATCGGCGATGCCGAACCAGGCGACGATCGCTCCGACCTCGGCCTTCGTCCCGGACAGGGCCGCAAGGGCGGCGAGCGTGGCGCCCGCCGACGCACCCCACAGCGCGACCCGTTCGCCGTCGATGCCCAGGTCCGCAGCGTGCGAGCGCAGCCAGCGGACCGCCTCCCGGACGTCGTCCACCGGTGCGGGGAAACGGACGTCGGGGGCCGGTCGGTAGTCGATCGACAGCACCGCGAGCCCGTGCGCGGCCAGTGCGGACAGGCGCTGCTCGGCGTCGTCGGTCCGGGCGCCGAACTGGAAGCCGCCGCCGTGCACGTACACCGCCACGGGCGGTGGCTGATCGGTCTTGGGCAGGTGCAGGTCGGCATGCAGGGTGATGCCGTCGATCTCTCGGTAGACGAGGCCCGAGGTGACCGTGACCTCGTGGTCGGTGTCGTTCACCGGGCACCTGCCGGGATCGCGGCCTGGGGGATCTGGGTGAGGAATTCGTCGACCAGAGCGCTGATCTCGCCCTCGTCCGTGGCCACACCGAAGAGATAGTGGTCCGGCCGGGCGAGGAGCGCCGCGGCGCCGGTGGCGGCCCAGAAACCACGGTAGGTGCCGTCGAGATCGGCGTCGTCGGAGATCCGCAGCACGTGCACACCCAGCTCGGCGAGCCGGGTCAGACGATCGGCGCCCAACGATTCCTCGAGGGGCAGCGGGCTGATCAGCTGGGCGCCGTAGCCGAGGAGATCATCCAGGCGCCCCTCCGCCTCCCCGCGCCGGACCACACCCTGTGGCGCGAGCTGCCCGGCCTGCGGCGCCGCGGCACCCGCGGCGTCGCGGCGGATCACCCCCGCCACCAATCCCGGGATCGGCGGGAAATCGATCTCGCCGGCGCGGGTGGCGGCGTCTCGCGCCTCGGCCTTCTCCCGGTCCAGCTCGTTGACGAACTGGAAGATCGCGAGCGAGCCGTGCACGAAGAACGCCGATTGGGGGAGTCGCTCGGCCTCGTAGGTGTCCAGCAGCGCCTCGTCGGCCCGCCTGGAGAGCACCAGGTCCAGCTTCCAGGCGATGTTCGCCGCATCCCGCATGGCGCAGCAGGCACCCTGGCCCATGTAGGGCGTCATCGCGTGGGCGGCGTCCCCGCCCAGGAACACGCGCCCGGCGCGGAACGAGCGGGCGATGTGGGAGCGGAACCGGTAGGCGACCCGGCGGGTCAGTCGCACGTCCTCGCGGGTCAGTCCGAACCGTTCGGTGAGGAACGCGTACCCATGGTCCTCGTGGAGCAGTTCGTCCAGATCTTCGTGGGGGAGGACGCGATAGTCGGTGCGACAGCGATCGGCGCCGTTCGGTCCGGCGAACCAGGGGCGGTTCGGATCCATGTGGTACTGGGTGCATGTCATGGTGTCGGGCAGTGGCTGAAGCGCGTCGAAGTCAGTGAGGATCCACCGGTCGTCGTGCTCGCGCAGGACGTCGAGCTCGATCTCGGCGGCCTCGCGGACGAAGCTGCTTGCGCCGTCGAACCCGAGGACGTAGCGGGCAGAGACCGTGCTGCGCGTCCCGTCCGCCGTCTCGATCGTGACGACCGCGGAGTCCGCGGACTGGTCGAGCCCGACCGCCCGCGCACCCCAGCGGACCTCGACCGACGGGCTCTCGGCGATCCTCTTCTCCAAGGCCGCCTCGATGTTCGGCTGATGCAGTGAGTAGTGCGACCAGTGCCCGGCGATCTGGTAGTCCCAGTCGATCGGCGGCACCGGTCCGAGGTCGGCGCCGAAGAGCAGGATCCGCGGTGCCGGGATCGCATCCCGCATCGCCGCGGCGGGATCCGCCGCGTGCTGCAGCACTCGGGCGATCTCCCCGTCCAAGGTGCTCATCCGCGGCTGGCCGTACGGCGCAGGTGCCCTGTCGAGCACCAGCACACGATGGCCGGCCTGGCCGAGCAGCGAGGCCACGACCTCGCCGCCTGGGCCGAACCCGACGACCACCACGTCCACGTCGACTGCCATCGATTCCTCTCCTCACTGAGAGCACACGGTCCATGACTCGACCCGACTCAGTCGCAGTTCGATTGGAGGCCGAGCAAGGGGCGCCTCGTCAATCTGTATACGAAACGCGAGACTAGGGCGCGTTCGTCGATGGTGTCAATCGGCGCCATGTCCAGGCAGGTACGAGTCTGATGCACTCTCCGCGCTCTGTCTCGCCAAGAAGTTGTGTACGACCTTCTGCGGATGCGCCGCCTGAAGCCGTTGCCTGCGAGCCGAGGCGGCACATAGCGCTACGACCCGCCGGTCCGTACATGCAGCCGATCCCCTGCGTGTCGGGCGCGGCGAGCAGGCCCGGGCCGGGTGGACCAATCGGCGCGGCTGTTCGTGGGGTGCGCTTGTAGACGAATGCCGTGTACTTGGCCCGTTGCTCGGGCGCGGCCGTGTCGGTGGGGATCACGACGAGGCCTTGGGAGACCCGAGCGGCGTCGCCGTCGGGGTGGTGTTGTTCGAACAGGGCGAGCTGGCGCTGCTGGATGGCGGCGAAGTCCACCAACCGTCGGCCTCGAGGGCTGCCTGTTCGGGCTTGATAATGACATCCGGGGGCGAAGAAGGCCCTGGCCGAGATCTGGAACGCCGAGGACCGCCGCCACGCCCTCGACGCCGTGACCTCCTTCGAGGCCGCCTACGGAGCCAAGTTCCCCAAGGCCGTCGCGAAGATCACCGACGACGTCGAG
>DATAZI010000061.1:0-31751 GCA_036272095.1 Marmoricola sp. | reverse complement strand
GGATCAGCGGGCGCGGCGCTTCATCCGCTCGACGTCCATGATCACCACGGAGCGGGGCTCCAGACGCAGCCAGCCGCGGGAGGCGAAGTCGGCCAGCGCCTTGTTGACGGTCTCGCGGGAGGCGCCGACCAGCTGGGCGAGCTCCTCCTGAGTGAGGTCGTGGTGCACGTGCACGCCGTCGTCGGCGGTACGGCCGAAGCGGTCGGCGAGGTCCAGCAGCGCCTTCGCAACCCGCCCCGGTACGTCGGAGAAGACCAGGTCGGCGTTGACGTCGTTGGCCTTTCGCAGCCGGCTCGCGATCTGGGCGAGCATCCCCAGCGCGACCGTCGGCCGGCCCTCGAGCCAGCGGATCAGGTCGTCGTGCGAGAGCGTCAGCAGGTTGGTCTCGGTGACGGCGGTGACCGTCGCGGACCGCGGACCGGGGTCGAAGAGCGACAGCTCGCCGAACATCTGGCCCGGCCCGAGGATCGCGAGCAGGTTCTCCCGCCCGTCGGAGGATGTCCGGCCGAGCTTCACCTTGCCGTCGGTGACGAGGTAGAGCTTGTCGCCCGAGTCGCCTTCGTGGAACAGCACCTCGCCGCGCCGCAGCCGCGCCTCGGTCATCGAGGACCGCAGGGCCATAGCAGCGTCGTCGTCGAGGGCGCTGAACAGCGGCGCCTGACGGAGTACGTCGTTCTCCACGGACAATTCCTTCCAGAAATCGGGGGGTCCCTCGCGGGGCCACCCCCCAGTGTTGCAGGTCACAGTCTGTCCCATGACGCCCGGTCACGTCACGAAACACCCTGAGCGGCGCAGTGTCGGCCTCGCTGCGTACCCTGTTCCCGTGCCCCGAGCAGCGTCGAAGACCAAGGCTTCCGCCTCCGGCGCGCCCGCGGCCGGGGCGGTCCCGGCACCTGAGGCGACCCTGGTACGGCGGGCCCGCAAGATCGACCGGGTGCTGGGCGAGACCTACCCCGAGGCCCGCTGCGAGCTCGACTTCGACGACCCGTTCCAGCTGCTCGTGGTGACGGTGCTCAGCGCCCAGACCACCGATCGCCGCGTCAACGCGGTCCGCCCGACCCTGTTCGCGGCCTACCCGGACCCAAAGGCGATGGCGGCCGCCTCCCGCGAGGACCTTGAGCGCATCGTCGGGCCGCTGGGCTTCTTCCGCGCCAAGACCGAGTCGCTGCTCAAGCTGTCGGCCGCGCTCGTCGAGCGGTACGACGGCCAGGTGCCGCCACGGCTTGAGGACCTGGTCACCCTGCCCGGCGTCGGACGCAAGACCGCCAACGTCGTGCTCGGCAACGCCTTCGACGTCCCCGGCATCACCGTCGACACCCACTTCGGCCGCCTGATCCGCCGGTTCGGGTGGACCGAGGAGACCGACCCGGTCAAGGCGGAGTTCGCGATCGCGGCGATCTTCCCCAAGAAGGACTGGACGATGCTCAGCCACCACCTGATCTGGCACGGGCGCCGCGTCTGCCACGCCAAGAAGCCCGCGTGCGGTGCGTGCACGGTGGCGAGCCTGTGCCCTTCTTTCGGCGAGGGCCCGACTGATCCCGAAGCAGCGGCGAAGTTGGTCAAGACCCAGGGCCCAGCGTGACTGCGCTCCCGGACTGGATGCTTCCGATCCGTGACGGCGCCTTGGCCATCACCGGCGAGGACATCACCAAGTTCCTGCCGCCCGAGGATTCCGGCGCTCGTCCCGGCGCGGTTCTGATGCTCTTCGGTGAGGGCCCGAACGGCCCTGACCTGCTGCTCACCGAGCGCGCCCACACGATGCGCTCGCACCCGGGACAGGTCTCGTTCCCCGGCGGCTCGGTCGATCCCGAGGACGCCTCGCCGACGGCGGCTGCGCTGCGCGAGGCCGTGGAGGAGGTCGGCCTGGACATCAACGGCGTCGACGTTCTCGCCACACTGCCCGAGCTGTGGCTGCCGCCGAGTAATTTCGCGGTCACCCCGGTGCTCGCGTGGTGGCGCGAGTCCTCGCCGGTCGGGGTAGTCGACCCGGCCGAGGTGCACGCCGTCTTCCGGACACCGATCTCCGAGCTGCTGGACCCTGCCAACCGGGTCACGGTGACCCATCCTGCGGGATACTCGAGCCCGGGCTTCCTCATCGGCGACGACAAGGACGTGGTGCTCTGGGGGTTCACGGCCGGCCTGATCAACAAGCTCTTCGACTTCGTCGGGCTGACCCGCGAATGGGACGACTCGATCACCCGGCAGCTGCCGGACTACATGCTCGGTGCCCCGCGACCGATAACGCCGAGGTGACATGAACGTCCTGGACTGGAGCCTGGTGCTGATCGGGTGCGCCTACGCGCTCTCCGGCTACTGGCAGGGATTCGTGACCGGTGCCTTCGCGACCGTCGGCCTCGTCCTCGGTGGACTGCTCGGCATCTGGCTCGCGCCGCACCTGCTCGGCAACGCCAAGCCTTCGATGACGGTGTCGCTTGCGGCCCTCTTCGTCGTGCTGGTGTGCGCCTCGTTCGGCCAGGCCGTCCTCCAGTACGCCGGGTCGAAAGTCCGCGCCAAGATCACCTGGCAGCCGGTCCGCGCCGTCGACGCGGTCGGGGGCGCTGTGCTCTCGGTGGTCGCCGTCCTGATCGTCACCTGGATGCTCGGTGTCGCAGTCAGCGGCTCGCGGATCCCGGGGATCGCACCGCTGGTGCGCAACTCCAAGGTGCTGACCCGCGTCAACGACGTGATGCCGGCGCAGGCCCAGGACCTGCTGCACGGTTTTGACAAGGTCGTCGGCTCGAGCTTCTTCCCGCGGTACCTCGAGCCGTTCGCGCCCGAGAGGATCGTCAACGTCGCGCCGCCGCCGGGCAACGTGGTCCGGATCCCGAAGGTCCAGCAGGCCGAGCTCAGCGTCTTCAAGGTGCGCGGCAACAACAGCTGCGGCGACGGGATCGAGGGCAGTGGCTTCCTCTACGCGCCGCATCGTCTGATGACCAACGCGCATGTGGTCGCCGGTGTGACCGACCCGACGGTGAAGGTCGGCACCCGGACAGAGCAGGCCACCGTCGTCTACTACAACTCCAGCACCGACATCGCGATCCTCGACGTCGACATCGACGGTCCGGTGGTGCCGTTCGACCTGACCGGCAAGGCCGGTGAGCCCTCTGTCGTCCTCGGCTACCCCAACGACGGGCCGTTCGACGCGGAGCCGGCCCGGATCCGGCAGCAGCAGACGCTCCGCTCGCCGGACATCTACGGTCGCGGCACAGTCACCCGCGAGGTCTTCTCGGTACGCAGCAAGGTCCGGCCGGGCAACTCCGGTGGGCCGCTGGTCTCCGACGACGGCAAGGTCCTCGGCGTGGTCTTCGCGGCCTCGGTCAGCAACAAGCAGACCGGCTACGCGCTGACGGCCAAACAGGTCCAGGCAGCCGCCAGGGCCGGGCAGAGCGCTTCGGAGAAGGTCTCCAGCGGCGGCTGCGCGTGATCGAGGACGCTTCGCCGGACGCAACCAGGCCCCGAGCTACCCGTGCGACAGTGCCTTGGGGATCTCCTGCGCCGCGGCGATCGTGCGCTCAGGCGCCTTGACCTTGCGGATCCGCCGGT
Source organism: Marmoricola sp. (assembly GCA_036272095.1). Taxonomy (GTDB): domain Bacteria; phylum Actinomycetota; class Actinomycetes; order Propionibacteriales; family Nocardioidaceae; genus Marmoricola. The sequence goes on along the minus strand of DATAZI010000061.1, from coordinate 28,208 downwards.
AGCCGAGGAAGCCGAGCAGGCCGGCGAGCACCATGTACCCGCCGAAGACGATCAGGAAGCACCAGGCCAGGTCCAGGCCGCCCATCGCGATGAAGAAGGCGATCGCGATCGAGACCATGATGATCGCCAGCAGTGAGATGAACCCGGCGAGGAAGAAGAACACGATCGCCAGGCCGCCGGCGCGGACGCTGACCTTGAGCTCGGACTTGGCGAGCTCGATGATGTTGCGGATCAGCGATCCGGCATCGTCGAAAGCGTCGACGACGAGCTTGCCGATCGTCGGCTCTTCCACCACGGGCTCCCGGTTTGCCATGTGCCGTCCCTTTCGCGTGCTGAGGCGTCCTCGCAGCAGAGCTGCTGTTGTCGACCCTAGCGGAGGCGCGCGCTGCGTCGACCCAGGAGCACCGCTCCGACCAGGCCGGAGGCGACCGAGGCGACCAGGACAGCCGTCTTGGCCTGCTCGGCCTGCAGGCCGGTGAGGGACAGGTCCGAGACCAGGAGCGAGACCGTGAACCCGATCCCGCCGAGCACCGCGACGCCGACCAGATCGCCCCAGCTGAGGCCGGCGGCCAGTTCGGCCCGGGTGAACCGGGTCACCGCCCAGGAGCCGAGCAGGATGCCGGCCGGCTTGCCGAGCACCAGCCCGACCACGACGCCGATCGCCAACGGCTGGTGCGTCAGGGCGCCGAGATGGCCGAGATCCACGCCGGCGCTGAGCAGTGCGAAGAATGGCACCGCCACTCCGGCACTGATCGGCGCGAGCCGGTGCTCGAGCCGCTCGGCTGGCGCCTCGTCCTCGCCGTCGTCGGGCAGTGTCCGGGTCAGCAGCCCCAGCACCACGCCCGCGATCGTCGCGTGCACTCCGCTCTCGTGGACCAGCCACCAGCCGAGCACCGCCAAGGGCACGTAGAGCCACGGCGACGTGATCCGACGCTGCTGCGCGACGGTGTACGCCGCGAAGACGACCAGGGCGCCGAGCAGCGGGCCGAGGTGGACGGTGTCGGTGTAGAAGATCGCGATGATCACGATCACGATCAGGTCGTCGACCACGGCGAGGGTCAGCAGGAACGCCCTCAGTGCGTGCGGCAGCGCCGACCCGACCACCGCGAGCACGGCGAGGGCGAAGGCGATGTCGGTCGCCGCCGGGATCGCCCAGCCGTCAGGGTGGCCGGACCCGCCGAGGTTCAGCACGGCGTACAGCAGCGCCGGTACGGCGACCCCGGCCACGGCAGCGACCACCGGCACCGCAGCATCCGCCGGCCGTCGCAGCGAGCCGAGGAGCACCTCCCGCTTGAGCTCGAGACCGGCAACGAAGAAGAACAGCGCCAGCGCTCCGTCAGCCGCCCAGTGCTCGATGCTCAGCGGGCCGACGTCTTGGTGCCGCAAGCCTTGGTACGACGAGGGGTCCAGGTTCATCCAGAGCACAGCGATCGTCGCCGCGAGCAGCGCCAGGCCACCTGCGGCCGCCTCGGAGCGGGCCAATCGGACCAGGAAGGAGTCGTCGGTGCTGGACATCGGGCCTCGCGATCAGGTCGGCTGGACGGGTCGTCGAACTCTGCCGACCAGGCTTCCCGGCGCACCGCGGCAATCGTAGCGACGCAGACGCATCAGGCGGTGCACCGGTTCCGTGGGTCCGTGTGACTTGTCCCTCCGCGCTTTCGGACAAATCGCCCTAACCCTTGGCCCGTTCGCTCGTTGAGCGGTGCATGGAATGGATCCGGAACCGACCGAAGGTCGCCGCTGCCTGCGGGACGCTGGCGATCGTCGTCGTCGTCGCGCTGGCGTTCACGCTGGCCCAGGGACACGGCAAGGCTGCTCAGCCTTCCGCGTTCGGTACGGCAGGACCGCCGCTGCCCAGCTACTCCTCGGCACCGCTGCCCGAGCTGCCGGCGCCGTCTGCGACGGCGACCACCAAGGCCCAGACCGAGAAGTCGATCCAGTCCACGATCACCAAGCTCCAAGGCGGCGGCCTCGGCACGACCAGCCTCGGCAAGGGCACGTTGAACGCAGCGGGCCTCCAAGGCGGCAGCGTCTACAAATACCTGCCCAAGCACCAGGTCGTGATGCGGGTCGTCTCTGATGCCCCGATCGGGACCGTGGGGTACGTCGTGCCCACCAGCCTGAACCACTCCTCGGGCATCGTGAAGAACGTCGCGAACTCCTGGAGCCTGACGACCACGGCCTACGGCAACCCGGACTACGCGCAGATCTACCTGCAGGCAGGATCGCGTGGCTTCCCGATCACCTGCACGATCACGGTGGACGGCAAGGTCACCGAGCAGCGGTCGACCCAGGGGCCCTATGGCGAGCTGATCTGCCAAGGCTGATTGGCGCGCGGTCAGACCCGTAGAGCGGGATGACGGTGACGTCGGCTCAGTCCTCGGTGCTGGCCTTTGCGCCTTCGCTGATCAGCTTCATTACCGAGTCGTCGGCCAAGGTGGTGACATCGCCTACCTCGCGGTTCTCGGCGACATCGCGTAGGAGACGGCGCATGATCTTGCCCGAGCGGGTCTTGGGGAGCTCGGGGACGATCATGATCTGGCGGGGCTTGGCGATCGAGCCGATCTCCTTGGCGACGTGGTCGCGCAGCTCTTGGACGATGTCGACTCCGCCGTCGCCGGCGGACTCTCGCAGGATCACGAACGCGCAGACTGCCTGGCCGGTCATCTCGTCGGTCGCGCCGACCACGGCTGCCTCGGCGACCTTCGGGTTCGAGACCAGCGCGGACTCGATCTCGGTGGTGGAGAGCCGGTGGCCCGAGACGTTCATGACGTCGTCGACGCGGCCCAGCACCCAGACGTCGCCGTCGGAGTCCTTCTTGGCGCCGTCGCCGGCGAAGTAGACGCCCGGGAAGCGGGACCAGTAGGTCTCCTTGAACCGCTCGTCATCGCCCCACAGCGTCCGCAGCATCGAGGGCCAGGGCTCCTTGATGACCAAGTAGCCGCCGGACCCGTCGGGCACCGAGGCGCCTTCGTCGTTGACGACGTCGGTGACGATGCCCGGGATCGCCCGCATCGCGGAGCCGGGCTTCGCGGCGGTGACGCCGGGCAGTGGGCTGATCATGATCGCGCCGGTCTCGGTCTGCCACCAGGTGTCGACGACCGGCGTGCTGCGTCCGTTCTTGGAGCCGCCGATGGTCTCGCGGTACCAGACGTAGGCCTCGGGGTTGATCGGCTCGCCGACCGAGCCGAGGATCCGCAGCGAGGACATGTCGAACTTCGCTGGGATCTCGTCGCCCCACTTCATGAACGTCCGGATCGCGGTCGGGGCGGTGTAGAAGATCGTGACCTTGTACTTCTCGATGATCTCCCACCAGCGGCCCTTGTGCGGGCTGTCCGGCACGCCTTCGTACATCACCGACGTGGCCTGGTTGGCCAGCGGCCCGTAGACCATGTAGGAGTGCCCGGTGACCCAGCCGATGTCGGCGGAGCACCAGTACACGTCGGTGTCGGGCTTGAGGTCGAAGATCCCCCAGTGCGTGTACGCCGCCCCGGTCAGGTAGCCGCCGGTGGTGTGCAGGATGCCCTTGGGCTTGCCGGTCGTGCCGGAGGTGTACATGACGTACAGCGGGTGCTCGGAGTCGAAGAACTCGCACTCGTGCTCGGTCGAGGCGGACTCGACGACGTCGTGCCACCACACGTCCTTGCTCGTGCTCGCGACGTCCTGCCCGGTGCGCCGCACCACGAGCACGTGCTCGACCAGGCCTGGCTGCGCAGCCTCGACCTTGGTGACCGCCTCGTCGACAGCCGGCTTCAACGCGCTCGCGGCCCCGCGCCGGTAGCCACCGTCGGCGGTGATGATCACCTTCGCGCCGCAGTCCAGCACCCGGCTCGAGAGCGCCTCGGCCGAGAAGCCGCCGAACACCACCGTGTGTGGTGCCCCCAGCCGGGCGCAGGCGAGCATCGCGATCACGGCCTCGGGGATCATCGGCAGGTAGATCGCGACCCTGTCGCCCTTGCCGACGCCCAGCCCGGCGAGTGCGTTGGCGGCCTTGCAGACTTCGTCCTTCAACTGCGCGTAGGTGATGTCGCGCGCATCGTCCTCGGGCTCGCCGACCCAGTGGAACGCGACCTTCTCACCGGCACCGGCCTCGACGTGCCGGTCCACGCAGTTGTAGGCGGCGTTGAGCCGCCCGCCGACGAACCACTTCGCGAACGGCGGGTTGCTCCAGTCCAGGACGGTGTCCCAGCGGGTATCCCAGGACAGCCGGTCGGCCTGCTTCTCCCAGAACCTGAGCCGGTCGGCGTCGGCCTCGTCGTACGCCGCAGCAGTCAGGTTCGCCTCGGCCGCGAGCTCTGCGGGCGGCTCGAACCGACGGTCCTCGTGGCTCAGGTTCGACAGCGCTTCACTGCTCATCATGGTCCTCCGACGTCAGGGGTGAGTCCGGTGTTGAGGCTCCGGCCAGCCTAGGCGGTGCGGGGGTTGCGAAGAGGTTGCAGCCCCCGCACCCTCGGCTCAGTGGGCGCCGGTCGGGACGATCGACTTGCCGTGCGTGAAGGCGGTCACGCCGCCGAGCGACGCGTACCAGGCGGCGGCGGCCGTGGCCAGGCCGGTCCAGCCGCCGATCTTGGTGATCGTCGTGGAGATCTCGAAGTCGCCGATCGCGAGCAGCACGAAGGTGACCGTCAGCAGGACGAAGACCGCGAGCACGGCATTGCTCACCCGCGACGCCCCGATGATCATGTAGGCGGTGAAGATCGCCCAGCCGAGCAGGAACAGGCCGAGGCTGTGGCTGACGTCCTTCGACCCCGCGCCGGTCAGGTCGGTGTGCCCGGTGAGATACCAGAACGAGATCCAGAACGCTCCAAACGAGCTGAACGCGGTCGCGCCGAAGGTGTTGCCCTTGGCGAACTCCCACATGCCGGCCAAGAGCTGGGCGCCGCCGCCGTAGGCCAGGGCAAGGCCGAAGACCACTGGCTCGACCTTGAAGATGCCGGTATTGGTGAAGCTCAGCACGAACGTCGTCATGGCGAATGCGGCGAGCCCGAGCGGGGCCGGATCGGCGAGATGGGATCCGGGCGCCGATCGTGGGATGGGCGCGGTCGGAGCCGATCCCACCGACGGTGCCTGGCCCTGGGTCGGGACGGTCGGAGTGCTGGGTGCGTGGGTAGCGGACATTGGTGCCTCCCGAGTGGGTGAGAGTCGACCCAGGTGGGTGAGTCGACCCAGGTGGGTGAGTCGACCCAGTGTTGAGTCGACCCAGTGTTGAGTCGAGGAACTGTCGAAGCACCAGTTCCCGTACCCCGCGTCAGCGAACGTAAACTCCCGGCCCGGTGCTGGCGCCGGGTGACCTAGCTGAAGCTGATCAGCGTGGTGCCGGGGTCCTCCGGCGGAGTCTGGCGCCGCGGCTGAGATCCCGGTACGTCATCGCGGTTGATCGGCTGCGTCTCGTCGGTCGGCTCCGGCTCGGACGGGGTGATCGGCTCGAGCTCGTAGCGGTGCTGCGGTCCGTCGAGCACCTGCGAGCGGTAGCAGCGGGTCAGATAGGGCAGCTGCATGCCGTCCGGGCCGCGGCCATAGTCGTCGTACAGGGCGCCGACCTGGCCGAGGATGTCTGCGCGCTTGTCCTCGGTCGCGACTGCGATGTAAGAGCGAGAGCGGACCAGGTCGAGCAGGTCGTCCTTGCGCAGGCTCTGCCAGAACCTGTATTCGCGGGTGTCGATGGAGTCGAAGTCCTCGGAGGCTTCGAGTGGGTCCACCAGGTTGTCGCGGTCGGCATCGTTGCCGATGATCCGACCGAGCTTGCGCACCCAGGGGATCCCTTTGTCGCGGACGTTCCAGACCAGGGCCAGCACGCCGCCGGGACGGAGCACCCGCGCGATCTCGGGCAAGGCGACGTCGTGGTCGAACCAGTGGAACGACTGCGCGCAGACGACCACATCGACAGAGCGGGATGCGACCGGGATCGACTCGGCGGTGGCGACAGCGGTGCGAGTCCCGGGCAGACGGCGCTGCAGGTGCTGGAGCATCTCGGGCAGCGGGTCGGTAGCGAGCACCTGGTGGCCGGTGGCGACGAGCAGCTCGGTGAGCTTGCCGGTGCCTGAGCCGAGCTCGACGATCCGCAACGGCGTGCTGGTGCCAGCGCTGTTGCCGATCAGCCAGTCCACTGCCTCGCTGGGGTACGACGGGCGCGACCGGTCGTACTCGTCGGAGACGGCAGCGAAGGAACTTCCATGGGCGGTCCGGACCTCGTCGGGCGTGTGCTCGCTCATCGTGTGCCCGAACGTACCCGATAGCCTTGCCCGCGTGGCTGAACCCGTGCGTGTCCCCGCAGCACCGGGTCGGACCGACCCCGATCCGCTTGCCTGGCTGACCGGCCTGGAGGGGGTGCCCTCAGGACTGGCTGCGGCCCGCGACGGCATCGACGCGCTCTTGCGAGACCGGGGGCTGCGGCAGACCTCTCCGGAGCAGACGGCCGAGTCGCTGCTGCGCGGAGCGCATGCGTCGGCCGTGCTCGAAGGCTCGTCCTCCAGTCTCGAGGAGGTCCGCGACGGTGCGGGAGACGAGATCGCCCTGGCCGCGCTGCGCGTGAGCACCGGGATGCTGGCGCTGGTGCCGGTGATCATCAGTACCCCAGCCCAGGCGTTCGCGCGTCTGCACGCGCTGGCAGGCAAGGGCGACGTCGCGGACGAGACCCTCGGCAAGCCGGTCAGTCCAGCTGCCGCGGCTCGGCTCGGCGACCTGTCCACGACGTTGCTCGTCACTGGCGCCCCGGCGATCCTGGTCGCTGCCGTGGTGCATGCCGACCTGATGACGGTGGCGCCGTTCGCTTCGTACAACGGACTGGTCGCGCGTGCCGCGGAGCGGCTGCTGATGGTCGCCCGGAGCGTCGATCCGGCGTCGGTCGTCGTCCCCGAGGCTGGGCACCTGGCACTGCGGGCGGAGTACGAGTCGAATCTGCGCGGCTACCGCGACGGCGGTCGCGCGGGGTTGCACGCCTGGCTGCTCTACGCAGGCGAGGCGGTCACCAAGGGCGTCGAGGCGTCTCCGCTGAATGACTGAACGGGTGAGACTGCGGTCGGCGAAAGATGAGCGGCACCGAAGGGCTTGCCTTCGATGCCGCTCGAACACACGATTTCGGCTACCAAGCGTGCACGGTCTAAGTGTTGCCCCGGGAGTGTCCCGGACTGCAAACGCCCTCAACGAAGGGAGATCGCCGCGTGGGTACCGTCGTCGTGTGTTGGTCTGGAGTTGTCGTGCTTCCTGTGTACGCCGGGTTGAGGGAGACCGCAAGGGTTGACTTTCGGGCCGCCTAGGAAGTGGGCCGGGGTCCGCCGGAGAGGACCGTCAGGCCGAGTCGCGCCGGGACCTGCGGGCGCTGACCCAGACTGCGGCGCCGATCCCCGCGGCCCCGGCGAGCGCCAGCGCGGTCAGCGTCGGCTTGGCCGGCGGCAGCTTCATCCGGCTGCCCAGCGCGACCGGGCGCTCGAAGACCAGGATCGGCCAGTCCCGCTCCTTGGCGACCTTGCGGAGGTCCTTGTCGGGGTTGACCGCGAAAGGGTGGCCGACGGTCTCGAGCATGTGCACGTCGGTGACCGAGTCGCTGTAGGCGTAGCACTCGGCGAGGTTGTAGCCGCGCTTGCGGGCCAGGTCGGTGATCGCCTTCGCCTTGTTCTCGGCGTAGGCGTAGAAGCGGATCTTCCCGGTGTACTTGCCGTCCGCGACTTCCATCCTGGTCGCGACGACATGGTCGGCACCGAGCATCGCACCGATCGGCTCGACCATCTCGGCGCCGGACGTGGAGACGATGATGACGTCCCGGCCGGCGGCGTGGTGCTCCTCGATCAGGCTGACCGCCTCGTCGTAGACGAGCGGGTCGACGATGTTGTGCAAGGTGTCGGCGACGATGTCGCTGACCGTCTGGACGTCCCACCCTGCACAGAGCTGCGACATGAACTGCCGCATCTTCTCCATCTGGTCATGGTCCGCGCCACCGACGAGATAGACGAACTGGGCGTATGCGCTGCGCAGAACCGCACCGCGTGAGATCAGACCGCCTGCTTGGAACTCGCGGCTGAACGCGAACGTGCTCGACCTGGCGATGATCGTCTTGTCCAGGTCGAAGAACGCAGCCGTGGGTCGGGCCAGCGGGCTCATGAGTTGAGTCTAGGGACGCCAGCCGCCGCGAGGGGCAGTATCCACAGCTGCTCGAGACCGCCCTCCTATCCACAGACCGGCCCCGGTCCGGGACCGGATGTCGATGCCGCCGATGACGGTCTCCCTATGTCCGAACGCCCTGAGAAGATCCGCGCGGCACCGCTGGTCGTCACCCGGGACGAGTCCTTGCTGGCCGAGGTCGTCCGGCTGACCGCTGCTGCCGGAGTGGCTCCCGACATCCTCCGCGATCCCGACCGCGTGCTGGCGTCCTGGCCCTCGGCGTCGTTGGTGCTGGTCGGGGCCGACGCGGCCGGGCACCTAGCCCGCAGTGCGCTGCCCCGGCGTACCGGGGTGCACGTGCTGGCGTTGGACGACGTGGCGGACCCGGTCTACCGCGACGCGCTCGGCTGCGGCGCCGAGTCCGTCCTGGTGCTGCCCGAGGCCGGGGGATGGCTGGTCGACGCACTGACCGATGCCGGCGACGGCGACTGCGGCACCGGCACGGTGGTTGGGGTGGTCGGGGCCGCTGGCGGCGTCGGCGCGACTACGTTCGCGGCGGCACTCGCCCAGATCCTCGCCGTCGGCGGCCCCGCCCTGGCGATCGATGCGGATGCTGCCGGCGCCGGTCTCGACCAGGTCCTCGGGCTCGAGGCCGAGCCCGGAGTGCGCTGGGAGGGGCTGCTGCAGGCGAGCGGCCGGCTCAGTGCGCGCTCGCTGCGCGACACCCTCCCGGCGCGGGCGGGCCTCTCAGTGCTGGCCTGGTCGGCCGACCGTACGACGCCGCTGACCGCGCCGTCGATGCGCGAGGTGCTCTCGGCTGGCCGGCGCGGCTACCCGGTCGTGGTCGTCGACCTGCCCCGGCAGCGCGACGCCGTGGGGGAGGAGGCTCTGTCGCGCTGCGACCAGGTGGTCCTGGTCACCACCACGACGGTCCCGGCGGTCTCGGCCGCTGCGCGCTGGGCGCGCCGACTGCCCTCGGTGCCCGCCCACCTGGTCCTGCGTGGTCGCAGCGGAGGCGTCCCGGTGCCTGACATCGAACGTCTCCTCGGACAGCGGGCGCTGGTCCGGATGCCCGACCAGCGAGGCCTCGACGAGGCGGTCAGCCTCGGCCTGGGGCCGCTGCGGTCGTCGAAGGGACCGCTGGCGCGTGCCGCGCGCTCGGTCGCCGGCGCTGTGCTCTCGACCGGCGGGGGCACTCGCCGGTGACCGAGGTCAGCGACGAGCTACTGCTCGCCGTACGGGATCGGCTGGCGCGTGACGGCGCCCAGGTGACCCCGCAGCGGGTCGCCGACGCGCTGCGGCAGGAGGGACGCCCTGTCGGCGACGTCGAGGTGCTCGCCGTGCACGACGCGCTTCGCCGCGAGGTGCTCGGCGCCGGGCCGCTGGAGGACCTGCTCGCGCTGCCGGGAGTCACCGACGTGCTGGTCAACGGAGCCGACCAGGTGTGGATCGACCGGGGCCGCGGGCTCGAGCTGACCGCGGTGCGGTTCCGCACCGACGAGGCCGTACGGCGCCTCGCCCAGCGGCTCGCCGGCACCGGTGGGCGTCGGCTCGACGACTCGTGCCCGTACGTCGACCTGAGGCTTCCCGACGGCAGCCGGTTCCACGCCGTCCTCGCGCCGATCGCCCGGCCTGGCACGGTGCTCTCGCTCCGGGTGCCTCGCGGGCGGGCCTTCGACCTCGATGAGCTGCGGCGCTCCGGGGCGGTCAGTGCCGACGGCGCTGAGCTGCTGCGCCGGATCGTCGGATCCCGCTCCGCCTTCCTGATCAGCGGCGGCACCGGTACCGGGAAGACGACCCTGCTCGGAGCGCTGCTGGGGCTGGTCGACCCTGAGCACCGGGTGGTGATCGTGGAGGACGCGAGCGAGCTGCGCCCGGTCCATCCGCACGTCGTGGCACTCGAGGCGCGGCCGCCCAACCTCGAGGGCGCGGGCGAGGTGACCGTGCGCACGCTGGTCCGGCAGGCGCTCCGGATGCGGCCCGACCGCCTGGTCGTCGGCGAGGTTCGTGGTGCCGAGGTCGTCGACCTGCTCGCTGCGATGAACACCGGGCACGAAGGGGGCTGCGGCACCCTGCACGCCAACTCCGCAGCCGATGTGCCAGCGCGGATCGAGAGCCTGGCGATGGCTGCTGGTCTGTCGCGGGAGGCGGCGATGAGCCAGCTGGCGTCGGCGGTGGATCTGGTCGTCCACCTCGGACGGGGGCATGCAGGAGCGCGTGTGGTCCGGGAGATCGGGGTGCTGCTCAGGTCGCGAGCCGAGGTCGTCGTGGTGACCGCGGTCGCGTTCGATGACGACCTGGCCAGCTCGACCGGGCCGGGGCTGGACCGACTCGAGGAGCTGCTGCGCCGATGACGGGACCGCTCGCAGCTGCGCTCGCCGCGGTCGCGCTCTGGGCTGGGTTGCCGTGGCGGCCGCGTCTGAGCCAACGCTCCGGTCGGCGTCCGCCGATCGCTGGAGTCGTCGTAGCCGGATGCGCCTTGGCTGCGGTGGGGAACGGTGCGGCGCCGGTCCTGGTCGTGCTGGGCGCGGCGGTGGCGGTCGCCGTGCTCCACGAGCTCAGGCGCCGACGGGAGCGGGCGGCCGCTGAGCGGCGGGCGATCGCCGTGCTCGCGGTCTGCGACGGCCTCGCGGCCGACCTGAGGGCAGGGCTGCCGCCGGTCGCCGCCCTGCGCGCCGGGGCCGCGGACTGGCCCGAGTTCGCCCCGGTCGCGGAGGCTGCAGCGCTCGGTTCGGACGTCCCGGGCGCGCTGAGGGCGCTGGCGCAGCTCGCCGGCGCTGAGCAGCTGAGGATGGTGGCGGCTGCCTGGACGGTGTCGCACCGATCTGGTGCCGGCCTGGCCGGTGCGATCGCTCTGGCCGCCCGGACGATCCGGGAGGAGAGGTCCACGGCGCGGGTCGTGGAGACCGAGCTGGCCTCGGCTAAGGCGACGGCGCGATTGCTCGCGCTCCTGCCCGTCGGGGTGCTGCTGATCGGTCGCGGGGCCGGAGGTGACCCGTTCGGCTTCCTGCTCGGCACGTCGGCAGGGGCCGGCTGCTTGGCGGTCGGCCTGCTGCTCTCCTGGCTCGGTCTTCAATGGCTCGAGCTGATCGCCGACGGGGTACGCCGCGGATGAGCGGGCTGCTTGCCGCACTCGTTGCCGGCGCGTCTGTCCTCGGCTTGCTCCGTCCTCCGATCCGCCTGGCCGCGCCTCCGGCCTCGGCAGTCGGCGGTGCGGACGCGCCGGCAGTGCTGCTGCGGCTGCGGCTGCCGCTGGTCGGGCTGGCCTTCGTCGGCTGCTGGACCTTCCTCGGCGGGATCCCGGGCGCGGTTGCCGGGCTGGTCGTCGCCGCACTGGCCTGGCGTGCCCTGGGCAGGCTGGAGAGCCCGGCAGTCATCCGCCGCAGAGCCGAGTTGGAGCGGGACCTCCCGGCCGCCGTCCATTTGCTCGGCGCGGCTCTCGCTGCGGGGTCGGCGACCGACCGGGCGCTGCTCGACGTGGCCGAGGCGATGCCGGGGGCGATCGGTGACGAGTTCCTGCTGACTCATCATCGGCTGCTGCTCGGGGTAGACCCGGCGAGTGTGTGGCGCGGCGTCGAGGGGCCGTTGCGACCGCTGGGGCGCAGCATGGCGCGTGCCCACGAGTCCGGCGCGTCAGTCGTAGGTGCGATCGAGCAGCTTGCCGAGGACCTCCGCGCCGCCTCGAGGCTGCGGGTCGAAGCGCTCGCACGGAGCGTCGAGGTCCGGGCCGCGGCACCGCTCGGGGTCTGCTTCCTGCCGGCGTTCATGGTGCTCGGCGTGGTGCCGATGGTGGCCGGGATCTTCTCCACGATGCATCTCTTCCAGTGACGCCGTCGTCCACAGCCGGATGCATCGCAGGCGTTGTCCACGGCGTCCGAAGACGGGGTCGCCGAGGGCGCGCGATCTCGAGGATCTTCATCTCTGCAAGGGAAAAGCACCACCACCAGGGTGGTGCTGGGAGTCAGGAGATGCAGGATGCAGCAGACACGGATCAAGAACCTGAAGGACCAGGCCGGCGCGACCACGGCGGAGTATGCGGTCTGCACGGGTGCAGGGGTCGGCTTCGCCGGCCTGCTGTACAAGATCATCACCAGCGACACCGGCGCCAAGATCATCAACACGGTCTTCGACCACCTCCTCGGGATGCTCCCGTTCTAAGGACCCCCGTCCGGTCGGCGGGGGAGCACCGGGCTTGCTCCCCCGCCGGCCCCACCGGAAGAAGGCAGCGGATGCGACGACGACGCGATTCCTGTGGTGCGGTGACCGCAGAGACGGCGATGGCGGTGCCGGTCCTGGTACTGCTGGCGATGGCATTGGCGTGGGTGGTCGCCCTCGGCGTCAGCCAGGCGAGGATCACCGACGCGGCCAGGGAGACGGCACGGTCGCTGGCACGCGGCGACTCGGAGTCCGCGGCAATCGCCTTGGGCCGCCGGGTCGCTCCGGACGGCGCACGCTTCGAGGTACGCCGCTCCGGCGGCACGGTGACCGTCACCGTCACGACCGTGGTCGGTGGACCCGGCGGCGCGCTCAAGCTCGTCCCGGGTCACACCCTGCAGGCCCAGACGGCCGCCGCGCTCGAGCCAGGAGCAGGTCCGTGAGGGTCCGGCCGATGCGCGAAGAGGAGGGCTCGGGCACGGTGCTCGCGCTGGCGATGACCCTGCTCCTGGTTGCCGTCGCCGTCCTGGCGACCGCGGCCACCGGGGCCGTAGTCGCTCAGCGCCGGGTGCAGGCGGCAGCTGACCTGGCTGCGCTCGCCGGAGCAGCAGCCGTCCAGGACGGCCGGGATGCGTGCGCCGCAGCCACTGCGATCGCGCGGCGCAACGGCGCGACCGCGTCGACCTGCTCGACCAACGGCTCCGTCGTCGAAGTCACCGCCAGGTTGACGGTCCGGCTGCCACCGGGGACGAGAACCCTCCAAGCACGGGCACGGGCCGGTCCGGCCGCCGTAGGATGAGCGGCCCGGAGCGTCGTTCCCTGAACAACAGTCACGAAGCACCGTCGGTCAGCACAGTCCAGCAGAACTGGCGAGGAGGGTCGATGCGCGCAGGCGGAGCCCGGCTCTACCGCAGGATCGGGCACCGTCTGGTCACCGGCTTCCTCGAGACCGAGGTCCTCGACGTCCTCGCGGCCATCGACGGCGCCCAGGCCGATCGCGGCGTGGCTGGCTCGGTGTTGGAGGTCGGCGTCCACCACGGCAAGCTCTTCTTGGGCCTGCACCTGCTGCGCCGAACCGGGGAGTCCTCGGTCGCCGTGGACCTGTTCGGCGACCAGGAGCTCAACATCGACAGCTCCGGCAGCGGGGACCTGGAGAAGGTCCGGGCCAACGTCGCTCTCTGGGCCGACGATGAGGGTCTGGTGGTCCACCAGGGCGACTCCATCGAGTTGACCTCGAAGCAGCTGGTGGAGCTCGCCGGCGGCGGCATCCGGCTGTTCAGCGTCGACGGCGGCCACACTGCCGAGACCGTCTACAACGACATGGTGCTCGCCGAGGCTGCGCTCGTCCCCGGCGGCGTCGTCATCGCCGACGACGTCTTCAACCAGCAATGGCCCGGGGTAGCGGTCGGCACTCTGCGCTATCTCGAGGGCGCCGAGCTGGTGCCGTTCGCGATCGGGTTCAACAAGGTCCTCTTCACCCGGCCCGAGTTCGCAGGCGACTACCGCCGCGCCGTCGATGGGGCCTTTGCTGCGCGGCTGCGGGTGGCGACCCAGGACTCGACCTTCGCCGGGCACGAGGTCACCTTGATGCTCCGCCAGGGGCCGGCCCTGATCCTGCGACGCAGCGAGACTGCCCGCTCGGTCTACCACGCGGGCTACCGCGGGATGGTCTCGGCGCTCTCGATGGTCACCCGGCGCCGCTGAGCACCAGGTCGAGCAGCCGGACCGCGCCGGCTTTGTCGAGCGGGTTGTTCTGGTTGCCACATTTCGGCGACTGCACGCAGGAAGGGCACCCCTCGGCACAGGCGCACGACACGATCGCCTCGCGGGTGGCCTCGAGCCAGTCGACAGCAGTGGCGAAGCCGCGCTCGGCGAAGCCTGCCCCTCCCGGATGGCCGTCGTAGACGAACACGGTCAGCATGCCGGTGTCGGCGTGCCGGGCCGTCGAGACGCCGCCGATATCCCAGCGGTCGCAGGTCGCGAACAGCGGCAGCAGCCCGATCGAGGCGTGCTCGGCGGCATGGGCGGCACCGGGCAGGTCGGCCTGGGCCAGCCCGGACTCTTCGAGGACGTCATCAGGGACGGTCCACCAGACCGAAGACGTCTCCAGGGTGCGCTCGGGCAGGTCGAGGAGCGTCTCGCCGAGAACCTCCCCGGTGATCGCGCGTCGGCGTAGGTAGGACACGACCTGGTGGCTGACCCGGACCGAGCCCCAGCTCAGCCGGACCCGGCCCCAGGTCTGGTGCCGGTGCTCGCCGACGATCTCGATGTCGGTGATCTCGCGGGCCGAGGTGCTGTAGTCGACGTCGGCCTGGGTCACCGTCGCGACCGACTCCTCGAGATCGAGGTCGTGCACCAGGTAGCTCTCGCCCTGGTGCAGGTAGACGGCACCTTCGTGGGCGGTGCCGTGCGCCGAGCCGCCGTCCACCGTGCCGAGCACCCGTCCGGTGCCTGCCTCGACGAGTCGCACCTGCGCGCCGCCCGAGGAGCGGATGTCGGCCAGGTCGCTGGCCCGGCGCCGGTCGGTCCAGTACCAGCCGTGGGTGCGCCGCCGCAGCAGTCCCGCCGCTGTCAGAGCCTCGACCGCACTGCGAGCGCCCGGACCGAACAGGTCCAGCCCCTCCTCGGTCAGGGGCGCCTCGGCGGCGGCCGCGCACAGGTGCGGGCCCAGCACGTACGGGTTGTCGGGGTCGAAGACGGTCGCCTCGACGGGCCGTCCGAGCAGGTGCTCGGGATGATTGACCAGGTAGGTGTCCAGCGGGTCGTCGCGGGCCACCAGGACGCCCAGGGCGTCGCCCCCGTCGCGACCGGCGCGGCCGACCTGTTGCCAAAGCGCCGCGCGGGTGCCCGGGAACCCGCCGAGCAGGACGGCGTCCAGCCCGGAGATGTCGATCCCCAGCTCGAGAGCGTTGGTCGCGGCCAAGCCGATCAGGGCACCCGAGCGCAGCCTCTGCTCCAGCACCCGGCGCTCCTCGGGCAGATAGCCGCCGCGGTACGCGGCGACCCGGTCGACCAGGCTGGCGTCGACCTCGCCGAGCAGCCGCTTGGTGTTCAGGGAGACCGTCTCGGCACCGTGCCGGGAGCGTACGAACGCCAGCGTCCGGACCTGCTCGATGACCAGGTCGGTGAGCAGGTCGGCCAGCTCGGCGGTCACTGAGCGGCGTACCGGGGCGCCGTTCTCGCCGGCGTGGGAGACGAAAGGCGGCTCCCAGAGAGCCAGCGCGACCTGGCCGCGTGGGGAGGCATCGTCGGTGACCGCGATCACCGGCAGGCCGGTCAGCCGGGCGGCGGCGGTCTCGGGCTCGGCGACCGTGGCCGAGGCCAGCACGAAGGTCGGGCTCGCGCCGTACAGGGCCGCGACACGGCGCAGCCGCCGGACGATCTGCGCGACGTGCGCCCCGAACACCCCGCGGTAGTGGTGGCACTCGTCGATGACCACGAAGTCGAGTGCGGCGAAGAACCGGGACCAGCGCTCGTGGCCGGGCAGCAGCGAGCGGTGCAGCATGTCGGGGTTGGTCAGCACGTACTCCGCGTGGTCCCGGGTCCACTCCCGCTCCTCGGGGCCCGAGTCGCCGTCGTGGGTCGCCGTCCGCAAGCCATCGATGCCGAGTCCGCGCAGGGTCGTCATCTGGTCCTGGGCGAGCGCCTTGGTCGGTGAGAGGTAGAGCGTCGCAGAGCCACGCTGGCCCCGGGGACCGCGCTTGGCGGTGATCGCGCTCAGCGCCGGCAGCAGGTACCCCAGCGACTTGCCCGAGGCCGTCCCGGTTGAGAGGACCACGTGCTGCCCCGCCCGGGCCAGCTCCGCTGCCTGCAATTGGTGCAGCCACAGCTCGCCGATCCCGGCACGCCTCCATGCCTGCGCGACGTCGGGCTCCACCCAGTCGGGCCACGGCGCCGTCCGGGCGGAGCGTGCTGGCAGCACCTCGAGGTGGGTGAGCCGGTCCTGCCTGCCCGGGGCGCTGGTGAGCCGCTCGACGAGATGCTCCAGCCGGGTCGTGCTCACCGCCGCAGTCTCGCAGTGCGCGGCGACATCGGGACCCGCGGGCCGGGCTCGGTTCGGGCGCACCGTGGTTGAATGATCGAGCAGGGTGAAACCAGCTGGAGGGCGCCTGCGCCATGCCGCATCACGCTTGGGAGAGATCGTGGACCTAACGCTTACGACCCGTCAGGTGGACGGGACGACCCTGGTCTCCGTCGGGGGCGAGATCGACGTCTACACCGCGCCGAAGCTGCGCGACAAGATCACCGAGCTGGTCAACAGCGGGCACTACGCGCTCGTGATCGACATGGAGAAGGTCGACTTCCTCGACTCGACAGGTCTCGGCGTCCTGGTCGGCGGCCTGAAGAAGGTGCGCGCCCAGGACGGCTCGATGTCGCTGATCTGCAACCAGGACCGACTGCTGAAGATCTTCCGGATCACCGGCCTGGCGAAGGTCTTCACGATCCACCCCGACGAGACGGCCGCGCTCAGCGCCTGAGCTCGGTTGGCCCGCCTTCGCGGGATGCACCGGACTGCATGACATGGACCGGGGCGCGTACCGGGGCGCGCCGCATCCAGGCGAGCACAAAAGGGGCAACTCGCCTCCCTCGTGAATGTTCAGAGTGATCTGGCTCACCCAACCGACGTGACGCGCACCACACCTGCGTATAGTCCGCGACGTTTGGCAGGTCCGATCCATTGCGCATCACACTGAGGAGATTCCATGACCGGGCTCGAAGTTCCCGATCTCACCGGTGGCAACCTTGTACTGGTCCTCATCGTGGCTGTGATCGCCCTCGCGGCGCTCGGCATGGCAGCGATGTTCCGCAACGAGGTCCTCGCCGCAGGTGAAGGCACCGACAACATGAAGACCATCGCCAAGGCGGTGCAGGAGGGGGCCCAGGCCTACCTCACCCGGCAGTTCCGGACGCTCGGCGTCTTCGCCGCGATCGCGTTCCTAGGATTGCTGGCGCTGCCGGCCGACGACTTCGGAGTACGTATCGGCCGCTCCATCTTCTTCCTGGTCGGTGCCGGCTTCTCGGCCATCGTCGGCTACCTCGGCATGTCGCTCGCTGTGCAGTCGAACCTGCGGGTCGCGGCAGCTGCGAACGAGTCGGGTCGGGACCCGGCGATGAAGATCGGCTTCCGCACCGGTGCCATGGTCGGCATGCTCACCGTCGGCCTCGGCCTGCTCGGTGCCAGCGTCGTGGTCCTCATCTACAAGGACAAGGCACCGCACGTGCTCGAGGGCTTCGGCTTCGGTGCGGCCCTGCTCGCGATGTTCATGCGGGTCGGTGGCGGCATCTTCACCAAGGCCGCCGACGTCGGCGCCGACCTGGTCGGCAAGGTCGAGCAGAACATCCCCGAGGATGACCCGCGCAACGCCGCGACGATCGCCGACAACGTGGGCGACAACGTCGGCGACTGCGCCGGCATGGCCGCCGACCTGTTCGAGTCGTACGCCGTGACGCTGGTCGCCGCGCTGATCCTCGGCTCGCAGGCCTTCGGCGACAAGGGCCTGGTCTTCCCGCTGCTGATCCCCGCCCTGGGTGCGCTGACCGCGCTGCTCGGTGTCTACCTGTGCAAGCCCCGGCCGGGCGAGAACGGGCTGACCACCATCAACCGGGCCTTCTACATCTCTGCCGGCGTAGGAGCGGTCGCCTCGGTGATCGCGTCGTTCGTCTACCTGCCCTCGAATTTCGACAAGTTCAACGGCGTGGCCGCGACCACCCTCGCCTCGATCTCCTCGAAGGCCCCGCACGGGGACCCGCGGTTGATCGCCTCGGCCGCCGTGGTCATCGGTATCGTGATGGCCGCGGCCATCCTGGCGCTGACCGGCTACTACACCGGTACCGAGTACAAGCCCGTCAAGGACGTCGGCAAGACCTCGCTCACCGGCGCCGCGACCGTCATCCTCGGTGGGCTCTCGGTCGGTTTCGAATCGGCCGTGTACACGACGCTGGTCATCGGCGCCGCGGTGTTCGGAGCCTTCCTGCTGGGCAGCGGATCGCTGACGATCTCGCTGTTCGCGGTCTCCCTGGCCGGTTGCGGCCTGTTGACCACCGTCGGCGTGATCGTCGCGATGGACACCTTCGGCCCGGTCTCCGACAACGCCCAGGGCATCGCGGAGATGTCCGGGGATGTCAGTGAGGAAGGGGCACAGATCCTGACCGAGCTCGACGCCGTCGGCAACACCACCAAGGCGATCACCAAGGGCATCGCGATCGCGACCGCCGTGCTCGCGGCCACCGCGTTGTTCGGTTCCTACGCCACCTCGGTGCTGGACAAGCTGAAGGCCGTCAACGGCAGCTCGAACTCGCTGCTCGACTTCTTCGTCTTCAACCCCGGTGTCCTGGTCGGCATCCTGCTGGGCGCGGCCGTGGTGTTCCTCTTCTCCGGCCTGGCCATCAACGCGGTGGCCCGTGCGGCGGCTGCGGTCGTCTACGAGGTGCGTCGTCAGTTCCGGGAGATCCCCGGGATCATGGAGGGCACCGGCCGGCCTGAGTACGGCAAGGTCGTAGACATCGTCACCAGGGACTCCCTGCGTGAGCTCGTCACCCCCGGTCTGCTGGCGGTGCTCGCCCCGATCGCCGTCGGCTTCGGCCTCGGGTTCGCTCCGTTGGCCGGGTTCCTCGCAGGAGCGATCGGTACCGGCACGCTGATGGCTGTGTTCCTGGCCAACTCCGGTGGCGCCTGGGACAACGCGAAGAAGCTCGTCGAGGACGGCAACCACGGCGGCAAGGGCTCGCCCGCCCACGAGGCGACCATCATCGGCGACACCGTCGGCGACCCGTTCAAGGACACCGCCGGCCCGGCGATCAACCCGCTGATCAAGGTGATGAACCTGGTCTCGCTGCTGATCGCCAGCGCGGTCGTGTCGATGAGCGCAGGCGACCACCAGCACAACGCCTGGCGGATCATCATCGCGCTGGTCGCCGTGGGGATCATCGCGGTCGCGCTGTACGTCTCCAAGCAGCGCGAGGCCGACCTCGGCAACGACGCCGCCGAGGCTGCCGCGCCGGCCGGCCCGCCGCCCGCCTGACCGGCTCAGTACCCAAGACCCCGACGGGCTCGACCAGCGATGGTCGGGCCCGTCGGGTATTTCCCAGAGACCTATGCGCTGATCTCGCGCTCCACGAACGTGCGGGTGCTCGCCTGCACGGCGATCTGGTCGTCGATGTAGAAGGTCATCGAGGATTCTGGTGGTGGACGATCGACATCAGTTCTGCACGATGAACATCAAATTTCGTGTTCATCGTGATGAATTCACATGCTGGCATGTGAATTCAGCAGCCTGCCGAGCCTGCTCGACGCCCGGGTGCCCAGTGGCTGCACGCAAGCCGGGACTAGCCTTCGCGGGTGACGTCTGAGGATCTCGCCCGCCGATTGCGGGACGCGCTTGCTGCCGCCGACTACACCTACGACGCCGTCTCGGCCCTGATCGGTACGACGGCCCAGGCGGCGCTCGGACGCAACGAGACCACGCCGGGCCTTCGAGCCACCACCGGCGCCACCCCGATCGAGACGCTGACCCGGATGTGGCTGCTGCAGGCCACGGTCTCCGACGTCGACGCCGAGCGAGCCCTGCCCGGGCTGGTCGACGAGCTCTGCTCGGCCGGCATCCTGGAACGGTCCATCAGCGAGGTGGCTGCCCGCGTCGACCTCCGCCCGTACGGCACCGACAGCCCGCGCAACGACGGCAACCTGTGGGTGGCCAGCGACCTGACCCCCGGACTGGACGGCGGGCCGCAGAAGGTCGGCCCGGACCACGTCCTGGGGATCAGCCCGGCCGCGACGTCGCTCGCCGAGCTCACCGTCCGCACCCCGGTCGCACGCGCCCTGGACCTCGGCACCGGCTGCGGCGTCCAGTCGCTGCACCTTGCCGAGCACGTCGACCAGGTGGTGGCGACCGACGTCAATGCCCGCGCGCTATGGCTCACCGGCCTCAACGCCGGCCTCAACGACATCGCGACCGGGCCGGGCCGGGCCATCGAGATCCGCAACGGCAGCTTCTTCGAGCCGGTCGCTCGCGAGGCCTTCGACCTGATCGTGACCAACCCGCCGTTCGTGATCTCGCCTGCCACCGGGCAGCGCCTGGTCTACCGCGACTCCGGCCTCCCCGGCGACCAGGTCGTCGAGGACATCGTCCGGACCATCCCGCGGCACCTGGCTCCGGGCGGGACCGGCCAGGTGCTGGCGAACTGGGCGATCCGCAGCGACCGCGGCTGGGACGAGCGGCTCGCCGAATGGCTGCAGCCGGCTGAGGGCGTGGCGGCCTGCGACGCCTGGGTCGTCCAGCGCGAGGTGCTCGACGTGGCGTCGTACGTCGAGCTGTGGCTCAAGGACGCCGGCGTGCATCCCTCGACCGGCTCGGGGCAGGCGGCAGAGTACTTCGGCCGCTACGACACCTGGCTGTCGTGGTTCGAGGAGACCGGTGTCGAGGCCGTCGGCTTCGGCTGGATCACCCTGCGCAGCACCGGTGCTGCGGTGCCTGACATCCGTGTCGAGGAATGGCCCTGGGAGGTCGAGCAGCCGCTCGGCGGGGAGAACGCGGCGCACTTCGACCGGGTGGCGACCCTGCGCGCGCTGACCGACGACGACCTGGCAGCAGTGCGCCCACGGCTGCGCCGCGATGTCGTCCAGGAGACGTTCGGCCCTGCCGGCGCGGCCGACCCCAGCCAGATCGTGCTCCGCCAGCAGACCGGGATGCGCCGGGCCCGTCCGGTCGACACCGTCGAGGCCGCCCTGGCAGGCGCGGCCGATGGCGACCTGACCACTGGCCAGCTGCTCGCCGCGATCGGCCAGCTGCTCGGCGACGACGCCGTCGCGGGCCGCCTGGACGGTGTCCGCGCACTGATCGCGGAGGGCTTCTTAGAGATCGAACCGCCCGGAATCTAGACCAGCTCGGGCGAACCTCCCCCGTAGGGGGACGTCTCCAACGGCCGGGCTGGTGGCTTGCCTCGGTGGAAACCCGCGCTACCTTGTTGCCGCAACCCGCTGAACGAAGGACACCCACACTCGTGGCACACAAGCTCGTCATCGTCGAGTCACCGGCCAAGGCCCGCACCATCGAGGGCTACCTAGGCCGGGGCTACGTCGTGGAATCCTCCATCGGCCACATCCGCGACCTCCCGCAGAGCGCCGCCGACATCCCGGCGAAGATCAAGGGCGAGCCTTGGGCCCGGCTCGGCGTCGACGTGGACAACGGCTTCAAGCCGGTCTACGTCGTCTCCCGGGACAAGAAGTCGCACATCACCAAGCTCAAGAGCCTGCTCAAGGACGCCGACGAGCTCTTCTTGGCGACTGATGAGGACCGCGAGGGCGAGGCCATCGCGTGGCACCTGCTCGACGAGCTCAAGCCGCGGCCGGACCTGCCGGTGCGCCGGATGGTGTTCCACGAGATCACCCCGGCCGCGATCCAGGCAGCCGTCGCATCGCCCCGCGAGATCGACATGGACCTCGTCGAGGCCCAGGAGGCGCGCCGGATCCTGGACCGCCTCTACGGCTACGAGGTCTCCCCGGTGCTGTGGAAGAAGGTCATGTCCGGCCTTTCCGCGGGCCGGGTGCAGTCGGTCGCGACCCGGCTGGTCGTGGACCGCGAGCGTGAGCGGATCGCGTTCCGACTGGCGTCGTACTGGGACCTCGAGGGCACTTTCGACGCCGGCGCCGACCACGAGCAGCGGATGTTCGGCGGCAAGCTGCACAGCATCGACGGCACCCGGGTCGCGCGTGGCACCGACTTCGGCGACGACGGCGTCCTGAAGAGCGACAAGGTCGTGCACGTCAACCAGTCCCGTGCCGAGATGCTGGTCGAGGCGCTGCACGACACCGCCTTCACGGTCCGCTCGGTGGAGTCCAAGCCGTACACCCGCAAGCCCTATGCGCCGTTCCGGACGACCACGCTGCAGCAGGAGGCGAGCCGCAAGCTCGGCTTCAGCGCCTCCTCCACGATGTCGGTGGCGCAGCGTCTCTACGAGAACGGCTACATCACCTACATGCGTACCGACTCCACCACGCTCTCCGACACCGCGCTGAACGCGGCCCGGACCCAGGCCCGCGAGCTCTACGGCGCGGAGTACGTCCCGGACGCGCCGCGGGTCTACGCCTCGAAGGTGAAGAACGCCCAGGAGGCGCACGAGGCGATCCGGCCCGCCGGAGACAACTTCCGTACGCCGGCCCAGACCGGACTGACCGGCGACCAGTTCCGGCTCTATGAGCTGATCTGGATGCGCACCATCGCGTCGCAGATGAAGGACGCCGCCGGCAACTCGCTGACCATCCGGCTCGGCGGTCCCTCGGCCGACGGCGAGGACGTGGTCTTCTCCTCCAGCGGCCGGACGATCACCTTCCACGGCTTCCTCAAGGCCTACGTGGAGGGCAACGACGACGCCGAGGCGACCAGCGACGACGCCGAGAGCAAGCTCCCGAACCTGACAGAGGGTGCCTCGGTGAGCGCGGCGGCGCTGCGGGCGACCGGGCACGAGACCAAGCCGCCGGCGCGCTACACCGAGGCATCGCTGATCTCCGAGCTCGAGAAGCGCGAGATCGGCCGCCCCTCGACGTATGCGGCGATCATCGGCACGATCCTCAACCGCGGCTACGTCTACAAGAAGGGCACCGCGCTGGTGCCGGCCTGGCTGGCGTTCTCGGTGGTCCGGCTGCTCGAGGAGCATTTCGCGCGGCTGGTCTCCTATGAGTTCACCGCCGGCATGGAGGACGTCCTCGACGACATCGCCGGCGGCCGCAAGAACCTGGAGACCGAGCTCGGCGAGTTCTACTTCGGAAGCGACAAGGTCGAGGGCCTCAAGCGCCTGGTCACCGAGCTCGGCGAGATCGACGCCAAGGAGCTGGCGACGTTCCCGGTGCTCACCCCGGCTGGCGCGCCGAGCGGGATCGACCTGCGCGTCGGCCGCTACGGACCCTACGTCGAAGACACCGTCAGCGACGCAGAGCCGCAGCCCCGGGCCAACGTGCCCGAGGACCTGCCGCCTGATGAGCTGACCGAGGAGATGGCGCGCGAGCTGCTCGCCAACCCGGCGGGCCAGGAGACCGAGCTCGGCGTCGACCCGGACTCGGGCAACCCGGTGGTGGCGAAGAACGGCCGCTACGGCCCGTACGTCACCGAGGTGCTCCCCGAGGACGCGCCCAAGAAGCAGAAGGCGCGCACCGGCTCGCTGTTCAAGACGATGACACTGGAGACCGTCACCCTCCAGGACGCCCTGCGACTGCTGTCGCTGCCTCGGGTCGTCGGCCTCGATGCCGAGGGCGTCGAGATCACCGCCCAGAACGGCCGCTACGGCCCGTACCTGAAGAAGGGCACCGACTCGCGCTCGCTGGAGACCGAGGAGCAGCTCTTCGACATCACCGTGGAGCAGGCGCTCGCGATCTACGCACAGCCGAAGCAGCGCGGCCGCGGTGCGGCGGCGGCTCCGCTCAAGGAGCTCGGCAACGACCCGGTCTCCGGGCAGCCGGTGGTGGTCAAGGCCGGTCGGTTCGGCGAGTACGTGACCGACGGCGAGTACAACGCCACCCTGCGCAAGGACGACACCGTCGAGGCGGTCACCCTCGAGCGGGCCGCCGAGCTGCTGGCCGAGCGGCGCGAGAAGGGTCCGGCGAAGAAGGCGGCCAAGAAGGCCGCCAAGAAGTCGCCGGCCAAGAAGACTGCGAAGAAGTCGACGGCGAAGAAGGCTGCTGCCAAGAAGGCGTGAGCTCGTCCGTCGGGCTCGTCGAGACGCAGCGGCCTACGCGCCGTCGGTGCGCACGAATAAGGTGTGCAGCGTGTCCTACCCGGGTGTGTACGCCGAGCGCGGATTGTTCCTGTGCTTCGAGGGCGGCGAGGGTGGCGGCAAGACGACGCAGGCAGCGCTGCTGCGCGACTGGCTCGAGGCTTCCGGGCACGAAGTGCTGCTGACCTTCGAGCCGGGCGACACTGCCGTCGGGCAGAAGATCCGGCAGATCGTGCTGAGCCCGGAGACCGGGCACCTCGCCGATGAGACCGAGGCGCTGCTGTACGCCGCGGACAAGGCCGAGCACCTCGACAAGGTGGTCCGCCCGGCGCTGGCCCGCGACGCTGTCGTGGTCACCGACCGGTACGTCGACTCCACGCTGGCCTACCAGGGCGCGGGCCGGTCGGTCCCGCCGGCCGAGCTCGAGCGGGTCGCGCGCTGGGCCACCGGCGACCTGCGCCCGCATCTGACGGTGCTGCTCGACCTCGAGCCGAGTGCCGGCCTGACCCGGTTCGCGGGCCGCGACCGAATCGAGGGCGAGCCGCTGGAGTTCCACCAGCGCGTCCGTACGGCGTTCCTGGAGCTGGCTGGCCGCGACCCCGTCCACTATCTGGTGCTGGACGCCGCCGGCCCCATCGACCAGATCGCCTCGGCGATCCGGGCCAGGGTCGAGGAGCTGCTGTGAGCCTCGGTGGCACCAGCCCGGTCTTCGCCGACCTCGTCGGGCAGCAGGCGGTCGTCGAGAGGCTCCAGGGCGCCGTCGCCGGCGACATGACGCACGCCTGGCTGTTCACCGGCCCGCCGGGCTCCGGCCGCTCCAACGCCGCTATCGCCTTCGCCGCCGCGCTGCAGTGCGAGCAGGGGGGCTGCGGACAGTGCCACTCCTGCCACTCGGTCTCGATCGGCGCCCACCCCGACGTCAACGTCACCCGGACCGAGAAGCTGACGATCGGCGTCAAGGAGGTGCGCGAGCTGGTCCGTTCTGCTGCCCTCGCGCCGGCAGGCCGGCGCTACCAGGTGATGGTCGTCGAGGATGCCGACCGGCTGACCGAGCAGGCCTGCAACGCGCTGCTCAAGGCGATCGAGGAGCCCAACCCTCGGACCGTCTGGCTGCTCTGCGCGCCCACGGTCGAGGACGTGCTGCCGACGATCCGCTCACGCACCCGGCTGGTGGTGCTGGCGACGCCGAGCAGTGCTGATGTGGCCGCGTTCCTCGTCAGTCACGACCAGGTCGACGAGCAGACCGCCTTGTACGCCGCCCGGGCCAGCCAGGGGCACATCGGCCGGGCCCGGGCCCTGGCCCGCGATGAGGACACCCGCCGCCGGCGCCGTGAGCTGGTGCGCTTCCCGGTCCGGCTGACCAGCCTCGGCGCCTGCATGAGCGCCGCGACCACTGTCCACGACCTCGCCAAGGAGGAGGCCGACGCGATCACGGCCGTCTTCGATGCCCGCGAGCGTGAGGAGCTGGACACGGCGTACGGCGTGATCGAGCGGGGACGCCGGCCGCGCGAGTACGGGCCTGCCCTCAAGGAGCTGGAGAAGTCCCAGAAGACGCGCGCCAAGCGCCGCCACCTCGACGTCGTCGACCGCGGGTTGATGGACCTGGTCTCGGTCTACCGCGACGTCCTCACGCTCCAGCTTGGCGCCCGCTCGGAAGTGGTCAACGAGGAGGTGCGCGCCGACGTCGAGGAGCTGGCCCAGAAGACCGTCCCGGAGGAGAACCTCCGCAGGATCGACGCGGTCTTCGTCGCGCGCGAGCAGATGCTGGAGTTCAACGTGCCTCCGATGCTGGCACTCGAGTCGCTGATGACCTCGCTCAAGGTCTGAGCCCGTCCGTGTCTGCGTCGCGGATCCTGTGGATGTACGCCCGGTGCGCCCGGCTTTCTGCCTAGGCTCTGGTCATGTCTGACACGCCCTCGCAGCAGCCGCCCCCGTTCTACGATCCTGCGCCGGGCGGTGGATCGCAGTCGTCGAAGGGCCGGAGCCCCGTCGTCATCGGGGTCCTGGTGGGGGTGCTGGTCTTCGCCCTGGTCGGTGCCGGTGTGGCCGCCTGGGCGATCTTCTCCGGCAGCAGCGGCAGCTCGGTGGCGACCGGCTCGAGCAGTACGAAGGCCGCGTCGCCAGCCCCCACCACGCCTGCATCGGCGATGCCGTCCACGGACCCGGCGCTGGCGGCGTACTACGACCAGAAGCTCGACTGGAAGTCGTGCGGCAGCAACCAGTGCGCGACCATGAAGGTCCCGCTCGATTACGCCCAACCGGCGGGGACCAGCATCGGCATCGCGGTCCTCAAGGTGCCGGCCGGCGACCCGTCGGACCGGGTCGGCTCGCTGGTGGTCAACCCCGGCGGCCCTGGCGGCTCCGGCCTCGACTACGCGGCCGGCGGTGCGAAGCAGTTCGGAAAGCAGCTCGCCGACCACTACGACATCGTCGGCTTCGACCCCCGGGGCGTCGGCAAGAGCGACCCGCTCAAGTGCGTCGACACCGCGCAGATGGACGCGCTGCTGGCCTACGACCCTGCTCCGGAGACAGCAGTCGGGCGCGACAAGATGGACTCGCTGCTGCAGACGCTCGGCAACGGCTGCGTGGCCGAGTCGGGTGCGCTCGCGCGGCACATCTCCACCAAGGAGGCCGCCCGGGACATGGACATCCTCCGGGCGACGCTCGGCGAGCCCAAGCTGGACTACCTCGGGGCCTCGTACGGCACCTTCCTCGGGGCGACGTACGCCGAGGAGTTCCCGACCCACGTCGGCCGCTTCGTCCTCGACGGTGCGATCGACCCGGCCCTGTCGAACGAGGAGCTGAGCCTGGAGCAGGCGAAGGGCTTCGAGACGGCGCTGCGCGCCTATGTCGCCGACTGCGTCGCACAGGGCAACTGCATCCTCGGCGACACGGTCGATGCCGGGACAGCGCGGATCAAGGCGTTCCTCGACCAGGTCGAGAAGACCCCGCTACCCACCGACACCTCCCGGATGCTGACCTCAGGCTGGGCGAACCTCGGGATCTGGCTGCCGCTGTACGTGAAGGACTACTGGCCCTACCTGACCTCGGCGCTCAAGCAGGCCTTCGACGATCACAACGGCAGCCAGCTGATGACGCTGGCCGACGCCTACGCCTCCCGCGGGACGAGCTCCTACACCGATAACTCGATGGAGGTCCTGTACGCAGTCAACTGCCTCGACCACGACGACTACATCCCCACCAAGGACGTACCGGCGCACTTCGCGCAGTTCGAGAAGGTCTCGCCGACGTTCGGGAAGGCCTTCGCCTTCGGGCTCTCGACCTGCTCGGACTGGCCGATCCACAGCGGCCAGACCTCGGGCCCTATCCATGCGAAGGGCGCTCCGCCGATCGTCGTGATTGGCACCACCCGGGACCCGGCGACGCCGCTGGAGTGGGCCCAGGCGCTCGCCAAGGAGCTGGACTCGGGGACCCTGATCACCCGCAACGGCGACGGTCACACGGGCTTTCAGCAGGGCAACTCGTGCGTCGACGATGCAGTGGAGGCGTGGCTGATCAAGGGGACCGCCCCGAAGGCCGACCTGCATTGCTGAACCAGTTTCGTCCCCGGGCCGCGCCGCCCCTATACTCGTGCGGCGTGCCTGGCTAGACGGCCGGTCACAGCGCCGCCTTAGCTCAGTCGGTAGAGCGTCTCACTCGTAATGAGAAGGTCGTCAGTTCGATTCTGACAGGCGGCTCGGGGAGAAGACCCTGGTGACAGGGGTTTCGCCTGCCGGGCTCTAGAGCTCGTCCGAGATGGCGTCGCTGGCGCTCGCACCTGGGCTTCAACTTGGCTCAGTGCGGCGGGGGTAGCCGCGGCGCCGCAATTGGCACCTTGGCTTAGCCCCTAGTGCCGACGCGGTCGCCCGGTTCGAAGTCAAGGCTGCCACCTCTGAATCCCTTTTGACAGTGAAGTCCGTTGGTGCCCAGCTGCACTGTCTGGTGGCGGATGGCCACAGGGTTTCCCTGAGGTCCGTGCAGTGTCACTGTCACGGCCACGTCACCAGCCGGGAAGCGCCGTCCGAGGGCATGGAAACTTGCGTTGGTCTCCTCGTCGCCTCGGTGGGTCAAGTGCGGTAGCGAGGCGGTGGTTGTCTCGCACCCTGCCTTGTCGCACACCTTGAACACGACGTCTCCTGAGTTGACTGAGAGAGACGCTGGGATCGTGACGTCGATGCCGTCAGTTCCGCCCGTTAGAGAGCAGTCCTGAGTAGTGCTACCGCATCCCTGTATGCCGATGCTGACCAAGA
>DATAZI010000060.1:0-21012 GCA_036272095.1 Marmoricola sp. | reverse complement strand
CGCCGGACGGCGCCGCGAACCTGTCGTAGGCACCGCGGCTAGGGTTGCCAGATATGGACAACGAGCATCGCCTGCTGTTGGTGCATGCGCACCCGGACGACGAGTCCATCAACAACGGCGCGACGATGGCCCGGTACGCTGCCGCGGGCGCCCGCGTCACGCTGGTCACCTGCACCCGCGGCGAGTTCGGCGAGATCCTGGTGCCGGAGCTCGCGCGGCTGGCCTGGGACCGGGAGGACCGGCTCGGCGAGCACCGCGCGCTCGAACTGCGGGACGCGATGAAGCAGCTCGGCGTGGAGGACCACCGTTTCCTCGGCGAGCCGGGCGAGTACCACGACTCCGGCATGGCCGGCACCGAGGGCAACGACCGTCCCGACGCGTTCTGGCGGGCGGACGTGGACGCGGCGGCCGCCCGGCTTGCCGCGGTGATCCGCGAGGTGCGTCCGCAGGTCCTGGTGACGTACAACGAGTTCGGCGGCTACGGCCACCCCGACCACATCAAGGCACACCGGGTCGCGACGTACGCCGCATCGCTGGCCGCGGTGCCGTCGTACCGGACGGATCTCGGCGAGGCCCATGACATCGCTAAGATCTACTGGGGCGCGATGTCGGCGAGTCGGATGCGCGAGGGCCTCCGCCGGCTGCGCGAGGCTGGCGACACCGAGTCCTTCGAGGGCATGGACCCCGACAACCTGCCGCCGTTCGTGACCGAGGACGAGAACCTGTCTGCGGCCGTCGACGGCACCGACTACTACGACGCGAAGATGGCGGCACTGCGCGCGCACGCCACCCAGATCACCGCGGACAGCCCGTTCTTCGTGATGAGCGAAGGGTCGGAGAACGACTTCTGGGGCAAGGAGTTCTTCCGGATCGCCAAGGGCGCCAGGTCGGCGCCGTTCGACGGCGACGGCCTGGAGAGCGACCTGTTCAACGGCCTCTGACCTGTTTCTACGCCGCTTCTAGGCCGGCGTGAGATACCGGTAGCTGTGGTGCCGCTCGAAACCGAGCGAGGCGTACAGCGCCTGGGCGGGCTCGTTCGCGGCGAGCACTTGGAGCAGCATCACTGACGCGCCACGCTCTGCTGACCACTCGGTGACCGCCGCCATCACCGTGCGGGCCAGGCCGCGGCGCCTGGCCGCGGGCTGGACGGTGAGGTCGCCGAAGAAGGCCCAGTCCTCAGCAAGGCTGACCCGGCCGCGGGCCACCTGGGCGCCGTCGTGCTCCACCGCTACGAACGCCGCGTCCGGCAGTGCCAGGGTCGCGGAGACGACCTCGAAGTTGGCCTGCGCCGACTCGTTGCCGACCAGCCAGTCATAGCGCACCGTGTCGTCGTACCCGACCTCGTCGGTCTCGACCCCGGCCAGGGCGCGCGACAGGGCGGCGATGCCGGCGAGCTGCACCTCGGTATCGGACTCGTCCGGTCGCAAGCGGACCCAGCCGACCTCCTCGAGCGCGACCTGGACCGTCGAGCCGACCACGACCTGGGCGCAGGGTCGTCGGTCGTGCCCGGCGTAGAACCTCTCGGCTGCGTCGAGCGCTTCGGTGAGCGGCATCCCCGGGTCGCCGACCGGCAGGATCGAGTTGGGGCGACCGTTGGTGCCGCCGGAGTAACGGAGCCTCCAGTCGCCGAGCCGCTCGACGTGGGCGGGCCGGAACAGCGCTGTGGCGCGCAGCTCGACCTCGTCGGCGGACATCCGGCTGAACCGCGATGGCCGGGGCGGCACCGGCTTGCCGGAGACGATGTCGGCAAGCGGGATCTCGACCAGGCGGCCGTCCTCGGCCCGGACCGCCGCGCTCTCGGGCCCCCAGGTCTCGCAGACGCCGAGCAGATCGGTCATTGCGGGCCCGCCGGACGGGCCGGTCTGGCCACGCAGCAGCCGACGTACGACGACCCGCTGCCCGACGACGTGCGGTCCCAGGCTGTGCTCGCCGCCCGATTTGATCACGTGTTGAAACTCGGGACTGCCTGAACGACTCACATCCGGGATACTAGGCTTTGCCCCAGTCCACTACCGGACACGTACTTCAGGAGGATCCCGGTGACCTACGTCATCTCGCAGCCGTGTGTTGACCTCAAGGACCGCGCCTGCGTCGACGAGTGCCCCGTCGACTGCATCTACGAAGGCAAGCGGATGCTGTACATCCACCCGGACGAGTGCGTCGACTGTGGTGCCTGCGAACCGGTCTGCCCGGTCGAGGCGATCTACTACGAGGACGACGTGCCGGCGGAGAACAAGGAGTACTACGACGCGAACGTCCACTTCTTCGACGACTTGGGCTCGCCCGGCGGCGCCGCGAAGACGGACTTCTCCGACAAGGACCACCCGATGATCGCTGCGCTCCCGCCACAGAGCCAAGACCACTGAGCCTCTCGGCCCGGCTCCCGGATTTCCCCTGGGATCACCTGACGCCGTACGCCGCTCGGGCGCGCGAGCACGCTGACGGGATCGTCGATCTCTCGGTGGGCACGCCAGTCGACTCCACACCGGAGGTCGTCCAGCGCGCCCTCGCGGCGGCGGCCGATGACCCCGGCTACCCGACGACGATCGGGCTGCCGGAGACCCGCCAGGCCTGCATCGACTGGCTGCGGCGACGGTTCGGCGTGACCGGTCTCGGCCTGGACGCTGTGCTGCCGGTGATCGGCTCGAAGGAGCTGATCGCCTCGCTGCCCACGCACCTGGGCCTCGGGCCGGGCGACCTGGTGGTGCAGCCGGAGCTCGCCTACCCGACGTACGAGGTCGGTGCGGCCCTGGTCGGAGCCCGGGTGCTGGCCACCGACTCGCTGACCGCGGTCGGACCCGAGACGCCGAAGATCCTCTGGATCAACTCGCCGTCGAACCCCACCGGCCGGGTGCTGCCGGTCGAGCACCTGCGCAAGGTGGTCGAGTGGTGCCGGGATCGTGGGGTGCTGCTGATCTCCGACGAGTGCTACCTCGAGCTGACCTGGGAGCCGGACGCCACCGCCGTCTCGGTGCTGCACCCGGACGTCTGCGGCGGCAGCGTCGAAGGCATCCTCGCCGTGCACTCCTTGTCCAAGCGCTCCAACCTGGCCGGCTACCGCTGCGCGTTCGTCGCCGGCGACCGGGCCGTGATCGGCGAGCTGCTCGCCGTCCGCAAGAATCTCGGCCTGCAGATGCCTGGGCCTCAGCAGGTGGCGATGGTGGCGGCGCTGGGCGATGACGCCCACGTCGTCGAGCAGCACGCCCGTTACGCCGCCCGGCGTACGCGGCTCAAGGCGGCGCTCGAGGCAGCGGGATTCCAGGTCGACCACTCCGAGGGCGCGCTGTACCTGTGGTCCAGCCGGGACGAGGACTGCTGGCAGACCGTCTCCTGGTTCGCCGAGCGCGGCATCCTGGTCGCGCCGGGCTCGTTCTACGGCCCGTCCGGCGCGCAGCATGTGCGGGTCGCGCTGACCGCCACCGACGAGCGGATCGATGCTGCCGTCGCCCGCCTGAGCTAGCCGAGGGAGACGGTGACCTTGCCGCTGTCGGCGCTGGACTTCTTCCAGCCCTTCTCCGAGGCGCGGCCGGTGGTCCAGGTCTTGCCGTCGAAGGCGACCGTTCGGATCTTCAGCGGGCCGGCGTAGGCGACGAGGTACTGCGCGTAGGCCCATCCGTCCCGGTTGCCGTCGGTGCCGGCGCTCACCGGGAGGCCGAGGTCCTGGCGGCCGAGGCTCTCGGTGGTCACGCTTCCGAACGCGTCCTGCAGCGAGGTGCTCACGGCGGAGGCGGTGCCGCGATCGTCAGAGCCTTTCACGACGCAGGTGAAGGTGCCGCCGGGGCTGTAGCCCGTCAGTGCCGAGGCCAGCGCCCGGGCGTCGTCGGCGTGCGCTTGGTAGGCCTCCGGGAACCCGGAGCGCTGCACCTTCTGGGCTGCCTCGGTGATCCGCATCGTCTGATAGCCGTCGATCCGCTCGAGCGCTTCGTAGAACTTGTTGATCGAGTAGTGCTCGTTGTGGATCTGGGCAGGCGTGCCCCAGCCCTGGGACGGACGCTGCTGGAAGAGCCCGATCGAGTCGCGGTCGCCGCCGGACAGGTTCTGGATCTTGCTCTCCTGGAACGCCGTGGCCAAGGCGATCGAGACGGCCCGCGCCGGCAGGCCGCGTTGGAGCCCGATCGCGGAGATCAGTGCGGCGTTGCGGCCCTGGTCCGGGCTGAGGTCGACTTCGCGGCCGGAGACCTTCGCCGTGCACCCGGCCGGGTCGGGCAGCGGCCCGGTCCCGCGCCAGACGGCGATGACGACGCCGCCGGCCACCGCGAGCACGGCCAGGAAGACGAGGTAGCGGAGTCGCATGCAGCCCTAGTTCGCGTGCAGGTCGGCGTTCAGGGCGATGCCCTCGGCGCGCCACGGGACGGCCTCGATGGTGCCGGTGACCGAGTTGCGACGGAACAGCAGGTTGCTGGTCCCCGAGAGATCGAGAGCCTTGACCACCGCGACGCCGCCGTCCGGCGCCGGCACGGTGACCTTGGTACCGGCAGTGACGTAGAGGCCCGCCTCGACGACGCAGTCGTCGCCGAGCGAGATGCCGACCCCCGAGTTCGCGCCGAGCAGGCAGCGCTCGCCGATCGAGATCACCTGGGAGCCGCCGCCGGACAGGGTACCCATGATCGAGGCGCCGCCACCGACGTCCGAGCCGTCCCCGACGACCACGCCGGCCGAGATCCGGCCCTCGACCATCGAGGTGCCCACGGTGCCGGCGTTGAAGTTCACGAAGCCCTCGTGCATGACGGTGGTGCCCTCGGCCAGGTGCGCGCCGAGGCGGACCCGACTGGCGTCGGCGATCCGTACGCCGGCCGGGAGCACGTAGTCGGTCATCCGCGGGAACTTGTCGACCCCGAGCACCTCGACCGGCCCGCCGGCGCGCAGGCCGGCCCGGACGAGCTCGAAGCCGGCGACCGCGCACGGGCCGCGGCTGGTCCACACGACGTTGGAGAGAAGACCGAACACGCCCTCGAGGTTCTGCCCGTGCGGGGCGACCAGGCGGTGGCTGAGCAGGTGCAGCCGGAGGTAGACGTCGCTGGCATCGGCGGGTGGCACACCGAGGTCGATCGAGCGCAGGACCACCTCGGTGTGCACCCGGCGTACCGGGTCCTTGCCGACCAGCGCGGTCAGGCCGGCCGGTGCGCTCGCGTCAGCGGGAGCCTCGCCGAGAGCCGGCTCGGGGTACCAGGTGTCGAGCGTCGAGCCGTCCTCCGCGATGGTCGCGAGGCCGAAGCCCCAGGCGTGTGCAGGAGGCGGAGAGGGCTCTGCGGACATGCCTCCAGGCTACCGGTGCGCGGGGAACCGAGCCGTGGCAGGCTGCTCGACATGGACACGCCGAGGAGTATCGCGACGTTCAAGGAGCTCTGCCTCGACACCCACCCTGCTGAGGGCCAGGACGTCGATGCCCTGGGCCGGTTCTGGGCTGCGGCGACCGGCTGCGAGTACGTCCCAGCCCGCAATCCGTCCGACCCAGGCGACGTCGTGGGGGCCGAGGAGGGGATGGGCATCGCGCTGTGCCCGGTGCCCGAGCCGCGGACCGTCAAGCAGCGGGTGCACCTCGACGTGAGTGTTGCCGACCTCTCCGAGGTGCTCGACCTCGGCGCAGGCGTCCAGCGCCCGCAGGACGACGAGATCGGCTGGACGGTGATGACCGATCCCGAGGGCGGCGAGTTCTGCGCGTTCGTGCACCCACCGGAGCGGCGCGCGGCATACCGGGTCTTCGAGATCGCGGTCGACTGCGTCGACGCCGAGGCGATCACCCGGTGGTGGGCCGAGGCCTTCGGCGTCGAGGCCCAGAACAAAGGCGAGGAGTGGTGGTGGATCACTGGTGCCGCCGGCTTCCCGAGCCCTGCTGTCGCGCCGTTCTGGGCGATGGTCTTCGGACCGGTCCCGGAGCCGAAGACCGTCAAGAACCGTCTGCACTGGGACGTGTACGGCGATCCGGCCGACTTCCTGGCACGAGGCGCGACGCTGTTGTGGGAGATGCCGCGCTGGACGGTGCTGGCCGACCCGGAGGGCAACGAGTTCTGCGTGTTCCCCGCAGTGACAGGATGAGCGCATGCCGCTGGACCTGACTGCTGACGTCGTCGCGCTCACCACAGCCCTGGTCGACATCGAGTCCGTCAGCCGCAACGAGAAGCCGATCACCGACCTGATCGAGGCAGAGCTCGCGGGGCTGGAGCACCTGGTCGTGACCCGGGTCGGCAACTCGCTGGTGGCGCGGACCGAGCTCGACCGCGGCGAGCGGGTGGTCATCGCCGGCCACGTCGACACGGTGCCGCTCAATGCCAACCTGCCGGCGCGCAACGACGGCACCGCGCTGCATGGGCTGGGCTCGTGCGACATGAAGGGCGGCGTCGCCGTCGCGCTGCGCCTGGCCGCCGAGGTCGTAGAGCCGGTCCGCGACGTCACCTACGTCTTCTACGAGGGCGAGGAGATCGATGCGACGTACAACGGGCTGCGGCTGATCGGCGAGCAGCACCCTGAGCTCCTCGAGGCCGACTTCGCGATCCTGATGGAGCCCTCGGACGCCGGTGTCGAGGCGGGCTGCCAGGGCACCTTGCGCGTCGAGGTCCGCACCCACGGCGAGCGCGCGCACGTGGCCCGCTCCTGGCGGGGCTCCAACGCGATCCACGACGCCGCCGGGATCCTGGAGCGGCTCACGGCGTACGAGGCGCGGCTGCCGGTGATCGACGGTCTGGAGTACCACGAGGGCCTCAACGCGGTGCTGATCAGCGGGGGAGTCGCGACCAACGTGATCCCCGACGAGTGCGTGGTGACCGTGAACTTCCGGTTCGCGCCGGACCGCTCCGAGGCCGATGCGCTCGCTTTCGTCGAGGAGTTCTTCGACGGCTACGACCTCACCGTGGTCGACTCCGCCCCCGGTGCGCTGCCGGGGCTGCACCTGCCGGCGGCCAAGGCGTTCGTCGAGGCTGTCGGCGGCGAGGTCAACCCGAAGTTCGGCTGGACCGATGTCGCCCGCTTCACCGCGCTGGGGATCCCGGCTGTCAACTACGGTCCGGGTGATCCGATGCTGGCCCACAAGCAGGAGGAACACGTGCCGCTGGAGCAGCTCCACCACTGCGAGCAGACGCTACGGACCTGGCTGGAGGGTGACCGGTGAGCGGGCCCGAAGCAGGCCCCGACGGCGATCTTCGCAAGGTCAAGCGCAAGGGGCCGACGTTCCTGCGAGACGGGCAGGTCGACGGTTCGACGACCGATCAGCGGCTGCTCGACTCCACCGGCAGCTCGGACTGGGTGCACACCGACCCCTGGCGGGTTCTCCGGATCCAGGCAGAGTTCGTCGAGGGCTTCGGAGCGCTGGCCGAGCTGGGGCCGGCGATCGGCGTGTTCGGCTCGGCGCGGACCAAGCGGGACGATCCGTACTACGTCAAGGGTGTGCAGATCGGCGCCAAGCTGGTCGAGGCCGGGTACGCCGTGATCACCGGCGGCGGGCCAGGCGCGATGGAGGCTGCCAACAAGGGTGCCGCCGAGGCCGGGGGCGTCAGCGTGGGGCTCGGGATCGAGCTGCCCTTCGAGGTCGGCGTGAACGACTTCGTCAACCTCGGCGTCAACTTCCGCTACTTCTTCGCGCGCAAGACGATGTTCGTGAAGTACTCCCAGGGCTTCGTGGTGCTGCCCGGCGGCCTGGGCACCTTCGACGAGCTGTTCGAGGCGCTCACCCTGGCCCAGACGCACAAGGTCACCTCTTTCCCGGTGGTGCTGATCGGGGTCGAGTACTGGACCGGGCTGCTCGACTGGCTGGGCTCTGTTGTGCTGGCCGACGGCAAGATCTCCCAGGCCGACCTGGACGCGATCCAGGTGACCGACGACGTCGACGAGGCGGTCGCGCTGATGGGGGCCGCCCGATGATGTGGGTGCTGGCGGTCATCGTCATCTTCATCATCGGCGGCGTGTTCGTGGTCGCGACCAGCGGTGGCGACCCGCTGTCCCCGTCGTACGACGACCGCCGCGATGTGCTGGTGCCGGCCGAGGGTCCGTTGAGCGCCGGAGATCTGGAGAGCATCGAGTTCACCACGGTGGTCAGGGGCTACCGGCAGAGCGAGGTGGACGCGCTGCTGGACCGGCTGGCCCGGCAGTTGGCCGGCGAGGTCCCGCAGGCTCCGGCTACCGAGGCGCCCGTGGTTGAAGAGCCCGTGGTGGAAGAGCCCGTGGTTGAAGAGCCCGAGCCGGAGCGCGAGACAGCAGGCGGGACCGCACCCGAACAGGCCTCCGAGCCTGTGGATCCAGACGGTCCGACCTCTGATGAACAGGGCAGACTGGACCAGTGACCCTCGGACGCATCGCCGGCACCGCCGCCCTCGCTCTCGCCCTGCTCGGCTCGGTTGTCGCTTCGCCGGCACCGTCACTGGCCGCTGTCGGCGCCCCGGCTGCCCCGGCCGTGAGCGCTGCGCCGGCAGCCCGCGCGAGCGCTCTTCTTGGCGTCGACGTGTTCGGCCGTTCGCTGAAGGGCCGGGCACTGATTGCCTACCACCTCGGAGACCCGGCCTCGCCTCGCAAGGTCGTCTTCATCGCCTCGATCCATGGTGACGAGCCCGGTCCGCAGCGGCTGCTGCTGAATCTGATCCACGGGGCGCCGATCACCGGCGCGGATATCTGGGTGATCCCCGACTTCAACCGGGACGGACTGGCCCGGCATACCCGTACCGACGCCCGCGGGGTCGACCTGAACCGCAACTACCCGATGAACTGGATCCGCCAGCACGGCAAGTACAACTCCGGGCGCAGACCGGCCTCGGAGCCCGAGACGCGGGCGATGATGCGGTTCCTGACCAAGATCCGCCCTGACTTCATCGTCAGCATGCACCAGCCGCTCGAGGGCGTGGACACCTCCTACGGGAAGGCTCGGTCACTGGCGCTGCGGCTGGTTCGGGGGCTGCACCTGCCGGCGAAGGTCTTCAACTGCAACTCGGGCTGCCACGGCACCTTGACCGAGTGGTACAACCACACGTTCCCGGGCGCCGCGCTGACCGTGGAGTACGGCTACCGGGTCAGCCGCTACCAGGCTCGGGTGAGCGGGCCGGACGGGCTGCTGGCAGCGGTCTTCGCCAGCCGTTGAGGATCAGCCGTTGACGGCCAGCAGTCGAGGATCAGTTGCCTTCGAACGTCGCCTGCGTCTTGGCCAGGAACGCATCGACGGCGCGCCGGTGGTCGGCGCTCGCGCCGGTCAGCGTCATCTTCGAGCCCTCGTAGGCCAGCGATTCGGCGAAGTCGTGGCTGGAGGAGAAGTTCACCGACTGGCGGATCGAGGCGTAGGACAGCGTCGGTCCGGCAGCTAGCCGGGTCGCCAGCGCGGTGACCTCCTCGACCAGCTGCTCGTCGGGGACGACCTTGGTGGCCAGCCCGAGCTCGAGGGCCTCGGCTGCAGGGATCGTGCTCGGGAAGTAGAGCAGCTCGATCGCCTTGGCCCGGCCGACAAGGCGCGGCAGGGTCCAGGAGGCCCCGGTGTCGCAGGAGAGCGCGACGCCGGGGAAGGCGAGGTTGAAGCCGGCTGAGGAGGCGACGATCCGCAGGTCGCACGCGAACGCGAGGCTCGCTCCGGCTCCCGCGGCGACGCCGTTGACGGCCGCGATCACCGGCTTGGCCATCGTGGCGATCGCGGTGACGATCGGGTTGTAGTGCTTCTCGACGGTGGTGAAGAGCAGGTCGGATCCGCCGTTGTTCAGCAGGTCGACGTGCTCCTTGAGGTCCTGGCCGACGCAGAACGCACGCCCGGTGCCGGTCAGTACGACGCAGCGCACCCCGGCGTCCTCGGCTGCGGAGGTGACCGCGTCGAGGAGGGCCTCCTTGGTAGCGATGTTGAGCCCGTTCATGCCCTCGGGACGGTTGAGCGTGATCGTTGCGACGCTGTCGGCGACGACATAGGTCACCGGTGTGGAATCGGTCATCGTGGAGCTCCTCGTCAGGGCGGTGCGGGCCAGCCGCCAGGGCGAGTCTGCCGTACCCGAATCCCGCGGATTGTCCGAGGCCGTGCCTGATAGGGAATAATGGTGCGGACAGCGTCACATCTGCTCGGCGCTCTGATTCACGCTAAGGAAGAGGTGTGCGCATGGCGGCGATGAAGCCGCGGACCGGCGACGGGCCGCTGGAAGTCACCAAGGAAGGTCGTTCCATCATCATGAGGGTTCCCCTCGAGGGTGGCGGGAGGCTGGTGGTCGAGCTGACCGCGGCCGAGGCCGGCGCACTCGGTGACGCTCTCAAG
The DNA here is from genome assembly GCA_036272095.1 of Marmoricola sp. GTDB lineage: Bacteria > Actinomycetota > Actinomycetes > Propionibacteriales > Nocardioidaceae > Marmoricola. The sequence continues at coordinate 10,808 of DATAZI010000060.1, read as the reverse complement.
AACGTGGTCGCCTGACAGACTTTCCCGAAGGCCCCGACCCCCGCTGAGGGCGTCGGGGCCTTCGGTATTGTCAGGGAGTGCCCGTCCCCGTCCGGCCTCTGGCCGCAGCCCCCGGCAGCGCAGCCCCGGTCTTCGTCCTGAGCCCGACGCCCCCGGTCCCTGCGGGGGTGGTGGCGCTGGCCCTGCTCGACGACGACGGGTCATTGAGCCTTGGCCCCGGTGCGGCCGTCGTTGCCGACTCCCTGCCTGACGGATTCGATCTGCTCGGCCTGTTCGAGGAGTCCTCCGCAGGGTCCCAAGCTGGCGCGGTCACCCGCCTGCAGCTCCCCGGTCTCGTGGTGCTCGGCGTCGGGGTCGGCGACCTCGGCACCGACGCCCTACGCGCCGCGGGAGCCTCGTTGGCGCGGGCGGCTGCCGGCAGCGACGAGGTCGTCTCGACCGTGCAGGCCGCCGCGGACGACGAGGGGCTGACGGCCTTCGTCGCGGGTGCGGTGCTGGCGTCGTTCCGCTACAGCCTGCGCGCCGAAGAGCGCGCGGACCCGCCAGTACGCCGGATCGTGCTGGCCCTGACCGGCCCGGATCGGGCCCCGGTACTGGCCCGCGCCGAGGCGATCGCGCGGGCGAGCAGCGAGGCCCGCCGGCTGGCCACGACACCGTCGAACATCAAGTCGCCCGCCTGGCTGGCCGAGCAGGCGGTGGCGCTCGTCGGGCCCGCCGGGCTGAAGACCAAGGTCTGGGACGCTGCCGCGCTGGCGAAGGAAGGATTCGGCGGGATCCTGGGTGTCGGCCAGGGGTCGGCGACCCCGCCGTACCTGGTGCAGCTGGACTACGTGCCGGCCAAGGGAGCCCGGAAGGCGCCGCACGTCGTGCTGGTCGGGAAGGGGATCACCTTCGACACCGGCGGGCTGTCGATCAAACCCGGCGAGGCGATGGTGAACATGAAGCGCGACATGACCGGCGCGGCCGTCGTCGCCGCGACGATGAGCGCCCTGGAAGCAGTCGGCTGCCCGGTGCGGGTGACCGGCCTGCTGCCGATCGCCGAGAACGCCATCGGCGGCAACGCGCTGCGGCCGGGCGACGTGATCACGCACTGGGGCGGACGGACCACCGAGGTCACCAATACCGATGCCGAGGGCCGGCTGGTGCTCGCCGACGGCCTGCAGTACGCCGCATCCCAGCTCAAGCCCGACCTGCTGGTCGACATCGCCACGCTGACCGGCGCGATCAAGGTCGCGCTCGGACTCAAGATCGGCGGCCTGTTCGCCAACAACGAGGGCGCGGCTGCCCAGCTGCAGCGGGCCAGCGCGGACTCCGGCGAGCGGCTGTGGCGGATGCCGCTGGCAGAGGAGTACGAGAGCCTGCTCTCCTCGAAGATCGCCGACGCCGACAACGGGCCCTTGCGGGCACAGGCGATCGGCGCCGCCCTGTTCCTGCAGCACTTCACCGGCGGGCTGCCCTGGGTGCACCTCGACATCGCGTCGGTCGGCGACAGCTTCGCCGACGAGGGCGTCTGGACAGCGGGGCCGACGGGGTTCGGCGTACGGCTGCTGCTGCACTGGCTCGGCTCGGCTGCTCCGCTCGACGGGGTCGTGGCATGACGCTGGCAGGACTGACCGTGCGCTGGTCGTTGGTCGGGGCAGCCGACGGGGTCGAGCAGGCCTTGGCCGACTACGTCGCCGGGACCTCGCACGCGCGCTTCAGCGAGATGGACGGCCTGCGCTTCAAGACCTGGCGGATGCGCAGCGGGGAGTGGTTCGAGGGCTGCTACGTCTTCGTCGACGCCGCAGCGCGCGAGGACTTCCAGTCCGCGTTCACCCCGACCGCCGACACCTCGCCCGGCACGCAGATCATCGGCTCGTCGCCGATCCTGATCGAGGAGTGCAGCATCGTGGCCGTCGCCGAGGGTGCCTCCGGCTTCGTGGCGGCGGAGCGCTACTGATGAACGTCCGTGTCGTCGCCCTCGTGCTGGTGATCGCCCTGGTACTCGCGGGCGCCGCGACGGTGATCTCGGTGATATTCGGCGGCTAGCCGGATCACGCCGGGCGGAGGGTGACCGGGATCCGCTCGAAGCCGCGCAGGATCCTCGTCGTACGCCGCTGGGCACCAGGCAGGACCGCCAGGTCGGGGAAGCGTTCGTAGAGAGTGCGCAGGCCGACCTCGCCCTCCATCCGCGCCAGCGAGGCACCGAGGCAGTAGTGCCGGCCGGCCGAGAACGCCAGGTGCTCGCCGGCGTTGGCGCGGGCGACGTCGAAGCTGTCGGGATCGGTGAAGACGTCTGGATCCCGGTTGGCGCCGGCGAGCAGCGTGGAGACGATGGCCCCCTCGGGGACCCGCATCCCGGCGACCGTCGTGTCTCGCACCGCCATCCGCCCGGTCAGCAGCACCGGCGGGTCGATCCGGAGCACCTCGTCGACCGCGTTGGGCCACAGCCCCGGCTCGGCGCGCAGCCGGGCGAGTTGCTCGGGATGCTTGGCGAACAGGGAGACGGCATTGCCGAGCAGGTTCACGGTGGTCTCGAAGCCTGCGGCGAGGACGAGCCCGGCTGTGGCCATCAGCTCGGCGTCGCTCAGGCCGACGCCGTCCTCGCGGGCCGCGACCAGCTTGCTCATCAGGTTGTCGCCGGGGTGGGCGCGCAAGTGCTCGAGGTGGCCGGCAAGCCAGTCCGAGAAGTCGACCAGCGCCGCCTCGACGTCGCGGAACGAGCGCCACGACAGGCCGAGGTCCAGGCTCGGTGCCGCGGCGGTGCCGAAGGCGAGCACCCGCTCCTGGTCGGCAGCCTCGACACCGAGGATCTCGGTGATCACGGTCAGCGGGAGCAGGGCGCAGTAGGTCTCGACAAGATCGAGCGGGGAGGCGGGATCGAGGCGGTCGAGGAGCTCGTTGGCAACCTCCTCGGTCCGGCTTCGCAGCTGCTCGACGGCGCGGACGGTGAAGACCCGGGTGACCAGCTTGCGGTAGCGGGTGTGGTCCGGCGGCTCGGTGACCAGCAGCGACGGCGCTGAGAGCGGGCCGAGCATCGCGACGTCGGCCCAGGTGCGCAGGCCGTCGAAGGGGCCGCCGGACCGCACGATGCCGGTCCGGAAGTCGGGGCTGGTCAGGATCTCCTTGACCGTCGCCTGTGTCGCGGTCGTGAACGACAGGCGGCCCTTGTGGATCGGCCCGGAGGCGCGGGCTGCGTCGAAGAGGTCGACCAGGTCAGCGGTCTCGCGCAGCCCCGACTCCACGATCAGGCGGCCTGGCAGGTCGCCCTTCTTCGCGGCGTACGACATCACCGTGCGGGGTAGCGCGTGGTCCAGGCCCCAGCGCACCCCCTGCTTGAGGATGTTGGGACGGGACTGGGTCGCGGTCGTCGTCATGGCTCCATCCTGCCCCGGCTCCCCAGCGGTCCGCGTCCTACTGGGGGATGATCATGCGGTGCCCAAGCTGACGACGTCTGGAGTGGTCGCGCGCAACCGCAAGGCGGCGCACGACTACCACCTCGGCGAGTCCTGGGAGGCCGGCATCGTGCTGGTCGGCAGCGAGGTCAAGGCGCTGCGCGCCGGACGAGCCTCCCTGGTCGGGGGCTTCGCCGACATCGACAACGGTGAGATCTGGCTGCTCGGCGTGCACATCCCGCAGTACGAGCAGGCGCACTGGGTCAACGACGGGTCGCGCCGCAAGCGCAAGCTGCTGCTGCACCGCGCCGAGATCGACCGGATCGAGCGGAAGGTCAACGAGAGCGGGCTGACCGTCGTACCGACCTCGCTGTACTTCAAGGACGGTCGTGCCAAGGTCGAGATCGCCCTGGCCCGAGGCAAGAAGACGTGGGACAAGCGGCACTCGCTCGCCGAGCGCGAGGCCGACCGCGAGGTGCAGCGCGAGGTGAGCAGGCGCCTGAAGGGTCGCAAGGGCTGAGGCCGGAGCGAGGACGGCGCGCCGGCGAAGGGGGTCCGCCCAGCGTGTTCTGCCCGTCTTTCGACCAGCGCCCTCGCACAATGGGACGGTGGAGATCCTGCTGTGGCTCGTGCCTGCCGGCGTGGCGACCAGCCTCGCCATGCTCTGGGCCGGCTGGGTCGGACGCGAGCGCCCCGAGCGCGGGCGCAGCGACGCGGACCAGGAGCGGTTCGCCAACGCGATCCTGCGTCCGTTGCCCGCCCCGAAGGGTGTCGCCGCGCGGCCACGCGCTCGTCAGCGCCAGGTCAGCAACGGGGTCGCCGTACGCCGGTCCTCGACCCGCCGCTCGGCCTGAGGTTGAGCGCATCTGAGAGGCTGGGCGCATGACACGCCGCACGGCCGCCGGGCTGCTCGCCATCGGCCTGATCGCCGTCGGCCTGATCGTCGCCTTCTTCCTGCCGGTGAACTACGTGACCCTGCAGCCGGGCCCGACGGTCAACGTGCTCGGGAACTACGGCGGCAAGAAGATCCTCGACATCTCCGGGCACAAGACCTACACCGACAACGGCGAGCTGCGGATGCTCACCGTCTACCAGTCCGGGCCCGATGAGCGCCTGAACCTCGGCGAAGCGCTAGGCGGCTGGATCTCGCGGAACACCGCGCTGGTCCCGCGGAGCGCCGTCTTCGGCAAGGCGGATACCTCCAAGAGCGTGCAGCAGCAGTCCGCGGTCGAGATGTCGGACTCCCAGGACGACGCGACTGCGGCGGCCCTGACCGCTGACGGGATCGCCTACAAGACCACCGTGGTGATCTCCGCGACCGAGAAGGGCGCGCCGGCTGACGGCAAGATCAAGCCCGGCGACATCATCCTCGCGGTCAACGGAGTGCCCACCACTGGCGCCGACCAGCTGATCAAGCAGGTCCGGGCGCTCTCGCCGGGCACGATCATCAACGTCAGGCTGCGGCGCAACGACAAGGACCAGACGGTCTCGATGAAGTCGATCGCCGCCCCCGATGACCCGAAGTCGGCCCGGATCGGAGTGTCGCCGGGTGAGCGCTACGTGTTCCCGTTCAACGTCGACATCCGTCTCGGCGACGACATCGGCGGCCCGTCGGCCGGGATGATGTTCGCGCTGTCGATCTACGACATGCTCACGCCGGGCTCGCTGACCGGCGGCAAGACCATCGCAGGTACCGGCGAGATCACTGCCGCCGGCGCCGTCGGCCCGATCGGCGGCATCGGCCAGAAGATGATCGGGGCCCAGCGTGCCGGCGCCCGGCTGTTCATCATGTCGGCCGACAACTGCTCCGAGGCGGCGCACTCCTACTACAACCACAAGCAGATGCTGCTGGTGAAGGTGCACACGCTGGCCGAGGCGATCAAGGCGGTCAACACCTGGCGCACGGACCCGACCTCGCCGTCCCTGCCGAGGTGCACCAAGTGAGTGAGCAGGTCGCCGATCAGGTCACCGGGCCGCCGCCGACCGGCCCGCTGTACGACGTCGCCCGCGAGCTCGAGGCGCACGCCAGCGCTGCCGGATGGGACCAGCCCGAGCAGATCTTCGCTCTCGCCCCCACCGCCGACCTGGTGCGCCGCGAGCCCGGTCTCGCATCCGCCCTGGGCCTGGACGGGTCCGACTCCGAAGGCTTCACCCCGATCGAGCAGGACGCGCTCGGCGCGGATCAGCGGCTCGAGGACGTGCTCGCCCAGATCACCTGGCCCGAGGAGGTCGCCGGGGTCGCGGTCATCGCCGAGCGGCTGGTGCTGCCCCCCGGTGCCGACGTCGCGATCCCCGACGAGCCGTCGGCCGCACAGGAGTACGCCGCGAACCATCCCGATCGCCAGGAGGTCCGGATCGTCGCCGCCGCGCTTCGGACGGGGGAGTCTGCTTGCGCTTTGCGGCTAAAGTCGCATGACGCGGACGACCTGGTGCTCACCGGCCCGGACCTCGTGCCGGGGTTGTTGACGCAGTTGCATGCCACGTTCGATCTGGAGGACACAGCCGCCGATGAGTGACTTCTTCGGAGACGACGCCGAGCCGGCCAAGCCCGAGCACGTGCGCGCCGAGAGCCGGCGCCCGCGCCCGCTGATCCTGACCCTGATCACGATGGCCGTCCTGCTGATCGGCTTCGAGCTGTTCGCGAACATCTGGACCCAGAAGCTCTGGTTCGCCAGCATCGACTACTCCGGCGTGTTCACCCGGCTGATCGTGACCAAGATCCTGCTGTTCGCGGTCTTCGGCGTGCTGATGGCGCTGGTGGTCGGCGGCAACCTCGTGATCGCGTTCCGGCTGCGGCCGGTCTTCCGGGCCAACTCTGCCGAGCAGGCCAACCTCGAGCGCTACCGCGAGGTGATCACGCCGATCCGGAAGATCCTGCTGATCGCGACCAGCCTGGTCTTCGCGATCTTCGCGGGTGCCTCGGCGACCGGCCAGTGGCGGACCTACATGCTCTGGGCTCACCGGCAGCCGTTCGGCAAGGCCGACCCGTACTTCCACAAGGACATCGGGTTCTACGTCTTCACGCTGCCGTGGCTGCACTACCTCGTGGACTTCGCGATGACCGCCCTGGTGATCGGTCTGCTGGCTGCGGTCTTCGTGCATTACATCTACGGCGGCATCCGGCTGCAAGCGCGGGCGGACAAGGTCTCCGGCTCGGCCCAGGCGCAGCTCTCGGTGCTGCTCGGGGTCCTGGTGCTGCTCAAGGGCGCCGACTACTACCTCGACCGCTTCGACCTGACCTCCAAGCAGGGCTCGCTGATCACGGGCATGACCTACTCCCGCGACCACGCCCAGCTGCCGAGCAAGAACATCCTGATGGCGATCGCGGTGATCTGCGCGCTGCTGTTCTTCGCCAACGTGGTCCGACGTACCTGGATGCTGCCGGCCGTGGGGCTGGCCCTGTTCGCGCTCTCCGCGGTGCTGCTCGGCCTGATCTGGCCGACGGTGGTGCAGAAGTTCGAGGTCAAGCCGGACGAGCCGGACAAGGAGTCGTCGTTCATCGCGGGCAACATCGCTGCGACCCGGGACGCCTACGGCATCTCGAACACGACGCAGACGCAGTACAACGTCAGCACGTCGCTGAGTGCGAAGTCGGTGCTGGCCTCGCCGTCGATCCCCGGGATCCGGCTGCTCGACCCGAGCATCGTGCGGGACTCCTTCGAGCAGCTGCAGCAGCAGAAGGCGTACTACACGGTCGAGAAGCCGTTGGATGTCGACCACTACGACATCGCCGGGACCACCCGCGACATGGTGGTGGCCGCCCGCGAGATCAACATCGCCGGCCTGCCGTCGGCGCAGAAGAAGTGGGCCAACGAGCACACCGTCTACACCCACGGCTACGGCCTGATCGCGGCGTACGGCAACCAGCGCGACGCAGCGGGCCAGGAGGTCACGCCGACCTCCAACGGCGGCCAGCCCGTCTTCGCCGAGCAGGACCTGCCGCCCACCGGCGTGCTGTCCAGCACCAACGGCGGCTACCGGCCGCAGATCTACTTCGGCGAGAACAGCCCTAACTACTCGATCGTCGGCGAGCCGAAGGGTGCTCCGAGCGTCGAGCTCGACGTGCCGCGCGACACCGGCAGCGGCGCCGAGACGAGCACGTACAAGGGCAAGGACGGCGTCAAGGTCGGCACCTTCTTCAACAAGCTGCTTTATGCGGTGAAGTTCGGCGACCCGAACATGATCCTGTCCTCGCGGGTCAACAAGGACTCCAAGATCCTGTACAACCGCAACCCGATCCAGCGCCTGCAGAAGGTGGCGCCGTGGCTGACGGTCGACAAGGACCCGCTGCCGGCAGTCGTCGACGGCAAGATCGTCTGGATCCTGGACGGCTACACCACGACCGACAAGTACCCGGACGCGGAGAAGCGCTCGCTGCAGGACATGACCTCGGACGCGGTCAGCCCGACCACCGGTTTTGGGACCGTGCCGACCGACAACATCAACTACATGCGCAACGCCGTCAAGGCGACTGTCGACGCCTATGACGGCACGGTCACGCTCTACGCCTGGGACAGCTCGGACCCGATCCTGAAGGCGTGGGAGTCGGCGTTCCCGGGAGTCGTGAAGCCGAAGAAGGACATCTCCAAGGACCTGCTGGAGCACTTCCGCTACCCCGAGGACCTGTACAAGGTGCAGCGCAACATCCTCGCCGACTACCACGTGCTGAACCCGAAGACGTTCTACGAGGGCGGCGACAAGTGGGACGTGCCGGCCGACCCGGACGCGACCAGCAGCACGCAGCCGCCGTACCGGCTCTCGGTAGGCCCGCAGGGGACGAACAACGAGGCGCCCGTCTTCTCGCTGACGTCGGTCTACGTGCCATCGAAGAAGTCGAACCTGACGGCCTTCATGTCCGTTGGCGCGGATGCCACCGACGCGTCGACGTACGGGAAATTCACGATCCTGCGACTACCGGACAACGTCCAGCAGAAGGGTCCGGGGCTGATCGCCAACCAGTTCAGCACCGATCCCAAGGTCGCGACGCTGCTGAAGAACTACAAGAGCGGCACCGACGCGAGCGTGCTGCCGGGCAACCTGCTCACATTGCCGATCGACGGAGGGCTGCTCTACGTGCAGCCGCTCTACACGGTCCGCAACGGGACGGGCAACTACCCGGTGCTCTCGTTCGTGGTCGCCTCGTTCGGCAGTGATGTCGGGATCGGCGCCACGTTGACCGATGCGATCACCAACATCGGCCAGGACGGTGACAACACGAACGTGCCGACGCCGGGCACCGGGACTGGCACCACCACGGGCGGCGCCACCACCGGTGGCACAGGTCTGCCTGCCCAGGCGATCCAGTTGCTGAAACAGGCGAACGCGAAGTTCGCGGCTGCGTCGAAGGCGCTGACGAAGGGCGATCTGCAGACCTACGCGACTGACGTGAACCAGGCGCGCGCACTGGTCCGGCAGGCGATCGCGATCGGTACGACGAAGACCACACCGGGCAAGACGTCCGGCAAGTCGTCGGCCAAGGCGCCCTCGAGCGGGTCCTCGCCGACTGCGACACCCACCGGCACGGCTTCTGACCGGGCGTCAAGGTCGAGTCCGCAATAATCGCCGGGACCGGCCGTTCACCAGGAGCGGTCGCAACCGACCGGCGGGGGTGTGACGTGCCGCGGATCTCGGAGGGACGACCGCCGGCCGAGCCGAGCTCGGCGGGTCAGAAGGACCGCTACCAGCGGATGCTGCGGGCCGCGGTGCGCCAAGGCAACGAGCTCGGCTTCGAGCACGTCCAGATGCAGGACATCGCCACTGAGGCCGAGGTCGCGATCGCGACGCTGTACCGGTACTTCCCCTCGAAGGTGCACCTGTTCGTCGGGGTGATGAAGTGGCGGGTCGACCGTCTCGACCAGGCCCGGATCATCGCCGAGCCCGGGCAGGACGCGATCGGCGCGGTCAGCGAGCTGCTCAATCGGATGACGCTGGCGATGTACGCCGAGCGCCGGCTGTCGCTGGCGATGATCCAGTCGATGATCTTCGCCGAGAGCCTGACCAGCCCCGACCACGAGCACATCAAGTTCGTGTTCCAGGAGATCATCCTGCGCCTCGCCCAATGGCACGAGGACCCCAGCGACGACCAGCGCCGGCGTGCCTGGCTGCTGACCCAGTGCTGGTTCGGCGTACTGATGATGGTGCTCAACGGCAGCCGCCCCCGAGCCCTCGCCGAAGCCGACATCCGCCGAGCCTGCGAGCTCCTCCTCGGCTGAACGCTCGTCGAGCCTGTCGAGCCTGTCGAGCCTGTCGAGACGCCCTAGGACGCCCGCCGAGCCCAGCCACTGCTCGTCGAGCCCGTCGAGACGCCGTGACCTTGCGCACGGACTCAACAACCGATTTGGGCGAACGCGCCCTTGCCCGGTAATGTTCTGTTCACCGACGCGGGGTGGAGCAGCTCGGTAGCTCGCTGGGCTCATAACCCAGAGGTCGCAGGTTCAAATCCTGCCCCCGCTACTCGTCAGGGCCGTGGATCCAGTGGATCCACGGCTCTGTTTGGTTTGGTGATTTGATCGTGTGGGCAAAAAGTGTCCAAGTACTCGGCCTGAACGCGCGGGCGGCGGAGTGGCCGCGCATTCTGTGCCCGTCGCTGCTCGACGTTGCCCGCTGGGGCGTTCAGGTCGGAGCACCTGCCTGGCATGGATACCAACACCGCTCTGAGCGGCCTGGAGCCGCTGATCGGCATCGAGGAGCTCGCCGAGTACCTCGGCTTGCCCATCAAGACGCTCTACAAGTGGCGTCAGGAAGGCACCGGTCCCTGCTCTGTGCGGGTCGGCCGTCACGTCCGGTACTTCGTCAGCGACGTTCGAGACTGGCTCAGTCAGCAGCGTGGCTCCGACCAGGCTGGTCGAACAGCCGACGAGGCACGGTGATTGGGCATGGGTAGGCCACGCACGCCCATTGGGACCTTCGGAGAGATCCACTTCGAGAAGACTCCGTCGGGTCAAGTTCGGGCGCGTGCGCGTTACCGCGACGACGACGGCCAGGTCCGTCGGGTGTCCGCGGTGGGCTCGACGCACAAGTCCGCCGAGCGCAACCTCAAGGAGGAACTCGGCAGCCGCACCAGTCGCACCAGTTACAACGAGGTCACCCCGGACAGCTCCTTTAAGCAACTCGTTGATCTCTGGCTCGACGACCTGGACCTGACAGACAAGTTGGCCGACAGCACCAGGGCTCTGTACGAGCGAAACATGCGCCAGCTCGTGCTCCCGGTTTTCGAGCACTACGCACTCCGTGAGATCACCGTCGGCCGGGTAGATCGGTTCCTCAAAGCGCTCGCTGCAGGCAAGAGCTACAGCACAGCCAAGCAGGCAAAGACAGTCCTGAGCCTCGCCTTCGGCCTGGCAGTTCGGTACGACGCGCTGCGGGAGAACCCCGTTCGCGAAACAGCCAGGTTGCATAAGCCTCCGACGCAGGCGAAGGCGCTGACCGTCGATG
>DATAZI010000059.1:0-103605 GCA_036272095.1 Marmoricola sp. | reverse complement strand
ACCACGCCGAGCGGCGGCGGCTCGAGGACTCCCAGCTCGCCCTGGTCGACGCCATCGACGTGCCGACGTACCTGCTGCCGCAGCTCGCCGGCGGCGCCGACCTCGGTGGCCTCCGCGAGCTCGCCGGCGAGCTGACCCGGCAGGGGCTGGCATGAGCCCGGCGAGCCGGCCGCCGACCCGGAGCACGGCCCGGATGAGCCCGATGACCTCAGCACCGGGGCCGGTCCCCGAGCTCGACGTCGATGCGATGCTGGACGACCCCAAGCAGCGGATCATCGTGTGCTGCGGCTCAGGGGGTGTCGGCAAGACGACCACGTCGGCGGCGATCGCACTGCGGGCCGCCGAGCGCGGCCGCAAGGTCGTCGTCCTGACCATCGACCCGGCCCGGCGGCTGGCGCAGTCGATGGGCATCGAGGCTCTCGACAACGTGCCGCGGCCGGTGCCCGGAGTGCAGTCTGCGCCCGGCACCACGGGGAGTCTCGACGCGATGATGCTGGACATGAAGCGGACCTTCGACGAGGTCGTGGAGGGCCAGGCCAGCCCCGAGAAAGCCGCGCAGATTCTGAGCAACCCCTTCTACATCGCCGTCTCGAGCTCGTTCGCCGGGACCCAGGAGTACATGGCGATGGAGAAGCTGGGGCAGCTCGACAAGGACGCCCGGGCTTCGGGCCGGTGGGACCTGATCGTCGTGGACACGCCGCCTTCGCGTAGCGCCCTGGACTTCCTCGACGCCCCCGAACGGCTCTCGAGCTTCCTGGACGGCAAGTTCATGAAGCTGCTGCTCGCGCCGGCCCGGGGGCCGGCCAAGCTGATGACGGCCGGGTTCGGACTGGTCACCAAAGCCGTCACCACGATCATCGGCGGCCAGGTGCTCAACGACATGCAGGCCTTCGTCTCGGCCTTCGACACCCTCTTCGGCGGGTTCCGGCAGCGGGCGCAGCGCACCTTCGAGCTGCTCCAGGCCCGCGGTACGTCGTTCCTGGTGGTCGCGGCCCCCGAGCCGGACGCCCTGCGGGAGGCGGCGTACTTCGTCGAGCGCCTCAGCGCCGAGAGGATGCCGCTGGCCGGCCTGGTCATCAACCGCGCGAGCAGCGACCCCGAAGGCTCGCTGAGCGCCGCCGCGGCGATGGCCGGCTACGAGAAGCTGCGCGATGCCGACCGCCGCGGCGAGGGCGACCCGACGAGCCGGATGGCTGCCGGCCTGCTCCGGCTGCACGCCGACCGCAAACTCATCGTCGAACGAGAGACCAGGCTGCGGACCCGCTTCGCCACCGCGCACCCGCGAGTGCGCACGGCGGTACTGCCGGCGCTGCCGAGCGACGTCCACGACCTCGACGGCCTGCGCCGCATCGGCGACCTGCTCGGCAACCAGACCCTCTGACCCCGCTCGTAGTACTCGCACCAGAGCAGTCGCACCGGCAGACGCCGCTTGGTGTACGCCGCGCCGAGGCCGAGGTTGTGCTCGCTGATGCGACGCTCGAGGTTCCAGGTGCTGCCGACGTAGCACGAACCGTCGCAGCACTCGAGGATGTAGACGTGAGGCATCGCCGAAGAGCGCCACGATGCGGGGAGCTCGGCGGCGACGTGCCGACGCGCTGCCGAGCAGGCGGCCGTCCGGACGGATGCAGACGTCTGGACGTCACCACAGGCTCGACGACGAACGGGCGGCGTGGCCGTCTCGACGGACGAACGGTCAGGCGGAAGTGACCTCGAGCGTAACGGCTTCGAGGTGTGCGTCCTTCGCTGCGGAGAGCAGCGCACGCCACGACGTCACGTTCGGGCGCTTGCGGAGCACCGCACGACGCTCACGCTCGGTCATGCCGCCCCAGACACCCCACTCGATGCGGTTGTCGAGCGCCTCGGCGAGGCATTCGGCACGCACCGGGCAGGAAGCGCAGACGACCTTCGCCTTGTGCTGCTCGGCCCCCCGGACGAACAGCTCATCGGGCCGCGACTTCTGACAGGTCGCGGCTGCAGCCCACTCTTCATTCCAAGACATTGAAACCCCCATTGAAAACACGTGGTTCCGCCCCAAATCGGGCCGGTCCCCCCACATATCGAAACTTAAGGTTCTCGATCATCCTCGGAACAGGCCCGAACGTACCGAATCGCCCTAGTCCGAAATAACTACTCCGACTAGTCACTGCGCGGTATGTCACGAACGGTCTGTCCACACAGCACAACGCGCGAACCGGCCAGGGGTCACGGCTCCGGAACGGCTGGATCCTGCGCCTACACTGGCGCGCATGGCACGTCGCAGTCCCTCCCAGCTCACGTTCCGCGACGTCACCTCGCACCTCGGGGTGATGATCGCGCTCTCAGCCGTGATGGGGCTGCTGGTCGCCGGCCTGGTGATCCCGTTCGCGGGCGCGCTCGGCGTCGGCGCGAAGTCGCTGTCGAAGTCGGTGAAGAACCTGCCGGAGAAGCTGGTCACAGCCCCGCTCTCCCAGCGCACCCGGGTGCTGGACTCCCAGGGCCACGTCCTCGCCACCTTCTACGACCAGAACCGGGTCAACGTGCCGCTGGCGCAGGTCGCGCCGATCATGCGCAAAGCGATTGTGGCGATCGAGGACTACCGCTTCTACCAGCACGGCGCGATCGACGTGAAGGGCACGCTGCGAGCCTTCGTGAACAACAAGGCGAACGACGGGACCACCCAGGGCGGCTCGTCGATCACCCAGCAGATGGTGAAGATGACCCTGCTGGACCAGGCGACGACGGCAGCCGCGCGCAAGGCCGCGACGGCCGACACCTACGAGCGCAAGCTCAAGGAGCTGCGCTACGCGATCGGCGTGGAGAAGAAGTACTCCAAGGACTGGATCCTGGAGCGCTACCTGAACATCGCGTACTTCGGCGACGGCGCCTACGGCATCCAGGCTGCGTCCCGGCACTACTTCGGCATCGACGCCAGCGCGTTGACACTGCCCGAAGCGTCGCTGCTGGCCGGCTTGGTGAAGAACCCGGTCGGCTACGACCCCACCAATTTCCCCGATCAGGCCACCAACCGGCGCAACACCGTGCTCGGCCGGATGGCCCAGCTGAAGATCATCTCGGCCTCGCAGGCCGACCAGTACGAGCAGAGCCCGCTGGGCCTGCACGTCAGCCCGACCCGCAACGGGTGCCTGGGCTCGAAGGCGGCGTTCTTCTGCGACTACGTCCGCCGCTACCTGCTCGCGGACCCCTCGCTCGGTAAGACCGTCCAGGACCGCGAGGACCTGCTCAACTCCGGCGGCCTGACGATCAAGACGACCGTCGACCTGCGCTTCCAGAAGGCCGCCGACAAGGCGACCGCCGCCCACGTGAGGGCCACCGACTCCGCGATCGGCGCGATCGCCGAGGTCCAGCCCGGCACCGGCAAGGTGCTGGCGATCAGCCAGTCCCGGCCGATGGGCCGCAACAAGAAGAAGGGCCAGACCTTCCTCGACTACGTCGTCGACAGCAAGTACGGCGACTCCAACGGCTTCCAGGCCGGCTCGACGTTCAAGCTGTTCGTCCTCGCCAGCGCCCTGGAGCAGGGCCTGTCGCCGAACACGACGTTCAACTCCCCGCAGGAAATGCACATCCCGCAGAACGAGTACGCCGACTGCGACGGGCCGTACCCGAACTACAGCCCCTGGAACGTGTCGAACTCGACCAGCAACGGCCGGATGAACATGTACACCGGCACGCAGCTCTCGGTGAACACCTACTTCGCCCAGCTGGAGAAGAAGACCGGCCTGTGCAAGCCCTACGCGATGGCCAAGGCGATGGGTGTCGACCTGACGCAGCCTTCGATCGAGCGGGTGCCGAGCTTCACCCTCGGCATCGCGGACGTCAGCCCGCTGGAGATGGCCGGCGCCTACGCGACGGTGGCTGCCCGCGGCCTGCACTGCGACAACCGGCCGGTCACCCAGATCCTCAACTCCGACGGCAAGGTCTTCAAGAACTACCCGGCGCAGTGCCAGCAGGTGATGCAGCAGAACACCGCCGACACGATCAACGACATCCTGCGCGGCGTCATGGTCGGCAGCGGCTTCGGTGCCGGGTTGGCACTGGACAAGCCGTCGGCCGGCAAGACCGGCACGATCCAGAACAACGCTGCGGTGTGGTTCGACGGCTACACCCCGGCCATCGCGACGGCGTCGATGATCGCCGGCGCCAACTCCTACGGCCAGCCGATCACCTTGAACAACCAGACCGTCGGCGGCCAGTTCATCGCCACCGCGCACGGCTCGACGACCGCCGGCCCGATGTGGGCTGATGCGATGCGGGCCATCCAAGACCTCCTGCCCGACGACAACTTCACGCCGCCGATGAAGAACTCCGGGTTCCAGCTCGTCGCCCGGGTGCCGAACGTGGTCGGGCTCAGCGTCACGGACGCGACCGACACCCTCGAGAACGCCGGCTTCGAGGTCTCGGTGCGCGGCTCGGCCCCGTCCAACCTCCCGCGCGGCACCGTGATCGGGACCCGTCCAGGCGCCGGCACCAGTCTCAACGTGGGCTCGACCGTTGCGATCGTCCGGTCCGGTGGCCACTACAGCCCGACGACGACGTTCGGGAACAACGCCGGCAACAATGGTGGGAACAACAATGGTGGGAACGGCGGGAACAACAATGGCGGGAACGGCGGCGGTGGCGGCGGATTCCCTGGCGGCTTCCCCACCATCACCCTGCCGTAGCCGGCACTGAGGCCCGCCAGAAGACAAGTCCCCGGAAAGCAAGCCCAGGGAACATCAACCCAGCTGGCGTTTGACCTCCGCGGCGACGAGTCCCCCATCGGCACGGCCCTTGACCTGAGGCGTCACGACGCTCATCACCTTGCCGATGCCGCGCGGGCCGAGCTCGGCTGCGCCAGTGGCGTCGATCGCGTCAGCCACCAGGACGGTGATCTCCTCCGGGCTGAGCTGCTCGGGGAGGTACGCCGCGATCACGACTGCCTCGGCGCGCTCCTTGTCGGCCTGCGCGACACGGCCGGCGCCGTCGAAGGCCTCGGCGGCCTCGCGGCGCTTCTTCCCCTCGCTGCCGAGCACCGTGAGGATGTCGTCGTCGGTGAGCTCGCGGGCCTCCTTGCCGGAGACCTCGGCGTTGGTGACCGCGGTCAGCACCATCCGAAGCGTCGACGAGGCGACCTCGTCCCGCGCCTTGATGGCGGTGGTCAGATCTGCGCGCAGCCGGTCCTTGAGAGCACTCATGATCGTCATTGTGGCAGCCTGGTCACATGGTTTTCCCCCGTCTCGGACGCACGCTCGCTCTCGGAGCACTGGCGGGCGCGGCGGGGATCGGGTACGCCGCGGGATACGAGGTCCGCAACTTCACGGTCCGCCGGTACGACGTACCGTGCCTGCCGCCGGGCAGCCGGCCGATCAAGGTGCTGCACGTCTCCGACCTGCACCTGACCCCGACCCAGGCCAAGAAGCGCCGCTGGATCGCCTCGCTCGCTGAGCTGCAGCCCGACCTGGTGGTCAACACCGGCGACAACCTGGCCCACCCCGACAGCGTCGGCCCGCTTCTCGAGGCTTTCGGGTCGCTGCGCGACGTACCGGGCGTCTACGTGCTGGGCTCCAACGACTACTTCGCGCCCAAGCTGCGCAACCCCGTCTGGTACCTGCTGCCCGACGACGGTGTCCGCAACATCAGCACGCCGCAGCTGCCCTGGAAGGACCTCAAGGCCGGGCTGTCGGCGGGCTGGCTGGACCTGACCAACACCTCGGGGCGCCTGGAGGTCCACGGCAGCACGATCGCCTTCGCCGGCGTCGACGACCCGCACCTGGAGTACGACGACCTGGCCGCGGTCGCTGGACCGGCCCCGGCCGACGCGGACCTCCGCGTCGGGGTCGCGCACGCGCCATACCTGCGGGTGCTCGACCAGTACGCCGCCGACGGGTACGACGTGACGCTGGCCGGGCACACCCACGGCGGTCAGCTGTGCCTGCCGTTCAAGGGCGCGATCGTGACCAACTGCGACCTCGAGCCGGCGCGCGCCAAGGGCCTGCACCGGCACCCGGCCGACTCCCGGCCGGGTGATCCCGGCTCGTCCTGGCTGCACGTCTCGGCCGGCGCCGGGACCTCGCCGTACGCCCAGATCCGGTTCTGCTGCCGACCCGAGGCGAGCCTGATCACGCTGCTCCCGACCGCCCGCTGACCCGATTTCTTCTGGCCAGCCACCTTTGGCTAGACTCTCGCAGGTTGCATCGGGCTGTGGCGCAGTTTGGTAGCGCGCGTCGTTCGGGACGACGAGGCCGCAGGTTCAAATCCTGTCAGCCCGACCATGTGACCAGCAGGCCCGGTGAGCGATTGCCGGGCCTGCTGTCTTTTGGTTAGTTTTCAACTAGATATCGAGTTCACAGCCAGCACTCAGCCACCTGTGCCCGTGCATTCCGTATCGTGTTGGAGGGAATCCGAGCACGAACTAGGGGATCAGATGGCCAAGAAGGACAATCCGGGCGACGCCAGCAGGCGCGAACGGGCTGCAGCGATCCGGGCAGCGCAAGCCCGCAAGCAGCGCACGATCACACTGACCATCGGCTCGGTCACCGCGGTGATCGTGATCGTGCTCGGTCTGATCGTGGCCAAGTCGCTCCAGAACGCCCCGAAGGCCGACCCGTCGCAGACCAGCGGGCTGGCTTCGGCCACCGTGGTCAACGCCCTGGCGAACGTCTCAGACAGCGACTTCGACACGGTCGGGGTCGGCAGCGCCTCCAACGGCCCGAAGAAGATCTCCGGCGGCACGGCGATGACCGCAGACGGCAAGCCGCGGATCCTGTACGTCGGCTCCGAGTACTGCCCCTACTGCGCCGCCGAGCGCTGGGGCCTGGTGGTCGCGCTCGACCGCTTCGGATCCTTCACCAATCTCGGCCAGACGGCGTCGTCGTCGACCGACGTCGACCCGAACACGAACACGCTGGCCTTCCACGGCGCGAAGTACACCAGCAAGTACCTGTCCTTCACTGGCTACGAGCAGCAGAACCGCGACCAGAGCAAGACGATCGACACCCTGTCCAAGGACGACCAGGCGATCTTCAACAAGCTCGACACCGGCGGCTCGATCCCGTTCATCGACATCGGCGGCATCTACGTCGGCTCGGGCGCTTCCTACGACCCGGGCATTCTGAAGGGGATGACGCACGACCAGATCGCCAAGGCGATCTCGGACACCTCCAGCGATGTCAGCAAGGGCATCATCGGCACCGCGAACCTGTTCACCGCGGCGATCTGCGGAGCGACCGGCGGGATGCCGTCCAACGTGTGCACCTCAGCCGGGGTCACCGCCGCAGCTGCGCAGCTGGGCTGACATGGTCCTGCGCGCGCCACGGTGGGCAGCACCGGTCTCGCTGGTCCTGACCGTCATCGGCCTGGGCATCTCGATCTACCTCACCTACGAGCACTACACGTCGTCCAAGACGCTGGCCTGCTCGGACAACGGGAAGATCAACTGCCTGAAGGTGACCACCAGCAGCTACTCGAAGATCTTCGGGGTGATCCCGGTCTCCGACCTCGGCCTGGTCTTCTTCGTCGCGATGGCGGCGCTGTGCCTGCCGGCGATGTGGCGCTCGCAGAACCCGCTGATCGCGCAGATCCGCCTCGGCGGCTGCCTGGTCGGGCTGGCCTCGGCGATGTACCTGATCTCGGTCGAGATCTTCGGGGTCGATGCCATCTGCCTGTGGTGCACCGGCGTGCACGTGGTCACGTTCCTGCTCTTCATCACGGTGATGCTGGCCGGGGCGTTCGCGCAGCCTGAGGACGCCTGAGCCGGGCCCAGCCGTGGGTCGGCTCGGCCCTGGTCGGCCCTGGTCGGCCCTGGTCGGCTCAGCCCTGGTCGGAGAGCCGCGCCAGCATGGCGTTGTAGGCGTCCAGCGTCGACTCGTCGTCGTCCACGTCCGCGCCGGAGTCGGCTCGCACGGCGCCGCCGCTGCTGACGAGGTGGTCGTCGAGGGTGTTGCTGCGCGCTGACTCCAGCCAGTTGCCCAGTACCCGCTTGCGCTGCGGGTCGGCGATCATCATGATCACCACGCCGATCCCGATCATCATCATGAGACCATCTCCGACCGCCCACATCAGGCCGCCCGCGATCTGCTGATCGCTGACCGCGTCCGGAGCCCAGGCGGGGTGCAGCGAGAACATCAGCGGGAAGCTGACCTTGCTCGACTGCAGCAGCACGATCCCGACCACGGTGTCGGGGACCATCGCCACCAGCACCAGGACGAACCGGGGCAGGTAGGGCACGTCCCAGCGCACCGGCTCTCGGCCCAGCAGGGGGAGGACGACCAGGTAGCCGGCCACGACGTAGGCGACCTGCTCGCCTGTCATCAACCATGAGTGGGTGACCATCTGGTCCATGAACCCGGTCAGGTGGGTGCCGATGATGACGCCGGCGTACAGGGCGAGCCCGACGGCCGGGTGCGTGATCAGGGCGATGGGGCCGGTGCGTACAACCTTGTCGAAACGAGCCTGGCCGCGGTCGCCGAGGGCGCCGCGCACGGCAGAGAGCGGATGGCCGAGCACCAGCAGCACCGGGACGACCATGATCAGCAGCAGGTGCTCGACCATGTGCACCCAGAACAGCGACATCGCGTAGACGTCGATCGCCGAGCTCACCGTCAACACCAGTACCAGCACGCCCGCTACGAAGCAGGCGACCCGCCAGCCCGGGTGCTTCGCGCCGCGCTGGCGGCCGCGGACCACCGCGTCGAGGTACCCGCCGAGGAGCAGCACGCCGACGACGATCCAGCCGAGCCGGAGGTCCCAGTGGTGCACGAACGAACCCCACCCGAAGGGGGGCAGCGCGGGCATCGAATGCATTCCTGGCACCCCCCCACGATAATCGGCGGGATCCGGCACGGGACACCGGCGCCGTTCTCACGGGACCCGGGCCGATGCACCGAGGGCAGGCGGCGTCAGTCGTCACGGGGCACCACCTGCGCGTCGAGCAGGTGATCTGGCTTCTCAGAGGGCCTGGGAGTGGCAGAATCCGGACATGCCCACTGAGCCGGAGACGAGCGGCAACGAGCCGAACCTCGAGCTGCCCAACCTGAGCCTCGGTTTCGGTCGCCGCCGCAAGCGGGCAGCGAAGAGCGCCGAGGACGTCGAGGCGGCCGGCAGTGAGCCTGGCACTGAGTCTGCGGCCGAAGACTCGGCGGCACCCGAGCCTGCCGCCGACGCCGCTACGGTCTCGGCGCCAGCGACCGATCCTGGCACCGGCGCTGACACGGACGCAGACGGAAACGCAGACGGGGACGCGGCGGGGCCGACCCCGGCGCGCGCGCCGGCTCGGCCGAGCGCTCCACGCGCACCTGCCCGGGTGCCCGGGGCAGCCCCGGCTCGTCCCGCCGCCCGCCCGGCCGCCCGGCCCGCGGCACGTCCTGCGGGTTCCGCTCCCCCGGCAGGGACACCTGCAGGCGTCGTCGCAGCCGCTACGGCCCCGGTGCGACCGGCGACGCCGCCACCGGTCGCGAAGCCCGAGCCGCTCGCCGAGCCGGAGCCCGTCGTCCCAGAGTCGGCGCCTGAGCCCACTACCGAGCCGATCCCCGAACCGGTCGTCCCCGAACCTGAGCCCGAGCCGATCCCCGAACCTGAGCCCGAGCCGATCCTCGAGCCCGAGCCCGAGCCCGAGCCCGAGCCCGAACCCGAGCCCGAGCCCGAACCCGAACCCGAGCCCGAGCCCGAACCCGAGCCGATCCCCGAACCTGAGCCGGAACCCGAGCCCGCGATCGAGGAGCCCGCCGAGCCAGTCCGGGAGGCCGTCGGCGACCTGACCGAGTCGATCGACCCGGTCACCGTCGCCAAGCTGTTCCAGGACGACGTCGAGGGCTCGACGCTCGAGCCCGAGGTGGAGCGCACGATCGCGTTGGAGACCCCGACAAAGGGTCTGCCGAAGGCGAAGACGTCGGCGAAGACGGCAACGGTGCCCGAGTCTCGTCGGGCCCGTCGTGAGGCCTCCCAGCGTTCCAAGGCCGAGCGCGCGGCCGAGAAGGCCGCAGCGAAATCCAGGTCCTCCAAGCCGCGGCGCCCGGGCCCCTCCGAAGCGCTGGTCTCCAAGATTCCGGGCATCAAGCCCGTCTTCGCGGCGCTGCTGACCGGCTTGATCTCAGGCGCCATCTGCGTTGCGCTGGCCAAGGGCGCGAGCGAAGGCTGTCAGGCCGTCCGGGACAACAACAACTGCGGCGGCGGGCTCGGCCTGCTGGCGCTGGTCGTGATCTTGGCCGTAGAGGTCGTCGTCGGCGCCAACCTGCTGCGGGCCTTCAAGGTCTCAGACCCCTTCAGCACCAGCTTCCTGGGTGTCGGGCTGGTCGCGATGCTGGCGATGCTGCTGTTCATCAACTCGCTGGACAAGCCATACATGCTCGTCGTCATCCCGATCCTGACCGCCGTGACATTCGTAGTGTCGTGGTGGGTCACGGTCCGGTTCGTCGAGGAGTCGACCGACTACTGACGGGCTGGCGCAGCCGGCTGCTGCCGGTCACTGAGGGCAGCTGAGTCTCAGGACAGCTTCGCGGCGACGATCTCTGCGATCTGCACGGTGTTGAGGGCTGCGCCCTTGCGCAGGTTGTCGTTGCTGATGAACAGCGCCAGGCCACGGCCGTCCGGTACACCCGGATCGGTACGCAGCCGGCCGACGTACGACGGATCCTTGCCTGCCGCCTGCAACGGGTTCGGGATATCGCTCAGCTCGACGCCGGGAGCGGCAGCCAGCAGCTCCCGGGCGCGCTCGGGTGTCATTGGCCGCGCGAACTCGGCATTGATCGCCAGCGAGTGCCCCGTGAACACCGGCACCCGCACGCAGATCCCCGAGACGGGCAGGTCCGGGATCCCCAGGATCTTGCGTGACTCGTTGCGGAGCTTCTGCTCCTCGTCGGTCTCGTTGAGCCCGTCCTCGACGATCGAGCCGGCCAGCGGGACCACGTTGTACGCGATCGTCCGCTCGTACTTCACCGGCGCCGGGAAGTCGATCGCGGAGCCGTCGTAGGCGAGCTCGCGGGCCTTGTCGCCTGCCGCCTCGACCTGGCCGGCGAGCTCCTCGACGCCGGCGACGCCGGAGCCGGAGACCGCCTGGTACGTCGAGGCGATCAGCCGGACCAGCCCGGCCTCGTCGTGCAGCGGCTTCAGCACCGGCATCGCAGCCATCGTGGTGCAGTTCGGATTGGCGATGATCCCGCGCCCGGCAGCGATCACACCTGCCATCGCCTCGGGGTTGACCTCGGCGACGACCAGCGGGATCTCGGGGTCCTTGCGGAAGGCGGAGGAGTTGTCGACCACGATCACGCCGGCGTCGGCGAACTTGCCGCACAGCGCCCGCGAGGTGGTTGCGCCGGCGGAGAACAGGGCGATGTCCAGTCCGGCCGGGTCGGCGGTCATCGCGTCCTCGACGGTGATCTCGCGGTCGCCGAACCGCAGTACGGTGCCCGCCGATCGCGGGGAGGCGAAGAAGCGGACCTCGTCGTCGGCCCCGATCAGGCCGTTGGCGGCACGCTCGAGCAGGATGCTGCGCATGGCGACGCCGACCTGGCCGGTCGCGCCGACGATGCCGATGCTCGCCATATCAGCGACCCGTCCCGCCGTAGACCACTGCCTCGACCTCGTCCGAGCCGAGATCGAAGGCTGCGTGCGCCGCACGTACGGCGTCCTCGACCTGGATCTCCGAGACGACCACCGAGACCCGGATCTCGGAGGTGGAGATCATCTCGATGTTCACTCCGGCATCCGAGAGCGCCTCGAAGAAACGGGCCGAGATGCCCGGCGACGAGCTCATCCCGGCGCCGACGATCGAGACCTTGCCGACGCTGTCGTCGTACTGCAGTCCGTCGAAGCCGACTGAGTCCTGCAGCCGGGACAGCGCCGTCATCGCGGTCTGGGCTTCGCCGCGGGGAAGCGTGAACGAGATGTCGGTGAGGCTGGTGGCCGCGGCCGAGACGTTCTGGACGATCATGTCGATGTTGATCGCGGCGTCGGCGACCGCCCGGAAGATGGCCGCCGCCTCGCCGGGCTTGTCCGGCACGCCGACCACCGTGATCTTGGCCTGGCTCCGGTCGTGCGCGACGCCGGTGATGATGGCTGCTTCCATGGTGGTCTCCTGAGCTACGTCGGCGGCCAGTACCTTCTCGGCACTGGTCACCCAGGTGCCCTCCTTCTCGCTGAAGGAGGAGCGGACGTGGATGGGCATGTCGTAACGGCGCGCGTACTCGACGCAGCGCAGGTGCAGGATCTTCGCGCCCTGGGCCGCCATCTCCAGAGTCTCCTCATAGGAGATCCGAGGCACCTTGCGAGCGCGCGGCTCGACGCGCGGGTCGGCGGTGAAGATGCCGTCGACGTCGGAGTAGATCTCGCAGACGTCGGCCTTCAGGGCGACCGCCAGCGCGACGGCGGTGGTGTCCGAGCCGCCGCGGCCCAGGGTGGTGATGTCCTTGGTCGTCTGCGAGACGCCCTGGAAGCCGGCGACGATCGCGATCGCGTCCTCGTCGATAGCGGCCTGGATCCGGCCGGGGGTGACGTCGATGATCTTGGCGCGGCCGTGCTCGGCATCGGTGATCACGCCGGCCTGCGAGCCGGTGAAGGAGCGGGCCTGGTGGCCGAGGTTCTGGATCGCCATCGCCAGGACCGCCATCGAGATCCGCTCGCCGGCGGTGAGCAGCATGTCGAGCTCGCGCGCCGGTGGAAGCGGGGAGACCTGGTTGGCCAGGTCGATCAGCTCGTCGGTGGTGTCGCCCATCGCTGAGACGACTACGACGACGTGGTTGCCGGCCTTCTTGGTCTCCACGATCCGGCGGGCAACCCGCTTGATCCCCTCGGCGTCGGCAACGGAGGACCCGCCGTACTTCTGCACGACAATGCCCACGACTGCTCTCCTTGAGGTGCTGCTCGGTCTCCCCGGCTGTGATTGTCCCGCGCCGGTCCGGCCTTTGGCCAACCCGATTCTACCGAGCAGCGGGGAGCGGCACCGAACCTGCGCCGAGGGATGGGCGCCGAGGCCCTTCTCCTAGGGTTGTGCCATGACCCAGCTCGACAACGTCACCGTCCTCGCCGCCTCGAACGTGTACTTCGATGGCAGGTGCGTCAGCCACACCGTGCTGCTCCCCGACGGCAGCAGGAAGTCGGTCGGCGTGATCCTGGCAGCGTCGCTGAACTTCGGCACCGCCGCGCCCGAGACGATGGAGATCGTCGCCGGCTCCTGCCGGGTCCGGCTGGCCGGATCGCAGGAGTGGACCGAGTACGCCGCCGACTCCAGCTTCTCAGTGCCCGGGGAGTCGTCGTTCGACATCGAGGTCGACGAGCAGCTGGACTACATCTGCTCCTACGGCTGACGCCCTCGCCGCCGAGCGAGCGGGCTATTCGACGCCGTCGAGGACTGCCTCGGCGGCCTCGAGCTGGTCGGACTCGTCGATCTCGAGGTCCAGGCGGTCGTGGGAGACCACCGAGTGCAGGGCCGCGAGGACACCGAGCGCGAGCGAGCCCCACGACGCCAGGTAGGAGTACTGCCACCACCACAGCGCCTCCTCGACGTTGCCGGCCCGGAAGTGCCGCAGGCCGTTGGCGATGTCGGTCGCGATGCTGGTCAGGTCGTCGGACAGGTTCGCGGTGAACGTCTCCGGGTCGTAGGGCTCGAAGTTGTGGCTGTAGGTGTCGGCGTCGCCGAGCTGGACGGCCAAGCGCAGCCGCATCGCGTCGAGGTCCGGATCGGGACCGACGTCGGGCTGGTACTCGGTCTCCGGCTCGAAGTCCTGCTGGGCACCGAGACGAGCGCCGGCGAGCAGCAGCTGGCTCACCTCGAGCAGCAGCAGCGGCACGGCGGAGCCCGGGGTCTCCTCGCGTGAGATCGCCTGCAGCCCGACCAGGAACGCTTCCGCCTGGTCGGCGATCTGCTGGCCGAAGTCCTCGAAGTCGCCGTCAGTCATGTCGCTCATCCTCCCTCACGCTCTCCCTCTCCCATGGGCTCCCCCTGCCACCGTTCATTCTCCCGCACTCCGCCTGCCGGCGAAGGCACGACCCAGGGTCACCTCGTCGGCGTACTCGAGATCGCCGCCCACCGGCAGCCCGCTCGCCAGCCGGGTCACCGTCAGGCCGAGCGGCCGCAGCATCCGGGTCAGGTACGCCGCGGTGGCGTCGCCCTCGATGTTCGGGTCGGTCGCCAGGATGATCTCGGTCACCGTCGCGTCGTCGAGACGGGCGATCAGCTCGCGGATCCGCAGCTGCTCGGGGCCGATGCCCTCCAGCGGCGAGATCGCCCCGCCGAGCACGTGGTAACGCCCGTGGAACTCGCGAGTACGCTCGATCGCGACGACGTCCTTCGACTCCTCCACCACGCAGATCAGGCTCAGGTCCCGCCGTGGGTCCCGGCAGATCCGGCACTGCTCCTCCTCCGCGACGTTGCCGCAGATCGAGCAGAAACGTGCCTTGGCCTTGACCTCGATGAGCGTGTCAGCCAGCCGCCGTACGTCGACCGGGTCGGCGGCGAGCAGGTGGAACGCGATCCGCTGGGCACCCTTCGGACCGACTCCGGGCAGCTGCCCGAGCTCGTCGATCAGGTCCTGCAGGACGCCTTCGTACAAGTCAGCTCCCGGCCGGTCCGAAGCCGAGCGGCCCTGGCGCGGGGCCGTCGCCCAGCTGTCCCATGCCGCCGCCCAATCCGCCGCCGAGTCCGCCTGCCATCGGGCCGAGGGCGTCGGCGGCGAGATCGTCGACCTTGGACTTCGCGTCACGGAACGCGGCCACCACCAGGTCGCCGAGATCAGTCAGAGCGTCAGGATCGGAGGCGTCGAGTGATTCCGGCGCGATCGTGACGGCGGTCAGGTCCCCAGTGCCGGTCAGCGAGACGGTGACCCCGCCCGCGGTCCCCTGGACCAGGGTCGAGGCCAGCTCGGCCTGCGCCGCCATCAGCTGCGCCTGCATCTGCTGTGCCTGCTCCAGCATCGAGGAGAGGTCCAGGTTGCCGAACGGGTTGGCGCCTTCGCCGAACGGGTTGGCGCCTTCGCCGAACGGGTTCTGCGTCATCTGTGCTCCCCTGCATTCAATTGGATGCTGTCTCGGTCGTGCAGTCTCGGTCGTGCAGTCTCAGTCGTGGGTGATCTCGTCGATGACGGTCGCACCGAGTTCGCGGACGATCAGCTCCGCACCGTCGAGACCGTTGTCCTCGAGATCGGCGTCGTCGTCACGGACGTCCTCGTCACGGGTGTCAGGTGCCTTCGCGGGCTGGTCGCCGGTCCGGGTGGGCGAGATGTTGCTCCGCGCCCTCGCGATCGTCTCCGGATCGGGCCGAGTCGCTCGCTGGGCCTCGACCGGCACGGATGTCGGCACTGCGGTCGGCACTGGGACGTCGGCCTCGTCGGTGACCCAGGCCGGCGGGGCGGACGGCTGGTCGGCTCCAGACGCAGCTGCCGGAGCTGGGGTGGGGGTGGGCCGAGCAGAGGAGACCGAGGCGTCCGCCGCCGAGCGGGTGACCACCGGCGCAACCCCGGCGCCAGGGTCGGCGGACGGGTCCACGATCGCCTCCACCCGCCAGTCCGCGCCGATGACGTCGATAGCCGCCTGCCGCAGGATCTCGCCGCTGCCGCCGCCGATGAAGGAGTCCTTGGCGCCGGCCGTCTTGAAACCGACGGTCAGGATGCCGCCGTCCAGCCCGATCACCTGAGCGTTCTGACTCAGCAGGATCCAGGTGAACCGACGCAGCTCCTTGACCTTGTCCAGCAGGTCCGGCCACACGCGGCGGGCATCGATCAGGGTGAGGGCGGAGGTGGCGGACTGCGCGGCCGGTGCAGGCGTCTGGCTTCGAGACGGTTGCTGCGCAACCTCCTCAGCACGAGCAGCAGGCTCGACGACCGGGGCCGGGGCCGGCTCGGCCGGTTCGACGGACGGGGCCTGGGCGGCAGGTTCGACGGGCGGCGGGGTCTGCGCGACCGGCGGCGGGGGTTGCGTCACGGTCGCGGCGGCAGGCGGAGGTGTGGTCGGCGTGCTCGGAGCCGGCACGCCCCCCATGCCGACGCGACGCTCGAGCCTGTCGAGGCGGGCGGTGAGTCCGTCGGTGGTGTGGTCTGCCCCGGGGAGCAGGACCCGGGCGCAGATCAGCTCGAGCAGCAGCCGCGGCGTGGTCGCGCCTCGCATCTCGGTCAGGCCGGTGGCGACGCAGTCGGCGGCCCGGACCAGGTCGGCCCTGCCGAAGCGTGCGGCCTGGGCCACCAGCCGCTCGACCTGATCGGCCGGGGCGTCGATCAGCCCGGTCGCCGGAGCGTCCGGCACGGCAGCGACGATAACGAGATCGCGCAGCCGGCGCAGCAGGTCCTCGGTGAACCGTCGCGGGTCCTGGCCGGTCTCGATCACCTTGTCGACGACCGCGAAGACGGTGCCGCCGTCGTTGGCCGCGAACGCGTCGACGACCTCGTCGAGAAGGGTGTCCGGGGTGTAGCCGAGCAGGCTGGTCGCGATCGCGTAGGTGACCCCGCCGGGCCCGGCGCCGCCGAGCAGCTGGTCGAGGACCGAGAGCGAGTCGCGCGCCGAGCCTGCGCCGGCACGGACCACGAGCGGCAGCGCCGCCGGCTCGATCGGGACACCCTCCCGCTCGCAGATCTCAGCCAGGTAGTCCGAGAGTACTCGCGGCGGGATCAGCCGGAACGGGTAGTGGTGGGTGCGCGAGCGGATCGTCGGGATGACCTTCTCGGGCTCGGTCGTGGCGAAGATGAACTTCAGGTGCTCCGGCGGCTCCTCGACCAGCTTGAGCAGGGCGTTGAAGCCCTGCGAGCTGACCATGTGCGCCTCGTCGATGATGTAGACCTTGAACCGGCTGGAGACCGGGGCGAAGAACGCCCGCTCCCGCAGGTCGCGGGCATCGTCGACGCCGCCGTGGCTGGCGGCGTCGATCTCGATGACATCCAGCGACCCGGGGCCGCCGCGGGCCAGGTCGCGGCACGACTGGCACTCGCCGCACGGATCGGAGATCGGGGCCTTCTCGCAGTTCAGAGCCCGCGCCAGGATCCGGGCACTGGTGGTCTTGCCGCAGCCACGCGGCCCGGAGAAGAGGTAGGCGTGGTTCACCCGGTTGTTGGCCAGGGCGGCTCGCAACGGCTCGGTGACGTGGTCCTGGCCGATGACCTCGGCGAAGGACTCAGGCCGGTAGCGCCGGTACAAGGCGAGGTTGTGCTCCACACGTAGACCCTAGACGGTGCTGGCGACAATCCCGGTGGGGTGCCGGGATCAGTACTGGTGGAAGTAGCCGGTCAACGCCGGATCGACGCCCGGGCAGGAGATGCTGCGGTCCCTGCCGGCCTCGACCCACTGTCCGAGGACGGCGGTACCGCCCTGGATCGACCAGTCCGGAGCGCAGCGGCGTACGGCTTCCGCACGGGAGGTGTCCCCGGCTGCCCGCCACTCCGGCGCGCCGGTCCGCAGGCTCCCGACGACCCGGCTCCACAGCGACGGAGTCGAGTAGAAGCCGATGCGCAGGCCGGCCGCCCGGTAGCCGCGAACGGCCCCTCGTACGACGTCAGCGTTGGCGGCGAGGTCGGTGCTCCAGGCGAACCCGGGCACCGATTCGACATCGATCCAGACGAACGGCACCGCGAGCCCGGCCTGCTTCATCGACGCCACATTGAACAGCGCCGCCTGGTAGCCGGCGTTGCCGAGCGCCGCAGCACGGGAGCGGCCGACGTACGGGCCGTCGGTGGCGTACCGGCGCAGGGTCGCCGCGTCGGGGTAGCTCACCACCGAGTACGCGCCGGCGAGCAGGTGCCGGCCGCGCGCGAAGGCAGCCTGGGAGGCGAGGCAGGGGTTGGCATAGAACGACGGCCCGTTGGTCAGGCCGATGATCACGAACGACGCCTCGGCTCCCGGCAGCGGCAGCCCCTCGGACCGCTTCTGCGGGATGCCCATCCCTTTGGGGCACTGCGGCCAGCTGATGTCAGCCCCGACGACCGGGCTCTGGCGTGTGCTTGGGGTCGGAGCCGTTGTCGATAGGCCGGTCGATAGGCCGGTCGATGGGCCGGTCGGCAGGTTGGTCGGCACCAGCGACCCGTTGCCGTCCGGCGTGCTGGTCGTGCCATCTGCCGGGCTCGGTGCGGCCGCCTGCGGGGACGTCGCACCGGACGTCGGCCCGGACGTCGGCCCGGAGGACGCCCCGCAGCCGCCGAGCAGCACTGCCGCGGCCAGGACCAGGGCGGCCCCGGCCCTCACGCCCGGTACGCCGCGTAGTCGGCCTTGGTGCTCGCGACCATGGTCCGGACCATCTCGCGGAAGCCGGAATGGCCGAGACTCTCAGCGCCTGCGAGGGCGGCGGCGTACCCGTCCGCGTCGGCGCCGTGCACGTCGGCGGTAGCTCGCGCCATCGCGCGCAGGAGCCGCTCGGAGTCATGGTGGCCGAGCCCGGTCAGCTCGATCCGGAGCACGTCCGGCGCCAGGTCGCGCACCTGCCAGTCCTGCACCCGGGTCGCCGCCGCAGGCCCCTTGATCGCCGAGCGGACCGTCTCGAAGAGCCGCCCGTCGGGGCTCGGCCACGCCGGGCCGGGCAGCGTCGCTGTCGTCCACTCGGCAGTCCCCGGCCCGAGCTGCTTGCCCTCGCGGGCATGCGGCGAGCCGTCGGCGGCAGGGCCGACACCGACGACCCTGCGGTGTCCCAGCGAGCCGGTGCCCGCCTGATGCCGGTGCCAGGTCGGCTGCCATCCGGCCTCAGCCACGCCCGTGGCTGCCTGGGCGACAGCTGCCGGGACCTCGGCGAGCGGGCCTTCGGCGAGCCCTGTGTAGAACTTCGCCGGATCGGCGAACTCAGGCACCAGCTTGGTGAGGTGGTGCGCGTCCGGGTCGGCGAGGTCGACCGAGCCACCGGGCTCGGCTTGCGACCAGGTCTCCAGGACCAGGTCGCAGACATCCTTGTCCGCCAGCGAGATGTGCGGCGCGAGCACCGCGGAGGCCGCCAGCCTGACCAGGTCGGGCAGGACGGCGCCGGTCGACAGCTCGTCGAAGTCGTTGATCCCCCAGCGGCGTACCTGGTCGCTGTCGCGCCAGGTCCCGAAGTTCTCCACGTGCAGGTCCCCGACCGCCGGCGCCCGCGCTCCAGCCAGCGCTTCGGGCACCAGCTCGGAGAGCCGGACCAGCCACAGGTAGTAGCTGCCGCGCAGGAAGCGGTACTCGTGGGCGGCCATCTCGACGTGCTTGCGCTCCAGCTCGGTTGCGTCCAGCGGGATCCGAGCGCCGGTCCAGGCCTCGTAGGAGTGCGTCAGCTCGTGTACGTCAGCCACCGGTCTGCTCCTCGTGCGCTGCCGGCGCTGCGGCCGGCTTCTTCTCTACCAAGCCGGCGCTGACAGCAAGGCTGCCGCCGACCACCGCGATCGCGATGCTGACCAGGGCGCCGAGCATCAGCGCCGAGGCCTCACCCGGTACGAGTACGCCGAGCTGCTGCCCGATCGTCGCAGCCGCTACCGGTACGCCGAGCTGCGCTGTCGCGAGCAGGCCGAGCGGCACCGGCTGCTTGGTCAGGCGGACGGCGAGGTGGGCGAGGGACGCTCCGATGCCGAGGCAGAGCCCGAGCAGGATCAGCCGGGGGTGGGAGCCGAGCTCGCGCAACTGCAGCGTCGCGCCGAGCCAGACGAAGAAGACCGGACCGAGGAAGCCCTCGGTCACAGCGAACAGCTGCTTGGCCAGTCGGCGGGGCTCTCCGATCGAGGCCACCACCAGACCGAACGCGAAGCCGGCCAGCATGATCGAGACGTGCATCCGCACGGCCAGGCCCGCGAGCGCGAAGAGGATGACGAGCTGCACTCGCAGCTCCACTGCGAAGCGCCGGTCCTCGGAGACCTTGTGCACGCGGGCGCGGATCCCTGAGCGCTCGAAGTAGCGCAGTACTACGAAGGCGACGGCCGCCGCGGCGATCACGCTCACCGCGCCGAGCGCAGCCCGGCCTGCATGCGAGGGATCGATGACCAGTGGCAGCGCCACGATGCAGACCGAGTCGGCGATCGCGATCTGCGGCAGCAGCCCGATCACCTCGTCGCCGCCGAGGCTGAGCGAGTCGACGATCGGCAGGATCAGGGCCGCGGAGCTCGACGCCATCAGCACGGCGTACAGGGGCGCGTGGTGAAGGTCGAAGACCGCCGCCAGCAGGTAGCCGAGCGCCGTCGCGACAGCACCGACCCCGACTGCCCGGAGCAGGCCGGTGCGCAGCGCCGGCCGCAGGGCCGGGTTGCGGACCGGCACGTGCGTCCCGGCCACGAACATCACCAGCGCGAAGCCGGCATCGGCGAGGTAGGTGAACGTCGCGTTGCCCGGGTCGAGGTAGCCGAACCCGGTCCGGCCGAGGGCCACGCCGGCCAGCAGCTCGCCGAGGACGACGGGCAGGTGCCAGCCCTGGCGCAGTGCCAGCACCGGCCCGGCCAGGGCCACCAGGCAGATGACCGAGAGCTCGGTGAAGGTCATCGCATCAGTGTGAGGTC
The DNA here is from genome assembly GCA_036272095.1 of Marmoricola sp. Classification (GTDB taxonomy): domain Bacteria; phylum Actinomycetota; class Actinomycetes; order Propionibacteriales; family Nocardioidaceae; genus Marmoricola. The sequence goes on along the minus strand of DATAZI010000059.1, from coordinate 83,224 downwards.
TGCAAGCAGGTCGTGGCGTCCAATCAGCCGGTTGAGTGCGGCGCGCACGTCGCCGCGTCTCGACAGGCTCGACGAGCGGGGCCGAGTTCGGCGGACGGGTCACGACGTACGCGGGAGACGCAGAGGCCCCCCATGCACCCGGAAGAGCCCACCTGCCCTTGCTGCCTTCCGGCCCTGGGGGAGTTCAGTGAGATACCGCCGCATGGGGGGTTGCCCGAAGTCTAGGCAACCCCCCTCGCGGTGTCGAAGCGGGCTACTTCTTCTTCTTGACGGTGTAGTGCACGACCTTGGTCGTCACCCGGCCGTCAGCGTCCTTCGCGGTCACCGTGAACGAATGCGCCCCGACCTTGGCCGTCGAGATGTGCGTGCCGGTCGCGACCGTGCCCTTGCAGGACGACAGCTTCGTGCCGAGCCCGGCCTTGCAGACGTACGACGCCTTGACCTTCGCCTTCTTCTTGTAGACGTGCCCGTTGACCGGGGACTTCAACGTGATCGTCGGCGGCGGGTTCACGTGCGGCTTGGCGTCGGTGACCGTGAACGTCACGGTCTTCGTGGCCTGCTGGTTGTCGCTCTGCTTCGCGCGGAACCCGAACGTGTAGGTACCGGCAGGGAGCTGCCCCAACGGGTAGTCGCTCGGGAGCGCCGTGGTGCCTTCGGTCATCGCGCAGCCGTCGGTCGTGTCGAGCAGCACCTCACCGGCTCCGGCCGTGCACGAGAAGACCGCCGGGCTGAGCTCGCCCTTGGCGTAGGTGTGGCCGTTGATCGGGGAGCTCTCGGCCAAGGTCGGCGCCGGGCTGACCGGGGCTGTCCCGGCGCCGGGCACGCCCTCCCAGTAGAAGGGTCTGTCGGCGGCGTCCTCGCCGTACCCGAAGACGTCACCGGTGTTGTCGGTACCGATGATCGCGGTGAGCTCGAATCCGCCGGGAACCGAGGCCATGTCCGTCAACAGGGTGGTCGTCGTGGTGTCGTTGGCGTACGCCTGGACGACCACGGGACCGCCGCTGCTGCCGCCGGAGTTCCCGAAGACAGTTCCCAGGTCGTTCATCCCGACCGCCGTCGTGCCGGTGAACGGTGCGTTGACGACGCCGAAGTGGATCTCGTCGCCGTCGACGACGTAGTGCTGCGGTCCCCGCCAGAGCATCGCGGAGGTCGCCACCTGGCCACCGCCGGGAGGATCGATCGCGCTGGGCGCGAGGCCGCCCAGCGCACTCCACTCCAGCTGGGTCGAGCCGCCGATGTTGCCCAAGCCGATGATGTCGCCGTTCTCGTCCGCGCCGTCAGCGATAGCCGCATTCGGTTGGAAGGTTCCTCCGGCCCCGGTGGTGCCGGTACCTCCGCCCGTGAGGTCGAAGCCGTCGCTGACCGACCAGCTCACCGCGAAGACGCCACTGCCACCGCCGCACCCGGCGAACCCGTACGCCGTCCCGTCCGGCGACATCCCGTAGAGCGAGTCCTCGTCGAACTGCGGCTTGCACCCCGGCGCGTAGGAGCTGATCAGGCTGGTCGGGACCGGCAGCTCGTCAACCGTCCCGAGCGGGTGGCCAGCACTCGCGCCGGACCAGTAGAACGCCGTAGCCGTGTCGGTCGCCGTGTCGTAGTACGAGCCGACGACATGCCCGGTGTCGTCGATGCCCTCCGGGTAGAGCTGGAGCGTGCTGCTCGTGTCGATCTCGCCGAGCTTCACCTTGTCGAGGAGATCGAGCACTTCCGCATGACCGCTGCCCGGCGACTGGACCAGCAGGTAGCGGCCGTTGCCGCTGACGATGCTCTGTCCGACGATCCAGTCGTCGGGATGGCCAGGGACGACCGAGACCGGCATCAGCTTGTGCACCACGAAGTGCGTCGGTGGGCTCGCCGGGTCCGCGTGCACCGGCGTACCCACACCGCCCACGACAAAGGCGCTCGTGGCCAGCAAGACGAATGACGTGACAAGACTGCGGCGATGCATGGGGCTTCTCCTCGCGGGCTGGGAACAGCTACGACGCTAGGTGCGCACCCGCAGGTGAGGAATCAGGAAAACCCCTACATCTACGGGCAGATCACGACACACCCCTGGTCGGGCCACCGTAGGGACGCTGTGGCCGCAGCGCGCCCATGAGTTCATGGATCTTCCGGTCGGCATCGGCCATCGGACGCGATTTCACCGCGGGGCGCCGCGACCGGTAACCTCTCCGACGGAGGATTCGCCTAGTGGCCTATGGCGCTCGCTTGGAAAGCGGGTTGGGTGAAAGCCCTCAGGGGTTCGAATCCCCTATCCTCCGCCGATCGAGCCCCGTCCAGTCCGCTGGGCGGGGCTCGCTGCATCTCGAGCCGGTTCATTCGCCCGCGTCACCGGTCGTTTGGAAGACTGACGGGCATGGCGCGCAACCCCTACCCGGACCCGAACGACCCGGGCTACGAGCAGGAGCAGGCTGCGGAGGCAGCGAGGCAGCGTCGTCTCCGCATCGGGGTCGGCGCGCTGGTGCTGGTCGTGATCGCAGGACTCGGGGCCTGGTACGCCGTCGGCGGCGGGTCCAGCAACCCCGGCACCACCAAGCATGCGACGGCACCGGTGCCGAAGCAGCCGGGGCGGTTGATCTCGGCGACGCCGTACACCCAGGGCATCCCGGGCTTCGTCCGGGCGTGGAAGATCCTCTACACGACCACCCGCGACAAGGGCGTCCCCGCAGTCGCGAGCGGCCTGGTGATGGTCGCGCAGAAGCACCCAGCCGGACCGCGCCCGGTGATCGCGTGGGCCCACGGGACCACCGGCATCGCCGAGAAGTGCGCGCCGACCGGCGACGACGACCCGGTCGCGCTCGCCTCCGTCCCCGACTTCACCCAGGCCATCGACGCCGGCTGGGCGATCGTCGCCACCGACTACACCGGCCTCGGTACGCCCGGACCGCATCCCTACCTCGTCGGGCAGGGCGAGGGCCGGTCAGTGCTCGACTCGGTCCGCGCCGCCCACGAGCTCACCGACCTGCAGCTGCAGGACAAGACCGTCGTCTGGGGTCACTCCCAAGGCGGCGGGGCTGCGCTGTGGGCGGGCATCCTGGCGCCGACGTACGCGCCGTCAGCCCACGTGATCGCGGTTGCCGGCATCGCCCCGGCCGCCGATCTGCCCGGGCTGGTCAGCAACATCTCCACCCTCGCCGGCGGGCAGGTGTTCGCGGCGTACGTGATCCAGGCGTACTCCGAGATCTACCCGGACGTAAAACTCGACAGCTACATCAAAGCCGCGGATCGCGCAGCGGTCACCCGGATCGCCGGCAGCTGCATCGCTGACAAGGCAACGTTGGCCTCGCTCGACCAGACGGTCGGGGTCACCGAGTCGATCTATGCCCGCAACCCCTTGACCGGGCCGCTCGGCCAGCGGCTGCGCCAGAACGTGCCGAACGCCGCGATCAAGGTTCCTGTCCTGATCGCCCAAGGCCTGGCCGACACCCTGGTGCTGCCCACCGTCCAGTCGGCGTACGTCGCCAAGCGGTGCGCCGACCCGGCGAACGGGCCGCTGGACTACGAGACGTACGCCGGCCGTGGGCACGTCGACATCATCGAGCCCGGTTCCGGGATGCTGCCTCGGCTGCTCGCGTGGACTGAAGCACGGTTCGGCGGCGCGAAGGCTCCGAGCACCTGCTGACGGGCCGCCGGCTCAGAACGGCGTGATGTCGTCGACGAGCCAGTGGCCGGCGACGTCGTCGAGATCGATGAAGACGCGGGTCCCGACGAGCGACGGCTTGCCGGTCGGGTCGAGCACCTGGTCGACGAAGACCAGGCAGCGGGCCGAGTCACCGCTGCGGCTGACCAGCCCGGTGCCGCGGACGTACGCCGCGGTCGTCGACTTCTTCTCCAGCGCGAGGGGTCGCACTGTCGTATCGAAGGTCTCCCGGAACTTCTGCCCGAACGCCGGCGTCATCAGCGCCAGCGCCGCTGCGAGGCTGCTGTCCAGCGACAGGTGGTCATAAGAGAGCGCGGCGGTGACCGCATCGGTCGCCGACTGCAGCACGACGTCGTCGCCGCCAGGCAGCCCGCCCGGCTGATAGGTGCCAGCGCTCGCGTCCCCGTTCAGCTGCTCGAGGGCAGAGGTACGCCACGTCGATCCGGTGCGGGTCAGCGTGAGCCGGAGCCGGTAGTGGATGGTGGCCGCCGCTGCAGCACCCTGCTTCGAGCTGACGTCGACGGCCACCAGCACGTCGGACCCGGCGTCGCGGAACTTCTCCAGCGCCACCCCGCCGTCCGGGACGCTCGCGGTGACCACCAACTGCTTGGCTGCGACGTTGCGGACAACCTCGGCCTTCTTCGCGGCGTACTCGGACTTGAAGCTGCCGGTCGCGAGCGAGAGCACCGTGTCCACCTGGGAGGCGACCTTGCTCGGGTCCAGGCTGAAGAACGCGATCGCCGTCGTCCGGGCAGCCAGCAGCGCAGAGCCCTGCAGGCCCTTCTGGGACTCCTTGACGCGACCGCCGTCGCCGCAGCCGCTCAGCGCGGCGGCGAGAGCCACCACGAGAGCCACTGCCACCAGGCGGCGGGCGCCCCCGGTGCCAACAGGTAGGTGCTTCGCGGTTCCCTCGTAGACCTTGATGCACCCAAGGGTACGCGAGACGATCAGCTCCGGCCGGACCGTTCTGGACCACCTGAGGCACGGTCGTGCGGACCGCCGGGCCCGATCATCCGACCCAGCATCAGCCTCGGCCTCGGGCCAGCCAGTCGCGGAGCCCGACGAACGCCTGGCGCCCGTTGTCCTCGACGACCCCGGCAGCCAGATCCGCAACCGATACGCCTGCCAAGGAGGATCGCCACGCATGCTCGGCTGCCGCCATGGCGCGGGCAACACCGCACGCACTGCGGCAGGCCGCCGGGCGCGCGGCCAGCGGTCCGTTCTGCCGGATCTCGGTGCAGCGGAACGCCGGCTCCGGACCTTCCACGGCCTGCACGACCTCCAGGAGGCTGACTTCTGCAGCGTCCTTCGTAAGCAGGTAGCCGCCGTCGCGCCCCTCGGTGGACCGAACCAGCCCCGCTCGGGAGAGCTGCTGGAGGTGCTTGGCCAGGTAGGTCCGCGAGACGCCGTGCAGCTCGGCGAGGCGGGCGGTCGGGACCGGCCCGTCGGCCTGGCTCAGGACGACGCAGCAGTGCACAGCCCACTCGACTCCTGCGGACATCTTCACGAGCAGCATCCTACGCGGATGACAACTATCCGCGTTCGCGGCTACTATCTCGGATAGAACTTATCCACGATTAAAAGGACACGAATCATGCGCATCGCCATCGCCGGCGCCACCGGCACCATCGGACGCCAGCTCACCGACCTGGCCCGCAACGAAGGCCACGAGGTCATCGAGATCGCCCGCGAGACCGGCTTCGACCTGCTCGACGCGGGCCCCGCACCGGGCCCCGCACCGGGCCCCGCACGGGGCACTGCACTGGGCACTGCACTGGCCGGCGTAGTGGCAGTTGTCGACGTCACTCAGAGCCCGACGCTGGACGAGCAGGAGGCCAGCACGTTCTTCAGAACGGTGGCCGAGAACCTCGGCGAGGCCGCGACGACGGCCGGCATCCAGCGGACGGTGGTGCTCTCGATCGTCGGCACCGACCTCTCCCCCGACTACGGCTACTACGTCGCCAAGACGGCCCAGGAGCAGGCGCACCGTGCCGCATCGCCCGGCGTCGTGGTGCTGCGGGCGACCCAGTTCCACGACTTCGCCGGCCAGATGCTCGCCTGGAACCGCGACGGCCGCACCGTCTCGATCATCGACGTGCCGACCCAGCCGGTCGCGACGACTGAGATCGTCCGGCTCCTTCTCGACCTGGCCACCGGCGCGGCCGCCGGCGACACCGATCTGGCCGGACCGGAGCGGCAGGACCTGGTCGACCAGGTCCGGGAGCTGGTCCGCCGTAGCGGCGAGGACCTCGACGTCGTCACGGTCCCGGGCCCGCCGTCGATGGCCGGCGGATCAATGCTGCCGGGACCGGACGCGCTCGTGCGCGGACCGTCGTGGAGCGCCTGGCTGGACGCACAGGTCGACTGATCCGGACATTTCTCTGAAAAGCCCGTAACCGGTCAACGAGGCCGTCGTTTACCTGGACAGACCACCGCGAACGGCGCGGAGGCCGAGACAGGGAGACCGACATGCTCGTCATCGCAGTGGCACTGGTACTGATCTCGCTGGCTTGCGCCGTGGTCCTCACCGAGGCAACCAGGACCTCCCTTCCCCTGGTGGGACGTCCTGTCCCTGTCCTCGCAACTGCCGCCGCCACCACCGACTGGCGCGGCGCCGCACTGAACGCGCACACGGACAGCACCAACCTGCAGTTCGCGATCGTCGCCGCGCTGGAGACCGAAGACCTCGGCCATCGCGACCCGATCCTGCGCAGTGCACTGCGCGAAACCGGCTCCCGGGTGCCGGTCCGCGTCTCCCTGTAACACCCTCCCCTCATCCCGGGGACAGATAGTCCCGAGCTCGTTGCAGGTCGCCTCCCAGGACGTGCAACCGGCTCGGGACTATCTGCTTTCTGCGCTGTCGGGCCTACCCGGCCGTGCGAGGGTTCCGCTGCGGGTCCGACGACCCGGCGTTCGTGTGAGCAGCGATATGGGCTTCGACCAGGCCGCCCACGAGCTCCGGGTCCTCGCTGACCACCCAGTGGGTGCCATCGATCTCGTGGACCGTCAGGTCCTCGACGAAGGGCACCGGCACCTCGGTCGCGAGACGCACCGAGACGTAGGCATCACCGCGAGGCGCCAGCACCTGGACCGGTACGCCGGTGCGCACCGGCTGCGGCCGGGACAGCCTCGGCCCCATGTTGGCGCGGTAGAGCTGGATGCCGTTGACCATGTCTGCCTCGCTCCGGGCGACCGGGCTCCTCAGGACCCCGCCGGGCTGGCCCTTGCCCTCGCTGCGGGCGATACCGGCCTGGACCCCGCCCAGCCGGACGATCCGCTCGGGGAGCCACGGGATCTGGAACGCCGCGATGTACCAGGAGTGCAGCGCTTGGCGCAGCGAAGCGCCTGGGTGGCTGCGGTCGCGCATCCAGACCCCGATGTAGTCCAGGCACGGCCCCGAGATCGAGGTGTACGACGCGATCCGGTCCGCGAATGACGGATCGACCACGGCACCCCACATCTGGATCGATCCCCAGTCGTGCGCCAGCAGATGCACCGGGGCGTCAGGGCTGACATCGTCGATCACCGCCGCGAAGTCCTCGGTCAGCCGGGCGATCTTGTACGACGACCGGACGGTCGGCTTCGCGGACGCACCGGCGCCGCGGACGTCGTAGGCGACGACCCGGTACCGGTCGCCGAGCTCGGCAGCGATCGGCGCCCAGACGGTGTGGTTGTCGGGGTACCCGTGGACGGCCACTAGGACGGGCCCTTCGGGGTTGCCTGCCTCGAAGACGGCCAGCTCGGTGCCGTCGGAGGAGCGGACGCTGGGTCGCTGTACAAACTGATGGGTCATGTACACACCGTCGTACGTCGTTGAACGAGTGTCAATAGCGTTCGGCGGCCTGATCACGGCGCGTGGCGCGGCTCCGACCTGGTCTTTCCTATGATGGCCCGGTGATCTTCAAGCGCATCGGCGACGGGCGCCCGTACCCGGCCCACAATCTGGGGCCGCGGGACTGGGCGGCGCTGCCTCCGCGCCCGGTCCGACTCGACGACCTGGTCACCACCAAGGACACCCTCCAGCTGGCTGCGCTGCTCGACGAGGACTCCACCTTCTTCGGCGACCTGTTCGCCCACGTTGTGCAGTGGCGCGACGACCTCTACCTCGAGGACGGGCTGCATCGTGCGCTGCGCGCTGCGCTGCAGCAGCGGCACGTTGTGCACGCCCGGGTCCACGAGGTCCTTGAATGAGCCCCGAACGACGGCTGGTCTCGACGATGACGCTGATCGTCACGTTGGTCCTGGTGGTGATCATGGGCGTGTGGGGCTATCACGCCCTGACCGCGCCGGTCGCGAAGGACACCTCCCCTGCCGCGAAGACCGACGACACCCCGTCCTGTGCGCCGGGTGAGACCGAGACTGTCCAGCGCAGGGTGCGCCGCAATCAGATCAAGGTCAGCGTCTACAACGCCGGCAAGCGCGCTGGCCGGGCCGGCGACACGATGACCATGCTCGAGGCCGGCGGCTTCCTCGCCGGAGCGATCGGCAACGCCCCCGCCGGCACGACGGTCGCCCGCGCCGAGGTGCACGCGACCGCGGAGAGCCAGGTCTCCGCCAAGCTCGTTGCGCTGGCGTTCGGCGCGAACACGCAGGTCGTCGTCGACGACAGCGAGCCGGGCCCCGGCGTCAACGTCTACATCGGCGACAAGTTCCGCAAGCTCGTGAAGTCGGCTCCGAAGACGATGGCGCTGCCGACTCCGAACGTCACCTGCCACTGACGAGCACCGGTCACCACTTGAGATGCTGGCTCAGGTCCCCCATCAGGTCGACGAACAGCGTCCGGGTGGCGAACCACCAGGTGCCGTCGATGACCTGGAACGTGTCGTGGTAGCGCCCGGCGATGATCGGCTGCAGCGGCAGTGCCGGTGTCGCCTGCACCACGCAGTAGTACGAGCGGCAGCTGGCGGTGCCAGCCTCGTCGTCGACCTCGATGATCGCGTTCGTGGTGATGTGCTTGGTCTTCGGCGTCCCGTCGTCCTCGTAGAGCCTGGTCGACATCCCGTACATCTTGCGGGCGCCCTCGACACCGACGAACTGCGTCTCGGGAGGCCCGTTCTCCTGGCCGAAGATGGTCGCGTGGGTGAAGAGCTCGGCCACCCCGTCGAGGTCGCCGTGGTCGATCCGCTCGGCGTAGGTGTAGAGCAGGTTCTCGATCTGACGTGCGCTGTCCATGGCGGGCAGCATAGGCTCCCTGCGCGTGGACACCCGTGCAGACTTCGCCCCGGACGTGCTGGTCGCCTCGGCGCAGGCCAAGGAGGGCCTCGAGGACTTCGGCCCGCATCCGTTCCTCGAGCCGCTCTCGGTACTGACCGATGACTACGCGGGAGCCGGGCTGTCCGATCTCGGCGCCCACATCATCCGGGGCGGCCTGGTGCACTCGCTCCGGATGCGCCTGCGTGCGGCCGAGTGGCGGCGGCGGTTCCCCGAGATCGATGACGAGGTCGTCGAGGCCCCGGTCGTGGTCGTCGGGATGATGCGCAGCGGGACCACCCTGGTGCAGCGGCTGCTCGCCGCCGACCCGGGGTTCACCTGCGCCTACGGCTGGGAGGTGATGGAGGCGGCGCCCAAGCTGGACAGCCTCGGCTACCTCGAGGCGGGTGCCGAGCCGGACCCGCGGATCGCCACAGCGCTGACCCGCCAGGAGCAGACCCAGCAGTTCATGCCCGAGCTCTTCGCGATCCACCCGACCTATGTGATGGAGGCAGAGGAGGAGATCGTCTTCCTTGACCAGGCGTTCCTCTCCCACGTGCCGGAGGCCGGCGCGCACCTGCCCGCGTACCGGCGCTGGATCGATGGTGCCGACTTCACTCCCGCGTACGACCACCTGCACGCGATGCTGCAGCTGCTGCAGTGGCAGAAGCGCCGGCGCGGCGAGCCGATTGGCCGCTGGGTCCTCAAGACCCCCGCGCACCTCGGCTACCTCGATGCACTGCGCTCCCGGTTCCCCGGCTTGCACGTGGTGCACCTGCACCGGGACCCGGTCGCCTCGATCGGCTCAGGCGCCAGCCTGAACGCGACCCTGCATGGGATGCACTCAGACGATGTCGACCTGCACCGGCTCGGCGCCGAGTGGATCGAGCGGATGGGGTGGACCAGCGACCGGGCGCTGGCGACCCGCGCCGCCTGGGACACCAGCGACCCCGGTCTGGTCACCGACCTGTCCTTCGAGGACGTGGTCGCCGACCCGATCGGGCAGATAGCCGCTGTGTACGCCGCCCTCGGCACCAGCCTGTCGACCGAGGCCGAGGCCTCGATGCGCGACTGGCTCGAGCGGCGGCCGCGCGAGCAGGGCCGCCCGGACTACCGCCCGGAGACCTATGGGCTGAGCGAAGGCCAGATCAAGGAGCGCTTCGCTGCGTACGAAGCGCGGTTCCGACCCGTCCGCTGAGTCAGCCGATCGTGTCCAGCTCGGCGACCGCGTCGTCAGGGAGCTCGAGCGAGGCGGCGGCGAGGTTCTCGGCCAGGTGGCCGAGCGAGCCGGTGCCCGGGATCAGCAGGATGTTGGGCGAGCGCTGCAGCAGCCAGGCCAGCGCCACCTGCATCGGGGTCGCTCCGAGGCGCGAGGCGACCGAGCCGAGGACGTCGGACTGGAGCGGGTTGAAGCCGCCGAGCGGGAAGTACGGGACGTAGGCGATGCCTTGCTCTGCTAGCGAGTCGACGAGGTCTTCGTCGACGCGGTGGGCGAGGTTGTAGAAGTTCTGCACGCACACGACCGGTGCGATCGACTGCGCCTCGGCGATCTGCTCGGCGTTCACGGTGCTCACGCCGAGGTGCTTGATCAGGCCCTCGGACTGGAGCTCGGCCAGGGCGGTGAACTCCTTGGCGATCGAGCCGGCCTCGGGTCCGTCCACGGCTCCCATCCGGAGGTTCACCACGTCGATGCTGTCGCGGCCGAGATTCTCCAGGTTCTCCTCCACGGCACGGCGCAGCTCGTGCGGCTCGCGCGCGTGCGGCCAGCCGCCGGTCTCGTCGCGACGGGCGCCGACCTTGGTGACCAGGACGAGGTCGTCGCGATAGGGGTGCAGTGCCTCCCGGATCAGCTGGTTGGTCACGTGCGGCCCGTAGAAATCACTGGTGTCGATGTGCGTGACGCCGGCGTCGACGACAGCGCGCAGTACGGCGATGGCCTGGTCGTGATCGGCCGGCGGGCCGAACACCCCCGGCCCGGCGAGCTGCATGGCGCCGTACCCCATCCGGGTCACGGTCAGGTCGGGGGCGAGCGGGAACGTGCCGGCGGCGGCAACAGAGTCAGTCATGGCTCCACTGTGCACCCCGGCAGCGAACGGCGGCAGGACCCCACTGGTCCTGGACCTGGCACTCCCTGGGAGTCCCAGGGCCACCCGCTACCAGCTGCGGCGACCTATCGTGGAGGCCATGACCGCGAACCTCCTGGGGGAGTACCTGCGCGCCCGTCGCGACCTGGTCCGCCCAGAAGACGTCGGCCTTCCCGACACCGGCAACCGCCGAGTCCCGGGACTGCGCCGCGAAGAGGTCGCGATGCTCGCCGGCATCAGCCCCGACTACTACTTGCGGCTCGAGCAGGGGCGCGATCGTGCACCGTCGGCCCAAGTCCTCGACGCGCTGGCGCGGGTGCTGCTGCTCGACGAACTCGCGCGGGCCTACCTCGCCGGGCTGGCCGGGCCTCGGTCCCGACCCGCTCCTCGCCGTCGTCAGGAGACGGTGCCGGTCGGCATCCTGCAGCTGCTGGAGACGATCGGAGTGCCGGCGCTCGTCGAGGACCGGTACTTCTACGTGCTCGCCACCAACGCGCACGCGCTGGCGGTGTCGCCGCGGCTGGTGCCCGGCTCGAACCGGATGAAGGCGATCTTCCTCGACGAGGCTGAACGATCCATGCACCCGGACCTGGACCGGTCGGCCGCCGGCATGGTCGCCAGCTTCCGGGCCTCGGTCGGCACCGCGATCGACGACCCTCGCTGCGTCCAGCTCGTCGGCGAGCTGTCGTTGGGAAGCGAGCAGTTCCGTCAGCTCTGGGCCCGGCACGACGTCAAGGTCCCCGAGGGCGCCAACACCCGGATCCTGCATCCCGAGGTCGGGGAACTGAGGCTGCGCAAGGAGAAGCTGCTGATCCCGGCGACCGACGGGCAGCTGTTCGTGATCTACCACGCGGAGCCCGGAAGCCAGAGCGCCGAGTCGTTGGCACTGCTCGGATCCCTCGCCGCCAGCTTGCGCTGACCGGCTCAGAGCAGCGGGCGGACCTGCTCCAGGGCCTGCTCGGTGAGCGCACCGAGGGTGCGCAGGTCGTGCCCGTCCCCGTCGCTCCAGACGGCCACCGCAGCGAAGACCGCGCCGGCCAGCGCCTCGGCTCGAACGGCGGCGGCAAGGGCCGGCGTACCGCGGTCGACGAGCAGCGAGCGGAGCTCGGTCGCCATCGCCGCCTGCCGGTCGCGGAAGACCCGCTCGATCCGCGCCTGGCTGAGCAGCTCGCGTCGCAGCCGGGCGATCTCGACCATCAACTGCGGATCGGTCGGCGCGGAGGTCAGCGACTCCAATACCGAGCGGATCAGGTCCTCGTTCGCGGGTCGCGACCTGATCGCGGAGCGGAACCACGCCAGGCCCTCGACCAGATCGGCGAACAGGACCTCGTCCTTGGTGGCGAAATGCCGGTAGAAGGTCCGCTCGGTGACGCCCGCCTCGGCGGCGATGGCGGTCACGCTGGCCGCCTCGAACCCATCGGCGACGAAGTGGCGCAGCGCCGTCGTACGCAGTGTCGCGCGGGTGCGCGCCGCCTTGCCCGGTGCCGCGTCGGTCATCCAAGCAACCTATCATTTTGTCAGTACTGACATTTTGGCTCGATCGCTGCTAGCGTCGGCTCCATGCCTAACCCGGACACCTTCCCCAGCGCCGGCCACCCGGTCGCCACACCCGAGCAGCACCAGCACGAGCTGGCCGCACTCGAGCTCATCAAGCACCCGGTCGTCAGGGCCGCCTACCGCGACGTCGCCGAGACCTGGCTGGCCCGGGCGAAGCCGTCGCAGGCCATGCGTGAGCGGTTCGAGGCGGCGTACGAGGAGGTGATGTTCTCCGCAGCCGTGTGGTCCAGCAACTCCGACCCGCTGCGCCCGAAGGTCACCACCATCACTCGCCTTGCCCACGAGGTCGAGGGCCAGCGGATCCCGGGCACGCGCTGGGGCATCGACAACCCGGACTCGGTCTACCGGGTCATCCCCATCGCCGGCGATGAGCGCTACGTCATCCGCGGCCGGGTCGGCGAGCACCGGATGACCGAGAACTACTTCACGCTGTGGAACGCCAACATGGGCACTATCGACGTCGTCGACGGCAGGCGGATGAAGGTCGAGGCCGACGGGACCTACGAGATCACGGTCGATTCCAGCCCCAAGGACGGCCGCACCAACCACATCACCTCCACACCCGAGGCACACGAGTTCTACATCCGCGACGTGCTGCTCGACTGGTCCCTCGACCAGCCGAACCAGATCACGGTCGAGCGGGTCTCGACGGGGTCAACCGGCGGGGACCGGCCCGCGCTGACGCTGGACGAGCAGGCCGAGAAGACCGCGGCGATGATGGCGCACTTCGCGAACTTCACCGGCAAGCTCTCCTACGGGATGTACAAGACCCAGCCCAACCACTTCTCGCTCGGCTGGAAGGCCGACCAGCACGGTGCGATGGTCAACCAGGTCTACGTTGCCGGGCGTTTCGAGCTCGGCCCTGGACAGGCGTTCATCGTCGACGTCAGCGACGGCGGCGCGGAGTACTTCACCGTCCCGCTCGGCAACCTGTGGGGCACCACGCTCGACATCTACGGCTCCACGGGCTCGCTGAACAAGGCCCAGTCGAAGCCGAACCCGGACGGCACCTACACGTTCGTGATCTCGCCGGAGGATCCCGGCGTGCACAACTGGATCGACTCCGACGGCCTCCGCGAAGGGCTGCTGACCCTGCGGATGGCCGAGTTCGGTCCCGGCGGTGCGACCGAGGACCTTGCCGCGACGGGTCGCGTGATCGACCTCGACCAGCTCGACACCGAGCTCCCCGACATCGCCCGCGTCGATGAGGCAGGCCGAGCAGGACAGCTCGCCGTACGCCAGGCCGGGTACGTCGAGAACCGCCTCCCGGAAGGAGTCGTCGCATGAGCCGCTGGCTGATCACGGGCTGCTCGACCGGCATCGGCCGCGAGATCGCCCGCGTGGCGCTCGAGGCCGGGCATCAGGTCGTCGTCACCGCCCGCAAGGTCGAGGCGGTGACCGACTTCGTCACCGACTTCGGCGGCTCAGCCGTGGCCCTGGCCCTCGACGTCACCGACCGCGACCAGATCCGCTCGGTCGTCGCGGCCGCAACCGAGGCTTTCGGCGGCATCGACGTGCTCGTCAACAACGCCGGCTACGGCTACCTCTCCGCCGTCGAGGAAGGCGAGGACGCCGAGATCCGGGCGCTTTTCGACACCAACTACTTCGGGGTGGTCGACGCGATCCAGGCGGTGCTGCCGCAGATGCGTGCTCAGGGCAGTGGCCGGATCATCAACATCTCCTCGATGACCGGGCTGGTCGCGAACCCGCCGAACGCCTTCTACTCCTCGACGAAGTTCGCCCTCGAAGGGCTGACCGAGGCGCTGTCGAAGGAGGTCGCAGCCTTCGGCATCAAGGTGACCGCGATCGAGCCCGGCGCGTTCCGCACCGACTGGGCCAGCCGGTCGATGCACGAGTCCTCGGCACCGCTGGAGGCGTACGCCGAGGACGTCGGCGTACGCAAGGACCTGATCAAGCAGTTCGCCGATCACCTGCCCGGCGATCCGCGACGATGCGCTGAGGCGGTGCTGATGATCGCCGGGCTCGACGACCCGCCGCTGCGGCTGCTGCTGGGTCACGACGTGCTGAAGGCGGTGCGGGAGAAGATCGCCGACCTGAGCGCGTCCATCGACCAGTGGGAGTCCGTGACCAAGGACGTCAACTTCGCCCCGGGGACCTGAGATGGCCTACGAATTCTCAGACCAGGCGCCGATCGGCTCCGGCTTCGGGCTGCACACCACTGCGGTCGAGGTGCTCGACGGCATCGACCTGACCGGCAAGCTCGCACTGGTCACCGGCGGGTACTCCGGTATCGGCATCGAGATGGTCCGGTCACTGGTCGCCGCGGGCGCCGAGGTGCTCGCGCCGGCGCGGCGACCGGACCACGCGCGGGAGGCACTCGAGGGCATCGCAGGAGTGACCGTGGGCGAGCTCGACCTAGCCGACCAGGCCAGCGTCGCGGCGTACGCCGAGGAGGTGCTGGCGCTCGGCCGGCACCTGGACCTGGTGATCAACAGCGCCGGCGTGATGGCAACCCCCGAGCAGTACGTCGGTCCGGGCTGGGAGCTGCAGCTGGCGACCAACCACCTCGGCCATTTCGCACTGATCAACCGGCTCTGGCCGCTGCTGGGCACCACGGCTGCGACGGGCGGCTCCCGGGTGGTGAGCGTGTCCTCGGGCGGCCACCAGTTCGGCGGGATGCGCTGGGACGACCTCGACTTCGCGCGCGACGGCTACGACAAGTGGCTGGCCTACGGGCAGTCGAAGACCGCCAACGTGCTGTTCGCGGTCGAGCTCGACCGCCGTGGCGCCGAGCACGGCGTTCGCGCCTTCGCCCTGCACCCCGGCGCGATCCTGACCCCGCTGGGCCGGCATCTGACGCAGGCGGACATGGAGGATCTGCTCTCCTACGGCAGCGACGGGCAGCCACTGCTCCCGGAGTTCAAGTCACCCGAGGAGGGCGCTGCGACCGCGGTCTGGGCAGCGGCCTCGCCGATGCTCGACGGCCTCGGCGGCCTCTACCTCGAGGACTGCGAGGTCACCCCGGTTGCGAACCCCGAGGGCCGCGTCACCGGCCAGGCGCTCGGCGTGATGCCGCATGCCAAGGACCCTGAGCAGGCCGAACGGCTCTGGGCGTGGTCGGCCGAGCAGACCGGCGTCGACGCCTTCGCCTGACCGCCGAGCGGGCGGTCAGGTCAGCCACTCGGCCAGCCGGCCGCCGCGGGAGACAGCGCGGAGCCGGACCTCGGTGTCCTCGCGGGCCTTGCGCGCGGTGACCACCAGCAGCTCGTCGCCATGGCGCAGGACGGTACGGTCCTGGGGCACCAACGTCGCGCCGTCCCGGACGATCAGCGAGACCGACGATCCTTTCGGGAGCCGCAGCTCGGCGACCTCGACGCCGTGCATCAACGACTTCGGCGAGATCGTCACCATCAGCAGGTCGGCCGCGATCCGCTCCAACGGCGCAGCCTCGACGTCGAGGTCCCGGGGCTCGCTGCGCCGCGCCACCTTCAGCAGCCGGGCGACCAGGGGCAGCGTCGGCGCCGTGAGCAAGGTGTAGATCACCACCATCACGAAGACGATGTCGAAGAGCCGGGTCGCGTGGTCGACGCCGGCCGAGAGCGGGATGGTGGCGAGCACGATCGGCACCGCGCCGCGTAGGCCGGCCCAGGAGATGAAGCCGAGCTCACGCAACGGCATCGGCTGGACGGCTGCGGCCACCAGCACCGAGAGCGGCCGGGCGACGAAGGTGAGCACCAGCCCCGCCACGATCGCCAGAGCGACGGTGGACAGGCTGATCCGGCTCGGCGTGACCAGCAGGCCGAGCATCACGAACAGGCCGATCTGTGCCAGCCACGCCATCCCTTCGGCGAAGGATCTGGTGGCGGCGCGGTGCGGCAGCTCGGAGTTGCCGAGGACCAGCGCGGCGACGTACACCGCAGCGAAGCCGGAGCCGTGCACCGTCGCGGTCGCGGCGTACGCGAGGACGGCGAACGCCAGGACCGCCAACGGGTAGAGCCCTGAGGAGGGCAGCGCCGCGCGTCGCATCAGCCAGGCACCGCCGAACCCGATGATCAGGCCGCCCGCGACACCGACGACGAGCTCGAGCGCGACCTGGCCGGCGAACCCGGCCACGCCGTGATGGCCGGTCGCGCTCACCAGCGTCACCAGGACGACGGTCGGGGCGTCGTTGAGCCCGGACTCGGCCTCGAGCGCCGCGTTCAGCCGCCGTGGCAGCGGCACCCGGCGCAGCACCGAGAACACCGCTGCAGCGTCGGTCGGCGAGGTCAGCGCACCAAGCAGTACGGCGAGCTGCCAGCTCATCCCGAGGAGGAAGTGGGCCGCGACGGCCACCACCGCAACGCTTACCGCAACGCCGATCGTGGCCAGCGAGAGGCCGAGCTTGACCACCGGCCGCATGTCCGACCACTTCGTGCTCAGGCCTCCCTCGGCGAGGATCACCACCAGCGCCGCGAAGCCCAGGGCGTTGGCCAGCTCGGCGTCGGAGAACCTCACGCCGAGCCCGGACTCGCCGATCCCGACGCCGATCAGCAGGTAGAGCAGCAGGCTCGGCAGGCCGGCTTTGCTGGAGACCCGGACCGCGAGGATCGCCACCAGGAGCACAGCCGTGCCCGCCAGGAGACCCTGGTTGAGCGTGTGGACGTCGAGTGTCATGGAGGCACCTCGGCGGTGGGGGCTGTGAACCCCAGTCTACCGGTCACGGCGACACCGCCACCCGGGCAGCGAGGCGCTTCACGAGCAACGGTCGCGATCCGCACGTCAGCCGCCCACCGAACAACAGGTGCCAGAGCGAGCGACCTCCAAACCTCAGGTTGCTGTAGAACTCGTTCTAGTTTCCGCCTACGCTTCCGCCATGAGCACCGCCATCCCCGACGTCCTGCCCGCTTCGAGCCTGCCCGCGGACGCCGAGCAGGTCGACGTCGTCGTGATCGGCTTCGGCATCGCCGGTGGCTGCGCCGCCCTCGAAGCCGCCCGTTCCGGAGCGAAGGTCGTGCTGCTAGAGCGCTCCGCGACGTACGGCGGCACCAGCGCGATGTCCGGAGGCCACTTCTACCTCGGCGGCGGGACCGCGGTGCAGAAGGCGACCGGGCACGAGGACAGCGCCGAGGAGATGTACAAGTACCTGGTCGCGGTCAGCGAGGACCCCGAGCCCGAGAAGATCCGCGTCTTCTGCGACGACAGCGTCGAGCACTTCGACTGGGTCGAGGCGCTCGGATTCCAGTTCGAGCGCAGCTACTTCCCCGGCAAGGCGGTCATCCAGCCCAACACCGAGGGGCTGATGTTCACCGGCAACGAGAAGGTCCACCCCTACCGCGACATCGCGATCCCCGCGCCTCGCGGACACAAGGTGCCCGTGCCCGGCGACACCGGTGGCACCCAGATGGTGATGGACCTGCTCAACGAGCGGGCTGCCGAGGCCGGCATCGAGGTCCGCTACGAGACCGGCGCGACGAACCTGGTCCAAGATGCCGACGGCACGATCATCGGCGTCGCCTGGAAGAAGTTCACCGAGACCGGTGCCATCAAGGCGAAGTCCGTCATCGTCGCGGCGGGCGGATTCGTGATGAACGCCGAGATGGTCGCCGAGAACACCCCGGCGCTCGGCGAGAAGCTCTTCGTCCTCGGCAACACCTATGACGACGGACTGGGCCTGCGCCTGGGCAAGTCGGTCGGCGCGCAGCTGAAGTTCATGGACGAGCCGTTCATCACCGCGCCGGTCTACCCGCCCTCGCAGCTGGTCACCGGCATCGTGGTGAACAAGGACGGCAAGCGGTTCGTCACCGAGGACAGCTATCACTCGCGGACGTCGTACTACGTGATGCAGCAACCCGACCAGGCGGCGTACCTGATCGTCGACTCGGTCCACATCGAGCACCCGACGATGCCGCTGTGCCCGTTCATCGACGGCTGGGAGACGCCTACGGAGATGGAGACGGCGCTCGGCATCCCGGAAGGCAACCTGGTCGAGACGTTGGAGAACTACAACAAGCACGCGCACGAGGGCACCGACCCGGAATTCCACAAGAACCCGGACTGGATCGCGCCGCAGGACCAGGGTCCGTGGGGCGCCTACGACCTGACCCTGGGCAAGGCCCTGTACGCCGGGTTCACCCTCGGCGGGATGCGCTGCTCGGTCGACGGCCAGGTGCAGCGGGCCGACGGCTCGATCATCGAGGGCCTGTACGCCGCCGGCGCCTGCGCCGCCAACATCGCCCAGACCGGCGCGAGCTATGCCTCGGGGACCCAGCTCGCCGAAGGCTCCTACTTCGGTCGCCGAGCCGGCCGGCACGCGGCCGCCGCCACCGCCACCGCCTGAACGAGACCTGAGACGGGCCTTCAGGAACCGCAGTTACGATCTGCGGGTGCTCCGCCCTCCCCGTGCCGTCGCCGTCGCGATGCTGCTCGCAGTGCTCGGCGCGGTGGTCACTGGATGCGGCCCGACGACGTACAACATCCTTCCGCACGGCCAGAAGCAGCCACCGACCGGCGCCGGCTGGCAGCCAGTCCCCCCGACGTCATTGGATCTGCCGTTGAAGCACCCGATCACGTCGGATGCCGCGGTCCCGACGGGTGACACGCCGATCCTGGTCAACATCTGGGCGAGCACCTGCGTGCCGTGCAAGACCGAGCTGCCGCTGTTGCAGAAGATCAACGCCGGCGGGCAGCTCAAGGTGATCGGCTTCAGCCGGGACATCCACACGAGCGATGCCGCTGAGGCGATCGAGAAGGCCGGGGTGACCTACCCGAACTGGCTCGACACCGATGCCTCGATCGCGGTAGCGCTGGACGGTCGGATCCCGATCAACGCGGTGCCGACCTCGGCCCTGATCCGCGACGGCAAGGTGGTCGCCGTCCACATCGGCGCCTTCACCAGCCGGCAAGACGTGCTCGACGCCTTGGAGGTCAAGTGAGCCGCAACCGTCCCGTCGCGCTCGCGGCGGTGCTACTGGTCCTCGGCCTGCTGGCCTCTGCCTGCGGGAGCACCAAGAACGTGACGCTCTACGCCCACCCGGTCACGCCGCCGTGGACGATCGCGACCGACTCGCTGACTACTGACTCCGGCAAGCCCTTCGAGCTCGCCAAGGACACGACTGCACCGCTGACGCTGGTCTTCTTCGGCTACACGCACTGCCCCGACATCTGCCCGGAAGTGATGTCGTCGATCACCTCCGGTCTGCGCAAGCTCAGCGCCGCGGACCAGAAGAAGATCGCGGTCCTCTTCGTGACCTCCGACCCCAAGCGGGATACCGGCCCGGTGCTGCGCGCCTGGCTGGACCGGTACAGCCCGAAGTTCGTCGGCCTGACCGGCTCGCTCACCTCGATCGCCCAGCTCGGCAAGTCGGTCGGGATCTACGTCGACCAGGGCCAGAAGCTCGCCAGCGGCGGGTACGACCCGAACAGCCACAGCTCGTTCGTCATCGGGGTCACCGACCACAAGGCCCCGGTCTTCTGGGACGGCGACACCGCACCGTCGCAGTTCGCGCACGACTTCAAGTTCCTGCTCGACCACGGCACCACGCACCTGGAGTCGGCCGACAGCTGAGGCTGCGCGTACGTCACGACGCCTCACTTCGAGACGGTTGCTGCGCAACCTCCTCACTACGAGCAACAGTCTCGACGTACGGCGGCGACTAGCCTGGGCCGGTGACTGGTCAGACCCAGGGGCGCCTTCAGGTAGCGGCCCGAGCCAATGTGCCGCCGTTCCATGTCATGGATCTGCTCGCCTCTGCCCAGGCCCGGGCCGCGAGCCACGGCGACCTGGTCAACTTCGTCGCCGGGCAGCCCTCCACCGGCGCGCCGCGGGCCGTGCGCGAGGAGGCGAAGCGGCTCCTTGATGAGGCCCTGCTCGGCTATTCGGTCGCGACCGGCGTCCCCGAGCTGCGGGCCGCGATCGCCGAGCACCACCGGGCAACGTCCGGCATCGACATCGGTCCGGACGACGTCGTGGTCACCACCGGGTCCTCGGGCGGGTTCCTGCTCGCATTCCTGGCCGCGTTCGAGCCGGGCGACCGGGTGGTGATGGCCCGCCCCGGCTACCCCTGCTACCGCAACGTGCTGACCGCGCTGGGGTGCGAGGTGGTCGAGATCGACTGCGGCCCCGAGACCCGGTTCCAGCCCACGGTCGAGCTCCTCGAGGCGGTCCGCGGGCCCGTCGCGGGCTTGGTCATCGCCTCACCGGCCAACCCCACCGGCACGATGATCGACCCCGCCGAGCTGGCGGCGATCGCGGCCTGGTGCGAGGGCAACGGGGTCCGGCTGATCTCCGATGAGATCTACCACGGGATCACCTACGGCGGGGACGGGACGTCCTCGGCCTGGCAGACCTCGCGCACCGGTGTGATCTTCGGGTCGTTCTCGAAGTACTTCTCGATGACCGGCTGGCGGCTGGGCTGGATGGTCGTGCCCGAGGACCTGCGCCGACCGGTCGACGTGCTCACCGGCAATTTCACGATCTGCCCGCCGGTGCTGTCCCAGTACGCCGCGCTGGCGGCCTTCACTCCCGCGTCGTACCTCGAGCTCGACGGCCACGTGAGCCGGTACGCCGCCAACCGCGCGATCCTGCTCGATGGCCTCCCCCGACTGGGCATCGACAAGCTCGCCCCGGCCGATGGCGCGTTCTACGTCTACGCCGACATCGCGCACCTGACCGACGACTCCTACGGCTGGTGCCAGCAGGTGCTCGCCGAGACCGGCGTCGCGATGGCGCCGGGCATCGACTTCGACACCCGCCGCGGCAATGAGTTCGTTCGGCTGTCGTTCGCCGGCACTGCCGAGGAGATCAGCACCGGGCTGGACCGGCTCGAGGGTTGGCTGTGATGACCGGGCCTGTCAGCGCATTGAGCGTCACCGGACTCGCGATCCACCCCGTGAAGAGCACCGCGATCCGTCCGGTCAGCGCGGCCGAGGTCAAGCCGTGGGGACTCGACGGCGATCGCCGCTGGATGATCGTCGACGACGCCGGAACCCTGGTGAGTGCCCGCGAGCTGCGGAACCTGTTCCGGATCACCGCGGACTGCCCGCAGACGGGGACGGGGGTCACGATGCCGCTTCGGCTCAGCGCGCCGGGCCTCGAACCGCTGGACGTGGCCGAGCCGAGCTCGGCCCTGGTCGACCTGAGGATGCACAGCAACGACCTCCAGGGACGCCCGGCCGACCAGTCCGCGCACGACTGGATCAACGCCGCGACCGGCCGCGACGACCTGCGGCTGATCTGGTGCGACGACCCGGCACGACGAGTCTTCGACCGGGACTGGGCCCGGCCCGGCGACCACTCGGCGTACGCCGACAGCTGCCCGGTGACACTGGCCTCGCTGTCGTCGCTGAACCAGCTCAACGACTGGATCGCCGAGGGTGCCCTCGAGCGTGGCGAGGAGCCACCGGTGCCGCTGCCGATCGAACGGTTCCGACCGAACGTGGTCGTCGACGGGGACGTGCCGTTCGCCGAGGACGACTGGACCGAGATCCGGATCGGCGGGGTCGCGTTCCGCAAGCCGAAACGCGTCGACCGCTGCGTGATGACCACGATCTCGGTCGACGACCTGAGCTCGAGCAAGGAACCGATCCGAACGCTGGCCAGGCACCGGTTGGCGGACCGGGCGACCTGGTTCGCGATCCACCTGATCCCGACCGAGACCGGCACGATCTCGGTCGGCGACGTGGTCGAGGTTTTACACCGCTGAAACCCTGCGCATCTACGCTCGGACCTCAGAGTCGACTGCTAACAGGACAGCTGGCCTCATCCGTCCTGGACGGATGAGTCAGAAGCGGACACCAGACGACGTTCGGTTCCGCTCGTCATCAGGAGACTGCTCATGGAATTCCAGGTACCCGTCGTCGACATCTCACCGTTCGTGCTCGCAGGCTCCCCCGGCGAACGCGCCAGGGTGGCAGCCGAGGTCGACGCCGCTGCCCGCTCGTTCGGCTTCATCCAGATCGTCGGTCACGGTGTCCCGGACTTCGTCGCCGCAGGCCTGGCCGACTCGATGGACGCATTCTTCGCCCGCACGCTGGAGGAGAAGAAGACCTGGATCCGGCCGGCGGGTGAGAACCGCGGCTACAGCGCGCCGAAGTCCGAGTCGCTGAGCCTGAGCCTGGGGGTCGAGTCAGCGACCCGCATGAACGACTTCTTCGAGGCGTACAACATCGGCCGCACCACCGCCGACCACCCGGGAGCGGACCCGGCCCACTACGCCGACAACACCTGGCCCGACGTCCCCGGCTTCGAGGAGCTCACCTCGGACTACCTCGCCGAGGCGGAGCGGGTCGCGCGCACGATGGTGGAGATTTTCTCCGACGCCCTCGGACTTCCGGGCAGCTTGTTCGACGAGCTCACCGACCACTCGATCGGCGTGCTGCGGATGAACAACTACGCACTGCCCGAGGGCACCGACGTGATCTTGGACGGTGACCTGACCGGGATGGGCGAGCACACCGACTTCGGGATCGTCACGATCCTGTGGGCCGACCAGGTCCGTGGTCTCCAGGTGCTCGGCAGCGACGGCGCCTGGCACGACGTCAGCCCGGTCGACGGCGCGCTGCTGATCAACTTGGGCGACCTGACGGCGCGCCTGACCAACGAGCAGTGGATGTCGACGCTGCACCGGGTGAAGCCACCGGTCGTCGACGGCACGATCCAGCGACGTCGCTCGGCCGCGTTCTTCTTCGACGGCAACTCCGATGCAGTGGTCGCCACGCTGCCGGCGTTCATCGACGAGCAGCACCCGCAGCTCTACTTGCCGGTGACGGTCGAGGAGCACATCACCGCGAAGCTCGACGGCTCGCGGGCCGGCCTGATCAACGGTGCAGCTGAGCGGGAGGCCGCCCGCGTCCGGGCAGCAACCGGCTGAGGTCGGCGAACGCCGCACGCCCGGTACTGCCGAGGAGATCAGAACCGGGTTGGACCGGTTGGAGACCTGGCTGGGGTGCTGGGCGTCCGGTTCCTCTGGACGAGTCCGAAGGTCTCAGACTGATACGCCTAGCCCGCGGTGGCTCCGGCCAGCTGGTCGAACGCACTGCGTCGGCGCTGGTCCAACGGCGACGGCCGACGCTCCAGGCGGCCGTCGAGCAACGCAGCCGCCTCCGCGGCGCGACCCGACTCGACCAGGCAGAGCAGCAGCGTCTCCTCGACCACCTCGCGCTGAGCAGCGGAGCCGCCGACCCGGACGAGCGAGGGAAGCAGGTCGGTGAAGACCGTCGCGGCGTCGTCCCAGCGCTGCTCGACGAAGGCGATGAAGGCATCGCAGACGGGCACCACGACGGTGCGCATCGTGAGGTCATCAGAGCGGGCGCAGTGCTCCCGCAGCCGCTCGAGCAGCGGCAGGTCGCCGCGGGCCGCGAGGGCGACCGCGGCATGCACGGCGATGAACGGCGTCTCGGGCGCGACCAGCAGCGTCTCGTCGACGGCCTCGAGCACTGTCTCGATCGGCGGGGGCGCATTCTCACCGGCGAAGACCGGCGGCAGTGCCAGGCCGGAGCCGGCCACGTCCCAGTCCGACAGCGCGATCCGCCACCGCCACAACAGCGAGGCCGCGTCGACCAGGCCGCGGACCCCGCACACGGCCGGCGGAGCCAGCTGGGAGTAGTAGCGCCGGCGTACCGCCTCGGTATCCCCGAGGGCGAGCTCGTGCAGGGCTGCATGCCACGAGAAGTGCGCGCGGTGGCTCGCCGAGCGACCGCTCTCCGCGACCCAGTGGTCGAGCCAGACACGGCCCTCCTCGTGGAAGCCGGACTCGTACATCACATGCGTCTGGGCGTGCACGGCGTGGCCCGAGGACGGCTCGCAGGACAAGGCGGACTCGGCGAGCAGGCCCGCCTCCTCGAAACGCCCCTGGTCCTGGCGGATGAAGGCGAGCAGCGAGATGTACCACCAGTGGTCGCCGTAGGAAGGAGCCAGGCCGTCGACCAGGTCCCACGCCTCGCGCTGCACGTCGGTCACCCCGGAGAACGCGATCGTCGGCACCGCCGCCGAGACCGCCAGCACGTCGCGGGGGTGGTTCGCGATGTGCGACATCAGCGCGGTCTGGCCGTTCTTGCGCGATCCCTCGACCCGGCTCGCGACGGTGCGCACGAAGCTGGCCTCACGGGCGTCGCCACGGCGGCCGACCGCCTCGCGGGCGGCCTCCAGCGACTGCCGTACGTCGGTGTGCGCGCCGGCCTCGTAGCCGAGCATCGCCAGCGACGCATGCGCCAGCGCGAAGTCCGGATCGATCAGGGTGGCGTCGCGGATCAGGTCCTCGCCGCCGTCCTGGAGTCGCAGCACCCGCTCAAGTCCGGCGTTGTAGGCAGCAGCGGCCTCCGCAGTCGTCGACAGCGGCAGGCCCAGCGGGTCGCGCGGCCGGGCGATCGGGTGGTGCCCGCTGACCAGCCGGCCATCCTCGAGGCGCCGGGGCAGCGGTGCGACCTGGTCGAGCACCGCAGCGGCCAGGTGGGCGGCCTGGGTCCGGATCTCGGGGACGGCGGTCGTCTCCCACAGCTCCCCGCGGCGGAGCGATCCGAGCGTCCAGATCGGCGCCTCGGTCGAGCCGGCTCCGTCGACCAGCCGTCCGTCCTCGGTCACCAGCCCGAGACCGGTCGCCGAGACAGTCGCCAGCGCGCCGCCGGACCGGGCCAGCAGGAGCTCGTCGATCAACGGGTTGCCCAGCAGCCGCACATCGCTCTGCGGGCCGGTGCAGTTGATCACCCAGCCAACCTCTCGGACGGCGCCGTCCGAGAGGGTCACTCGCACCCCGCCGGCCGCCAGCGGCTCGGCGTCGACGACCTCGGCGGCCTGCACGTGCAGCCGCTCGGCGGCGCGAAGCTCGCGCAGGACTACGGCGCTCGAAGGAGCCATCCGGTGCCGCAGCCAGTTCCACTCCCCGGCAGGTCCGGCCAGGAACCTCGAACGGTCGTCCTCGCTCAGCCGCTGCCACAGCGAGGCAAACCGGAACCGGAGGCCGTCGATCGCCGGGCGCCAGTCGCCGGTCGTCTCGGCGACGGAGGTGACATAGCGCCGTACGTCGGCCTCGAGCTGGTCCAGGTCGGTCCCCCAGTCCTCGACGTCGGGGATCGCGGCCAGCTTCGGCTCGGCGAGGTGCACGCGAGGCAGCCGGCCGCGCCGGGACACGGCGTACACGTCGCGATCGGGCCGACCGCGCGAGCCGGTGACCGACAAGGTGACGTCGACCCCGGTCAGGCCGGTGCCGACCAGCAGCACGTCGGCCGGACCGGTGTGGTCGCGGCGGACCACGTCCAAAGCGCCCGGAGCCCACGGGTCGGGGACGAAGAACGGCGAGGACCGCAGTGCATCGGGCGCCCACGTTGTCCCAGCCTCGGGGAGGCCGGTCGCGACGACGAGCGCATCGGTCACGATCTGGTCCCCGTCGCTGGTGGTCACCGCGACGCCGTCGGGCAGGCGACGGACGCCGACTGCGCGGGTACGCCGGTGCTGGACGGTGGCGAGCCCGTCGGCCGCCCGCTCGGCCTCGGCGAGCAGGTCCTCGAGGTAGAGCCCGAACTGCCGCCGCGGCACGAACGCCGTCGGGCCGCCGCGGGTGTCGAACGACTCGTGCTCGCGCCAGGCTACGAAGTGGCCAGGGTCCTCGGGCAGGGCGCTCATCCCGGAGGCCGGCACGTTGAGCAGGTGCTGGTCCTCGCCGGTCCCGAACGCGACGCCGCGGCCGGCGCGGTCGACCGGGTCGATGAGCACGAGGCAGAGGGCGGTCTCACGGCGCGCGGCGGCTCGCAGCAGATGGATGGCGGTCAACGTCCCGGCGGCACCTCCGCCGACGACGGTCACCGAGGGGCGTGCACCTGCAGGCCATGTGCTCATCTGTTCAACCTCCAGGATGCGGTCGATCGTGGTCGCGAGAGGCGTTCTTGTGTTTCTCTCCTGACTTACTATACATTAACTCGACGTCACGAGTACTGGTGCAAAGCCCCGGCTGTCCAGTCGGCAACCCTCCTCCGCGGCGGGGTGCCCCGGGTGAAGACGTGGCCCGCAGCGAGGTGCTGCCGGGCAAGTGCGGACTCTGACCGAGTCCCTGAGCAAGACGGAGCACGTCGTGACCACAACCTTGAACGCGCCCCCACTGACCGGACCCGGCGCACCCGCGCTGCTGGACCGACCGCTGGCACCGCTGGTCGGCGCGGGACTCGAGGTGCCGTTGGTCAACGGAGGTACGGCCACGTACGTGAACCTCGATGGCGCCGCCAGCGCCCAGGCGCTGCAGCCGGTGGCCGACCGGGTGGCCGAGTTCCTGCCGTACTACTCCAGCGTGCACCGCGGCGCCGGCTATGCCTCGCGGGTGAGCACGGCGGCGTACGAAGCGGCCCGCGTGACCATCGGTGCCTTCGTCGGAGCCCGTCCCTCCGATGTCGTCCAGATCGTCCGCAACACCACCGACGCCTTCAACCTGCTGGCCTCAGCCGTGCCAGGCGACGTGGTCCACCTCGACATCGAGCATCACGCCAACCTGCTCCCGTGGCGCCCGCGAGGAAGCCGCGCCGTGATCGCGCGCGACACGCTCGCCGACACCCTGGATGCCCTGGAGTCCGAGCTCGCGCGCACCCCTGCGGCCCTGCTCACTGTCACCGGCGCCTCCAACGTGACCGGCGAAGTCCTGCCGCTGGCCGACCTGGTTGCGCTCGCGCAGCGGCACGGCGCCCGGATCGCCGTGGACGGGGCCCAGCTGCTGCCGCACCGTCGCATCGACATCGAGGCGCTGGGGGTGGACTACGTGGCGTTCTCGGGCCACAAGCTCTACGCGCCGTACGGCGCCGGCGCCCTGATCGGCCGACCGGACTGGCTCGCGGCCGCCCCGCCGTACCTGGCCGGCGGCGGAGGCGCCGTCCGCCAGGTCACCCTGGACGATGCGGTCTGGTCCGAGGTCCCGGCACGGCACGAGGGCGGCACTCCCAACGTCGTCGGGGCGATCGCGCTGGCCGCAGCCTGCGAGACCATCGCCGGGCTCGAGGATCTGGAGGAGCACGAGGCCGGCCTTCGCGACCAGCTCGTCGACGGCCTCACCGCGATCGGCGGGGTCCAGACGCTGGCCCTGTGGCCCGGCGAGGTGGACGTGGTCGGCCTGGCCACCTTCGTCGTGGACGCCTACCCCGCCGAGCTGGTGGCGCACTACCTCTCCGCCGAGCACGGCATCGGCGTCCGCGACGGCCGCTTCTGCGCGCATCCGCTCCTGGACCGGATCACCGGTGGACGTACTGCCGTGCGCGCCGGGCTCGGCCTCGGCTCGACGTCGAACGACGTCGAGCGGTTGCTCTCGGCCGTGCGGGCGCTGGTCGCCGAAGGCCCGCGATGGACCTACGGCCCCGACCACCTGCCGTCGCCTGATCCTCGCCCCCGGCTTTACTGAGGGTCCTGCACTACTGAGGGTCCTGCATCTCTGAGGGTCCTGCGCTCCTGAGGGCTCCGCATTCAGGCCGAGAGCGCTCCGACCAGGACCGTGACGAGGTGCGCGACGAAGCGCTCGTGGCCGAGCCGCTGTCGGACACCCTCCTCCCGGGCCCGTGCCCGCTCGGCGAGTGCGGCGGTCAGGAACGTGACCATCAGCGCCACTCGCTCGCGGGTGAGCCCGGTGCCCAGGCGCGGGCGCAGCAGCGCCTCCAGGGAGGCCAGCTGAGCCCCGATCACGGTGCCTGCCAGGACCTGGTTCTGGCGGCCGCTGGCGATCCCCGACCACACTGCCAACTGCTCCATGACGCGCAGGAAGTCCCGCCCCTCCTCGCTGCCGAGCAGCGCCGCCGTGGGGGCGACAATCGCCTCGACGACCTCCGTCAGGCCGGCGCCGACCGGGGGCACTTCGCGCTGAGCCTCCATCGCCGCCATGTGCTTGACGACGATCGCCTCCAGCAGGCCCTGCCGGGATCCGAAGTGGTAGCCGACCGCCGAGTCGTTGCGCTGGCCGGCCTGCCGGACGATGTCGCTGAGCTTGGCACCGGCGACCCCGTCGCGGGCGAAGCGCTGCTCGCCGGCACGGAGCAGGCGGGCTCGGGTCAGGGTTGCGTCACGGGCCACAGCAGCAGATACTAACGATGAATGTTAGTAACGTGACCCGTTAGAAGGCTTCTGTGACCCATCCGGTCTACGACCCGCTCGACGCCGGCTTCCTCGCCGACCCCTACCCGGCGTACGCCTGGCTGCGTGACCACGAGCCCGTGCACCAACGGCCGGCGACCCCGCGGACACCGGCGTTCTGGGCGCTGTCGCGGTTCTCCGACATCTGGGAGGCGGTCCGGCAGCCGGGCCTGTTCTCCTCGGCTCAGGGGCTCACCTTCTTCCCCGACGAGATCGCCCTGCTCGGGCTGCCGCCCAACATCGTCATGCTCGACCCACCGCAGCACACCCGCCTGCGCAGCCTGATCGGCCGCGGCTTCACTCCGCGCCACGTCACCCGGCTCGAGGAGTCGGTCACCCGGTTCGTGCGGGCCCGGCTCGCCGAGATGGCCGAGCGGTACGACGCCGGCGAGCAGGTCGACCTGCACCGGGACTACTCCTCGACGGTGCCGACCTTCGTGCTGGCCGAGCTGTTCGGCGTACCGGAGGGCGACCGCGAGCGGTTCGGCCCCTGGGTCCGCAACGTGACGGCGCTGCAGGACGCGACGCTGAACGGCGGCGGCCTGGGCGCACCGGAGCGCGCCGACGGGATCGGCGCCGTCGCCGAGCTGCTCGCGTACTTCTCCGATGTGATCTCCGAGCGCCGCGCGGCCGGGACTTCTGGTGAGCTGCCCGGCGACCTGATCGGCGCACTGGTCGGTGCCGAGCTGGACGGCGAGCGGCTCAGCGACTGGGACATCCTCGGCTTCTGCTTCGTGGTCACCGCAGGCGGCAGCGACACGACCGCCGCGCTGATCTCGCACGCGGTGATGCTGCTCGACGACGCCCCCGACCAGCGCCTGCTGCTGCTCGAGGATCCCGGCTTGATCGGGACCGCGATCGCCGAGTTCCTGCGCGTCGAGTCGCCGGTCCAGGGACTGGCACGCGCCACCACCGCCGACGTCACCCTGCACGGCGTGACCATCCCTGCCGGGGAGAAGGTGATGATGCTCTACGGCGCCGCCAACCGGGACCCGCGCGAGTTCGGGCCGGACGCCGACAGGCTCGACGTACGACGAGAGGCCGGCAGGCATCTCGCCTTCAGCAGCGGGCCGCACTTCTGCATCGGCAACCACCTCGCCAGGCTCCAGGCCAGGGTCGCGCTGACCGAGCTGCTCGCCCGCTATCCGCGGATCGGGGTCGACGTCGCGGCCGGCATCCGCCACGAGTCGGCCTTCGTGCGCGGGTGGACGTCGCTCCCGGCGACCGACCTGGCCTGAGCGCACGCGCGGCGGGGCCCTAGCATCGAGGCCATGAACGTCGCCCGCGCCCTCCTCCCGCTCGCCGTCGCCGCACTGGTCGTCGCGCCCGTTGCCGCCGCCGACGCGCGGCCCGCCTCGCTGCCCGACCGAGCGACGACAACCGACATCCTGCACGACGTCGCGGCGTACAAGATCGGCTCGTCGGTCCCGACCAAGGTGCCGACCCGCACCGACGGCGACCTGAAGATCGTCCGGGTGAAGCTCACCACCGGAGCCCTCCGGATCACGACCACGTTCGTCGACCTGGCCCGTGACGGCAACCTCCAGGAGCACGACTTCGCGATCCGCACCCCCAAGGCGCTCTTCGACGCGGCGGTGTTCGCGACGCCCGGCCACTGGAGAGGGTCTGCCGCGATCTCCCGCGGCACCCGCCAGCGCCCGTGCCCGAAGATGACCTGGACGATCGACTACACCAAGAACACGACCGTCCTGGTCGTGCCGGGCTCCTGCCTCGGCTCGCCGCGCTGGATCCGGGCCGGTGCCGGGATGACGATCCTCTCCGGCAGCACCCAGTACGTCGACGACGGGCTCTCCGGCACGACCGGCGACGCGCTCACGCTCGGTCCGAGGCTCTACCCCTGAACCCCCTGAACCCCACGGACCCCCTGGACCCCCGCCGCTGCTACTTCTTCGACAGGAAGGCCTGCATCGCCTCGCGCGCCTCGTCGGAGGAGAACAGCCGCGCGCTGAGGTCGATCATGTCCTCGGCGTTCGCCTCGAGGTAGGCCAGCAGCTCACGGGAGAGCACCTTCTTGGTCTCGCGCAGGCCTTGAGGATGCGCCTTTGCCAGCTCGGCGCAGGCCGCCTGGACCGCACCATCGAGCTCATCGGCGGGCACACTGCGGGTGATCAGGCCCATCGACGCCGCCTCGGCCGCGTCGAAGGTGCGGCCGGAGAGGAACACGTCGTACGCCGCCCGGCTGGTCAGCCGCGGCACCAGCGTCAACGAGATCACCGCGGGCGCCAGCGCGAGCCGGGACTCGGTGAGCGCGAAGGTGACGTCGTCCGCGCAGATCACCAGGTCGCTGGACGCGACGATGCCGAGCCCGCCGGCGCGGACCGGGCCGGCCAGCCGGGTGACGACCGGCTTGGCATGCGAGAGGATCATCCGCTGCAGCTCGACCAGCGCGCCGGCGCCCTCGGTCATCGAGCCGGCAGCGGCCTCCGAAAGGTCCGCGCCTGAGCAGAAGACCCGGTCGGCCGAGCGCAGCACGATCACCCGGACCGCGTCGTCGTCGGCGGCCTCCTCGAACCGCTCGAACAGCTCGGTGATCAGCTGCCGCGACAGCGCGTTGCGGTTGTGCGGCGAGTCCAGGGTGATCGTCGCGACGCCATCCTGCGCCGAGTAGTGGACCAGCTCGTCGTACTCAGTCATGGTGCTCCTTCGTGTCGTTCGCCGAGCTTGTCGAGACGCAGCCGGTGCCGCATCCCGACGAGCTCGATGACCGGGAAGCGGTCGTCAGTAGGACTTGGGGAGCCCGAGCGAGTGCATGGCGACGAAGTTGAGGATCATCTCGCGCGACACAGGGGCGATCCGGCCGACGCGGGCGGCGATCAGCAGGTTGGCCAGCCCGTACTCCGAGGCCATCCCGTTGCCGCCGTGGGTGTGCACGGCAACATCGAGGGTGTTGCAGGCAGCCTCGCCGGCGGCGTACTTGGCCATGTTGGCGTACTCGCCGGCGCCCATGTCGTCGCCGGCGTCGCACAGGGCCGCCGCCTTCTGCATCAGCAGCCGGGCCTGCTCGATCTCGATCTTCGACTTGGCCAGCGGGTGCGCGATGCCCTGGTGGGTGCCGATCGCGTCCTTCCAGACCGTGCGGGTCTTGGCGTAGTCGACGGCGCGGCCGAGCGCATACCGGGCGATGCCGTTGGAGAATGCCGCGCCCATGATCCGCTCCGGGTTCAGGCCGGCGAACAGCTGCCACAGGCCGCCGTCCTCGTCACCGACGAGTGCGTCGGCGGGCAGCCGGACGTCGTCGATGAAGACCTGGAACTGCTTCTCCGGCGCATGGAAGTCCATCGGGATGTGCTGCCAGGACAGGCCCTTGGTGTCGGTCGGTACGACGAACAGCGCCGGCTTGAGCTTGCCGGTCTTGGCGTCGGCGGTCCGGGAGACGACGAGCACGTTGTCGGCCTCGTCGATGCCGGAGATGAACACCTTCTGGCCCTTGAGCACCCACTCGTCGCCGTCCTTGGTGGCGGTCGTGGTGATCTTGTGGCTGTTGGAGCCGGCGTCGGGCTCGGTGATCGCGAACGCCATGATCGTCGAGCCGTCGGCGATCCCGGGCAGCCACTTCTGCTTCTGGGCATCAGTGCCACAGCGGCTGATGATCGTGCCGACGATCGCCGGGCTGACCACCATCATCAGAAGCGGCGCACCGGCCGCGGCAGCCTCCTCGAGCACGGCCGCGAGGTCCCCCATCCCGCCACCGCCGCCGCCGTACTCCTCAGGGATGTTGACGCCGAGGAAGCCGTGCTTGCCCATGTCGGTCCAGAGCTCCGTGAGCTTCTCGCCGCTGCGGGTCTTCTCCGCGACGTAGGAGTGGCCGTAGCTGCCGGCGAGCTTCGCGACGGCGTCGCGCAGGGCGATCCGCTCCTCGGGCTCGGTGAACGGGACGGTGCTCATGCTGACTCCTCGTTGGTTGCTGGTTCTGCGTCTGTCGAGACCACGGCGAGCACATCTCCCGCCGCGACCTGCTGCCCCACCACGACGGCGATCTCCACGACTCCGTGGCCGGGGGCACTGATCGAGTGCTGCATCTTCATCGCCTCGAGGACCAGCAGGGTCTGACCTGCCTCGACCTCGCTGCCGTCCTCGGCCGAGACCGCGATCACGGTGCCGGGCATCGGCGCCAGCAGCGATCCCGCGCTGACCTGCTCGGCCGGGTCCACGAACCGCGGCAGCATCCGGTACGACGCGGAGCCGAGTCCCGAGTCGACGTGAGCGACGTCGTCGATCAGCCGCACCGTGTGAGTGACCCTGACCCCGTCGACCTCGAGGACGACCTGGTCGGCCGTCGCGGAGACCACGACCACGTCATCGGCGAAGCGGTAGCCGTCGCGGCCGCCGTACCAGAGCACCTCGGTGTCCTCGCCTCCGGCGAGCGGCCGCAGCATCGTGCGCTGGGGCTGGGAGACGACGTTGCGCCAGGCGACCGGGATGCCGTGCTGGACCCGGCGCGCGGCCCGGTCTCGCTCCGCAGCAGCGACGACAGCTGCCCGTTCGGCGCTGCTGGTCCCGACCGTCGGCCCGGCGAGGTCGAAGGTGCCGAGGAAGTCGGTGCTGACCTCGCCGGCCAGGATCTTCTCGTCGCGGAGGAGGCGCACCAGCAGGTCGCGGTTGGTCACCAGGCCGTGGATCCGCGCCCGCTCCAGGACCCCGGCCAGTGTCCGGAAGGCCGAGGCTCGGTCTGGCCCCCAGACGATCACCTTGGCAAGCATCGCGTCGTAGTGGGTGCTGACCTCGCTGCCGGACACGAAGCCGCTGTCGAGCCGGCTGCCGTAGGTCGCGAACTGCTCGAAGGCCAGCTCGGCCGGGACCTCGAAGATGTCGAGCACGCCGCTCTGCGGCTGGTAGTCGGCGGCAGGGTCCTCGGCGTAGAGCCTGACCTCGACGGCGTGCCCGCGCGGGTGGGTCGGAGCCGACGGTGCGGTGCCGCCCTCGGCGACCCGGATCTGCGCCTCGACCAGGTCGATGCCGAAGACGGCCTCGGTCACCGGGTGCTCGACCTGCAGGCGGGTGTTCATCTCCAGGAAGGAGACCTTCGCTGTCTCCCCACCGGGGGTCGAGCTCGTCGAGACCATGAACTCGACGGTGCCCGCACCGACGTAGGAGATCGCAGCGGCCGCGAGCCGGGCGCCCTCGTGCAGCGTGGTGCGGACCTCGTCGGACAGCAACGGCGCAGGCGCCTCCTCGACGACCTTCTGGTGCCGGCGCTGCAGCGAGCAGTCCCGCTCGCCGAGGACCAGCACGTTGCCGTGGGTGTCGCCGACCACCTGGACCTCCACATGCCGGCCGTTCTCCAGGTAGGGCTCGCAGAAGACGGTCGCATCGCCGAACGCAGACGCGGCCTCGTTCGAGGCGAGCTCGACCTCGCCGGGCAGGTCGGCCAGGGAGCGCACGATCCGCATACCGCGGCCGCCGCCGCCGGCCGACGCCTTCACCAGCATCGGCAGGTCGGCCTCGGTCGCTGCGGCCGGGTCGATCTGGCCGAAGACGGGGACGCCGGCCGCGGACATCAGCTCCTTCGCCGCGATCTTCGAGCCCATCGCGTCGATCGACTCCGGGGTAGGCCCGATCCAGGTCAGGCCGGCAGCGATCACAGCACGGGCGAAGCCGGCGTTCTCAGAGAGGAACCCGTAGCCCGGGTGGATCGCATCGGCACCGGCCCGGCGGGCAGCATCGATGATGAGGTCGCCGCGCAGGTAGGTCTCGGCGGGGCTGTTCCCGGGCAGCCGGACGGCGAGGTCGGCCTCGCTCACGAACGGCAGGCCGGAGTCCGCGTCGGAGTACACCGCGACGGTGCCGATGCCGAGCCGTCGCGCGGTGGTGAAGACGCGCCGGGCGATCTCGCCACGGTTGGCGACCAGGATGCGGGTGATGGTCATGGGATTCTTTCTCGGGTCACGGCGTCTCGACAGGCTCGACGAACGAGGTGATCACATGCGGAAGACACCGAAGCGGTCGGTGCCCTCGATGGGCTTGTTGGCGATGACGGAGAGGCAGATGCCCAGGACGGTCCGGGTGTCGCGGGGGTCGATCACGCCGTCGTCGTAGACCATGCCGGAGAGGAAGTAAGGCATGCTCTGCTCCTCGATCTGGGCCTCGACCATGGCCTTGACCGCGCTGAAGCCCTCGGCGTCGAACTCCTGCCCCTTGGACTCCGCCGACTGCTTCGCCACGATCTCCAGGACGCCTGCCAGCTGAGCCGGTCCCATCACCGCGGACTTGGCACTGGGCCAGGTGAAGAGGAACCGCGGATCGAACGCCCGTCCGTTCATGCCGTAATTGCCGGCGCCGTACGACGCCGCCATCACCACGGTCAGGTGCGGGACCTTGGAGTTGCTGACCGCGTTGATCATCTGGGCGCCGTGCTTGATGATCCCGCCCTGCTCGTACTCCGCGCCGACCATGTAGCCGGTGGTGTTCTGCAGGAACAGCAGGGGTACGTCGATCTGGTTGGCCAGCTGGATGAACTGGGTCGCCTTCTGCGCCTCCTCGGAGAACAGCACGCCCTGGGCGTTGGCCAGGATGCCGACCTGGTGGCCGTGGATCTTCGCCCAGCCGGTGACCAGCGAGTTGCCGTAGAGCGGCTTGAACTCGTCGAACACAGCACCGTTGGTCCCGCTGCGGCCGTCGGCGATCCGGGCGATCACCTCGCGCGGATCGAACGGCTCCTTGAGGTCGGTGGGGATCAGGTCGAGGAGGCCCTCGGGGTCTTGCTCCGGGTCAGCGAAGGTGATCCCGCTCGTCGCGGCCCCCTTCTTCGACTGGTTGAGCCGCGCGACGATCCGGCGGCCGATCCGGATCGCGTCGTACTCGTCGACGGCGAGGTAGTCGGCCAGGCCGGAGACGCGGGCGTGCATCTCGGCCCCGCCGAGCGACTCGTCGTCGGACTCCTCGCCCGTGGCCATCTTCACCAGCGGCGGGCCGCCGAGGAAGACCTTCGCCTTCTCCTTGACCATCACCGTGTAGTCGCTCATCCCGGGGATGTAGGCGCCACCCGCGGTGGAGTTGCCGAACACCAGCGCGATGGTCGGCACCCGGGCGGCCGAGGAACGGGTGATGTCGCGGAACATCTTGCCGCCGGGGATGAAGATGTCCTTCTGCGTCGGCAGGTCGGCACCTCCGGACTCCACCAGGGCGACCGTCGGCAGGTTGTTCTCCTCGGCGATCTGCGAGGCCCGGAAGCCCTTCTTCAGCGTCCAAGGGTTCGACGCGCCGCCCTTGACCGTCGGGTCGTTGGCAGTGATCAGGCACTCGACGCCCTCGATCACGCCGATTCCGGTGACCACGCTGGCGCCGACGGTGAAGTCCGAGCCCCAGCCGGCCAACGGGGACAGCTCGAGGAACGCACTGCCCGGGTCGATCAGCAGCTCGATCCGCTCACGGGCCAGGAGCTTGTCGCGCTTGTGGTGCCGCTCCACCGCGCGCTCGCCGCCGCCGAGGACCGCCAAGGCGGTCTGTGCGTCGAGGTCCGCGATCTTGGTCAGCATCGACTCGCGTCGTTCTGTCTCGGTCGTCACGTGCTCATCGTCCTCGTCGTGTGAACAAACAGTCAAGCCTGACTTTATCTTCTGGGTGCTGCGTCGCGGGCCGCACCGGATTCCTAGGAGGCGTAGCCGAGCAGCCGTGCCGCCAGGTCGGTGAGCACCTCGGTAGCGCCGCCGCCGATCGGCAGGATCCGGGAGTCGCGGTAGTGCCGCTCCACCTCGGTGCCGTGCATGTAGCCGGTCCCGCCATGCAGCTGGACCGCCGAGTCGACGACGGCTTCGCAGGCCTCGACAGCGGTCTGCTTGGCCAGGCAGGCCTCGGCGATCACGTTCTCCCCCGCGACGTGCCGCGCGATCACCTCGTGGGTGTAGCTGCGCGAGATCTCCACCAGCCGCCGCATCTCGACCAGCTTGGACCGGACGACCTGGTTGGTGATCAGCGGCTTGCCGAACGTCTCCCGGTCGCGGCAGTACTGCGCGGTCAGCTCCAGCGCGCGTCCGGCGATGCCGTAGCCATGCACCGCCAGCCCGATCCGCTCGACGACGAACTGCTCGGCGATCTGGTAGAAGCCCGAATTCTCAGCGCCGACCAGGTTGGACGCGGGCACCCGTACGTCGGCGTACCCGAGTTCGGCGGTGTCGCTGCAGTGCCAGCCCATCTTCGCCAGCCTGCGGTCGACGGTGAACCCGGGCGTGCCCTTGTCCACCACGATCAGTGAGACCCCGGCATGGCCGGGGCCGCCGGTGCGGACCGCGGTCGTCACGAAGTCGGCACGGACGCCGGAGGTGATGAACGTCTTCGCGCCGTTGATGACGTAGTGGTCGCCGTCGCGGACGGCCGTCGTGGTGATCCGGGCGACGTCGGACCCGCCGTTCGGCTCGGTGACCGCGAGCGAGCCGATCAGGTCGCCGGCCAGGGTCGGGCGGACGTACTTGTCGATCAGCTCGGCGCTGCCATTGGCGATGATGTGCGGCAGCGCGATGCCGTGGGTGAACAGCCCTGCCGCCAGGCCCGAGGACCCGCCGGCAGCGAAGAACGCCTCCTGCATCGCGGTCGCGTCGGCCAGGTCGCCGCCCTCGCCGCCCGCAGCCTCCGGGAACCCGAGCGCCAGGATCCCCGCCTTGGCAGCGACCTGGTGCAACGAGCGTGGGATCTCCCCTGCGTCCTCCCAGTCCTGGAGGTGCGGCAGGATCTCGCGCTCCACGAACGTGCGGGTGCTCGCCTGTAGAGCGATCCGGTCGTCGGTGTAGAAGGTCATCAGGGCTCCTGGTGGTGGGCGATCGACATCAGTTCTGCACGATGAACATCAAATTTCGTGTTCATCGTGATGAATTCACATGCCGGCATGTGAATTCGCGGGCGACTCACAACAGCTCTTCGGGGATGTGCACATACCGCGACCGCAGCCACTCGCCGACGGCCTTGGCCTGAGGGTCGAAGCGGGTGCTGGCGGCGACGCCGTCGCCGAGGAGGCCGCGGATCAGGACGTTGACGCCGCCGAGGTTCGGCAGCGGGTAGACCTCAACGGGCAGGTCGGCTGCTTCGGGGAGCAGGGTCCTGATCGCATCCGGGGTGACCAGCCGCAGCAGCCAGCCGATCCGGCGTTCGCGCTTGTCGTCGTCGACCTCAGGACCCGGTACGCCGACCCAGAGACCGACGTTGGCGTCGCCGCCCTTGTCGCCGGACCGGGCGTGCACGAAGGTGCCGAGCGGGTGCGCGGCGGCCGGGGCGTCCTGCGCCGGCGCGATCGGGCTGATCGGGTCGGGCTCGGCGTCGGTCGCCGGCGGGATCGTGGTCGCGGCCACCGGCGCGTCGATCGCGATCGTGGTGCCGTCCCACAGGTGCACGGTCTCGGTGGCCTCGCGGCGGTCGACGTACGCCGGGCGGTAGATCCCGTAGGGCGAGCCGCGACCCGGAGGCGCCGTCATGGTGAAGCCCGGGTAGGACGCGAGCGCGAGCTCGACGGCGGCCGCGGTGAACGGCTTGCCGACCGCCTCGGCTGAGGGGTCCTTGACAGTGACCCGCAGCAGGCACGATGCGCCTTCCTCGGTCTCGGCGTCCCTGGGCGGCTGGGCGCCGAGCGTCCAGTCGACGCTGGCCGGCCGGTTCCCGGCGAGCCGGGCGTCGAGCTGGGTGCGCAGCCATGCGGCCTTCGCCTCGATGTCCAGCCCGGTCAGGACGAACTCCATCTGGTTGCGCCAGCCGCCGAGCTCGTTGACGCAGACCTTCAGCTTCTCCGGCGGCGGCGTGCCCTTCACACCGCTGACCTCGACCCGGTCGGCGCCGGCCTGGCTGAGCCTGATCGAGGCGAGATCGGTGGTGACGTCCGGCCCGAGGTAGAGCGTCGACTGGACCTCGTAGACGAGCTGGGCGGTGATCGTGTCGACCGAGACCAGGCCGCCGGTGCCCGCGTGCTTGGTGACCACGAACGAGCCGTCAGCGGCGACCTCGGCGAGCGGGAAGCCCAGCGGCTGGGCATCGCGCGGCAGGTCCAGGAAGCCGGAGAAGTTGCCACCGGTGGCTTGGGTCCCGCACTCGATGATGTGCCCGGCTACGACCGCGCCGGCCAGCTCGTCGTACGAGGTCGGCGTCCAGCCGTGGTGCGCGATCGCCGGGCCGACGACGACCGAGGCGTCGGTGACCCGGCCGGTCACCACGATGTCGGCACCCTCGGCCAGCGCCCGGGCGATCCCGAACGCGCCGAGGTAGGCGTTCGCGGTCAGCGCGCTGCCCAGCCCGAGGTCGGTGGCCCGAGGCGCGAGGTTGTCGCCGTCGACGTAGGCGATCTTCACGTCCAGCCCGAGGCCGGCCGCCACCTCGGTGAGCTTGGCGGCGAGCCCGGCCGGGTTGAGCCCGCCAGCGTTGGAGACGAGCTTGACGCCGCCGTCGAGCGCTAGGCCGAGGCAGCCGGCGACCTGGGCGACGTAGGTGCGCGCGTAGCCCAGCGATGAATCCTTGAGCTGGTCCTTGCCCAGGATCAGCATCGTCAGCTCGGCGAGGTAGTCACCGGTCAGGTAGTCCAGGTGGCCGCGCTCGAGCATCTCCCGCATGGCGCTGAGCCGGTCGCCGTAGAAGCCGGAGCAGTTGCCGATCCGGGCAGGGCTCGAGGCCCGCTGCTCAACCACCGGCTACCGCCTCGCGTCCCTTGCCGGACGGGCCGGCGAAGGCCTGGGCGACGTCGAGCCAGCGGTCCGCGTCCGAGCCGGAGGCGACCAGGTCCAGGTCGTCGCGGTGCCGGCGCTGGGTGACCAGCAGGCAGAAGTCGTACGCCGACCCGGTCAGCGTCTGGGCCGCATCCTCTGGTCCGTAGGACCACACCTCGCCCGACGGCGCGACCAGATCGATCCGGAACTCCTCGGCCGGCGGCTCGAGCTCGTGCACACCGAAGGAGAAGTTGCGGGTGCGCACACCGAGGTGCGCGACGTGCCGGATCCGGTCGGTCGGCACGTACGTCGCGCCGAGGGCGTCAGCAACGTCGAGCCCGTGGGCCCAGGCCTCCATGAACCGAGCGGTCGCCATCGACGCGGGGCTCATCGGCGGGCCGAACCACGGCAGCTTCTGTCCCTCAGGGAACTCGCGCAGCATCGTCACGAGGCCGGGCCGCCCGGCCTTCCAGCGGGCCAGGATCTCGGCACCGGACGCTTTCGCGCCGGCGAAGGCCTCGGCATCGACGAAGCCGGAGGGGTCCTCGAACCCGCGCAGGACCAGCGCGTCCCAGGCTTCCTTGTCGGTGCCGGCCGCGATCGCCGCCTCGTCGGTCCAGGCGAGGTGCACGATCGTGGTCGCGACGTCCCAGCCCTCGGCCGGGACCGGCGTACGCCAGCCGGCCTCGTCGAGCGGCGCGACCAGCTCCTCGAGCGCATCGCCCTCGGCGGACAGATCGGCGAGCACCCCTTCGAGCACTGCGCTTCTTCCGGGGCTCCGGTCGGACACGGTCATCAGGACTCCTTGGTACGTCGGGGCAGCTCGTCGTCGAGCACGGCGGCCCAGCGGTCGAGGATCCTCGACCGCCGAGCCCTGTCGTTGCTGATCGTGTTGGCTAGTCCGAGGCCGCGGATGAGGTCCAGGGTCGCCTGCACCAGCTCGCGGGCACCCGGCTGGGACTCGTCGACATCGAGCATGGTCACGGTCAGCCGGTGCGTCTCGCGGCCGGTGACCCGTTCGAACGGGCCGAGCGCAGCCAGCAGCGCCTCATCCGAGCGCGCTGCCACCCAGAGCTCCAGGGCTGCGATGAAGACGTCGGAGGTGAAGTGGTCGCCGAGCATCTCCAGCACTGCCCGGGTGTGCCGCGGCCCGGTCGGCAGCGCGGCGGCGGACTGGGAGAGCTCGTCGCGGCGTACCAGCGCGAGGTGCTCGACGGCGGCCACGACCAGCGCGTTCTTGGTCGGGAAGTGGTGCAGCTGCGCGCCGCGGCTGACCCCCGCGCGCTGGGAGATCATGGTGGTCGACGTCCCTGCCCAGCCGTACTCGGCCAGGCACTGCACGGTGGCCTCGAGCAGTCGCAGGCGCATCGCCCGCGTCCGCTCCTCCTGGGTCACCCGGGTGGTGGTCACAGTGTCATCGTGGACCGGAGATCAACAAACAGTCAAGCCTGACTTTTAGTTTGTGGGCGGCGGGTCGCACCGCCACGGCAGATGCCTTAGCGTCGGGGAC
The DNA here is from genome assembly GCA_036272095.1 of Marmoricola sp. GTDB lineage: Bacteria > Actinomycetota > Actinomycetes > Propionibacteriales > Nocardioidaceae > Marmoricola. The sequence continues at coordinate 42,576 of DATAZI010000059.1, read as the reverse complement.
AACCCAGTCTCAGGAGGCCCCGTGTCCGACGCGAACCCGCCGACTCCCCCGCCCGAAGGCGACCAGCAGGGCGGCGACCAACACGGCAGCGGGCCGACCCCGCCACCACCGCCGTCGGCCTACCCCGCCTACCCCGCGAGCCCGACGCCCCCGGTCTACGGCCAGCCGCAGGCACCGCCCGTGTACGGCCAGCCGCCCGTCTACGGCCAGCCGCCGAACCCGTACGGCCAGTCCAACCCCTACGTAGAGACGAACCCGAACGCCCACTGGGGACTCCGGTTCGCGGCCTACCTGATCGACGGCATCCTGGCTATCCCGGCACTCATCATCGCCGAGATCGGATTCGCGCTGGCTGACGCAAGCTCGAGCGCCGCGAGTGCGGTCGGGACCGTCATCGCGATCGTGGACATCTTCGGCTACATCGGCTTCATGATCTGGAATCAGTTCATCCGGCAGGGCCGCACCGGCCAGACCCTCGGCAAGTCGTGGCTGCACATCAAGCTGATCAACGAGCACACCCGCCAGCCCATCGGGGGTGGCAGCGTATTCGTGCGCCAGCTGGTGCACTTCCTTGACGCGATCTGCTGCTACGTCGGGTTCCTGTGGCCACTATGGGATGAGAAGCGGCAGACCTTCGCGGACAAGATCATGCACACCGTCGTCGTCCCGGTACCCACGATGCCGCCGCAGTACCCCACCGCCTGACACCAGCATGCATGCAACGAGCCCCGCGAGGACCTGGTCTTCGCGGGGCTCTCTGCTTGAGTTGTCCGGCGGCTCAGCTCGTCTGCGAGGACCGCAGGTGCGGCTTGAGCAGGGTCTCCCAGGCGTTGGTGTTCTGCTGGTACTCGGCCGGACAGCGCTGCAGCCGCTCAGCGGGCAGGATCCCCATGCTCGAGACGATCTGCATGTCCTTGTCGCTCGAACCCGCCACCTTGCAGGCGATGTCGTAGAAGCGCTGCACGCTGAGCGAGTGCTCGTCGGCGTACTGGGTCAGGTCGGGCGCGCCCTGGTAGCCCTGCAGCTCGCGGAAGAAGTTGGCGGCGTCGTAGGCGTACTCGTCGCCGTGGGTGACCTCGTTGGTGAAGAAGTACGTCGCCATCCCGTCCACCGCGTCCTCCTCGCGGCCAGTGATCGGGATGTCGAAGACGTCGACGAAGGCGTGCCCGAGCTCGTGGACGAGCACGAAGTCGTTGACAGCGGCCCACTCCTTGCCGAGCTCGGTGTCGGAGATCTTCGGGGAGTTCGCCTTGAGCAGATCGGCGGTGAGGTTGGCGAAGTCGTAGTAGAGGGTGACCGTCTTGGTGGTCGGGTCGTAGTGCGGGGAGCCCTCGCCGCTGGTGACATGGATGGTCAGGTCGACCGGGAAGGCGAAGACGTTCGAGAGGTTCTTGGCGATACCGTCGATCTCGCCGTCCTTGAGGATCTCCTCGGCGAAGGCGTCCGGGCTCTCGCCCTGGGCCGTGGCAACCTCGCCGACGTAGCCCGAATCGATGCTGTTGGCCGGCGGCGGGTCGTAGACGACCGAGATGACGTGCTTGACCGCGGCGGTCTTGGTGGCCTGCGGCTTGGCGTCGTCGGTCTTTCCGGTGGAGCCGCAACCGGCCACCAGAAGGACCAGTGCCGCGAGAGGGGCGAAGTACCGCAGTGCGCGCATGGCCGGGATCCTAGGGGTTTCCTGTGAAGCCCAGCTTGGACCGCCCGGTTCATATCTAGACCGCCCGCTCCCACGGCCGGGGCTGCGATCACCGACGGCCGAAACCTCAGGACCCCCGTACGGCGGGTGCCGTACGGGGGTCCCTGAAGCGAGCCTGCGGTCAGGGCCTTCGCCGACCGGTCAGCTCGCGATCAGTTGGCGTGAACCACGATCGTGGTGCTGTGACCTGCGTAGGTCACGGTGTAGATGTGCGTACCAACCGCATTGCCGTTGCCGAGGCTCAGGCTGTACTTGCGGTTGGACACTCCGCCACCGGAACGGGCGACGCCGTTGTCAGTGACCTTGAAGCCGCCGAGAGCCGGAAGCGGCGAGGCCGCGGGTGCCGCTCAGCACGATCGTGCGCTTGCTGGCGTTGGAGCCCTTCGACACGGTCGCGTTGACCGTGAGCAGCGGGTCCGCCGGCGGAGCGGCGATGGTGATGGTCACCGTGCTGGCCACGGCCGGGTGGGTCGCGTCCTTCACGGTGTACGGGAACGACTCGGTGCCGTAGAACCCGAACGCCGGGGTGAAGGTGGCCTGGTCCCCGGTGGTCGCCAGCGTGCCGTCCGAGGCGTTGGCCAACGGGCCGGCGGTGTACGCCAGCGCGTCACCGTCGGCGTCGTGACCGGCCAGCGTGACCGTGACCGCGCCGCCGTGGAAGGCACCCGACCCGGTGACCGCAGCGGCGGTCGGGCCGAACTGGACAGAACCGGCTGCAGAACCGCGTGAAACCGGCATGAAGCCACCGTGAAACCGCGGGCCCGCACAGTGGCTCCTGACCGGCCGACCCGGCCGCTCAGGAAGGAGCACACGATGCCCACCACCCAGGACCCACCAGCAGTCAGCGCCCACGGACTGGTCAAGACCTTCGGCAAGCCAGGAGGCGAGCAGAGCAGGGCCGTCGACGGGATCGACCTCGAGGTCCGCCAGGGCGAGATCTTCGGCGTCCTCGGCCCCAACGGCGCCGGCAAGACCACCATGCTCAAGATGCTCGCGACCATGCTCGCCATCGACGCCGGCACCGCCGAGATCTTCGGTGTCGACGTGGCCAAGGAGCCGCACCGGATCCGGCAGCTGCTCGGCGTCACCGGCCAGTACGCATCGGTGGATGAGAACCTGACGGCCACCGAGAACCTCTGGCTCTTCGCTCGGCTCCAGGGCGTCTCGAGCAAGGAGGCGAAGCAGACGGCCGCGCGCCTGCTCGGGCAGTTCGCCCTCGAGGAGGCTGCGAGCAAGCAGATCTCCCAGTTCTCCGGGGGCATGCGCCGCCGTCTCGACCTGGCTGCGAGCCTGATCACCCGACCGCCGCTGATCTTCCTCGACGAGCCGACCACCGGCCTCGACCCGCGCACCCGCGGCCAGATGTGGGACACCATCCGCGGCCTGGTCGCGGACGGCAGCACGATCCTGCTGACCACCCAGTACCTCGACGAGGCCGACCAGCTCGCCGATCGGATCGCCGTGATCGACCGCGGCGTCAAGGTCGCCGAGGGCACTCCTGACGAGCTGAAGGCCTCGATCGGCAACTCGACCTTGCAGCTGCAGCTCAGTGCGGGAGCCGACGAGACGCTTGCCGTGGACGTCGTACGCCGCGTAGTCGGCGAGGAGCCGGTGCTCACCCCACCCGACCTTCATGGCAGAGCCGGACGGATGAGCGTCGCGCTGGCCGAGGCCGACCGCGCCGCCGACGTACTGATCGGGCTGCGCCAGGCCGGGGTCAGCATCGCCTCGGTCAACGTCGACAAGCCCACTCTCGACGAGGTCTTCCTCGCTCTGACCGGCCACGACACCGGCGAGGACGGCGCGTCCGGCGAGCCCAAGACCGATCCCGGCAACGACAAGGAACTGGAGGCCGTCCGATGACCGTCACCACTGCACCCGTACGACGCGACCCCGCGGAATTCGTCGCCCGCACCAGCGCCCGCACGACCCTGCGCCAGACGATCAGCCAGACGATGGCGATGGCGTGGCGGGCGACGAAGAAGATGCGCCGCAACCCGGAGCAGTTCTTCGACGTCACGATCCAGCCGCTGCTGTTCACGGCGATGTTCGCCTACATCTTCGGCGGCGCGATCAGCGGCGACGTGAAGTCCTACCTCCCGGTGATCATCCCGGGCATCCTGGCGCAGACCGTGCTGACCACCTGCATGGCCACCGGCGTCCAGCTCCGCGAGGACATGGACAAGGGCGTCTTCGACCGCTTCAAGTCGCTGCCGATCGCCCGGATCGCACCGCTGGCCGGACCGATGGTGGCCGACCTGCTGCGCTACACGATCGCAGCGACGCTCACCTTCGCCGCCGGCATCGCCATCGGCTACCGGCCCGGCGGCGGCTTCTTCGGCGTCCTCGGCGCGATCCTGCTGGCGATCTTCACCGGCTGGAGCCTGGCCTGGGCGTTCACCTGGATCGGCACCATCTCCAAGAGCGCCCAAGCGGTCCAGGGGTTCTCGATGATGATCCTGTTCCCACTGACGTTCCTCTCCAATGCGTTCGTCGGGGTGAACACGCTGCCCAAGGGCCTGGCCGACTTCGTCAAGGTCAACCCGGTCTCGCACCTGGTCACCGCGGCCCGCGACCTGGCCAACGACGGCCAGGTCACCAGCCAGGTCGGCTGGACCCTGCTGGCCGGGGTGATCGTGATCGCGATCTTCGCGCCGCTGTCGGTCCGCAGCTACAAGCGGCACCTGTAGGACCGGTAGCCCGGGGGCGGCCGAGCGCGGACACCTCGCCGCGTCTCGACAAGCTCGACGAGCGGGGGGCGACAGCGCGCGGCTCGACATGCTCGACGAGCGGGGGCCGAGACGCGCTTAGCCCCCCAGGCCGGCGACGAACGTGCGGGTCTGGGCCAGCAGGTCGGGCCCGCGCAGCTCGCCGAGCTCGGCCTGGAGCTCGGCCAACAGGCCGGGCACGAGCTCCTCGACGTGAGCTGCGGTCCGGTCCCAGTCCATCGTCGGGACGCCGCGGTTGAAGGCGAACCGCTCGGCGAGTACCAGCAGCCGGACCGCGTCCCGGGCGGGCAGCGCGTCGGCGTACAGGCCCCAGGAGCCGATGGCGAAGAGTGCGACGCCGCAGTTGGGGAAGTCCAGGTAGGAGTAGTCCGGGTCCAGCACCCGGTCGACCCGCTCGAGGGCGGCCTCGAAGGCCTTCGGGCCGTAGTCGGCATCGTCGGGTGCATAGCGGGCGTATGCCGCCAGTGCGGTGCCCTCGGCGAAGATCACCCACGGCGGCTCGAGGTCCATCGTCGGCAGGCCGGGCAGACGGAGCTCGCGGATCCGCTTCACTGCAGCCCGGTAGCCCGCGAGGCCGGCCTCGATGTCGCCCTCGGCGAGTGCCAGCTCGGCCACGCCGAGGTCGATGATCAGCCGGGCACCGAAGATGGACTCGGTCTCCTCGATCCCGTCGAGCCTCTCGATCTCGGCCCGCGCGCCGACCAGGTCACCGGCCGCGATCGCCGAGAGTGCCAGCAGCGCCCGCATGCTGACCGCGTCGTCGAAGGCGCCGAGCCGGTCCAGGACCGGCAGGGCCGCGCCGGCGTGCACGACCGCCAGCTCCCGACGGCCGACCTGCATCGCCAGCTGGGCGACCTGGGTGTGCAGGATCGCCTGCATCCACGGCCCGTCCGCGGGCTCGGTCAGCTCCAGGGCGCGCTCGGCCGACTCCAGCGCGGCGAGCGGATCGCCGTTGTTCTCCAAGGCATGGCTGCGCCACTGCAGCGCACCGACCGCGAGGAACCGGTCCGGGCTCTGCGCATGCTTTTCGAGGCTGGCGAGGAAGCCCACGTTGTCGGTCGGGTCGAAGTCGGACATGACCGTGACCAGCGCCGCCACCCGCGGGTCTCCGTCGCCTGGTCCGAGCCGTCGGAGATGGTCGCGCAGGTCCTCGCCCGAAGCGTTGTTGCCGATGATCGCATTGTTCACCGTCACCGCGATCGCGATCCGAGCCGCCTCCGCGATCGCCGGCGCCGGCATCCAGTCCCGGACCGCGTCCGCGATCGCCTCGGTCAGGACGAAGATGCGCGGGTGGTCCCCCAGGATCATCCAGAAGGTCCCGAGTGCGGCGAGCACCTGCACCACGGTGTCCGGGTCGGGAGCAGCCAGCGCCTGGCGCAGCACGTCGGCGAGGTTGTTGTCCTCGGCACGCAGCGCATCGACGGCGGCGAACTGCCCGGGGCCCATCAGCGCGCTGGTGTGCATCGCGGCGTACGCCACCGCCCAGTCACGGTGCGCCCTCTGGGCCGTCTGGTCCTCGCCGGCATCGACGAGCTGCATCCGGCCGAATTCGCGCACCGTCTCGAGCATCCGGTAGCGGACCCCCCCGGGCACGTCGACGACGGTGAGCAGGGACTGGTCGGCGAGGTCCTGGACGGCGTCGAGCGCCTCGGCGCCGAGCACCGCCTCGGCCGCAGCCAGGGTGAAGCCGTCGTGGAACACCGAGAGCCAGCGCAGCGCGCGGCGCTCCCGATCCGCTAGCAGGTTCCAGGACCAGTCGATGACGGCGAGCAGGGTCTGATGCCGATCTGGCGCGCTCCGGTCGCCGCCGCGCAGCAGCGCGAACCGGTTGGTCAGCCGCCGGGCGATATCGGCGACCGACATCACCCGGACCTTGGCCGCCGCCAGCTCGATGGCCAGCGGCAGCCCGTCGAGACGGGAGACCACCTCGACGACGGCGTCACGGTCCAGGGCCACATCGGGCCGGGCAGCCTCGGCACGCTGCTCGAAGAGCGCGACGGCGTCTGAGGTGCTGAGCTCGCCGAGGGAGTAGACGCGCTCGGCTGAGATCGCGAGCGGCGAACGGGTCGTGGTGAGCACCCGCAGCCCACGGGTAGTCGCGACCAGGTAGGCGACCAGGTCCGCGACGGCGGCGATGATGTGCTCGCAGTTATCGAGGATCAGCAGCGCGGGCGAGGCATCGAGGTGCTGCGCGATCCGGGCCCGTACGTCGGAGCGCTGCTCCGGGGTCAGGGCACGGCGCCCGCTGACCGAGTCCCGTACGCCGAGCGCCGAGCCGACCTCGCCGACCAGGTCCTCGCCGACAGTGACGCCGACCAGCTCGACGAAGTGCACCGTCGGCGTCGGGTGCTGGCGTCCGATCACGTGCGCGAGCCGGGTCTTGCCCAGGCCGCCAGGTCCGAGGATGGAGACGACCCGTGAGCTGGTCAGCAGGCCGTGCAGCCGACGGACGTCCTCGTCGCGGCCGACCAAGGTGGTCGCTTCGTAGTGCACGCCGTCCCGGACGGGGCTGTCCAGCGCGAGCAGCTCGGCATGCAGTCGCTGCAGCTCGGGACCGGGGTCGACGCCCAGCCGGTCGGCCAGCGCTGCCCGGTGCTCCTCGAAGCGCTCCAGCGCGGTGCCGGCACCGGCGACCGCCGCCTCGCTGCGGAGCAGGTCTACCAGCAGTGCCTCATCGCCTGGCTGGGACGCCCAGGCAGGGGCAAGGACCGGGAGTGCGATCGCGTGCGCCCCGGTGCGCGAGTCGGCGCGGGCCTTGACCAGGCGAGCGCCAGCGAGGGCGTCGTCGACATCGCGCCTCAGCTCGGCGAGCGGGCCCTCGACCGCCCCAGCCACCCCTGGTGCTGCCGCCGCAGTCCTTGGTGCGAGCGCGAGCGCGTCGGCGGCCAGCCTCCCTGCCCCGTCCGCATCGGAGTCCAGCGCCGCCTGCGCCGAGCGGACGCGGTCCAGGATGAACAGGGCGTCGACGTCCTGGGTCTCCAGGCCCAGCCGATAGCCGTCGCCCTCGCGGACCACTGCTTGGGGACCACAGGCGGTGCGGACGCGGGAGACCAGCACCTGCAGCGCCTTCGCCGGGTTGGCCGGGACATCATCGCCCCACACCTGCTCGACCAGCCGCTCCGCGCGTACCGTCCGGCTACTGGAGGCTAGCGCCGCGAGCAGCGCCTGTGCCCGGTCGCCGACCACCGGCTCGCCGTGCCACCGCACACCGTCGAGGAGGGTCAGAGCGGTGGCCACGCGGTCAGTCTAGGGACGCTGCGAGGCGGCGCGCCCGAGCCGGACGATTCGGGCAGACCATCCCGGGCCCAGTAGATTCGCCCCCATGGCCAGGGAGCGACCGGAACCGACGGACGCCCAGCAATTCTGGATCACGCTGGTCGGATTCGGCATCCTGGTCCTGATGCTCGGCCTGCTGTTCGGCCAGGGCATCGCCGAACAGCTGCAGAAGACGCCGACCACGCGGCTCGGCTGGCTGCTCTTCGGATGGATCATCGGCGGCCCGCCGTACGCCTACGCCGCGCTGATCTGGAACGAGCGCGGCCGGATGCCCACCCGGCGCTTCCGCGGCCGGCTCACCCTGGCCGCCGGCTGGATCAGCCTGAGCATGCTCATCATCCCGTCGCGGGTGACCTCGGTCGAAGCCCAGTTCGGCGAGGGCTCGATCGTCGGGCACCCGCTCGCTGCAGGCTGGACCTGGGGATTCGCTGCCAACGTGGCCGTCCTGGTCTTCGGCGGCCTGGTGCTGCTGGTCCAGCGGCAAGCGGTCCCGGGCGGCCTGACCCGGACGCAGAAACAGGTGACAGCGAGGTTCCTGGAGGCCGTCTGGCTGATCCTGCTGGTGGTCTCGTTCGGGTTCGCCCTCTACGGCAATGGCAGCGGGCTGTTCAACAACGGCGTCTGACCGGCGGCCCGGTCGAAGCCATGCTCGGCGGCTCGCGCTGGACGGTGATGGACAACCGTGGTTCCCAACACACACAATCAGCCCAGGGGAGCAGCCTGCGCGGCCAGGTCCGGCCGCACGAGAGGAGTCCGCGGATGCGCGGCAAAGAGTCGAGCGAGAACGCACGGATCCAGCAGCTCGCGGCACTGGACCGGTTCAAGGATTTCAACGACGACGAGATCGCCATGGTCGTCGACGCCGCGACATACCTGACGGTCCCGGAGGGCTGGGCGATGATCGCCGAGAACACCCCTGCCGACAAGGCGTACCTGATCCTGTCCGGCGAGGTCTCGGTACGCCGCGGCGGCGAGGAGGTCGCGCGCGTAGGCGCCGGCGACCTGGTCGGCGAGATGGCGCTGGTCAACCACCGGCTCCGCTCCGCGACGGTCGTCACCGAGACGCCGTTGGAGGCGCTGCACTTCACCGCGGAGACCGTGGCCGCGCTGAACGCGAAGATCCCGCACTTCAACGAGGCGCTCACCGGTGCCACCGAAGAGCGGCTCCAGCGCGATCAGGGCGACTGACGGACACTGGTGATGACCAGGCCTGAAGGTTGGCCGGTCGTCTCGGAGCTCGGCTCTCCCGAGACCCGCTGGGGGTTGCGCTTCCTCGACGTTGCAGTCGAGCACGACTACGCGTCCTGGCGGCGCGACCATGTCCGCTCGTTCACGCAGGTGGCGATGTACGGCGCCGCAGGCGCGGCGTTCTGCGCGTTCGTGGCGGTGCTCTTCGGCGCCCTGGACCACAACCGCTCGCTGGCGCTGGTGCTGATCCCGCTGATAGCGGCGCTGATGCTCGGCGGCGCGCTGGTCACCCACAGCGAGGCCTACGGTCGCCTGACCGGCTGGTGGAGCGCGCTGGGCAACCTGCTCGGCGGCATCCTCGCCGTGGCGATGACCTACCCGATGCACCAGCCGGCCCTGACCGGCGCCTGCGTCACGATGGCGGCGTACTTCGGCCTCACGATGTTCCGGCTGCAGCCCCGGATCGCGCTGGTCGCGGTCAGCCCGTACGTCGCGCTCGCCGCTGCTGCCTGTGTGAAGCTGCATGCCGACGGGCACGTCGATGGTCAGCAGCTCGCGGTCGGCCTGTTCATCCCGGTCACCGCCCTGCTGACCGGGATGGTGCTCAACCTGGCCATCGAGTGGATCACCCGCCAGACCTACCTCGACCACCTCATCATCGAGAGCCAGCAGGACGCGCTCTTCGACGAGCGCAGCAACATGGCCCGCTTCGTCTCGCCCGACATCGCCGAGACCGCGCACCTCTCCGGCCTGGGCACCGACATCCGGACCGAGATCTACAGCCTCACCGCGGTGAGCATCGACCTGCGCGGGTTCACCAGCTTCACCCAGGCGCACGGCGCGGAGTTCATGGTCCAGGTGCTCCAGGAGTACTACGCCGTGGTCATCGACGCGGCCAAGGAGTACGGCGCCACGGTCAAGGACTTCGCCGGCGACGGGGCACTGATCCTGGTCGGCGCGCCGTACCCGCGTCCCGACCACACCCGGGTCGGGCTCAAGCTGGCCCGGCACATGATCGCGCAGGTGCGCACCGTCACCGACAAGTGGGCGACGCCGGAGACGCCCCTCGGCGTCGGCATCGGGATCTCGTCCGGCGAGTGCGCGGTCGGCGCGATCGGCACCGCGCAGCAGCTCGAGTACGCCGCGATCGGCACCACCGTCAACCTGTCCGCACGGCTCTGCAGCCGAGCCCAGGACGGCCAGATCCTGATGGGGCCGGGGACCGCGCGGGCACTCGAGGAGACCCGCGGCTGGACCCGCGAGCTGATGACCTTCAACGGCATCCCGGAGCCGGTCGAGGTGACGATCGAGGACACCAACGTGCCGGCTCCGGTGCTGACCACGCCCGGAGCGGGCACGAGCGCGGGCACGAGCACGGGCACGGGCGTGCCGACCCAGCGCGACCCGGGGCCCGAGGCCGAGCCGGTCGCGCGGGTCGATCCCGCGTAGCCTTCGCCGCGTGAATCTCTTCGAGTTCGAGGGCAAGCGCCCCACCGTGCACCCCGAGGCCTTCGTCGCACCGACCGCCACCTTGATCGGCGACGTGACGATCGAGAAGGACGCCAGCGTCTGGTACGGCGTGGTGCTGCGTGCCGACATCTGCACGATCATCGTCCGCGAAGGCGCCAACATCCAGGACAACTCGGTCCTGCACGGCGCGCCGGGCACGACCGTCGAGATCGGCGCGAACGCGACCGTCGCGCACAGCTGCGTCGTGCACGGCTCGCTAGTCGGCGAGGGCTCGCTGCTCGGCAACGGCGCCACCATGCTCGACGACGTGGTGATCGGAGCCGGCTCGCTGGTCGCCGCCGGCTCGCTGCTCACACCGGGCACCCAGATCCCCGACGGCGTTCTCGCCGCCGGCTCCCCCGCCGTGGTCAAGCGCCCGATCGAGCCCGGCTCGATGCCGCAGTTCTGGCTCGACGGCAACCCGCCGTACTACCAGGAGCTCGCGCGCCGGCACGCTGCCGGCATCGTCGAGATCGACTGACGAGCGACCTCGCCCGGTTTCGAGACGGTTGCTGCGCGACCTCCTCGACCAGCGGTGGCTACAACCTCTTGAGCGCGGTCTCGGCGGCGTTGAAGCCGCACATGCCGTGGACGCCGCCACCGGGAGCTGCCGCCGACGAGCAGAGGTACACGCCGGGGACGCCGAGGACGTAGGGGTTCAGCGCCACCCGGGGGCGGAAGACGATCTGGCGGGCCGTGTTCGCTCCGGCGCCGATGTCGCCGCCGATGTAGTTCGCGTTGTACGCCGCCATCTCGCCCGCCGAGCGCACGTAGGTCCCGACGATCCGGTCGCGGAAGCCTGGTGCGAAGCGCTCGATCTGGGCGGTCAGGGCCTCGGTGGCATCACCCGTGAACCCGGCCGGTACGTGCGCGTAGGCCCACAGCGGGTTGACCGACCCGGCTGAGCGGGACGGATCGGCGAGGTACTGCTGGCCGATCAGCGCGAACGGCCGCTCGGGCATCACGCCCCGCGCGGTCTGACCTTCGACCGCGACGATCTCCTCTGCAGTCCCACCCAGGTGCAGGGTGCCGGCGCGCCGGCAGTCCTCGTTGACCCACGGCACGTCCCCGTCGATCGCGTAGTCGACCTTGTGCACCGCTGGGCCGTACCGATAGCGGGTGAAGGCTCGACGTACTCGTGCGGGGAGCTCCTCGCCGAGGAGGTCGAGGATTCCGGCGGGCGCGAGGTCGAGCAGGACGACGTCCGGAACGGCGCCGAGGACCTCGGCGAGCTGAGCCCGCGACGTCACCCGTACACCGGTGCGCACCGTCCCGCCGAGCGAGGCGAGCTTGCTGACCAGCGCGTCGGCGATCGACCGGCTCCCACCTTGGGCCACCGGCCAGCCGGCAGCGTGGCCGGCTGCGGCCAGCATCATCCCGACCGATCCGGACAGCGGGGTGTCCAACCGGCCGAAGGCGTGAGCGGCGACGCCGGTGTAGAGGCCGCGGGCCGGGTCGTCCTTCCAGTGCCGCATGGTCCAGGTCGCCGGTGCCAGCGCTTGGGGGCCGAACCGGCCGAACGCGATCGGATGCTTCGGGAGGTGCAGGGCCGGCCCCATCGCGTCGACCGCGATCTTCTCGAAGGTCCGGCTCAGCGGCTCGAAGACGCGGCGCCAGGAGGCGGCATCGGCGCCGAGCGACTCGTCGGTGCCGGCAAAACCCCGGGCGAGAACCGCGGCGCGCCCGTCGTCCAGCGGGTGCGCGAGGTCGACGTCGGGCCACAGCCAGCGCAGGCCGTGATCGGCCAGCCCCAGGGTCTTGAAGTACGGCGAGGTCACCCCGGTCGGGTGGAAGGCCGAGCAGTCGTCGTGCAGCAGGCCAGGCACGATCCGCTCGGTGGAGCGGGTGCCGCCGCCGGCGACGTCGGCGGCTTCGAGCACCGTCACCTCGAGCCCGGCCTGGGCGAGCCGGATGGCGCCGGCCAAGCCGTTCGGGCCGCTGCCGACGACGACGGCTGTGGTCACGCCGGACCCGCTGCTGGGGTCCGCGGGGCGACGTACCCGGGCAGCCGCCAGGTCACCGTCAGCGGGACCGGGCCGTTCGGCAGCCACGGCTGCTGCGCCACGCAGTCGGCCACGTCCCAGGTGCCGCGTTCGACGACCCCCAGGGCTGCGTCGATGACCCGGTACTCCTGGGGAGGGTTCAGCCACGGCGTGGCCTGCGACTCGCAGTAGGCGACCACGAGGTCGCCAGGCGCCAGGCCCAACCGCTTCTGGACCGCCGCGATCATCCGCTCGTCGTGCAGGTGACCGTCGCCGAAGTTCCAGCCGAGGATCGCGTTGCAGACGAACTCGCCGTCCCTGATGGTCCGCGTCTCGATGTCGTCGAGGTGGTCGCGCGCGACCGAGAACAAGCCACGCCCCTGGCTGTGCAGCGCGCGCCACGAGGTGACCTTCTGCAACGTCATCTCGGCGTCGTCCTTCTCGTAGGGCGTCGGCATCATCCGCTGCAGCTGGTCGATCTGGTTCTCGACCAACGGCAGCTCATTGAGCCGCGCCTCGACGCCGGGCTTCATCAGCCAGAGCGCTGAGGCCCAGTTGCCGGCGTACTGGCGCATCGACGGCAGGAACGAGACCAGGTCGGGGCGCAGGTTGCCCAGCACCGGCCCGAAGAGCAGCAGTGCGAACACGGGGATCAGCAGCAGCGGGTCGTGGAAGCTCCAGATGTTGTAGACCGATGCGTCGAAGCCGTGGCCGAACCCACCCCAGAGAACGATCGCGATGTACCCGAAGTAGACGTTCCACTCCAGCGGCACTGCGAGCGGGAACGTCGAGGTGATGAAGATGTGGAAGGCCAGCATCGCGATCGCGCCGATCCTCGCGACGGTGTTGTCGGTCGTCAGCAGCAGCGTCACCGGGATGATGATCTCCACCGTCGTGCCGCCGACGTGCGCCATGAACCAGGCCAGCCGGCTGGGCCGCAGGTCGTCGGGGAACGCCCGGTAGTGGGCACGCTTCACGAAACCAGGCTGCCCGGGCTGGTTGGAGACCATCGCCGGGACGACGTTGCCGAAGTGCAGCCCGAGCTTCGAGGTCCCAGCGCCGATCCAGACGATGCAGATGATGATCTTGAACGCGACCACCAGGTCCAGGAAGTCGCCCGTGGTGGCCCCGCCCCGTGTCACCAGAGCGCCCAGGGTGGCGGAGAACAGCATGATCGGCAGGTACTGCTCGGACCTGGCCGCCAGGAAGATCACCTTGTCGCGCAGCCCCATCAGCGGCATCAGCACCAGGATCGGGATGAACGCGTGCGCCGGCACCAGCTCCTGCGGCCCGGTCCCGACGGGGACGTGACCGATCCGGACCGCGTGCAGGACCAGCGGGTAGACCAGGCTGCCCAGCACCGCGAGGTAGAGCGCGACGTCGAGGACCGTTCGCTCGTCCCCGCCCGTGCCCGGCACGTGCCGGCCCCACGGCGCCATCCGCAGGGTGCCAGGCCGGACCCAGTAGCGGACGTTGCCGAGCATCGGGGTGAAGTGGCCGCACAGCGGGCCGAAGGCACCGCCGAGCCCGAGCACCTCGAGCAGCATCAGCCAGATCGCCAGCTTCTGGTAGACCACGATGTTGTCGAACCAGGTGCTCGGGTCGCCGAAGTGCACCCCGGCCGTCGTGGCCGAGGTGATCGCCAGACCAACCGCGAAGTACAGCCCGAGCATCTTCAGGACGTAGACGATGTTCAGCACGCGCGGGGTGCCGAACCCGTCGTCGACCCAGTGCGTCGCGAGGATCCGTACCCGTTCCTCGAGCGGGAGCTGGAGGAAGACGTGCGGTTCGACGGGCTGATCGCTCGGGCTGATGAATCCCATGGGAGGAGGTTAGAGTGCCACGAACCGCCGCGGCATGGTGCTTGGAGACCAACATTTAGTCTCCCAGCGCTGGAATAGGCGGCTCTTACAGCAGATTCTTTGGTCTGGGAGGATGAAGACGTGCCACGGACCGAGGATGACTTCATCACCCGTACGACGGACCGGGTGACCGCGACCGCCGACCGGATGACCGAGAACCTGGCCGACCTCACCCGCGAGTTGCGCGAGGTGCTGACCACGACGATCGCCGAGCTGCGGGGTGGCCCGACCCTCCTCGACCTGCTCGACGCCAGCGTCGAGGGCAACCTGGAGACGATCGCCCGGGTGGTCCGCCACGACGTCCCCGTCGCCGAGATCACCGCGCCCCCGCCGGCGGTCGAGTACGCCCGCCGACTCGCGCAGCGCGGTGTCCCCTCCAGCGCGCTGCTCCGCGCCTACCGTCTCGGCCAGGAGACTGCGACCGCGTGGAGCCTGGAGCGGATCAGCGAGGAGGAGCCCGACCCGCGCGTCGCCTACGCCGCCGGGCAGGCCTTCGTGGCGATCACGTTCCGCTACATCGACGCGGTCTCCGAGCAGGTGCTGGCCGTGTACGAGGTCGAGCGCGAGCGCTGGCTCGCCAACCGGAACACCGTCCGGGCCGAGGTGCTCGCCGACCTCCTCACCGGCACCCCGCTCGACGCGATCACCGCCGAGAACGCTCTCGGGTACCGCCTAGGACAGACCCACGTCGGCGTCGTGCTGTGGAGCACCGGCACCTCGGCAACCGACCACCTCTCCGACCTCGAACGGCACCTCGGACGGGTCGCCCGCGCTCTCGGCGCCACCCACCAACCGCTCTTCGCCGCCCAGGACCGCACCACCGCCTGGGGCTGGGTGCCGGTCGGCTCCGACGGCCCGGCCCTGGACACGGAGGCGCGCGAGCTCCAGGTCCTCGGTATCCGGGTCGCTACCGGCGTTCCGGCCGTCGGGGTCGAAGGCTTCCGCAGCTCGCACTCCGACGCGGTGCGGGCCCGGTCCGTGGCGCTCATCGCGCAGGAGCGAGCCCGCGCGGTGACGGCGTACGTCGATCCGGAGGTGCGCGCCGCGGCACTGCTCTCGACCGACCTGGAGGCGACCCGACGGCTGGTGCGCACCGCACTGGGCGGCCTGGCCGAGGACGGCGAGGCCGCCGAGCGGCTGCGCGAGACGCTGCGCGTCTTCCTCTCCACCCGGAACAGCTTCTCGGCCACCGCAGAGAGGGTGCACCTGCACAAGAACACCGTGAAGTACCGCGTGGACCGTGCCGTCGCGCTGCGTGGTCGCGGCCCCGACGAGGAGCGCCTCGACCTGGAGTTGGCGCTGATCGCCTGCCGGTGGCTCGGCCTGGCTGCCCTGCGCCCGTCGCCCGACGACGTCGGCTGACCTGTCTGGACATCTGCCGTTCATTTCGTTCTCGACTCTGGTGGTCAGCTGACGGTTCTGCGACGGTGACCCGATGACCACCTCCCGTCTCCTCCGCAGCGCGGCGCTCGCCCTCCTCGTCGCCGGTGCGTTGATCGCGACGTCGCCCACCTCGGTGAACGCGACCCCTGCCCCGACCGTCGACCAGGCCACCTCCCCGACGGCGCCCTGTGACGCGATCAGCCCGTACGCCATTCCGTGCACCGCGCTGGGCAAGGTCGCCGACGCGGTCAGCACCGAGTGCCGCCGGGTCGGTCTGCCGGATGTCCTGTGCGTGCTGCCGCTGGCCCACAAGGTCACCCAAGCCGCGACGGATGCCTACCTCGCCTCCTGGGTGCACCGGACCGCGCAGTTCCAGTACGACCTCGGCAGCTCCCTGGCGATGCGCGACACCCAGTGGATCGGGACGCACAACTCCTTCAACAGCCTCCAGTACGGGCTGACGATCTCCCACGCCGACTCCAATCAGCAGCTGAGCCTGAGCCAGCAGCTCGACATCGACGTCCGGGCGATCGAGATCGACCTGCACTACATCCCGGGCGTCCTGGGCCTGCTCGGCCCGAAGGTCGTGACCGTGTGCCACGGCCAGGGCCCGACCGTCTACAACTTCGGCTGCACGACCGAGCCGACGTTCGACTCGGTGCTCCCCGAGGTCGCGACCTGGCTGAACACGCCGGCCAACAGCAACCAGGTGATCATGCTGTACCTCGAGGACGAGCTGTCCGACCCGGCGGCGTACGCCTCGACGATCTCGACGCTGGACAAGGTGCTGCGCCGGCCCGATGGCTCCAGCCTGATCTACCGTCCGCAGGCCTCGCAGAAGGCGGCCAACGGCTGCACCCCGATGCCGAACGGGATCTCCCGGAACGACATCCGGGCGACCGGCGCTCGGGTCATCATCGTCGGCTCGTGCGCACCCGGCTGGTCCAGCGACGTCTTCGACTGGAACCCCACGCACGTCGAGAGCGGCTCCACCTCGGCGTACCAGCCCTACCCCGCGTGCGATGCGACCTACGGCCCGAGCGTCTACAGCTCGCAGATGGTCAGGTACTACGAGGACAGCACCCTGGTCTCGAACCTGATGGACCCGTCGCGCCCGCCCGCCAACCCCGAGGCGCTCACCCCCGCCAAGGTCACCGACATGACCGACTGCGGGGTCAACCTCTTCGGCTTCGACCAGCTGCTGCCCGAGGACGGCCGGATCCAGGCCACGCTGTGGAGCTGGGCTCCGAACGAGCCGGTCGTCGCGAACGGCAGCTGCACCCGCCAGGGCGCCGACGGACGCTGGTACGCCGCGGCCTGCACCGACCTGCACCCGGCCGCGTGCCGGACCGGGTCGACCTGGACGGTGACCCCGGACGCGGTGACCGCAGCGGAGGCACCAGCTGCCTGTACGGCGATCGGCAGCACCTTCGACCTGCCCAGGGCCGGCGACCAGAACTCAGCATTGCATGCTGTGGCGGCTCCGGTCGGCGGCGCCTGGATCAACTACTCCATCACCTGAGGAGTACTCCGGGTCTGGCGCTCAGGACGACTCGGGCCAGAAGTCCTTCTCGGCCTCGGGGTCGATGTCCTTCTCCTCGACGTGCTCGGGCTCGGGCTTCCGGCTCGTGGTGATCAGGGTGACCACCGCCAGGATCACGCCGAGCGCGATGCCCCAGCCATCGCGCGCCCATGCCCCGAGCAGGATGACGACGGCACCTGCCCAGACGCCCACCGGGACGGTGGCGAAGAACTTGCTCACACCCTGAGTGTCGCACTCCGGCACGACAGGGACGAGGAAGCCCGGTTCGTCGCTTACGGCCTAGTGCCGAGTGACGGTCGCGCTCGTTGCCGGCGTGTAGCCCGGTGCTGCTTGAGCAACGGCACGGTACCTGCCCGCCTTCTCGGCGAGGGTCCAGGACTTCGATGAGCCCGTCTTGGGAGCGATGAAGGAGTGGACGGTGACCCAGTGCTTGTGCACCAGCCGCTCGAGGAGGACCTTCTGGCCGCCGAGCCCCGTCAGCGTCGTGGTGACCTTCCGGCCCTTCGCGGCGACCTTGACGTGCGGAACGACGGTCAGGCTGAAGTCGTCCACGGTGGTGATGTGCGGGACGTTCTTGCCCGAGACCGTCAGCACGCCCGAGGTTGCGCTGCCGGTGGTGAAGGTCTTCGTGACCGACCCCCAGAACTTGTTCCCCACGTTGGTCGTCGCGATCTTCAGCGACCCTCCCGACGCCGAGGCATCGTTCGAGAACTGCACCGTCAGGTCGTTGGACGGCGTCTGGGTCGCCGAGTAGTAGTCGGCCCAGTAGGTCAGGCTGTACTCGGTGTGCGGAAGGACGGACACGGTCTGGTTCCAGACGTCGTCAGCGGTCGTGGACACGAAGTCGAGTCCCTCCACGCCCCCGTTGGACACCTCGGTCAGCCCGGAGTCGTGGTTCACCGAGTTGACCCACGGGCTCGGCTTCGACGCGGAGGACTCGAACCCGCAGTTGTGGACCGCGTTGTTCGCAATCGCGGCGCAACCCGACCGCTGCGGCAGCGCGAACACGTCGTCGACGTACGTAGCTGAGGGGGTGTTCGAGCCGCTGAGCGTCAGCGTCATGGTGTGACCGGGCCCGGTGGTGACGAGCCGGGCACCGCGCACCCAGGCGAGGTCGGCGTCCGAGGAGTTGTAGATCGCGGCGCCCTCACCAGCGGCGCCCGCCACGTTCGTCGCCGTGAACGTGATGTCGTCCAGCGGCGACGCAGCCGAGCCGTGCGCGGAGTAGAACTGAGCTCCGACCAGATACTGGGTGTTCGGCGCGACCGGGATCGTCTGCGTCCACACGTCGTCACCACCCGAGGAGTAGAAGTCGAGGACGCGCGAGCCCGAGTGAGCGAGCGTGGTGCTCTCGACGTTCGAGCCGCGGTTGATCAGGTGTGTCCATCCGGGCACGGCCCCGGCGTTCGACGGTGTCTCGAAGCCACAGTTCACGACGAGATTCCCGGTCACGCTGGTGCATGGGGACAAGGTGTTGTCGTCGACCGACAGTGCGTGGGCCGGCAAGGCCATCGCGGTGGCAGCCGCCACTGTTGTGATCGCGACCAGTACGCCGCCCAGTCGTGTGCGCTTGTTGATCTGCACGTGATCTCCCCGAGAACGAGCCGCGCCGGTTTCCCGAGCCGCTTCCCAATGATGGGCATCACGCTAGACCCCGTAACCAGGGCTGAGGGCAGGAATTGACCAAGAACAGCGGGTCGGCCCGCGGACGCCAGGACGGGACCCGTCCGTTCGTGGTTCGCTGGCCCGGTGAGCACCGATGCCAACGGCGGCAGGCACGCCCTGACGCTGCACGCCCCTGACGTAGTCGTCCTTCTCGACCGGATCGCAGCCCTCCGGGACCCGGACACCTCCGACGCCGCCGTCGCCGAGCTCGCCGAGCAATTCGCACTCGACGTGTCCGCGACCACCGCCGACCAGCGGGCCGCTTTCTTCGCAGCGACCGGGGACCAGGCGTTCGCCGTCGTCCAGCGGATCTATGCCACGGACTTCGTGCCTCGGGTGCGCAACGTCCTCGACGCGGTGCTCGGGGCCGGCCCCTGGCCGAGCGCCGCGCCGTACGACGGCGACAGCTGGGCGCTGCTGGAGTCGTTCATGGTCGAGGTCGCACGGTTGCACGCCCTCGACGCCACCGCCACCGAGCTGGTCCGGCTGCGCGGCGCGCGGCTGCACGACTGCGCGGTCTGCAGGTCCCGGCGCAGCAAGGACGCGATCGACGCCGGAGCCGACGACGCTGCCTTCGCGGCCGTCGACGACTGGGCCGGCAGCGACCTGCCTGCGAGCGTGAAGGCGGCTCTCGGCCTGACCGACGCCCTGATCTGGACCCCGGACGCTGTCCCGGACGACGTTGTCACCGCTGCCCGCGAGCACCTCGCCGAGGCTCAGATCGTCGAGGTGGTCCTCGACGTGATGCGCAACGCCGCGAACAAGATCGCGGTGGCACTCGGCTCCGATGCCGCCACCGTGACCGAGGGCGTCGAGCTTTTCACCACCGACGCCGACGGCAACCTGGAGGTGGTGGCCCGATGAGCGTCAGCGCCGAGCGGCAGGTCTGGGCCCTCTACGAGCCGGTGCACGCGATCGCCTACTTCGACCCGCACGTGTCCGGCTGCCTCGCCGGTGCGGGCCTGCACGGATTCTGGAACGGCTACTTCGCCGGCCGTGCTGCACCGCTGGGCGTGGTCGGCCCCGAGCCGGTCACCGCGCTGTTCTTCGGCTTCGCCCCGACGATGGTCGCGAAGGCGGTGCCGAAGGTATGGGGACGGATCTCACCCGCCGGCGCGGTCGAGGCGCGGCTCGCCGCGGTCAGCCAGACACTGACGCCACTCCTCGGGGCCGGGTCGCTGGCCGACGTACGCCGCACCGCCGACGTCCTGGTCCACGCGGCCGCCTCGGTGCCTGTCGGCGGCCGGGCCCTCGCCGCGGCCTGGCAGGCGGTCGACCCCGGGGACGACTTGGCCACCCGGTTGTGGTGGGCGGCGACCGTCCTGCGCGAGCACCGCGGCGACGGCCACGTCCTCGCTGCCACCCACGCCGGCCTCTCCGGTCTGGAGACCACGCTGACCCACATCGCCTCGGGCACCACCACCCGGGAGACGATGCAGCCGAACCGCGGCTGGACCGACGAGGAGTGGACGACAGCGAGCGAGCTGCTCGCGATGCGCGGCCTGCTCGCGCCCGACGGCGGCCTGACGCCGAGGGGCGCAGAGGTGCGGGAGCGGATCGAGGCCGACACCGATCGCCTCGCTCGCACGGCACTCGGTCCGATCACCCCCGAGCTCGGGACGATCCGGCCGGTGATGGCCGGCCTGGCGCGCGCGATCGCCGCTGCCGGGTCCTTGCCCGCCGGCAACCCGATGGGCGTGCCGCTGCCGGAGTAAGGGCCGTTGAACCTCGCCATGGTTTCGAGACGGTTGCTGCGCAATCTCCTCAACCAGGGTGACGTCCGCGCTCGCGCAACGCCGGGGCCAGCCACCGCTGCAGGTAGGCGCGCAGGTCCACGCCCGACCGCGGCGGGTCGCCTGGGTCGAGGACCAGCGTCTGCAACGTCCGCAGCAGGTGCTCCACCAGCTCCGCCTGACCGGGCTCGTCCAGTCCGGCGGCGTCCCAGTCGATGCCCAGACTGCTCAGCAGCGTCTGGCCCAGAGCGATCGACGTCGGAGCGGTGAGGTCGGCGACGGTGCCGCTGAGCCGACCCGGCGCGAGCATCCGGTTGAGCGCCGGGTCCTCGCGCAGGTGCTCGTAGACATAGGCGACCAGCTCGACAGCGGCATCACCGGCATCACCGGCCGTTGTGTCCAGGTGCGCGCGGACATGGTCGACCAGCCCGGCCGTCAGGTCGGCGACGGCGTCGATCGCGGCAGCGTTCAGCAGCTCCTCGGTGGTCGGGAAATAGCGGTACACGGTCTGCCGGGTCACGGCGAGCTGCTCGGCGACCTCGGAGGTGCTGGTGCTGCCGAGCTCAGCAAGCCGCTCCCGGGTCGCGGTCAGGATCCGGGCGCGCGCCTCCTCGGCGTCAGCGGGCGGCGTACCGCCCCAGCCGTGAGAACGCATCAGCCAGCTCCTTCCCCTGCCCAGCGAGGTGTGCATACACTTTCTCAGATTTGTATGGTCCAGTCTGCAATGGTCTGGCCAGCTGCTCCCGAGGAGACCCGCATGACCGCCGTCCTTCCGACCGGTTTCGACTTCACCGACCCGGACACCAACCAGTCGGGCGTGCCGCATGACGAGTTCACCGCTCTGCGCGGCAGCGAGCCGATCCGGTGGATCGAGCAGCCGGCCAGCGCGCGGGCGGGCATGTCCGAGGCCTCGGGCAACGGCTACTGGGCGGTGACCAGGCACGCCGACGTCCTTGCCGTGTCGAAGAACAGCAAGGTGTTCTCCAGCCGGGAGAACGGGGTGATCATCCGCAACCCGGAGACCTCGACGCGCGAGTCGGTGGAGATGACCCAGGTTGTGATCATCAACCAGGACGCCCCGGACCACACGCTGCTGCGCAACATCATCAGCCGCGGTTTCACCCCGCGCGCCATCGGCGCCCTCGAGGAGGGTCTCGAGGAGGTCGCGCGCCGGATCGTCCGGGACGCGGTCGCCGTCGGCAGCGGCAACTTCGTCGAGCAGGTCGCCTCCCAGTTCCCGCTCGAGGTGATCGGCGACATGCTCGGCATCCCGGCCACCGACCGCCAGAAGATCTTCGACTGGACCAACCAGATGACCGGCGCCGAGGACGAGGAGCTTGCCCGCGAGGACAACGACCCGGCAGCCGCGGCAGCCGAGGTGCTGATGTACTCGATGGTGCTGGCCGCCGACCGCCGCGAGAACCCGCGCGACGACATCGTCACCAAGCTCGTCAATGCCGACGTCGACGGCCGCGGCCTGACCGACGACGAGTTTGGCTTCTTCGTGATCGCTCTGGCAGTGGCCGGCAACGAGACCACCCGCAGCGCCACCGCCAACGGCATGAGCGCCTTCTTCGACCACCCCGACCAGTGGGACCTGTGGGTGCGCGAGCGTCCGAGCACGATGGTCGACGAGGTCATCCGCTGGGCTACGCCGGTCACCTCCTTCCAGCGCACCGCCCTGACCGACATCGAGCTCGGCGGAGTACAGATCAAGGCCGGGCAGCGGGTCGGGCTCTTCTACGCCAGCGCCAACCACGACGAGGACGTCTTCGCCGACCCGTTCACCTTCGACATCACCCGCGACCCCAACCCGCACCTCGCCTTCGGCGGGCACGGCGCGCACTACTGCATCGGCGCCAATCTGGCACGTGCCGAGGTCCGGATGATCTTCGACGCCCTGGCCGACTACGCCCCCGGCATCCGCCGTACCGGCGAGCCGTCCCGGTTGCGCTCGGGCTGGCTGAACGGGATCAAGGACCTCCCGGTCTCCTACGCCTAGGTCACCGGGTCTCAACAGGCTCGGCCAGCGGGGGCGAGCCGAGCGTCTGTCCCCGCGACCTGGGATCATCACGTCGTGCCCTGCCGCATCGAGGACTTCCTCGACCTCGTCCACCAGCTGCCCGAGGTCGCTCAGCGCGACTCCGCGAAGTGGAGCGCGTTCGACGTGGGCGGGCGGACCTTCGGCTACGCCTGGCCGGCGACGGCCACCGTCGGGCTCAAGCAGACGATCCCCGAGCAGCTGGCCCTGGTCGCCGAGCGACCTGAGGTCTTCGAGGTTCAGTACACCTCCTGGGGCTTTGGCTGGGTCGTCGCGCACCTGGAGCGGATCGAGCGCGACGAGCTCGCGGAGCTGACCTTCGAGGCTTGGCGGCTGACCGCTGCGGCGGACGTCGTGGCCGCCCAGGACGACCGGCTGCCGCGCTGATCCGGGCGGCTCTGCATGCCGATCTCTGGACACCTGCAACTCCGCCGATCGCAACATGTAACCTCGGTCGGGCCTGCCTGACCACACAAGGAACGAGCACCCATGGTTGACGTCGAAACTGTCCTGGACGCTGCTGGCGTCACGAACGCCAGCGTTCGCGAGTACGTCGCGTACTGGGCTGACCTGACCGGAGCAGCGCGCGTCGAGGTCGTATCGCCCGCTGACGACGCTCGACTGATCGCCGAGTGCCTCGAGGCCGGCGAGCTCGAGCCCGCCGGCGAGGGCCTCTACTACTCGCGCAGCTACCACAAGGACACTGCCCGCTCCGAGGAGCGCACCGTCGTCGCGACCAGCCGCCCGACTGATGCGGGCGAGTACAACAACTGGCGCGACGCGGCCGAGATGACCGAGCTGCAGAAGAACAACATGCGCGGCGCCTCGGCAGGCAAGACGATGTACGTGATCCCGTACCTGATGTCTCCGGTCGGCAACGCGCTGGCCCCGTGGGCGACCGGCGTCGAGCTCACCGACTGCCGCACCGTCGTGCTGCACATGATCCGGATGGCGCGCGTCGGCGTGCAGTACATCAACGACCTCGACGACCCGAACCAGTTCGTCCGCGCCGTGCACGTCACCGGCGACCTGGAGAACCTGGGCCAGGGCACCCCCGAGGACAGCCGCTACTTCGTGACCGTCGCCGACGAGCGGACGATCCTGCACTACGGGTCGTCGTACGGCGGCAACGCCCTGCTCGGCAAGATCGCGCACGGCCTGCGGCAGGCGGCGTACGACGGCTGGGTCTCCGGCAAGTTCCTGGCCGAGCAGTACATGCTCATCGGGATCCACGACAAGGAGACCGGCAAGGACTACCACATCTGCGGCGGCTTCCCGAGCGCGTCGGGCAAGACGAACCTCGCGATGATGCTGGCTCCCGACGTGCTCGGCGACCGGTACTACGTCTCCTTCTACGGCGACGACATCGCGTGGCTCTGGGTCGACGAGGCCACCGGCAAGCTCTACGGCATGAACCCGGAGTACGGCGTCTTCGGTGTCGCCAAGGACACCAACGAGGGCACCAACCCGACCGCCCTGGACTCGATCGCCCCGGGCACCGGCGCGATCTTCACCAACATCGCCTACAACCCGACCTCCGGCGAGGTCTGGTGGGAGGGCCGTACGCCGAACCCGCCGGACGAGATCCACGGCTGGCTCGACTGGCTCGGCAACCCGATCGCCGACCGCGAGAACGGCGACAACTCGCCGTGGGCGCACCCGAACAGCCGGTTCACCACCACGCTGGACAACGTCCCGAACATCGCCAAGGACTACGACGCCCCTGCCGGTGTGCCGATCGACGCGATCATCTTCGGCGGCCGCACCCGTGACCGCGAGCCGCTGATCCGCGCGATCCACGACCTGGCCGAGGGCGTCTACGACGGCCTGACGCTGGGTGCCGAGGCGACCGCTGCGGCCGAGGGCAAGGAGGGCGTGCTCCGCTACGACCCGATGTCCAACCGCCCGTTCATGGCCTACGGCGAGGGCGACTACGCCAAGCACTACCTCGACGTCGTCGGTGCCGCGAAGGAGCAGCCGATCTTCGCGCACGTGAACTGGTTCCAGCGTGACCCCGAGGACGGCCACTTCCGCTGGCCCGGATACCGCGACAACCTGCGTCCGCTGCTCTGGCTGCTGCAGCTCAAGAACGGCGAGGTCAAGGGCCGCGAGACCGCGGTCGGCATCATCCCGACCCGCGAGGAGCTCAACCTCGACGGCGTCGACATCAGCGATGAGGACCTCGAGGCGATCCTGACCATCGACGTCGACCGCTGGAAGCAGGAGATGGGCTACCGCGAGGAGCACCTGAGCTCCTTCGAGCGGCTGCCCGAGGAGATCTGGGAGGCGCACCGTCGGGTGACTGCCGCCCTGGAGAACGAGGTCTGAGCCTCCCGTTCATCGAGTTCATCGAGTTGCAGCCCCCGGTCAGCACGCTGACCGGGGGTTCTGCATCCGGTGCTGCGGCAACCGGGCCCCTGGTTGACTGGCGAGGAGCGACCAGGGCCTGGAGGCCACGATGCGACGCACCACCTGCGCGCTGCTGACCGCAGCGCTCGCCGCGGTGCTGCTGCTCGTGGCGCCACTCGGTCCCGCTACCGCGGCCCGACCGAGGCTCAGCGCGCGCCTAGCGGCTGGCACCGTGTACCTCGGCAAGCCGATCACCGTGTCCGGGGTCGCGCCGGGACGGATCGCACGCCCGGCCCGCCTCGAGCTCCGCACGAGCACCGGGACCTGGCGGGTGCTCAAGCGGGTACGAACGGCGCGCACGGGCCGTTTCCAGATCAGCGCGACGGCGTCGCGGCTCGGGACGGACCGGCTCCGGATCCTCGCCCCCGCCGTACGCCGGCACCGCAGCGCGGTCTCGCCGACACTGACCCTCACGGTTCGAGCCGTCCCGGTGAGAACCCTCGCTCCGCCGACGCCGCCGGTCGATGGCTGCACGCCCGGCACCTCGGCCACCGACCCGGCCGCCGACGCCAGCGCCGCGGACCTGATGACCACGCTCGCCGAGTGGCGCACCGACAAGCTGATGGCGGTCGGCCAGCAGGTCAACATCAGCGACGACGGCCAGTGGCAGGATGTCCTGGCGGGTCTGGCGCCGCAGCACGTCGCTGTGATCGGGTTCGACCTCGCCGAGCTCGCCCAGGCCGAGGCCCGGGGCGTGGACCCGTTGCCCGATCTGATCGACGACGCGAAGCAGGACGGCGCCGTGCTGGTGGCGACCTGGCACGCGACCAACCCCTGGGACGGGACCGGCGACGCATACGACCGGACCGATGCCAGTCACCTTTCGGACCTGCTCAGCACGACGACCACGGCCGGCGCCGCGTTCTGGCAGATGTGGGACGACCAGGTCGCCGGTCCGCTGGCGCGGATCCGCGACGCCGGCCTCCCGGTGATCTTCAGGCCCTTCCACGAGGCCAACGGGAACTGGTTCTGGTGGAGCAACCCCAACCCGACGGTCTACAAGGCGCTGTGGGCGATGGCGCAGCAACGGGCCGCAGCCGAGGACCTCCAGAACGTGGTCTGGTCCTACACCGCTGCCCTGCGCAACAGCAGTGCGGTGACCGACCCGGTGGCCCTGCTGCCGGCCTGCGTCGAGCTCGGCGGCCTGGACAGCTACGAGCCGGCCGGCCAGAAGGGCTCGTCGGTGTCGCTGACCGACTACGCCCGGCTGGAGGCGAAGGTGCCGTTCATGACCTTGAGCGAGGTCGGGGCGAAGGGCTCGGACGGCAGCTGGGACCCGAACGCGATCACCTCGACGCTGAAGGCCCAGAAGCAGTACGCGAGCTATGCGCTGCTGTGGTTCGACGACAGCGACGGCAAGAAGCAGATCGCCTCGCTCGATGACGGTGAGGACTGGCTGGCCGGCTGCTCGGCGACATCCGGTACCGACGGGTTCTGCCGGCTGAGCTGAAATTCCGCTCTTTCCCGAAAAAATTGGTCCCTATACTCCCGAACATGAGGCTGCTCGAGCGTGAGCCGTTCCTCGATGCGCTCGACCAGTACGCCGCGGACGCGAGCTCCGGTTCTGGTCGGCTCGTCCTGGTCACCGGTGAGGCGGGCATCGGCAAGACGTCCCTGGTCGATGCCTTTCGCGCAGCGCGCCCGGACATCGGCTGGCTCTGGGGTGCCTGTGACGGCGGCTTCACCCCCCGACCGCTCGGCCCGCTCTACGAGATCGCCGCCGTGACCGGCGGGCGGCTACGCGAGCTCTGCTCGACCGACGCCGACCGCAACGAGCTCTTCGGAGAATTCACCGCGATGCTGCAGGCCACCGACCAGGTGGTCGGCGTGGTCGTCGAGGACCTGCACTGGGCTGACCACGCCACCCTCGATTGGCTCAGCTACGTGTCCCGGCGGCTGGCGAGCACCCGCGCCCTGGTCATCGTCACGCTGCGCGACAACGAGCAGGGCCAGGACAGTGCGCTGACCCAGATGCTCGGGCAGATCGCCGCGCACCCGACGACGCGACGACTCGCACCGCCCGTCCTGTCCGGAGATGCTGTCCGCGAGCTCGCCGCGTCCTCGCCGCTGGACACCGACGAGGTGCTCACCCTGACCGGCGGGAACCCGTTCTTCGTCAACGAGATCCTCAACGCCGACACCGAGAACGTCCCGCCGTCGATCGCCGACCTGGTCCGTGGCAACGTACGCCGCCACTCCGCGGACGGTCAGCGGATCCTGGCAGCCGCCTCGCACCTCGGCCATCCCGCCACGGCGGCGATGCTGGCGGCCGTGGCCGGAGTCCCTGCAGCTGCTGTCGACGAGTGCCACAGCTCCGGGATCCTGCTGGTCGACGGTCCGCTGTTCCGGTTCCGGCACGAGCTGGTCCGGCTCGCGGTCCTGGACTCGGTCCCGGCCTACCAGAGCGGCGAGCTGCACCGGATCGCGCTCGCTCTGCTCGAGCGCGAGGGTGCCGACCATGCCGTGCTCGCCTACCACGCGGACGAGGCCGGGGACAGCGCCGCCGCCTTGCTGCACGCCCGCGCTGCGGGTGTGCAGGCGGTGGCATTCGGATCCAACCGAGAGGCAGCGGCGCAGTTCCGGCGCGCGTTGCGCCACGTCGGCGACGACCCGGCACTGACAGCCGACCTGGCCGACCTCCTCGCAGATGCGCTCGGGATCATGGACCGCTGGGACGAGTCGGCCGAGCACCGCCGGGAGGCAGTCGCCATCCGCCGCACCCTCGAGGACCGGAACAGGCTCGCGCACAGCCTGCGGCTCCTGGCGGTCGCCCTGTGGCGCCTGACGCAGGCCGACGAGGAGGAGCGCGTCGCCACCGAGCTGCTCGCCCTGATGCTGCACGCCCCGGACAGCCGCGAGCGCGCCTCGGCGTTCCTGTTCTGCGCCTTCAGCCGGACCGCGACCCCGAGCGAGAGCCGCAGGCTGCTCGAGGAGGGGATGCGGATCGCCGACGCCGACGACGACCTCGCTCTACGCGGCGCCCTACGTGGCGGCCTCGCCTCGATCGTGCACAACGAGGGCGGGGACGGACTGCCGCTGATGGAGCAGGCGGTCACGTTCGCACTGAAGTCGGGCGACCTGCGCGAGGGCGCGCGGATGTACACGAACCTCTACACCCTCGCGATCGGCGTGCGGGAGCTGGTCGACTACGAGTGGGTCTTCGAAGAAGGCCTGCGCTTCGCGCTCGACCACGACGCCCACACGTACCGGTGGTGCCTGCTCGGCGTCAGGGGCACCTACCTGCAACGGGTCGGCGAGCTCGAGGCCGCGGTCAGCCTGACCGCCGAGGCGATGGCCCAACCGGTGTCCCCGGTGAATCGGCTGCACCTGATGATCTCCCACGTCACCTGCCGGCTGCGGCTCGCAGACCCCGACGCCCTCGAGGCACTCACCGGGCTGCGCGACCTCGGCCGGGCGAACCAGGAGGTCGAGTGGCAGTCCGAGGTCGCCGCAGTGGTGGCCGAGACCGCCTGGCACCTCGGCCGGCCCGACCTCGTCGACGACGAGGTCATGGCGATCGCTGCGGCCGCCATCACGTCCGACCCGTGGAAGTACGGCGAGCTCGCGATGTGGCTGGTCCGGCTCGGCAGGCTGACCGCGATCGACGTACCGGTCCCAGGCCCGTACGCGCTGTTCGCCGCCGGTGACCACCTCGGCGCGGCTTCGGCCTGGCGGGAGATCGGCTGCCCATTCGAGGAAGCGGCCAGTCTCGTCGACGCCGGCGACACCGACTCGCTGCGGTCGGCGTTCGAGATCTTCACCAAGCTGGGTGCGACTCATGCGATCCGGCGGGTGCGGCAGCTCCTCGACGCCGAGGGCGTCCGCGTCTCGCTGCCTCGCGGTCCACGTCGCTCGACGTCGGACCATCCTGCCGGTCTGACCGCTCGCGAGGCCGAAGTCCTCGACGGCGTCGCCGACGGCCTGACCAACGCCGAGATCGCCACCCGCCTGTTCCTCTCGCCGCGCACCGTGGACCACCACGTGTCCTCGATCCTGACCAAGCTCGGGGTCGGCAGCCGCAGCGAAGCCGTCGCGCAGGCCGCATCGCTCAGCAGCTAGAGGCCGGGTAGGCACCTGCGAACCTAGGTAGGTGCCCAGCCAACATGGGCAGTCGTCACCGATCTGAGTGACCGACCGCCGCTCCTAACGTCGAGGCATCCCCTCGATCCAAGGAGCAATGCCATGAAGCTGACCTCGACCAGGCGCATCGTCGTGATCGCCCTCGGAGCCCCTGTGCTCCTCGTCCTGACCACGCTCGGACCGGCCCAGGCACTCGGCGGGTCACCGTCGACTCTGCGGCCCGAGCCGTTCGACACGATCCCGGCAACCGCGACAGTGCCGGCAGCCCCCGACTGGACGGCCATGCGGCTGACGAACAGCTCCCATGCCGCCAACGTCCGCCTCGAGCTCGCCGAGACCGCGCGAGTCTGACGCCGGCCGGGTAGTAGCAGCGACCAGCAGTCAGGCACCACCCAACAACCTTCACCACACCAACCTTCACCACACCAAGGAGCAAGAAATGCCTCTCTTCATGGACGTCCACAACATCGACGGCGGCCTCGAGATCAGCGACGTGGCCAAGGCCCACGAGGCTGACCTCGCCACCCAGGGCGCGCACGACGTGCAGTACCTGCGCTACTGGGTCGACGAGGCTGCCGGGAAGATCTTCTGCCTTGTCGACGCCCCGTCGGCCGAAGCAGCCCACACGGTGCACCGCGAGGCCCACGGGCTCGTCGCGCAGGAGATCTACCGCGTCGCCGAAGGCGCCTGACACACCACGCTCTCGGGGAACGACACGCCCGGTGGCTCGCTGGCCGGGCGTGTCGTCGGTATCTACGCCGACTCGATCCGATCTGCCTGACCGCGTCATGGACGCGCACCTCGGAAGTCTCAGGTAGGACACCTTCGAGCCGATTGGCATCGGGATATGACGACCCGAACCCTCTACCTGATAGCCGACGACCTGCCTCGTCGGCACTTCGCCGACTTCTCGGTTGCGCGACAGCTCTGGGAGGGCGTCGGCTGCGCCGCGCTGGCCGGCGCGATCACCGGCTTCGCACTGGGCACCAGTGCCTGGCTCTACCTCGCGACCGCTGCGCTTGCGACCGTCGCCGGCATCCCGGCCGCCACCCAGCACCGGACCCTGCGCGGCGCCCTGGTCCGGACTGCGGTCGGCGGGTTCGTCTGGGCCACAGCCGTCATGGTCGTCTACGCGATGCGCGGCCAGGAGGCTGCCTTCCCGGTCCTGCAGCCGGAGTGGTACCTGGCCTCCACCACCTTCCCGGCGATGGCCGTCGGCTGGCTGGTCTGGACCTGGTCCCAGCGGATCAGCCGCGGCTGACGGCTCCGCGCGCGACTGCAGCCATCAGCTCGCCGGCGCCGGCGAGCCGTGCGTCCTCGATCTCTGGCCGCGGCAGCACCACCCGGATCACCGCCTCGCCATCGAACATGTGCACCATCGAGGTGCCGACGAGGCGGACCAAGTCAGGATCCAGCTCCGGGCCGAACGACGGGCCGAGTGCGAGCTCCTCGATGGTGTCGTAGAGCCTGACCGCGACCGGTGCGAGCCGCTCGCGCAGCTCCGAGTCGGTGCGCGCCGCGACCAGCAGCTCGAACCAGACCGCGTTGATCCTGGCCCGTGACCGTCCGCGCGCGAACTCCAGCAGGTCGGCGACCGGGGCGTCGCCGAGCGAGCGGAAGCCCTCGACGTGCCGGCGGCCCACCTCCTCGGCAGCGGCCACGACCAGCGCCAGCCGTGATTCGAAGTGCCGGAACAGGCCGCCCTTCGAGACCCCGGCCCGGCCGCAGATCTCACCCAGCGAGGCCCGGTGGTAGCCGATATCGGCGATCGTCTCGATCGTCGCATCGACCAGCGCGGCCTTCGTGCCGGCAGACCGCTCGGCCTGGGTACGCCGCCCGGTAACGACCCCAGCCGTCACGAGGCTCGCTCGCCGGCGCGCAGGAAGCGGCCAGTCCGACGGGTGCCGAGCGCCTCGGCCTCCACCCCGTCGCCGAACACGTACTCGCCGCCGACGAAGACCGCGTTCACGGCCCGGTCGTTGCGGTTGACCATCCGCGGCAGGTTGTCGAACGCCGGGATCGGGTTCTCGGCGTAGGCGTCCAGCGAGTCGTCGAGACCGGCCGGATCGAGCACGACGATGTCGGCCCGATCGCCCTCGCGCAGGTGCCCGGCCTCGATCGAGTACCAGTCGGCGAGCTCGGCGGTGACCCGGTGCACCGCGTGCTCCATCGTCATGAATCCACGGCCCGCCTTCTCTGCTTCGTACGCCCGCCGCAGGAACCGCAGGCCGAAGTTGTAGAACGCCATATTGCGCAGGTGCGCCCCGGCGTCGGAGAAGCCCATCTGCACGCCCGGCAAGACGCTGAGCTTGTTGAGCACCTCAGGGCGGTGGTTGGAGATGGTGGTGCGCCAGCGGACCTTGGTGCCGTGCTCGACGACGAGGTCGAGGAACGCGTCGACCGGGTGGATGCCGCCCCGCTCCTTGCCCACCTGGCCGAAGGTCTTGCCGATCACGGTGTCGTCAGGGCACTCGACGATGTCGGCGTCGAAGAAGTCGCGGTGCCAGACCCGCAGCCCGAACTTGTTGTCGTAGTCCTTGCGGAAGCGGCGCCGGTACTCCTCGTCGCCGAGCATCGCGTTGCGCTCGACCGAGTCGGCCAGGTGCAGTGCGGCGGCTCCGGAGCCGAACTCCTCGAAGATCACCAGGTCGATGCCATCGGCGTACACCTCGAACGGCACCGGCAGGTGCTGCCACTTCAGGTCGCCGCCGAGCTTCTCGACGGCCTTCGAGGTCGGTCCCATGATGTTGATCGCGAGCTTGTTGGCCTTCAGGTCTGCCGCCGAGAGCAGGCTCAGCTTGAGCTTCTTGCGACCGACGCCGGTCGAGGCCGACCAGAGTCCCAGGAGGCTGCGCGGGTCCTTGATGTCGGGACCTGCCTGCAGCACCCGGTCGCGCTTGCGCAGGATCTTGTAGAGCCGGCGCCGCTCGCGGCCCTTCGCATACGTCGAGGGCAGCGTGCGCGAGCGGCAGACCTCGCCGTCGAGCTTGTCGAAGAGCAGCTCCTGGGCCGACATCCCGATGAACCCGGCGTCGAGGGCCTCATGGAGCTTGGCCTCCATGCTCGCGAGCTCGCGCGCGGTCGGTACGACGTCTTCGCGAGTCGCCCGGTCCAGCCCCATCTCGGCGGCGCGGATGTCGGAGTGGCCGATGAACGAGGCGATGTTCGGGCCGAGCGCCAGCTCGTCGATCGCCGCGGCGTACTCGCTGGCCGATGTCCAGGTCCCCTTCGCCTCCAGTGCGTCGATCACGTGCCGGCGCGGGATCGCCTCGACGCGGCCGAAGATGTCGCCGGCGGTCGTCGGGTCGACGTGCACCGTCGACAGCGAGCACGAGCCCAGGAAGATCGTGGTCATGCCGTGCCGCACGGATTCGGCCAGAGCCGGGCCGTCGAGCACCTCGACGTCGTAGTGGGTGTGGATGTCGACCATGCCGGGCATCACCCAGCGGTCAGTCGCATCGACGACCCGGCCGCAACCGGTCTCGTCGAGCGGCTCATCGGAGACGGCCGCGACCCGGCCGCCTCGGAGGCCGACGTGGCGCACCGCGGAAGGTGCCGTGCTGCCGTCGAAGACCCGGCCGTTCTTGATGATGGTGTCGAAGGTCATGCCCTCATTGCAACCGATCGGTCTCTAAACGTCAACAGTCCCCGAACCAGTTCTCGCGTGGGAGCATCAGCCATGAGCACCCGGCTTCCGGATGCCGCCCGCGCTTGGCGCGAGGACGGCCGCACCATCGACGTGGCCGGCCGCGACGTCTTCGTCCACGACAGCGGCGAGGGTCCCGAGGTCACCGTGGTGATCCACGGCTTCCCCAGCTGCTCGTACGACTGGGTCGAGGTCGTCGGACTGCTCGACGGACGGGTGATCGCACTCGACCTACCGGGCTACGGGTTCTCTGACAAGTCCCCGGACGCGTCGTACTCGCTGTTCGACCAGGCGGACGTCGTCGAGGCGGTGCTCGCCGAGCTGGGCGTCGAGCGCTGCTCGATCGTCGCCCACGACATGGGTGACACGGTCACCGCCGAGCTCGCCTGCCGGGCGAACGCCGGCGAGCTCGGCTTCGCCCTCGAGCGGATCGTGCTGACCAACGGATCGATCTTCATCGACATGGCCCAGCTCACCCGCGGCCAGCGGCTGACCCTGCGGCTGCCGGCACGGCGCTCGATGTTCTCGATGCCGACGCCGCTGCTGCGACGCAGCCTGCTGGAGAGCTTCACCCGGACGGCGCCACCGCCGGCCGGCGCGATCGGCGGCTTGATCGCGCTGATCCAGTACGACGGCGGCGATCGGCTGCTGCCGCTGCTGATCCGCTACATCGAGGAGCGCCGCGCCCACCAGGACCGCTGGACCGCCGGCTTCGTCGACTTCGCTGGACCGCTCACCTTGGTGTGGGGCACGGAGGATCCGATCGCGGTGGTCGCGATGACCGCACGGATGGCCGAGCTGCGCCCGACGACCTCGGTCGTCCTGCTCGACGGCACTGGGCACTGGCCCTCCCTGGAGTGCCCCGACCGCCTAGCCTCCGAGATCCGCACCGCCCTCTCCCCAGCTGGTTGAGCACCCCTGCTGGTTGAGGAGGTTGCACAGCAACCGTCTCGAAACCCGGCGACGGACCTCGCGACCTACCGCAACGCCGCCGCCAGATCACTGCCCGGGACGGTCGGGAACATCAGGCGGGTGCCGCTGGCGCCGCCGATGGTGACGACATTGAGCGACGGCAGGGACGGCAGCGAGAGCGCGGACTGGCCGACGATCGAGAGCTGGATCCGGTGGCCGGCCTCGAACCGGTTCGAGATCGGCCAGAACTCGACGTGGTACAGCCGGCTGACAGCAGGCAGCGCCGGCTGGAGCCGGGAGTAGTCGCCGTACGGCTCGACAAGGTTGCCCGCGGAGTACAGCGACTTGCTCGTCACCACGTCGGGGAACGACGTGTTCAGCCGGCCGACCGCCATCGGGTGCGACTGGCCGTCGGGTGAGACGTCCGAGATGACAGCCCAGATGTTGCTGGTCGGCAGCAGCGTCGCGAGGCGGAGGTCCAAGGTGGCCGGGCCGACCGAGGTGACGGCCTGCTTCAGGGCAGGGCTGGTGTAGGTGAGCCCGGTCAGGTTGGTCAGGTTCATGTCGGTCAGGGCCGGGATGTAGTCGGCGAGCTCGTTGAGCGGGCCGCCGTCGCCACCGGCGATGACTGCGATCGTGTTCGGGTCGGTGTTCGTCGGCAGCGACGTGATCGCCGGGTAGGGCTGCAGGCTCGTGCCCACATCCGGTGCGCCGAGCCCGAGGGTGCCGTCGTTGAGCGAGACCGCGGCCCCCGACTTCTTCTTCGACAAGGTCAGCGCCGACCAGGTCGTCCCGGGGACCGGCCAGCCGCTCGCATCGAGCTTCGCGTACTTGCCCGCCAGCATGTCCTCGCGGTCACCGTCGGCGAGCAGCATCTGGACGGCGGGCTCCGCCTGTACTCCGTTGGTGATACCGCGGAGGTAGTGGTCGAGCCACTTCCCGATCTCTGCGACCCCGTTGTCAGTCCCGCGCGGAGCACCGTCATGGCCGCCGACGACGAGCAGATGCGCGTCGAGTCCCTCGGACCGCAGCTCGTTGAAGGCCTGGTAGTCACCCCGCGGCTCGACGTCGAAAGCACCGTCGATGAGCAGCACCGGGAACGAGTTCACGTTGCCGCGGAATCCTCGCTCGCTCCAGAACGAGTCCAGGGTCGGGTGCAGCAGCCCGGCGTTCAGTCCGGCGCTGAGCAGGCCGGTGATCACCGAGACCGCGGAGGACGGGTTCCGCTCCAGCCGCTGCTGTCCTTGCTCCAGTGCCGGGCCGCCGATCGCCGCTAGCACCTCAAGCCCGGGAGCCGAATTGGGCACCCCGCCGGGCATCAGCAGGTCGCGGTAGAGCTCGAAGGTGCCCGATCGGAGCACGGCGGCCTTCACGCACGGCAGCTGCAGGTGCAGCGAGTTCACGATGATGATCGAGCTGGCCGAGAACCCGGCCAGTGCCAGGTCGCCATTGCTCCACGGCTGCGCGCAGGCCCACTTCAGCGAGTCGACGACGTCCTGTTGGGCGGCAGGGCCGAGGACGTCGAAGGAGCCGTCGCTGTCGCCGGTGCCCCGGTCCTGGACGAGCAGGTAGTTGTAATCGCTGTCGACGGTGAACGAGGCACTGGACTGCCCGTACGGCGTGAACTCCACGACGGTCGGCCGGGCCACCATCGGCGACGCCCCAGTCAGGGTCGCGGCCAGGCTGGTGCCATCAGAGGCGGTGATGCGCAGCTCCATGCTGGCCGAGGCAGCCTGGACCGACCCGACCGGCAGCAGCCCGGCAGCAAGGGCCAGCGCGGCTACGGCCAGCAACGAGAGCATCCGCTGGGCTCGGCTCATCATCTCTCCTGGGGCGAGTAGGAATGCCGCCAGCATCGCGGATCGGCTCGACAGCTGTAAACGGGCCGGACTAGAGCGAGTCGGGCACCACGAAGGTGTCCGGGTCCGAGTACGGCGGGACGTGGGCGAGCGCGGTCTGCACCAGCGCGGTGCGCGCCAGCACGACGGCCTTGCGCCGGATCCGACCGCCCTCGTCGCCTGTATTGGCCTCGACTGCCTCGCGGATCTCTGAAGCACGGTAAGCCGGACGCTCGCCCACGATCCTCGCGACGTCGGGCAGGGCCACCAGGATCGGCAGGATCTGCGAGCCGATCGGCTCGAGCAGCTGGTATCGGCCGTAGCCGCCGAGGTCGGTCCAGGCCTGCTCAAGGTCGACCTTGCCCTTGCGGATCTCCTTCGACGTCGCGAACGCCGCCTTGGCAGCCCCGGTGATCGCGGCAGTGAGCTCGGCTTCGGTCAGACGCATGGGACCAAGGATGCCGCAGCAGCCTCAGAACCTCGCGAGCACGCTGCCTGCCTCCATCGCCGCGGACAGCGCGACGCCGTACATCAGTCCGGCCGCCTCCGTGAACTCCTCGAGGGCCGGGTTCACGCCGACCAGCGTGAACTCGCGCTCGACCATCGTCACCTCCGCGCCCCAGACCTCGGCCAGGATCCGGCGTAGGTAGGGCGTCGAGTGATCCCAGCCTTCGCGTGGCGTGCCCTCGCCGTACGCTCCGCCGCGGACAGCCACCAGCACGGCGGCCTTCCCCTCGAGCAGCGGGGCCGACCCGAGCTGGAGCGAGGCCAGGACCAGGTCGATCCAGATCTTCACGTGCTGGGAGACCCCGAAGTTGTGCAACGGCACCGCCACCAGCACCGCATCCGCACTTGCCAGCTCCTCGACCAGCTCGGCGCCGAGCGCCACGGCCGCCTGCTGCTGCGGCGAGCGGTCGGCTGCCGGCAGCGCCTTGCCCTCGACCAGCGAGCCGAGTGCGTCCGAGGGCAGCGGCGCGGTGCCGACGTCGCGGCGCACCACTGCTCCGTGGGGGCGGTCCTCGCGCCACTGCCGCTCGACGACGTCGGCGAGCTCGCGGCTGGCGGACCCGATCACGCGGATGCTCGCGTCCACGCGGAGCAGGATCGGTGTGGAGGCGGGGTCGGGAGTCAAGTCGTTCATGGCGTTCTCCTTCAGGGGGCTGACTGATCAGCTCCTTGACGTCCCCGGGCCCCGGAAGGTGACCGAAAGGGTGACCCAGAGGTGACCCAGAGGTGACCCAGAGGTGACTACGGGCCCTCTCGGCCGGGACGGGTGGGGGTGTCAGGGGAAGGCCAGGCTGAGGTCCATCAGGGCCAGCCGCCTGGGGTCGCCGATGAACTCGAGCACCTCGATCCGCCCGGCCTTCACGGTGAACCGGACGATGAGCTGCAGCCGGCCGTTCGGCGCGATCGCGATCGCCGGCTCGCCGTCGACGAGCAGCACCGCGGCGATCGCGACCCGGTGCGCGAGCGACTGCGCACCTTCGGCGATCTGGCGCGCACCGCGCAGCTCGACCTGCGCCGGGTCGGTGACCAGCAGCGGGTCGATACGGCGTACGACGTCGGGCGAGAGCAGCGCGAGGAGTTCGGAGAGGTCGCCGCCGCGCGAGGCACCGAGGAAGGCCTCGGCGACTGCGAGGTGCTCGGCGTTGATCACGCGCACCGGCGCGGCCGGGCCGTGCAGCCGTTCGCGCGCCCGGCTGGCGAGCTTCTTGGCCGCGGGCGTCGACCTGCCGAGCAGCGGCGCGATCTCGTCGAACGGGACCGCGAACAGGTCGTGCAGGACGTAGGCGACTCGCTGGCTCGGCGAGAGCCGGTCCAGGACGACGAGCATCGCCCGACCGACCTCGTCGACGAGCACCGCCTCGTCCTCGGGGGTGTCCAGCAGGACGTCCACGCGCAGGCGAGCCAGGTCGTCCTCGGAGAGCTCGGAGAACTCGGGGACCTCGCCGCGACGCTTGCGCGCCCGGAGCTGGTCGAGGCAGGTGCGGGCCGTGATCGTCGTCAGCCAGCCGGGCTGGTTCTGCACGGCCGAGGCATCCGCTGCGCTCGCCTTCAGCCACGTGCTCTGCACGGCGTCGTCAGCGTCGTCGACCGAGCCGAGCAGCCGGTAGGCGACCGCGCGCAGGTGCGGTCGCGTGTCCTCGAAGACCTCGGCCAGTGCGTCCTGCCCGGTCTCGTCTTGGGGTTCGTTCATGGGTCACCTTCCGTGATCGCTGGACGTCAACGAGTCATCACCCACGCTGTACGCCGGACCACGCCAGGAGCTGCCCCATGAATATCACGTGACTTCTCCGACGTGGTCCGGCCTCAGCCGCCGACAAGCTGCGCCCGCGTCGGCACATACGGCGTCACCCGGAGCACCATGCCGGCCTCGGCCGGCGTACGGGCTGCCTTGCGGGAGTTGCAGCGACCGCAGCACGCGACCGTGTTGAGCCACGAGTCCTCCCCGCCGCGGCTGGCGGGGCGGATGTGGTCGACGGTGGTGCCGCGTGCGCAGCAGTACGCACACCGGTGCCGGTCCCGGCGCAGGACGCCGTCCCGGGTGTACCCGGCCGGCCGGTACATCCACTTCGCAGCGACGTACCTGACCAGCCGGATCACCTTGAGCTGCCCCGGCGCGAAAGGCCACGCCCGTTGCCGCAGGTGCGGCTCGAGCCGCCACGCCTCGTGCCCGTCCTCGACGGTCGCGACCTCGCGGAACAGCATCCGGACGGCGTGCTTGAACGTCACCTTGCCGAGCGGCTCGTAGGAGGCGTTCAGCAGCAGCACCGATGCAGTTGTCTCCACCCCCGACACCTCCTTCCAGTGATCGTCCTCGGTGGTTGGTTCAGCCCTTCACGCACATCAGCGTGGTGAGCCGTGCGACGACCTCGACGAGGTCAGTCTGAGCCTCGATGACGGCACCGAGGTCCTTGTACGCGCCGGGAATCTCGTCGAGCACCCCGGCGTCCTTGCGGCACTCGACACCGGCGGTCTGGTCCGCAAGATCCGCCACGGTGAAGGTCTTCCTGGCCTTGTTCCGCGACATCCGCCGTCCGGCACCGTGCGACGCGGACCAGTACGACGCCTCGTTGCCGAGGCCTCGGACCACATACGAGCCCGTGCCCATCGACCCCGGGATGAGCCCGAGGTCGCCGGCGCCGGCGCGGATCGCGCCCTTGCGGGTGACGATCAGCTCGGTGCCGTCCGACAGCGTCTCGACCGCGACGTAGTTGTGGTGGGCAGAGATCTGCTCGCCGTAGACCACGTCGAGGCCGCGGTACGCGAACTCAGCAGTGACCACCTCGCAGAACAGCGCCATCATCACTGCCCGGTTCCGGGCGGCGTACTCCTGGGCCCAGTGCAGGTCCCGGAGGTAGGCCTCCATCCCCGGCGTCCCGGCCAGGAACACTGCGAGGTCGCGGTCCGGCAGCTCGAGGTTGTGCTCGAGCCCCTTCGCCTCGTTGATGTGCCGCTCCGCGATCTCCTTGCCGATGTTGCGGGATCCGGAGTGCAGCATCAGCCACACCTGGCCGTCCTCATCAGAGGTCAGCTCGAGGAAGTGGTTGCCGCCGCCCAGCGAGCCCATCTGCTTCATCGCCTTGGACTCCCGGTCCTGTACGCCGGTGTGCAGGTCGCCGAACCCGGCCCAGAACGCCTCCCAGCCGGCGTACCGGCCCTGGTCGACGCCGAGCCGGGCCACATCCGGAGCAGCGCGGTGCGCCGAGAACCCGACCGGGATCGTGTTCTCGACCGCGTGCCGCAGCCGGCGGAGGTTCTCGGGCAGGTCGTCGACGCGCAGGCTGGTCCGCACCGCCTGCATGCCGCAGCCGATGTCGACCCCGACCGCAGCCGGTGACACGGCGTCGCGCATCGCGACGACGGACCCGACGGTCGCGCCCTTGCCGAGGTGGACGTCGGGCATCACCCGGACGCCGTGCACCCACGGCAGCCGGGAGATGTTCCGGAGCTGGTCGAGAGCCTGGTCCTCGACGTCGTGCGGGTGCGCCCACATCAGCGTCTCGGCGCCGGCGCCCGGCAGGGGCACCGGGAACTCGTGCGTGGTGGTCATGGTCGCCTCCTTGGCGATTCGTTGGTTTGCTGACGCGCCCCTCCCAGGAATCGAACCTGGATCCCCGGCTTCGTAGGCCGGTGTCGTGTCCGTTGGACTAGAGAGGCATCTTCGTGGGGCCGGGGCCCGCAGCTCCGCCGGCTGCGGGCCCCCGTTCGACTGTGTGGTCTCAGGCAGCCGTCACCTTCCTGGGCCGACCGGACTGCCGGACCTTGTCGACCGGCTTGCCGGCCTCCAGCAGGACGCCTCCCCAGACGCCCCACTCGCCCCGGCTCGTGCCCAGTCCGAGGCACACGTCGCGGACCGCGCAGGTCCCGCACAGGGACTGGGCGAGCGCGAGGGTGTCGGAATCGACCGGGTCGAACACGTCCGGGTCGTCGTACCCGGCACAGGTCCAGGCGACCTGCGGCGTTGGGAAGTCGAACGCCACCGTGACGCCCTTGGTGTCGAGCATGTCGTTGTACTTCGTGGTCATGCGCCGTCCACCTCCTTCGTCTTCGGCTTCGGTTCTGGTCGGGCGGGGCTTATTGGGCGGGGATATCGGGCAGGCTCTATCTGGGCAGCACGCACAAAGGCCGCCCCTGCGGGCCGACATCCTCGGTCGTGATGACCTGATGGACGTCGCCTGCTGGAGCGGCCCGGTTGTCCCGGTGCGTCGTGGCACCTACACGGGCGGCTCCAGCCGGCTCGGCTCGCAACCTCGGAGCTCGATGGGCTTGCTCGCCGAGACCTTCAGCGGGTAGGCAGCATCCAGCACGCGTGCCAACGAGCGGCTCGCGGTCAGCTGGTGATTCCTGGTAGTCACTGGTTGGTCTTCCTCACGGGTCTCGCCGGCCTCTCTGGCCGGACGACGACCAAGAGTAGAGGCGGGTGGCGCCGGTGGCCTAGCAGGTTTTCTTCACGGCTCAGGAAGCAGCGGTACCGAGAGATTCCGGGCCGGTGAAACGGGTCAGGTCGGCGCCGGACTCGTAGGCCGCCATCCAGGCGAACGCCAGATCGGGGAGCGGCTGGTTCGCCGGATCGTGCTTGGGCGTCTGGGAGAGCAGGAGGTGCCAGAGCATTGAGCGCAGGTGGGCGCGCGGCACCCTCCCCAGCATCGATGGCGGAGTGCCGTCGGCACCTTGGCGACGCGCAGGCGAGCGGAGCTCGGCGCGGGCCAGGGCGATCGAGAGTGTCCGCGATGCACTGACGACACGGTCGGCCTGCGGCACGTGCTGGTCGAACCCGGCCACGATCTCCATCATCACCGAGTAGATGTGCCGGAACGTGCGAGGCATCCAGCGGGTCCGCTGCCAGGGGTCGTCGACCAGGGCGTTGAAGATGACCAGCCCCGAGCTGCGGTGCTCGATCTCCTCCACGAAGTGCCAGGTCATCAGTCCGGCCACGCGATCATCACCGCCGACCAGCAGCGAGTCGCTGTTGTTGAGCAGCATCGTGAACAGCGGCGTGAACGTCGCCTCCAGATTCGCGATGTACGCCGCGTTGAACTCGACAGACTCGGTCTCGATGAGCTCGTCGAACCGCGCCAGCGCCCGGTCGTAGACGGCCTCGAGCCCGGGGTACTTCTCAATCAGGGCGAGCATGTGCCGCCGGTGCGCGCTGGAGTGCTGGGCCTCCTGGCGCAGGAAAGCCTCGGCCTCTGCGGCGACCTCGGGGTCGGTGAACCTGCTCTCGGCCTGGCGGACGACCTTGATGATGTACTTCTCGAACGGCACGGCCACGAAGGTGAAGGCGTTGGTGAAGACGCCGAACTCGGGGTTGCCCGGCTGCCAGTTGAAGTCGACGGGCTCGCTGAAGTCGAACGGCATCTTCCGGATCACCAGGTCGGTCATGTGCTGTTCCCGTCTCGGGCTTCATGGCTCAATCTCTGCGTGGGCACGCCGATCCCGCTATAACTGCGGGATGGAAGATCTCTGGTACAGCATGACCCACCGGTGGTACGTGACGCTCTTCCTGGTCGCGTTCCTGATCTACGGCACCTTGGAGCACGGTGTCCGCAGGACGCTGTTCTGGCTCGTCAGCGGCTACACGATCGCCTTCGGCGCCGAGTGGATGAGCATCCACCACCACTACCCGATGGGCAATTACCAGTACAACTACGGCGCCCTGCACAACGACCTGGTGATCGCCGGGGTGCCGTTCTTCGACTCGCTGTCGTTCGCGTTCCTGTCGTACGTGGCGTTCTCGTTCGCGCAGTTCTTCGTCGCGCCGCTGGTCCGGCGCGGGCTGGACGTCCAGCGGCTGAGCACCAGGAAGATCCGCAACGGCGCGACGGTGCTCGTGCTCGGCGCGTTCCTGATGCTGGTGATCGACTGGGTGACCGACCCCGTCACGGTGCTGGGCAAGTACTGGTTCCTCGGCGACATCTACTACTACCCCAAGCCCGGGTACCACTTCGGCATCACGATGAACAACTACTACGGCTGGTTCCTGACCGGCATCGCGGTCATCTTCGTCAATCAGCGGTTCGACGCCTGGCTCTCACGGCGCGAGCGTGCCGGCTCCGCCGCGCCCCGGCTGCGGCACGTCCCGCTGCTCGGGCTGGTGGCTCCGCTGTTCTGGGCCGGCATCGTCCTCTTCCAGCTCGGGATCACCGCGTGGCTCGCCTGGTCCTACGACCTCGGCGGTGTGCCGGTCGACGGTCGGACCGCGTTCACCGACCACGCCCGGACCGTCCTGATCAGCGGCTGCTTCATCATCGCGCCGATCCTGCTCCTCGCCTGGGTGACCCTGACCCGCGGGTCGGGCGAGCCAGGCACCGAGGAGATCGAGGCCTGGAAGGCCGACTACCCGCAGTCCGAGTTCGCCGCCTGAACAAGCCGGGGACGGACCCGCGAAGGACAGGAATGAGAAAAAGCCCCGACGCGATGCGTCGGGGCCTTCTCCCTGTGCGCGGCTGCAGGGATTCGAACCCCGAACCTTCTGATCCGTAGTCAGATGCTCTATCCGTTGAGCTACAGCCGCTCGTTCCTCAGGCTTCGGAGGAACCCGCATATGTTAGCGGAGGTCCGAGGCTGGTCGAAATCGCCC